>CAZNQA010000018.1:0-44783 GCA_964575105.1 uncultured Stakelama sp.
GGCTCGACCGGCTGGTCGCGCGCGCCAATGCCGGGTTCGTCTCGGGGCGCTACGCCGTCGACGGGATGACGCTGTACGTCAACAACGGTACCGGGCTGTGGCCGGGCTTTGCGCTGCGGCTGGGTGTGCCGTCGGAGCTGACGCGGATCACGTTGCGGGCAGGGGCGCGGTAGCAAGGCGCGTCGTGCTCCTGCGCAGGCAGGAGCCCAGGGTTACGAACGCGGCGTCTGCAACTCTGGGTTCCTGCCTGCGCAGGAACACAAAGCAGCGGCAGGCTACAACCGCCCCAGCAACCGCTCGATCGATTCGTGATGCGTCGTGTCGTCGCCGCATTCGCGCTCGAGCACGCGCTTGATCCGCTCGAGTTCGTCCTGCGTCATATGCTCGATCCCGATGAACTCGTTGCGCGCGTCGGTCGTCGCGCGGATGATCTCGTCGAGCTTGGCCTGGATCGCCGAGGCATCGCGATTCTGTGCATTCTGGATCAGGAACACCATCAGGAACGTCACGATCGTCGTCGATGTGTTGATGACGAGCTGCCACGTGTCCGAATAATGGAACAGCGGCCCGGTCAGGCCCATAAAAGCACCACCGTGAAGGCGCTGACGAACGCAATCGGTCGCCCCGCCCAATTGGCGACGGGTTGGGCAATCGTCTCGAACAAGTGTTCCATCAGCGATATCCCGTTTGAATCTGGCGCACGAAGCACGATATGGCGGCGCATGACCGAAATCACCGTCGCCGCGCTGCAGCTTGCTTTCTCCAACGATATGGACGCGAATATCGAGCATGTCTCGGAACGCGTGCGCGAGGCCGCGAGCCTTGGCGCGCAGGTGATCCTGCCGCCCGAACTGTTCGAGGGCGAATATTTCTGCCGGGTCGAGGATGAGGGGCTTTTCTCCAACGCAAAACCGGTCGGCGAGCACAAGGCGGTGCTCGCGATGCAGGCGCTTGCCGAGGCGCTGCAGGTGACGATCCCGACGAGCTTTTTCGAGGCGGACGGGCCGCATCACTACAACAGCCTCGCGATGATCGGCCCCGACGGCGAAGTGCAGGGCGTGTACCGCAAGAGCCATATCCCCGACGGCCCGGGCTATGAGGAGAAATTCTATTTCCGCCCCGGCAACACCGGCTTCAAGGTCTGGCCCGGCCCGGAGAAGACCACGCTCGGCGTCGGCGTCTGCTGGGACCAATGGTATCCCGAGACCGCGCGCGCGATGATGCTGATGGGGGCGGAAGTGCTGTTCTACCCCACCGCGATCGGCAGCGAGCCGCACGACACCTCGCTCGATACCGCACGGCTGTGGCGGCGCGCGATGGTCGGCCATGCGGTGTCCAACGTCGTGCCGATCGTCGCGGCGAACCGCGTCGGGGTCGAGCATGACCAGACCTTCTACGGCACCAGCTTCATCGCGGACGAGCGCGGCGACATTCTCGCCGAACTGGGACGCGAGGAGGAGGGCGTGATCACCGCGACGATCGACCTCGACCGGGTGAAACGCCACCGCGCTGCGTTCGGCTTCTTCCGTGATCGCCGGCCCGAGCTGTACGGGCGGCTGGTCCAGGATATCTGAAAGGGCGGCTGCGGGACCGGAAGATGACCCGCGGGAGCGATCGGGCGGGGCCGGCGATTTTACTCGCACGATTGCCGCAATCACTCCCGCGCATCGGTACGCTACGCGCCACGACCGCTGCAATACTCCGCTGCGGTCGCACTCAACAATATACGATCCCGATTTTCAAATCTCTCATCCATTCGACCGAAAATCGGTTAACGCGCCGTAACGTCACGTAATTCTACCGCACGCGCGAACACTGCGGAGAACATCTCGGGCGTCAGCCGCCCGGTGTTCGTATTGTAGCGCGAGCAATGGTAGCTATCGATCAGGATCCGCCCGTCGGGCATGCGATGTTCGGCGAGATGCCCGAACTTGCACTTGGGCAATCGCCCGCCAAGCACCTTGACCGCGGACTGATGCGCGATCTGCCCGAGCGCGATGAACACCCGCGCGTGCGGGACCGCCGCGATCTGCCCGTCGAGGAACGGGCGGCAGGTGCGGATTTCCTCGGGCGTCGGCTTGTTCTGCGGCGGCAGGCATTTGACCGCGTTGATGATCATCGCGCCCTGCAATTGCAGCGTGTCGTCGGGCTTGGCCTCATAGGTGCCGGTCGCGAGCCCGTGCTGCGCGAGCGTGTCGTACAGCAGGATTCCCGCGTGATCCCCCGTGAACGGGCGGCCGGTGCGATTCGCGCCGTGCTTGCCGGGAGCGAGCCCGATGATCCCGAGCCACGCCGCCGGGTCGCCAAAGGCGTTGACGGGGGCGTTCCACCAGGTCGGGAATTCCTGACGAAGTTCCTCGCGGAAACCGACGAGGCGGGGGCACAGCGGGCAATCGTGCGGCGGTTCGGATTCGGGGATCGGGCTTGGTGCGAAGGTCATCGAAACGCGATAGGCGTGTTCGGGTGACGATCTCAACCACTTCCCCGCTTTATGCGATCGCGATCGGCTCGAACCGGCGCGGGCGGCACGGGGGCCCGCGCGCCGAAGTCATCGCGGCGATCGCGGCCTTGCCGGGAGTTACTGCGGTGTCGCGGCTGATCGAGACCGCGCCGGTCGGGCCGTCGATCCGGCGCTTCGTCAATGCGGTCGTGCTGGTCGCGTGCACCGATTCGCCGCCCGCGCTGCTGCGGCGGCTGAAGGCGGTCGAGCGGCACTTCGGGCGGCGGCGCGGGCAACGCTGGGCGGCACGGGTGATCGACCTCGACATCGTGCTGTGGTCGGGCGGCGTGTGGCGTTCACCGGGCCTTGTCGTGCCGCATGTCGCCTATGCCGGCCGCGACTTCGTGCTGGGTCCGCTTGCGACGATCGCGCCGCGCTGGCGCGATCCGTCGAGCGGCCGGACGATGCGCCAGCTCGCGCACCGCTTGCACAAGGTTGACCCGACGCCGATCCGCTCCTAACGCGCTTCGACGTGAGGGCTCGTAGCTCAGTCGGTAGAGCAACGGACTTTTAATCTGTAGGTCCCGGGTTCGAATCCCGGCGAGCCCACCACGGACCCCGGCATCGATACGCGCGCGCTGGACTAGAGCGCGTCGATCGCCGCGGACAGCAACGGCAGCGAGATCGAAAAGGCGCGTTCGTGCGACGCGGCGTCGACGTCGGTTACGGCGCCATACAGCACGCGATACTGATGCCCCCGGACGGCGGCGAGATCCCAGTAGAACGGTTCGATCCAGCCGCTCGGCGCAAGATACAGGATCGACGTGGTCGCCGGACAGAACAGGGTGTTCGTCATGGCCGCCCCCATCTGGCCGATGATGGCATGCGCGCCCGCGAACAGGCGGGTCTGCTCGAGCACGGTCATCGTCTCGGGGTCGACCACGCGGAAGCCCCGCGCCTGGACCAGATCCCGCACATCCGCCTGATTGATAAGCGCGCGCGTGCGTTGCGACGCGCGCGACACGAACAGCCGGTCGCCGCGTCCGTCCTCGCGCGGATCGGGAAGTGCCGCATCGACCATCCGCCGCGCCGCATAGGCCAGCGCCAGCGGCGACTTCTGCACCGGGTGATCGCTCACCGGCGTTGCGTAGAAGAGTTCGTCGAAATGATAGGCGCGGCTGAAATCGAGCCATTCGATCCGGATGTCGGGCCCGCACAACGCGCGGATCGTGTCGATCCGGACCTGGTCGACCGGCTGGAAGAATTCGTGCAGCAGGATCCGCACCGGACGCGGGTCCGCCGCCATCAGATGCAAGGCGCTCTTCAGGCGTGGCACGTCGTCGATCAGCCAGTGGCCGTAATTCGGCGATCCGACCGACCCGATGAAGAAATTCTGCCAGGCCATGCCGGCAAAGCGCTCGCGGTCGATATCGGCAAGCTGGCCCGGTGTCGGCATCGTGACGGCGGCATGGTCGCTCGGGCGATATGTCTCGTAGACCAGCGCCTCGTCGCTGCCTGCGCGGCAGCGGATGACGGACTGGAACAGGGTCGCCTTCGTGATCCGCGCGAGCAGCGACGGCGGGCAGCGTTTCGCTGCGATGTCGGTGTAGAAACGGTCGAGCTGCTCGGTAAAGGGATCGGGCGCGACGAACCCGTCCGCCGGGAAGCGCCAGCGATACCCGCAACCCGCGAACAGTTCGCCGACGATCCGGATCCCGTAATCCAGCGCCTGACGCCCCGGGGTCAGCTCGGGCGGGGGGGCGTCGCCATATAAGCGAAACGGGGCACAACTCACATAGGACGGCATTGCGGGGTCTTTGGCTTGGGGGATCATACCGTTGCGGGTTGCCAGGGGAGCGGTACGCGGGGGGGCGTGGCCATCGTGAAGTCGGACCGGGCAAGCGAGAGGTTGGGCGAATAATACGGGTCGTCGTCGAGGATCGACGCCCACCGCGCCCGCATCAACGCCGCTTCTGTGGCAAGACGCGCCGCGCGCTCGCCGCTTTCGTCGCTGCCGCGGGTCCGGCTTTCCTTGTGGAGCAACAGGATGTCGGGATCGGCGATCACCTTGAGGTCGAGTGCTCGGATCCGCAGGCACAGGTCGACATCGTTATAGGCGATCGCGAAATCGGGGTCGAAGCCCCCGATGCGGCGGAAGTCCGCGGTGCGGACGAACAGGCAGGCCGCGGTAACCGCGGAGAATTCCTGCATAAGCCGGGCCTTGGCGAAATAGCCGGGATCCTCCGCACCGCTGCCGTTGTGGGGCGTGCCGGCGATGCGGTGCTGCCCCATGCCGAGCACCAGCCCGAAATGCTGCAAGGTCCGGTCGGGGTAAAGCAACCGGGCGCCGACCACGCCGACGTCGGGCATCGCCAACAGCACCCGTGCCCGGTCCAGCCAGTCGGGCGCCAGTACCTCGGTATCGTTGTTGAGAAAGCACAGGATCTCACCGCGCGCATGGTCGAGCGCGAGATTGTTGAGACGCGAGAAATTGAACGGCTGATCGTCCCGCAGGATGCGGGCGGCACCCGATTCGGCAAGGCCGGCAAGATAGCGCGCGGTCGCCGCCGCCACGCTGCCATTGTCGATGATCAGGATGTCGATGTTGCGCGGCGCCGTCGCCAGGATCGAATCGATGCACGGCTTGAGCACGTCCAACCCGTCGCGCGTGGGGATCACGATCGTCACGACCGTTTCGGGAGAGGATGCCGGAGCCACGCCCGACACGCCGTCGATAAAGCCCGGGACCGATCGCAGCGGCAGCCCGGTCCGATCGAAATGCGCGTTGATCGCACGGGTGGCGGCAATCGCTGCATAGCTCTTCTGGTCGGGCGACACCGAGGTCGAGCCGGGAAGCATCCGCCAGTGATACAGGACGTGCGGAATGTGCACGATCCGGTCGTCCGCGCTGTTTTCGTAGCAGCGCAGGAACAGGTCGTAATCCTGGCTCCCCTCCATGCCGACGGTAAACCCGCCGACCGACTCGATCAGCGTCCGGCGGTAGACGCCGAGATGACTGATCATGTTGTGGCCGTACATCAGGAACCGGTTCCAGCGGCCCTTGAAATACGGGGCCGAACGCATCGTGCGCAGATCGACCTTGTCCTCGTCCGAGAACAGCACGTCGGCCTGCGGGTGCTGGTTGATGTACCAGGCAACGACGAACAGCGCATGATCGGGAATGAGGTCGTCGTGATCGACCAGCACGACGAAATCGCCGGTCGCGAGCGCAAGCGCGCTGTTGCTCGCGGCGGAGATATGCCCGTTGGTCGACCGCCGCATCGCCTTGATGCGCGGATCGCGCGCGGCATAGTCGGCAAGGGTGGCGGCGACCTGCGGATCGGGCGAATGGTCGTCCGCGACGCAGATCTCGAAATCGGGGTAGGTCTGCGCCAGCAGCGAATCCAGGCATGCGCGGAGCAGGACCTCCGGCGTATTGTAGACCGGGATCACGAACGAGAAACGCGGGCGCCACGGCATCGCCGCGGTCATTCGCGCGATCGTGGCATAGTCCTCGGCCTGCGGGCGTTCGTAGGTCGAAACCCAGCTGCGATAGTCGCTGCCGACGAACGGGTCGGGCGCCATCAGTCTGCGCGTGGCCTCGGCCGCGTCCCCGGTCGCGATCTCACCGCCTGCACAACGCCGGACGAGCGCGACCAGCCGGTCGACATCGAGATCGTCCGGCCCGCGCGCCCGCAGCATCGCCTCCGCGTCGGGCAAGGCGATCGGCGCGACGCTGATCGATGGCAGGTGGATCGCGTTCGGCTTGCGGTCGAGGATCCAGCGGATCGCGACGATATCGCCGGGGCGCGCGAGCAGGATGCGGACTGGTTCGGTGCCGGCGGTATAGACGAGCGCAAGGTCGTCGTCGAAACCCGCGCCATAGTCGATCTGGACTTCGCCGCGCGGCCGAAACGCCGGGTCGAGCGGCTGGCAGTCGAGCGACAGGACGCCAAGCGGCGGCGCTGGTCCGTCGCCCGGTTCGAGCCGCAGCACGACGTGCGCGCCGCGCGCCAAGAGATCGAGCCGGTTCGCCTCGGCCAGGTGGATATGGGTCGCCGCGTCGATCCGGACATGGTGCGCCCGCGCGGACAGCGCGGTGATGATCGCGGCGCGTTCCGCCGGGGTCGGGGCGGCGGCGGGTTCGCCGACGTCCTGCAGCAGATCGATCTCGGTCAGCGCATGGCGATTGCCGTCGAGCGCCGCGCTCCGCCGATACGCCCCCAGCGCGCCCGCCCGATCGCCCTGCAATTTGCGGGCATGGCCGAGGCTGAGCCACAGATCCGCATCGTCCGGGGTCAGCGTCAGGCCGCGCTGATAGGCCGACAGCGCCTGCTCCAGTCGCCCGGACTGTTTGAGCGCATGACCCCATTGCACGATGATCGCGACATCGTCCGGCCGCCGGGCAAGATGCTGTTCGTAATGGAGCGCCGCCCCCGCCCAGTCGCCGATCGCGCGCGCCGCATCGCCGAGCCGGCGGGGCGTTCCACGCGATCTACTGAAGCCTGTCATGCGCGCGGCCAACGACAGGAAGTACGGCGCTCTCAATCCAAGTTCCATGTTGGTCGTTGTCTGGCGCATGGCGCCCGGGCAGGCTATCGCTAGTCGAACTGGCCGCGGTCTACTAGGTCAAAACCGTCCTTCAGACGACTTGGGGTTTGTGCATAATGCTGCGATGGCGAGTAGCGCGACAGCGTCTGGCGGCGGCGCGGCACGCGGCGCGCGCTGGTGCATGGCCCGATGCGGCGACCGCCTACGCCGCCTTCCTCGACGTCCGTCCCCGCAATGCCGCCGCCTGGGTGCAATACGGCCACGCCCGCAAGGCGACCGGCGATCTGGACGTTGCGCGCGAGGCGTATGAGCGCGCGGCGACGCTGGCGCCGAACGTGGCGGACACCTGGCTGCAAATGGCGTCGGTGCTGCGCCGCCTCGGGAACCGGGCCGACGCGATCGATTGCTGTGTCCGTGCGCTGACGATCGATCCCGGCTTCGACGCCGCGACCGAGGAATTGCTCGGGCTTGGTGGACGCGACCAGTTGCCGGGCGGCATCTCGCATCACGGACACGAGGGGGTCGATGCCGATCACGCGCCCTGGCTCGAGGCGGTGGTGCAGGCGCAGAGCGGGGATGTCTATGCCCCCGCCCGCTACGCCGATTACCGCCGCGCGCTGACCATTCCGACGCCGCCGGCACGGCCGCGGCTCGATCTGGCGATCCTTGTCCTGATCGATGCGCAGGCGGCGATGCCGGTCGACGTTCGCGCGACCCTGTCCAGCCTGCGCGACCAGACCGATCCGGCCTGGAGCGCACGGGTGATCGCCCCCGCCGCGATCCGCGATCATTCGGTCGCCAGCCTCGCGGCGATCGATCCACGGATCGTCTTTGCGGACTCGCCCGAAACGCCGCCTGCCGCCTATGTCCTGCAGGTGCGCGCAGGCACGGTGCTGGATCGTCAGGCGATAGCGTGGTTCAGCCATGCGGCCGCCCGCACCGGATGCGCGGCGGCCTATGCCGATCACGACCATTGCATCGATGACTGGCGCACCGGGCGGCGGCACGACACGCCGGTCTTCCAGCCGATGCCGGACCCTGACTGGTTTGCCGATACGGCGGTTCGCCCCGCGCTGCTGCTCGTCGATACCGCGCGCGTCGATATCACGCTGGGTTCGTCGCTCCTCGCGGTGCGGGACGGACAGCCCGTCGTCGCGCATATCCCGTTGTTGCTCGCGTCGGTAAAGGCGCTGGCGTCACAAGCCCTTCGCGCGCAGGCCGAACCGGTCGCCACCCCTGCGGCGATCGTCCGGACCGATCCCCCCTCCGCGCCGCTATCCGCCCCGCTACCCGCCCCGACGCCCGACCGGATCCACGTCGTCGTCCAGACCCGCGATGCCCCCGATCTGCTGCGCGACGCGGTTGACAGCCTGCACCGCCTCGCCGCGCGGCCCGACCTGCTGCGGATCACGATCGTCGACAACCGCAGCGCGCTGCCCGAGACCGCGCGCTTGCTCGCGCGCTATGCGGCGCGCGGCATTGCCGAGACGCTCGCGCTCGACGAACCGTTCAACTGGTCCCGTGCCAACAATCTTGCGGTAGAGGGAAGCGCGGCCCCGGTGCTGCTGTTTCTCAACAACGACACGACCAGCCTGACCCCCGGCTGGGATAGCGCGCTCCGCGATGCGATGGCCGATCCCGCGGTCGGGGCAGTCGGGGCGCTGCTGCTTTACCCGGACCGGAGCATCCAGCATGCCGGAATGATCTTCGGCATCGGGAGCGGCGGACCGATCCACGAAGGAATCGGTCATGCCGATGGCGATTCCGGACCGAACGGACGCTGGTCGCGCGTCCGCAGTGCAGCGGCGGTCACCGGCGCCTTCCTCGCCGTCCGCCGCAGCGTGTTCGAGGCGATCGGCGGGTTCGATGCCGCACGGCTGTCGATCGCGTTCAACGACGTCGATCTGTGTCTGCGTGTTCGCGAAGCCGGCTATCGCATCGTCCAGACCCCCGCGATCCGGCTGGTGCACCACGAATCCAAGACTCGCGGGTTGAACGTCACGCGAAGCCAGGTCGCGTGGGATCTCGAGGAATTGACGGTGGTGCACCGCCGCTGGGGCGCGGCGTTGTTCGAGGATCCCGGCTATAACCCGCACTGGACCCGGGTCGGCCAGCCGTTCGATGGCTATCGCTTTCCCGCGATGCGCGAGACGCTCGACCACATCGATCGCAGCGCGCGCCCCAATCCGTGGCAGGTCTCCGCCGACCCCGCCACGGATCAGCGATAGCCGGCCCGGATCAGTTGGTGATCTGCCGCGCGGTGATGAACGGCGCGAACAACTGGTTGATGATGCCGAACAGCTTGGCCGGCTGGTTGGCGCGCGCGTTGGCGATGTAGATCACATCCTTGTCCTGCATCTCGAACCGCTGGGCGAGGAAATAGCTTTCCGGCTTCAGCATGTTGACGCGGTAGATCACGGGTTCTTCCAGGCCCGAGGCGGGCTGCACGCTGTAGCGGAACAGGAAGATCGCCGACGGATCGGCGCTGGAATCGCTCGGCCCGCCGGCGCGCGCCAATGCCTCGGCGAGCGAGACATGCGCGGTGTCGAACGGAACCTGCGAAATCTTGGCGACCGCGCCGAACACGGTGTAGGTCCGCGCGTTGCGGAACACCTCGATACGATCCCCCGGGATCAGCACCAGGTCGTCCGGCGAGTTCGACCGGATCGTGCCGAGCCGGGTCTCGACGATGCTCGATCCGCGGACGAAGCGCACCGTCATGTCCTCGACCGTGGCGGTGCCGGTCAAAACGCTGCCGCCGGCACTGGCGATCGCGTCGAGCAGATGCTCGCGGCCAAGCGTCAGTTTCAGCCGGCCCGGCTTGTTGACCATGCCAGAGACATAGACCGTGTTGGCGACGTTTTCCTTGATCGCCACCATCGCACGGGGATTCTGCGACTTGCTCCGCAACGCGGCGACGATCCGTCGTTCCGCGTCCTCGACGGTCATGCCGCCGACCTGGACCGGGCCCAGATAGGGCAGGGTGATCTGGCCCGATGCGTCGACCACCGTTTCGGGGAAGACCTCGCCGCGCGCCGACGGGTCGAAGCTGCCGCCGGGGGATGGGCGCATGCCGCCACCGAACAGCGACACGCCGACCTCATAGATCGAGATCGACAGCACGTCGCCCGGTCCGATCAGATCGATCCGGCGGTCCTGCGCCAGCGACGCAAGGGTAAGTCCCGTCCGGCCGTCCCGGGTCGGATTGTTGAGCGCCACCACCGCACTGCTGTCGAGATCCACGATACGGAACTTGACCGCACCGTCCTCCGCGCGCGCGCGCTTGACGATCGCGCCAGCGGTCGGCCCGCTCGACGGCAAGGTCGAGCATCCTGCGAGGCCAAGGGCCACGGTGCACGCTATGAGGCTGCGAAATTGCCGGTTTGGCGCGAGCAGGGGCATTTTCACTGAATTCCTGGTTGAGCGGACGTAAGCAGCGGCAGCAAGCTCCTCCACCCGGATATGCAAGCTGCCTTACCAAACGCGCGCGCAATTGCCACCGAACAAAGGGTCATGGTCCTGGCGCTTACATGCCGCGGGACTGAAGCTGGTGGTGCACCGCGGACGCCTCTTCGATCGTATCGTAATGGACGAGCGCGCCGCCATAGAGAACCGCGCCGCGCCGGCAATAGGCGTGCAAGGTCGCCGGGTCGTGCGAGATCATGATCAGCGTCGCATTGTCGCGGCGGGCCAGCAACGCATCGCGCGAGCGTTTGCCGAAGCGCTCGTCGCCGGCGGCGGTGACTTCATCGACGAGATAGCAGTCGAACTCGATCGCGAGGCTGATCCCGAACGCCAGCCGCGCGCCCATGCCCGCGGAATAGGTCTGCACAGGTTGATGCAAATAGGCGCCCAACTGCGCGAAATCCTCTACGAAATCGAGCAATTGTTGCTCCGGACGGTCGTAAATCCGCGCAATAAAGCGCGCATTGTCCGCCCCCGTCAGGCTCGACTGGAAGACGTTGCTGTAGCCGATCGGCCAGGATGTCGTCATCGTCCGGGTAACACGACCGGACGTCGGCTGCTCGACCCCCGCGATCAGCCGCATCAAGGTCGACTTGCCCGCGCCATTCGCGCCGCAGATCCCGATGGAATCGCCTTTCTCGATCGTGAAGTTCAGGTCAGCGAAGACCAGTTTCTCAAACTTTCGAATATGGTAGCTCTTGGAGACGTGCTCGAAACGGATCATCGACGGGTCCAGGCAGGCAATGGGTGCGCCACGACGGCATAAATGGAATCGCTGGCCAGATACATGTGCGTCCACCAATAGGAAAGCCGCAATGGAACCGCCCGCCGCTCCCGCCCGCCTGCCGGTCCCGATCCTGACCGATGCCAGGATGCTCGTCGGCGGGACCGGCGTATCGACCTACGCGCGGGGCCTGGCGGCGGCCTTGCCGGCACTTACCGATCAACCGCTGCTGCTGAATGCCCGTACGACCGCCAACAGCGCGATACGCTGGCTCGACGCGGTCCGTCCGGGAACCCGCCCGCTCGCGCGCGATGGCGCAGCCGCCCTGTCGGCGCGCGACGTTTTTCGCAGCGCGCACATTCACTTCTCGACCTGGGGGCGGCTGCTTCGGCTGTCGAGCGACCTCCCCCCGGGGATCGTGCACTGGACCTACCCCGTCCCGCTGGTCCTCGACGGCTGGATCAACCTGTACACGGTGCACGACGCGATCCCGCTCGAGTCGCCCGAACTGACGCCGATCGATCCGCGACGGCATCGCGCGGTGCTCGACCGGATCCTGCCCGAGGCCGCGCGTCTTGTTACCGTTTCGGACAGCGCGCGTTCGTCGATCCTAGCAACCCTCGGGTGCGCGCCGGACACGGTCGTCAACGCCGGTCAGGCCGTGACGGTGACGGACGAACCCCGCACGCCGATTCCGACCGAACTTCGGCAAAAGGGCTACCTGCTGGTGGTCGGCTCGATCGAACCGCGCAAGAACATCGCCGACCTGCTCGCCGCTTACCGGGCCAGCGGGACACCGCTGCCGCTGGTGCTGGCCGGCCCGGACGGGTGGCAGGCGGAGCCCATCCTGCAGGCGATCGCCACAACACCGGGGGCGATACGCCTGCCGTATCAGACCCGTGCGCAATTGCTGGGGCTGATCGCAGGCGCGCGCGCGCTGCTGTTTCCCTCACTCGCCGAGGGGTTCGGCCTGCCCGTCATCGAAGCGATGGCGTTGGGCACCGCGACGATGACGAGCGACACCGGCGCGCTCGCCGAAGTGTCCGGCGGGGCCGCGCTTCTGGTCGACCCGCGCGATACGGCAGCGATGGCGGCGGCGATTGCGCGGCTGGGCCAGGACGACGCCCTGGTCGCGACGCTTGGCACCGCTGGCGTGGCGCGTGCGCCGGCGTTCAGCGCGGATCGGTTCGTCGACCGCCTCCGCGGCCTGTATGCCGATGCGTTGCATAGCCACCGGCCGCAGGGTAAGGCGCGAACCTCTTGAACCATAATACAGGCACCCAACGGTTGCGCATTGGCATAGACGGCTACAATCTGGCGATGCCGTGGGGAACCGGGATCGCGAGCTACGGTCGCAGCCTGGCATTGACGCTCAAACAAATGGGCCATGAGGTCGACGGGATCTTCGGCCTCGATGTTGCGGGACCCGCCGCCGAGCGCGAGGCGTTGTTCTACGATCGCCTGGCACGTCCACCCAAGCACACGATCAAGAAATTCGGTCTTCGCCGGGTGACCACCGTCGCCCGCATGGCGCGCGGTCCGGTCGCGCAGCCAGTCCCCCCGGGAGGCGTCGAGACTCGTCCATTTACGGAACGCATGCCGCATTTCGACCGGCTGTGGAGTAGCGCATTCCTGTTCGAGCGCGCGCATGCCTATTTCCGCACGACCGGGCAGTTCGCACGCCTGCACATCGCCGAGCCGCCGGCGGTAATGCACTGGACCTATCCGGTCCCGGTCGTGCTCGCCGGTGCGCGGAACATCTATACGATCCACGACGTCGTGCCACTGCGACTGCCTTCGGCGACGCTGGACGACAAGCGGCAGTTCCGCGCGCTGGTGCAGGGCTGCATCAAGCACGCCGCGCGTCTGTGCACCGTCTCGGAGACGAGCCAGCGCGACATCGTCGACCTGTTCGGTGTCCACCCCGACCGCGTGTCGAACACCTATCAGATTTCCTCGATCGACGCAGATCTGCTGGCGGAAGATCCGGCGGAATCGGCGCGGCTGGTGGGGTCGCTGTTCGGATTGAAGCGCGACGGCTATTTTCTCTTCTACGGCGCGATCGAACCCAAGAAAAATCTCGGACGGCTGATCGAGGCGTATCTGTCGCTCGACCTCGATACGCCGCTGGTGATCGTCGCGGGCAGGTCGTGGCAGAGCCAGGCCGAACTGGTCCTGCTGCCCCGCCCCGAAGATACTGACAGCCCGCGGCACGCACACCTCGAACGGCGCATCATCCAGATCGATTACCTGCCGCGACACCTCTTGCTCCGGCTGCTGCGCGGTGCTCGCGCGCTGACTTTCCCGTCGCTCTACGAAGGTTTCGGGCTCCCCGCCAACGAGGCGATGCTGCTCGGGGTGCCGGTGCTCGCAGCAAACACTGCATCGCTCCCGGAGATCACGGGGGATGCCGCGCTTCTTGTCGACCCGTACGACGTCTCGGCGATCGCGCGCGGGTTGCGGCGGCTCGATACCGAGGCCGACTTGCGCGCCGATCTCGCGCGCCGCGGGCCAGGCCAGGCGCAACGTTTCTCGACCGAACGGTACAAGACGAACCTGACGGCCTTATATGACCGAACGATGGGCCAGCCCGAATGATTGACGAAGTCGACGAGCAAACGCGGCAAGCCGAACGTGCGGCGTGGGAGCGCGATCGCTATGCGCCGCTGCCGATCGACCCGTTCGGCGCGATGCCGCAATGGGCAAGTCGACTGCCCGGCCTTGGCCGCGACGAGCCTGCACCCGACCCGGGATACGTCTTCGAGACGATGATCGTGCGCCCGGCGCTTGGCCCGGTCGTGTTCAGCGTCGGCTTCCACAATCTTGCCGCAACCCACGGAACGCTCGTGCTGCAGATCGCCGCGAAACCCGCACACTTGCGGACACCGCCGCAACCGATCGAAACCCGCAGCGTCGCTCTCGCCGAGCTTGCCGCGACCGGCGGCCATGTCGAGCTCGATATCGTGAGCCGCAAGAACATGTTCTATGCGGTCAGCGGGTATATCTACGACGAGACCGATGCGGTCGCCGGCGGGATCAGCGTGTCGCTCGACCGCCGCGAGGAATCGGATCCCGACTGGGAGGTTACCGGTGGAGGATCGGATGCGCGTTTTGCCAAGGCGAAGCCACCACCCCTGCGCCCCCAGCCCGAACTGGTGACCGCGACCGATCCGACGCTCGCGACCCCGGTTTCGCAACCGATGACGGTGCGACAGTTTGGCGAGCGCGCGTTCACCGCCTGGATGTCGACGCTCGGTCGCGCCACCGAACGGTCGGCGGAAGCGTGGCAGGATGTCTATATCCTTCAGGCGTTGCGGTATTATGGTGCCCCGACAGATGGCGGCCACGGTTTCGCGATCGAGACGATCCCAAGTACCCTGCCTGCTTATCTTACGCGTCAGGGGTGCAGCATCCTTGCCGCTTCCGTTGGCGCAATGCCGCCGCAGGGGGAGGGGAGCAGTCCGAGCGATGCGATGCCGCCCCGCGATGGCGTCGATCGGATGCAGCTGGAGGCATTGACGCTGCCCGAGGAACTGATGGATTTCGAGTTTCTCTGGACCAAGGGGCTGCCCTCCACGCCCGGTGGCCGTGAGGCGTTTCCGCATCTGGTGCTGGACTGCATGCGGTGCCTCAAGCTCGATGGCATTGCGGTGCATATCTTCGACTATGAAGGCATGCACGCCGGCCAGTATCGCACGAAGCCGACGGGTCTTGCGTATACCCGCGCCGAGATCGAGCGGATCGCGCTGTCACTGATCGCGCAGGGCCAGGAAATCGCGCAGCTCACCTTCGCCGCCGATGACCAGCGGCGTGCCAACCGGGAACGTCCCGTCCCGTTCGGGCTAATCGCACGCCGACGGCGCTGACGGGCGAGCATGGCAGCCTGAACCGGGCCGGGATGATGTCGCTGAATCATCATCCCGGCCATGCCCGCTTACTATCACCTCAGAGCGCATGCTCCTTGACGCCGGCGGCGAGCAACCAGCCGATGCCGTAGAGCAGCAGCAACGCGAGGAACACGGTCAGCACGATGCGACCGCGTTCGGGATATTCCGATTTCACCGGAAGGTTGGCCTCGACCACCTTGACGAGATACAGTTGCTGGCGCTGTGCGCGATCCCGCGCCTGCTCATAGGCCGCCGCCGCTGCCTCGTAGCGCTTGCCGGCGAATTCCTGCCGCAGTCGCAGTTTCTCATAGCCGCCGAGATCGCGCGCGATCGACCCGCCGCTGCCGCCGCTTCCGCTCGCGAGCCGACCCGATTGCGCGGCAAGTTGTGACTGGAGCGACTGCACCTGCCGCTGCATGGCGACATATTGCGGGCTGCCGTGGTTGACGAACGCCCCCATCGTCTCGAGCTGCGACTGCGCCGCCGCAAGATTTGCCCGCAGCGTCGAGACGAGCCCGATCTGCGCCTTGCCCGACCCTTCCGGGTCGATGTCCGCCTGCGACTGGCGGAAGTTGGTCAACGTGCTCTGGATGCCGGAAACAGCGACTTCGGCAAGATCGAGCTGACGGCGCGCCGATGCGATCCCGTCGGTATAGCTGCGTGCATTCAGCACGTTGACGCGCTGTTCGCCCATCGCCATCAGCCGCTGGATGATCTGTAGGCTGTCGTCGGGGCGGAACGCGCGGACCGTCAGCTTCGCGATCCCGGTGTCGCGATTGTACAGGACCAGAACCTTGCCTTTATAATATTTCAGCAGCCGTTCGGGGGTCGGGTTGGGGGTCGCCAGTCGGCTGAGCAGATCGGCCTCGGGGCGACGGAAGCGCTGGACGAGATCGATGTCGCGGTTGAGCTTTGCCACCGCGTCATGCGATTCGAGATAGTCGGCAACGCTTAACGCTTCGCCTTGTGACTGCGTCATTCCCCCCGCCAGCCCGAGCAGGCTCCCGAAGCCGGTCGGCGTGTTCGAGCCGCCCTCCGAGGAGCGGATCATGAAATGCGCCTCGGATTCGTATTGGTCAGCCGCGATCAGATAGTAATATCCCGCGACGATCAGCGTCGGCAGCATGACGATCAGCAGGAAATTCCGGCGCTTGTTCAACCAGGCAAGAGCGCGCGCGATCACACTTGGCCGGTCTTCAACGCTTTCTTCGATAACCGGCGCGAAGATCCCATGCATATTCATTCGTACATCTCGAGCGGTCTGGAGTGATAGGCGCGATGCCTTGGATCACGACAAATGGATGCGGCCCTTTACCGCGCGAAGCGACAGCAATCCAATAAAATTCAGGCTCAGGATCCAGGCGTTGATATACGTGAAATTGACGTACTCTAGCGTGGCCGATTCAAATTGGCCGTAGCGCACCAGCTCGAAGATCTGCGGGAACGGGTTGTATAGCAGATAGTCACGGTACGGCTGCGGCACCCAGTTCACCTGGTAGAATGCACCGGACAGGGGAATCATGAAATAGGTGAAGAGGTGAACCAGCCGTTCGAGCGTCCGGTTCTCGTAGGTCAGCCCGATGATGATATTGGCGATCCCGAACGAAAACAGGAAGACATAGGAGACGCCGAGCATCAGGCTCAACGGCCGGACCGGCAGGCTCGCATATCCCATCGGGATGATCAGCGACAACAGGACGCTAAACGCCATGAACGTCCCCGCGGCTTCCAGGATGGCGCGGGCGAACGAGATATCGAAGACCGTGACCATCCGGTGATACAGCAGCGGCGCATTGCCGTGCAACGCGCCCTCCGCCCGGTTGACGATGCCGCGGAACATGATGAAAATCGTATATCCGCAGACGGCAAGCGCGATCGGGTTGATCTCGCCATCGTGACCCGTCTGGCCACTGTGCATCAGCGCGATGACGCTGCCGAGCAGCAGCGGCTCCCCAAAGAGCCACAGATAGCCGATATTCTCCCGGCCGTAGCGCGTGTGGAGTTCGCGCATCAGGATCGCGCCGGTCACACGCACCTGCACCGCGAACGCCTGTGCGAAGGTCCTCGGCCTGGAACTCTGAGCAGCTATGGATTTCACGCGTCGACCTCGTTCATCCGACACGATACCGCGGATCGGCAGCGTTGCCAATGCGGCGACGGGTCCCCGCAGTCACCACCTCGACGGCCGCTCACGCGGTGATCGGGATGCCGGTCGACGTCGGGTGGACGGGCGTGACCACCGACAGCCCTGGCCCGACCGGACTTTCGATCGTCGTCGCCTGCGCGGCATCCTCCGTATCGCCGAGCAGCTCGAGGTAAAGGGACGCAAGGTCATCGGCCTGCTCGGACGCGCTGCGAAACCCCCGGCCCGCGGCAGGCATCGCCCGATAGCGGTCCGGGTCCGAATCGATCCGTTGCAACGCTGACGTCAGCGCGGCGGCATCGCCGACGTCGATCACGTGCCCGTTGACATCCTCGACCACATCGCTGCCGATTGCGCCGCGATCCGAGGCGATGACCCAGCAACCGCTCGCCAGCGCCTCGCGCGTGACGAGCCCGTGGCTTTCCGGCCAGATCGAGGGGGCGAGGAGGACATCGATGGCGTGGTACAGCGCCGGGACGTCCTTCTGTTCGACGCGCGGCAGCAGCCGTACCGGGGTGGTGCCCCACAGTTCGTCGCGCGACGTGCCCGCGGGCATCGCATGGTCGATCACGGTCAGGCTCAGGTTCCGATAATCACCGCACCATAGTGCCTGGCGGACGAGGTGATAGCCCTTGTGACGCGATGCCCCGCCGATATGGGCGAGCCTGATCCGTCCGTCGGGCGCGGCGATCCGATCCCGCTCCGGCAGGCGCGAGACACCGTTGGCGATCGTCCGGATGTTCTCGACGCCCGCCATCCGGTACAGTGCGGCGAACGGCTCGGAGACCGGAAGGACCAGGCGCGCCTGCCGGAGCGGTTCCTCGAGCACGCTCATCCGGCGGAACGCCTTCGCGTTGAACTGTTGCGCCCGTTCGATCGCGGGAAGCGCATAATCGTACAACGTGATCTGGTCCCGGCGATCCACCAGGAACTGGTCGTTCGAGATCCACCAGCCGTCGTGCGCGGTGATGATGTACGGGATCGCGCGCCGCTCCGTGACCTCGAGCAGCTCCGCGGTCAGGCGCTGGATGCAATGGAAGTGCACCAGATCGACCTGCGCGACGGTCAGGAATTCGTCGAACACCTCGCCCATCCGGCGATCGTGCGTGTGCTGCTCGATCAGTGGGTCGTTCGGGGTGGTGACCCCCGTCACGCGGACGCCGTCGACGATCTGCCGGACGACCTTATATCCCTCCGGCTCGCCCTCGATCGACGTGAACACTTCGATCTCGAACTGGTCGCCATGGTCGGCGACGAGCGAACAGACGTTGTCGTGCACCACCCGCGTCGCCCCGCCGATCGCCTGCGGCGGGTAGAAGACGTTGACCACCGCGATCCGCTTTCTGGCGGTCCTGGGGCGCGGCATGATGTCCGCGAGGATCGCTGCAATGTTGGTCGCCATCGCGGCTTCGCCATAATCCCGCAGCGCGACGGTTCGCGCGGCGTCGCCGACCGTACGGCGCAGCGCCTCGTCGGTGACGAGACGCTCGAGCGACTCGTCCCAATCGGCGGCGGTCCGGCAGAGGAAGCCGGTCTTCCCCTGGTCGATGATCTCCTCATAGGTGCGCGTCGCACTCACCACCGAGGGTATGCCCAGCATCGCGGCCTCGAGCCACTTGATCTCGCTCTTGCAGTCGGCAACCCGCGACGGCTTCAGCACGGCAAGGTTGATGTCCGCATCCGCGAGCACTTTCCAATACGTCCGGACGTCGGCGATCGGGTCGATCAGGATCAGGCGATCGCCGAGCTGCGCGAGCTCGGGGCCGACAGTGCGGTATCCGACCAGCGCGATCCGGACGTTGGGATGACGGCGCGCGACCTTGATCAGCGCGGGCTCGAGGAATTCGGTGAAATCCTCTTTGTGCGCCTTGGTGCCCGATCCGTAGAGGATCGTGATCATCCCATCCGCGCGGGCCGGCCCCGGACTGGCGATGGCACGCCGATGCCGCGCACCGATCGCATTGCGGTGGACGAAGCAGCGCCGCGAACGCACGAGGGGAGCCATTGCATCGGCCAGCGCCGGGGTCGACGTCAGCGCGTAATCACACATCTGCATCGCATGTGCGAACAGAGGGACACCCATCGCCAGCTCGTTATGCTCGGCCTGGGTCACCAGTCCGCCATATTCGGACATCGGCGGCGGATAGGAGGCGGCGTCGAAAATCAGGTCGTCGATCTCGTAGACGGTGGCGAGCCCGGCGCGGTTCGCTTCACGAATCGCGCGGATCATCTCCGGAAACGCGGGCACTCGGTAGAAGATCGCGACGTCGAACAGGTCGATCGCCGCAAGGAAATCGCCGAGCTCGCGATCGGCATTGAACTTCACGACCTCGCATCCCGCGGCCAGCAACTGCTCGACCTTCTGCTCGACGCGATAAAGGCGGCACTGTTCGAGCGCTTCGTTGGCGATCAGCGCCACCGCGCGCCGGCCGGTCGCTGGCCGGGGTGCGATCGCGCGCGGGGCAGCGGCGGGGGCAATCCTGGTACATGCATCTGCCAGCGCGTCCTGCGCGGTCGCGATGCTCGGATATTCCCCCGGCGTGGTCGCGCGCGTCCAGACGTCCGTGAAATTGCGATCCTGCGCGGCGGCGAGCTGACGACCGAATCCCCGGTCCCCCGGGAAGCGGCGGACGGCGGCCTCCGATACGTCAAGTTCGCCCGCATAATCATCGCTCTCGCGGCGGCAGCGCGCAAGGTTCAGATACGTCCAGGGGGATTCGATCCCGTCCTCGATCAGGGACCGGTAGATCTCCTCGGCCTGGTCGATCCGGCCTGCCTCGAGGTAGGCATCGGCGAGGTGCTGCCGGGTCGGGGGATGCCCCGGCACCCGAGACAGGATAGCCGTGCGAAGCGCGCCTGCCCGATCCTTGTCTCCCTTGAGATACAGGGCGTCGGAAAGCTCGCTGAAGAATTTCACCGTGCCGGCGTCGATCACGGTAGGGTCGCGCAGATAGATCGGCGGCGTCGCGTCGAGCGCGGCGAGGAACGCTTCGATCGCCTTGTCGGGGGCACTGTGCGACAGGCTCGCGCTATCGCCCAGGACGCGTTCCACCAGCGTGTTGGTCACGCCCTCGGTAGCGAGGCGGGTCTCGATCGCGTGGCGGAGATTGGGGCTGTGGCCGATGGCAACCCCGTCGCCGAGCCAGTCCCGGTAAAGCGCCTGCGGCTCGCTTGCGGCGATCTGGTAGCGGCGCTGGTAGAATTCGGCATCGAAGCCCCAATGCTCGTGCGTCGGCAACAGGGCGGCAACGCCCGTCGCGAGGAAGTAGCGCAACGCCGCGGTCTCGGACACGACATCGGAAGGGGTAACGACGCGGTTCGTGAAAAGATAATATTCCCAGTCGAAGAACTTCAGGAAGGCAGGGTCGACATCGTTCTCGACGAGGAGCCGAACTTGCTCCAGGCGATCGACATCGACAGTGCGATCGAGCACGTCGACGTGCTGCAGGATTTCGACATGCTCCGGGTCGAGCCCGAGCGCGGCGTGGAATGTCAGCAAGGCGGCCTCGCGCTCGCCCTGCCGCAGCAATGCCCGTCCCAGATGGAAATGCGCATCGAACATGTCCCCCTGCAAGGCCACCGCGCGCCGATAGGCACGGATCGCCATCCGCACTTCCCCCAACTGGCCAAGAACATGGCCATATTGGATCCAGATCTCGCGCAGGTCCGGTTTGATCAGCAGCGCGACCGAATAAGCGTGCCGGGCTGCCTCCCACTGCTGCGCGCGATTGGCCTGGTCGGCTCGTTTGATCCAGGGCCCTGCGCGTCGATTGAGCATCTTCCAGAGCCGCGAGCCAGCCATCACCGAATTTCCGATTGTTAGAGCGCTGCGACCACTACAATCCCCATATATAAACGGCAACAAGCGTGGATCTGACGACCGGAAGTCCGCTTCGCCGCGCCCATACGAAGGCGTCGCGCGGCTAGCCCGTCATGCGCTGGCGTAAAATAAGCGCTGGATCCTGCATGAATCCTTCTGTGGCACGCCAAACTATTTCGCAAGGTTTATAAAACGATTGGAAAATACTTCAGTCCTACCGTAAGCGGCAGCCGTATTTGGAAGCATGCTCGAGGAGGATTCTCAATGTCATCCCAGGAAACGCAAGCGTATCTGTTCGGGCACTTTTCTGATGAGGTCTCGCGCAGCACGCTCGGCGAAATGCTGTCCCTCGTGCAACCGGGCAGGCGTGTGGCGTTGCTCGGTTTCTCTGATTACACAAAACATCTGGTCAACAATTTCGGCGACAACGTCGTTGAAATCTACGAGGTTGATGAGCGGTTTGTGGGCTTCGAGTTTCGCGGCAAGGTCGTTCGCTCGATCACCGAGCTGGCTGGAGCGCGCAATAGCGTCGATGAGTTCGTCATCTGCGTGTTCGATGATCTTGTCACCTATACCGACGTAGTGCATCGGGCCGGTCTCGGTCATTTGCCATTGCTTTGGCCCGAGGATTTCGACGGCAGGCCGGGCCACCAATATGCGATCGAGGCGCAGTCCGCACTGTACCGGTATGTTCCGCGTCCAGATCGCCTGGGTGAACCGGCGACGATGATGCCGCGGGAAACGATCCTGTTCCTGATCGAACTGTTGCGTTCGACACTCCGCGTCGAGGGCGCGGTTGCGGAGATCGGCGTGTGGCAAGGGGGGTCGGGCTGGAACATGGCGAAGGTCATGGATCAACTGGGCGATCGCCGACCGCTCCACCTGTTCGACTTCTTCGACGAGCATGTCCGAAGCAATCCCGAGGCGATCATGTGCCTGGACGAGATTCGCGCGCGGTTTGCCTTTTACGATCCGGCGCAATTCTACCGCGGTTTCGCCAATGAGTTGATGACCGCGATCAGCGATCAGACTTTCTGCTTCGTCCACATTGATTTGGGATACATGCACGACGTCCTGGAATTCTTCTGGGACCGGCTGGCTCCGGGCGGAATCATGGCATTCGACAATTACGGGCATGTCCGCGCGTGGCCCGGCGAGTTCGACCGGTTTTTCGCCGACCGCAATTACTCGGTGGTGCGGGTGCCGTTTTCCTACCAGGCCTTTGTCATCAAATAAGATTACCGGGCGCGACGACCGCGCCCCGACTCGCGCGGATCGACCCCGGCACGGTGCCGGGGTCGTGGTGCCGCGCCACATGTCCCGAAGCGGGCCTTACCTGGACGCGGGATGGGTTCCGAGCGTCACTGCCCGATACCGGCGGCGCGCGGCGGCTTTGCCATCAGCGGCGCCTGTGGCTGTCGGCGCTGCGGCAGCAACGGGCTTGCCGCCTCGATCCGCGCGATGACGCCCTCGGTCACCTTGGTCAGCGCCTCTTCCGAGAAGAAACCGCCCGCGACGAGGCAGCGGTCGATCAGCACGCGGCGGAAGGCGGCAAAGGTCGGCGCGTCGGGCTTGCCGGGGTTGCGCCAGAAATCGTTGAGCCGCCCCTGGAAGGTGATGTCCTCGATATCGTAGACCGCCTGCCCGAGCGCGATCACCGGGATCCCCTGCGCCAGCGCAAGCGTGCCGCTGGTGCTGTTGATCGTCACCATCCCCTGCGAGCGCAGCGATATCGGCACGATGTCGCCGCCCTCGAGATAATCGATCCGGTCGGTCACGCCGTGGAGCGCGGCGAGCGTCATCGATTCGAGGCGCCAGTCGCGCACGCCATTGTCGAGCGGATGCTCCTTGATCACCAGCCGCAACTCGGGCGGGGCATGCGCCGCGAACGAGGTGATCACCATCCGCAACGCATCGGCGATCCCCGCGAAGGACGAATGCAGTCGGATCTGCGCGTCCGAATCGAGCTGGAGCGGGAACAACACATAGGGCGCGTCGCGCTTCACCAGCGTGTCCAGCACCGCCGCCGCGCGCTCGGCAGCAGCCTTGCGGCGCTTGAGCCGGCGCACCCACCCCATGCCTTCGACCAGCGGGTGCCACGGCCGGTGGTTTTCCCAATGCGGATAATGCGACCGGGTCAGCACGTCTGCGGTGTTGTAGATCAGCGCCTCGATCGCGCGGCGGCGGAAGGAGGAGGGGACCGGCAGATGCTCCGGCGGCGGCGGCAGCATCGCCGCCTGCGCGCGGTACCACGCGGGGTCGCGCGGCAAGGTCGAATGGCCGTTGACCCCGCCGAGCTCGAGCGTCACCCAGTCGGGCCGGATATAGCCTTCCTCGAACACATGGACCGGAACGTGCAACTCGCGGCACGCCGCGATCGCGGCCATGTGGATCGGCCGGCAATCCCCGAACAGCAGCACGTCGGTGATTCCGCGGTCGACGATGATCTGCCGCAGCGTGGCGGGCCAGTCCTCGAGCCGGCCGCGATAATCGATCCCGTTCGGGAGCCGCCAGAACAACCGGTCACCGCCGTTGAAGTTGACCTTGTGGACGCCGTAGCCGTCCCGCCGCAGGACCTGTCCGAGACGCCGGAACAACGGGCCCATCAGTCCTTGCAGCAGCAAAATGTTGCGATTTGCGAGCGGTTGCGGGACTTCGGGCACTGCGGTGGTCGATAGCGAGACGGATTTCTCGGAAAGCTGATCCGACATCCGTTGAGTTCCTTTTGGTTTTCCTGACAGCACCCGTCAAAGGCGCGGTCGTCTGTCCCGTCCATAGAGCCGGCGCGGCAGTTTTCCAAGGGATTGCGCGGGGTGGCGGGGCCGTGACAGCCCGTCGACGCGTCGCTATAGACGGTCCTGCTTCTCTCTTGCGGTGCCAGATGCAGCGCTTCGACGCGGCAGGGACGCGACCTCTTCTGTGGCGGACGGTGTGATCCCTTTTCTGATAATGCTGGTCTTGTCGCTGCTGCTCGACGCGATCGCCCGGCCACGTCCGCAACGGTTGCGCCACTGGTGCGGGATGCTGCTGCATACGTTGATGATGACCGTCTCGTTCGGGGTGGTGCTTGCCGGATCGGGCAATGCGATCGTGTCCGCCGTCGTGGGCGCGGCACTGGTCGGGCTGTTCGTCGTTGCGTCCAACGCGAAGAACCGGATGCTGGGCGAGCCCGTCGTCTTTTCGGATCTGGCGCTGCTGGTCGGGATCGTGCGGCATCCGCGGTTCTATTTTACGGCGATCACGCTGGGCCAGCGGTGGATGCTGGGGATCGGCGCGGGGGGCGCCGGGATCGCGCTTGCGGTGTTGTTCACGCCGCAGGTGCAGCCTCATCTCGTCGGAGTCGCGCTGGCGCTCGCGGCGGGCGGGGTGCTGGCCCTGTTGCTGCGCGGGCCCGTTTACGACGGGGTCGCGGCAACACCGGATCTTGCAGGCGATTTCGCGCGGTACGGCATGCTCGCGACGCTGTTGCTCTATTGGTGGCGCTGGCGTGGCTCGGCGGATCCGGCGGCATGCGCGCCGATTTCGATCGAGCCCGATCCGACGGGTGCGCCAGCGCCCGAACTGATCGTCGTCGTGCAGTGCGAATCCTTCTGCGACCCGCTGGAGATCACCGATGACCCCGCCAACGCCTTGCCCGGGCTTGCCGCGGCGCGGGCGGCGGCGTGGCAATGGGGTACGCTCGATGTCAGCGGCTTCGGTGCCTATACGATGCGCACCGAATATGGCGTGCTGTTCGGCCGCACCGAAAGCGCGCTCGGGTTCCGGCGCTACGATCCGTTCCTGACCGCGGCTGGCGAGGCATCCTGGGCGCTGTCGGCGCGGCTGAAGGGGGCGGGGTATCGCAGCCTGTTCGTCCACCCGCACGACCTGCGGTTCTACAGCCGCGACCGGCTGATGCCCGCCGTCGGCTTCGACGCCCTGATCGGGGAAGATGCGCTCGCGCCGCCCGCCGGACACGGCACGGGCGGGCGCTATGTCGACGATCGCTCGCTCGGGGGCGCGCTGATCGACCTGATCGACGGGAATCGCGGCCCGACGCTGCTGTACACCGTCACGATGGAGAATCATGGGCCGTGGGACAGCGCCACCGCACGCGATGCGGCGGGACGGCGCGATGCCTACCTCCGCCACCTGCGCAACAGCGATGCGATGCTCGACGACCTGATCGCACATCTGTCGCGCGGCGGCCGTCCGGCGCTGCTCGTCTTCTTCGGCGATCACCGTCCCAGCATCCCCGGCGTCACCGCACCGGGCGGCGCGCGCCATACGCCCTATGTCGTGCTGCGGTTCGATTCGACCGGGGCGATCGTGCCCGGGCAGGCGGATCCGGTCGATCTCTCCCCGGCGGCGTTGCACCACCGCATCCTCGATTGCGTCGCTCCCCGGCGCGAATCGGCCAGGGTCACGCCGACGGCGGCGTAAGCGCGCGCAGCAGCCGATCGCGCAGCGGCGCGGGGAGAAGCCGGTCGACCCAGCGCAAGAGCGCGAACGGCCACGGGAAGATGACATGCCCGCGTCCGTTCGCCGCGGCGCGGGCGATTCGCGCGGCCGCGTCGGCCGGTTGCAGCTGGAACGGGCGCGCGCCCGGGTTGGCGCGGCCCGCGGGCGTATCGATGAAACCGGGCGAGACGACGGTGACACGCACGCCATGCGGCGCGACGCCCAGCCGCAATGCCTCGGCGAAGCGGAGCAGCCCCGCCTTCGAGGCGGCATAGCCCGCCGCGAAGGGAAGCGCATGGAACGCCGCGGCGGACCCGACCAGCACGATCCCGCCGTGCCCGCGCGCCGCCATCCGCGTCGCCAGCGCCGCCGCCATCGCGCTCGGCGCGACGAAATTGACCAGCCCCAGCCGGGCGACCTGCGCGGCATCCTCGACCCGGTCGCCGGGCGCGCGAATGTCGCCCGAACCCGCCACCAGCAGCGCGAGCGTGATCGCTGCCGCGGCGTCGTCCGCCGCGACCGCCGCGATCGCGGCATCGGTGTCCGACAGGTCGAGCAACCGCGTCGTCACGGTCGCGCCGGCATGACGGCACTCGCCCGCAACCGCTTCCAACCGGTCATGATTCCGCCCCCACAACAGGAGCGAACAGTTGTGCGCGGCATAATATCGTGCAAGGGCGGCCCCTAAGCCACCGGAAGCGCCCGTGATGAGAATTCGGCTGGTTGATGAGACATTCATATATGCGGTTCTATCGGAACTTGGGTGAATTACGACGACTCCCTGCTCCAGCCCTCAGGGCGACGGCACTCTGCCGCATTGCGGGTTGACAGAGGGTGCCCCGTTCTGACCATACCGACAGCCACGATTGCGCATTGGACCGAGAATTGCGAGGCCTGCCTATGACGAATGACAGGTCGACTGCGCGGCGCATCCGGCTCTTCCAAAGTGATTTGCTCGAACGTTTCACGTTGATTTCGCCTGCGGCCTTTGCCGTGACATGGACGATCTTTCTGTCCTGCGCAGTGTATGCAAGCTGGGGCGCAGCCAGCCTTGGCGTTTCGCTTGCGTTGATCGCGGGGGGACTGCTGATCTGGACGCTGTTCGAATATGCGATGCATCGCTTCATTTTCCATCTGAAGCTGGAATCAACGTGGTGGAAGCGGTTGATCTTCGTCACGCATGGCAATCACCATGCGATGCCGGGGGATCGCTATCGCAACATCATGCCGCCGATCGTCAGCGTGGTGATCTCGGGAATGATCTGGATCGCCTTCTACCTGATGCTCGGCGCGCCCGGCTCGGTGCTCTTCCTGGGCTTCGGGATCGGCTATGTCGTCTATGATGTGATCCATTACGCGTGCCACCAGTTGCCGATGCGCGGCCCGCTGCTGCGCAAGCTGCGGCAGCATCACAACCGGCATCATTACGCGAAGCAGGAAGGCAATTTCGCGATCACCGCGATTGTCTGGGATCGCGTGTTCGGGACCTATATTCCGCACAAGAAGCGCTGAGCGACCGGGACCATTTGGTCCCGGTCCCGCGTCCCCCGCCTGGCGTCCCCCGCCTGGCGTCCCCCGCCTAGCGTTGCCCCTCTAGCGTTGCAGGTAGGCGATGGCGTCGAGCACGATATCGATGTGCGCGGCCCAGGTCGGCGCGCGATAGGCCGGAATCCGCGCAAGCTGCGCCGCCCGCAGCGGCCCCCCGGCGAAATGATCGAGGATCCCCGCGCGCCAGCCCGGCCCGTCGAGCGGATCGATGAAATCGGGAGCATCGCCCCCCGCCTCGCGCAACGCGGGCAGATCGCTGCAAAGCACCGGAGTTCCGACCGCCAGCGCCTCGGCCACCGGCATGCCATAGCCCTCCGCGAACGACGGCAGCAGCAGCGCGCGCGCACCGCGCAGCAGCGCGTCGAGATGCTGGTCCGAACAGCCGTTGCGCTCCTCGACATGCCCGCGCAGCGCCGGGCAGCGTTCGAGCATGTCGATCACCTGCTCGTTCTCCCAGCCACGTCGACCGACGATGATCAGCCGCGGGATCTCGGCCTGTGGCAGTGTCTCGGCGAAGGTGCGCCACAGGTTGAGCAGCAGGAGGTGATTCTTGCGCGGCTCGATCGTCCCCACGCACAGGAAATAGGGCACGTCGGGCAGCGCGACCGGGGTGGCGCTGGGTGGCATGACCTGCGTGCCGAGCAACGCGACATGCATCCCGACCGTTCGACCGGTCCGGGCGATCCACGGTTGCATCGAGGCGCCCGTTGCGGCGGAATTGACGATCACCCCGTCCGCGAGCGCGGCGATCGTCTCGATCCGGCGCTGGTGGAGCGCGGCGCCGTCGGGGCGCGCATATTCGGGATATTCGATCGGGATCAGATCGTGGACGAGGCACAGGAACCGTGCCTGCTCCCGCGCGAGGATCCGGCGCACCAGCGCAGGCCGCGTGAGGTGATGCGGCGATGCCTGGACATAGACCGCCCCCGGCAGCGGAGCGCCGCGCTCGGGTCGCAGCGTCATCAGCAACGGCACCGTCTGCGCGATCGACCGCTGTTCCTGCCCACCGCCCTCGACTTCCCAGCGACGCTCGAGCAGGTCGAGATAACGCAGCGCAGTCGCCCCCGGCAGGCGGCCATAGCCGAGCAGCGGATGCACCGCGGTGAAATGCAGCCGCTCGCCGAGCCGTTCGGCAAGCCCGCGCGCATAGGCCATCTCGACCCGGTCGACCCCCGACGGGGTATGATGCCGCGCGCGCGACACCAGTCGCGACAGATCGAGCAGGACGGCGTTGGTCACGATGCACGCGCTCCGATGAGTCGGCCTTGGAGCTGGCGCAACCGCGTTACCCACCCGAGGCGGTTGTGCGCAGCCCCCTGGCCCATCCGCGCGATCAGCACTTCGGGCGCGCAGGGCAGCGCGGTGACCGGGTCAAGATAGCGCGGATATTCGATCAGCACGCCCGCGAGCAGTTGCATCACCGTAAGCTGCCGCCCGCGTCGGTCGGGCACGGCCGCCAGGTCCCGCGTGACCCCCCAGCCCGCATAGAAGGGCATGCCGTGGCACGTTACGTCGCGTCCGCGCAGCAACGCCTCGAACCCGGTGAGCGACGTCAGCACGTGGACGCCGTCGACCAGATCGAGCAGCGGCGCCATTCCGCCACCCGTGACGACCCGGTCGGCGTAGCGCAGCGCGTCGGCTTCGCTCACTGCGCCCTTGCGATGCCCTGCGGTGACGTCGGGATGCGGGCGGAACCAGAGTTCCGCCTCGGGTTCGAGCGCGCGCGCGCGACGCAGCAGCTCGAGGTTGCTCGCGAGCCCGCCGCCGCCGAGCTTGACCGACATGTCGTCCTCGACCTGCCCGGGGACGAGCACGAGCCGCCGCCCGGGCTGTCGCTGGGGGAAGGCGTGCGCGGTGTCGCTGCCATATTTGCTGATCCCGCCCTCGAGGATCGTATCGCGCAGCCGCGTGGCGCGCGCGAGCAGCGCGGGCGGGAAGTCCGCGGTGGCGAGCAGCGTCTCGAGGTCGCTCGCGCGTGTCGGATCGTAATGGATCCCGCGCCAGTCGACCGCGACCGACGAGGGCGGGACCAGGTTGCTGCCAAGCCCGACCGAGCGGACGAACCCGTCCTCGACCCGGACGAGCGGAATGTCGCGCGCTGCCGCCTGCGAGACAAGCCGCGCCGAAACGCGCGATGGCCAGATCGCGATCGCGCCACCCCGGCGCGCGGCGAGCGTAAGCGCGCGCCGTTCCGAGCGAAAGAAGCGCAGCGGATGCGCTGGCGTGTACAGGAATCGCGCGATTTCGTGGCGTTTCCACCAGCTGAACCCGCACCCGGCGACGATGTTGTGATTCCCCGCAAACACGCGTCGCCAGTCGCCAAGCACGGCGATCGTCGCGTCGAGGTCGGCGGGGGCGCCGGTGAACGGATCGCGATAAGCGGTCTGCGTCAGGTCGCGCGCGACCGCCTCGCGCAGCGTTGCGGCATCGTCCCCCGATGCGCCGAACCGGCCCGGCGACAGCAGGTGGACGCGGACCCCTGCGATCACGCCGAGCGCGACCCATTCGTCGTCGCCATGCGCGACCAGCGTCGTCAGACCGGGGAGCACCGACCAGGGATCGACCGGTGGCTTGGCCAAGGGGGAAATCCAGTGCGCGGCGGCACGGTCGACCTCGGGCAGCAACGCCAGCGCGGCAGTGGCGTCCGCGCGCGACCGGGCGCGGTGGATGACCCGCGGTGTCGGCGCAGGCATGGCACGGCCCCAGAAGCAGCCGCCGACGTGGGCCGCGAGGATCGACCCGAACAGCCGGTCAATCCCATCCGGCGTAAGCGCAGCGGTGGTCCCGGTGCCCGCGCGGCTAACCGACACATCGCTCCCCGGAAAGGGCGGCGCACGCAGCACAGGGAGCGCGCGCGTCACGGCCGCCGGTCCCATGCCGCAAGCCGCAGCCCATCCGCGCCGCGTTCCATCACCGCATAGGCCCCGGTCCGCAGCTTGAGCGATGGCAGTGCCGCAGCCTGTTCGCGCAATGCCGCGTCGGCGAGCAACGCAAAGCGCGCCGCGCCGTTGCTGGTGACGATCAGGACTTGACCCTGCGCGGTCTCGAACAGGTTGCGCCAACCCGCGATCCGGCGCTCGGGATCGACGACCCAGCCCTCGGGCGCGTGCGCTTCTGCGTCCCACCGCGCGAGCGCGTCCGCGCCGATCCGGTCGATCACCGCGCTTTCGATCTGCGCTTCGTCAGGGCCGTGATCGATCTCGGTCAGCCAGTCGGTGGGTTCGACCGGGGGAGCGTCGGCCTGATGCGCGAGGATCCCCGTCATCGTCGCGCGGGTCCGAAGCAGCGGTGCCGCAAGCGCACGGTCGAACCGCCACCCGTCTCGCGCGAACGCGACGCCGAGCGCCTCGGCCTGCGCGATTCCGCTGTCGACCAGGGGGAGGTCGGTGCGTGCACCGATCCGGCGTGCGGGCTCGCCCGCGGCAAAGGTATTGCCGTGGCGCACGATGACGACGCTCAGTGCCATGCGGATCGGGGCTCGCCATGCTCGGCGATCAGCCGCTCGGCCATCGCGACATCCGCGGCGGTGTCTATCCCCGACATGGTGTGCGGCGAGGCGGCGGTCTCGACCGTCAATATGTCCTCGCCGGTTTCGAGGAAGCGCAGTTGCTCGAGCCCCTCGAGCGTCTCGTACGGTGTCGGCGCGGTCGCCTCGAACCGCTGCAACGCCGCGAACCGATAGGCGTACAGCCCGATATGCCGGAACACCGGCGACAGGGCCTCCGTTTCGCGGAGCCGCGCCTCGTCGCGGATCGCGGGGATCACCGCCTTGGAAAACCATAGCGCACGCCCGTCGGCACGCCGTGCGCAGGTCGTCCCGCTGAACGGCGATGTCGCCTTGTGTGCGCGCAAAGCGTCGAGCGCGGGCCACGGCAGCGGCACCACCGGGGTTGCGACGCCGCAGCGCGACTCGCGCAGCGCGGCCAGCAGCGTCGCGATCAGCCCGGGCTGGACGAACGGTGCGTCCCCCTGCAGATTGACGACGATCGGCGGCGCGACCGCGCGGTCGCGCGCGACTGCCCAGGCGCGACCCGACCCCGAGGAGATCGCCGGATCGGTCATCACCGCCTCGCAGCCGAGGCTGCGCGCATGGTCGAGGATCCGCTCGTCATCGGTCGCGACGACCACCGCAGCGTTCCCGGCGCGCCGCGCGCCCTCGGTGGCGATGGCGACGACGCGCGCGAGCAGCGTCTGTCCGGCAATCGCGATCAGCGGCTTGCCGGGCAGACGACTTGACCCGTAGCGGGCCGGAACCACGATCAGGTCGGGCGCGTCGATCTCAGGCAACGCCCGCCCGCAGGATGTCGTGCAGGTGGATCACGCCGACGAGCCTGGTCTCCTCGCATACGAACAGGACCGACACTGCATTCTCGTTGAGGATACGCAGCGCATCCGAGGTCAGCGTGTCGGGGCTCACCGTGATCGGGGTCGCGTTCATATAGTCGCTGATCTTGTCGTCGAGCCGTTCGCTCGCAAAACTGCGCCGCAGATCGCCGTCGGTGAAGACGCCGACCAGCGTGTCCTGATCGTCCACCACCGCGGTGCAGCCATAGCGCTTGCGGCTCATCTCGATCGTCGCATCGAGCAACGTCGCGCCGGTCCGGACCATCGGGACGTCAGTTTCGCTCGCCATCAGTTCGGCGATCGTGGTGAGCTGCGCGCCGAGCCGCCCGCCCGGATGGAAGGTGAAGAAATCCTGCCGCGAGAAACCGCGTTGCTCGGTCAGCGCGACCGCGATCGCATCGCCGAGCACTGCCTGCACCGTGCTCGACGAGGTCGGCGCGAGTTCATTGGGGCACGCCTCGCGCACTTGCGGGAGCGCGAGGCAGATGTCCGCGGCGCGGCCTGCGGTGCTCTGCGGGTTGGCGGTCGCGACGATCAGCCGCACGCCGAAGCGGCGACAATAGGCGATGATCGCGCCGAGTTCGGTCGTTTCGCCCGACCAGCTCAGCGCGAACACGATGTCGCCGGTGCTGATCATGCCGAGGTCGCCGTGGCTCGCCTCGCTCGAATGAAGGAACAGCGCCGGCGTGCCGGTCGACGACAGCGTCGCCGCGATCTTGCGCCCGACCAGCCCGCTCTTGCCCATCCCGGTCACGATCAGGCGACCCGACAGCGCGCGGATTTCGGCTACGGTCTGCAGGAAACTCTGGCGTAGCGACGACGTTCGCAACGCGTCGGACAGCGCGTGGAGTGCGTCGATCTCGGTCCGTGTCGTCCGCAGCGCGGAAAGCAACCCAGCTTCGTCTGATACCTTCGCGGCGACTGCCTGCATAAAATCTCTCGAGGTTGCTTTGAACGACCGGTTGGCCTGCACCTAAAGTGTTATCGCGTTGACTTCCAGCAAAACGGCGGCACAGGTCGGCGCTCGACCGCGCCGGGTATTTATCCCGATCCGGTCGCAAGCACGATGAGGGAAATACGATAATGCGTCTGTGTGGGCGAGACATCGGTCCAGCCGAGCCGATCTTCTTCATCGTCGGTCCGTGCGTCATTGAAAGCGAGGCGTTCGCGCTTTCCACCGCGACTCAGTTGCGGGCGATCGCCGACCGGCTCGGCGTGCTGCTGATCTACAAGAGCTCGTTTGACAAGGCGAACCGCAGCTCGGGCGCGTCGTTCCGTGGCCCCGGGATCGACGAGGGGCTGCGCATTCTCGAGAAGGTCCGCGCCGAGACCGGCCTGCCGATCCTGACCGACATCCACAGCGAGGATCAGGTCAAGGCGGTCGCCGAGGTGGTCGACGTGTTGCAGACCCCGGCGTTCCTCGCCCGGCAGACCGATTTCATCGCGGCGGTCGCGGCGTCGGGCAAGCCCGTCAACATCAAGAAGGGCCAGTTCCTCGCCCCCGGCGACATGCGGCATGTCGCGGACAAGGCGCGCGCGGCGGCGGCGGCGGCGGGCGTGCCGACCGACAATTTCATGATGTGCGAACGCGGCGCGAGCTTCGGCTACAACAACCTCGTGTCCGACATGCGCAGCCTCGCGATCATGCGCGAGACCGGCTGCCCGGTGGTGTATGACGCGACGCACTCGGTGCAATTGCCCGGCGGGCAGGGCGACCGCTCGGGCGGTCAGCGCGAGTTCGTCCCCGTGCTGGCGCGCGCGGCGGTCGCGGCGGGGGTGTCGGGGCTGTTCATCGAATCGCATCCCGACCCCGAGCAGGCGCTGTCGGACGGCCCGAACAGCTGGCCGCTCGACCAGCTCGAGGCGTTGCTCGAACAGTTGATCGGGATCGATTCGCTGGTCAAGCGCACCGGGCTCGAACCGCGCGCCTGACGCAACCGCGCGACCGTTAGAGGCGTTGAGTCGGCATGTTTGCGCATGTTCCCGTATCGCTTGGCGTTCAACTGGCCTGCTGGGCGATCGGTCGCGCGCTCGGCGCACCGACGCGCGCCGCGTTGTGGACCGGTGCTTTTGCCGGAAGCGCGGTGTGCGTGATGCGCGAGATCACGCAGCGCGAATATCAGTGGATCGAGCAGTTCGGCGGCGGCCACCGCGCGAACATGCCGGGCTATGCCGGGCTCGAGCTATGGCAGTGGAACAGCCATTCGCTCGCCGAGACCGCCGTCGCGATCGCAGCGTCGGTCGCGCTTGCCACGGCGGTCCCGTCCCGCACGGCACGGTAAGCCCGTCGCCGTCGTTCATCGTCCCGCAAGGTCGCGCCCGCCACGCAAGGGCGTGCGTGGCGGAAGCGTCAGGGCCGAATCGTTCCGGGAGACGATGACTCGGTCTTGATACTTTATCTCATCACATGTACGGGGCCGCCATCGCACCCGACCAAATTGTTGTGAAAAGGCCGTCTCCCGCATGATCCGATCCCTTTTGCTGTCCAGCGTCGCCGCGTCCCTCGTTTTCCCCGCAGCCGCTCTCGCCGCCGAGCCCGCGCAACAGGTCGATCCGGCCCCCGCCGCCACGACCGCAGCATCCCCCGCCGACGCCGCCGCCAGCAAGGGCGCGGGCCCAGACATCGTCGTCACCGGGCGCCTCGATGCGGCGCGCGCGTCGATCCAGCCGAGCCTCGGCGCGACGACCTATTCGATCACCGCGACGCAGATCAAGGCGCTCCCCGGCGGCGACAATCTCCAGCTCAATCAGATCCTTCTGCAATTGCCCGGGGTGGTGCAGGACGGCGGCGGCCAGTTCCACGTGCGCGATGACCACAACAATCTGCAATATCGCATCAATGGCACGATCCTCCCCGAAGGCGTCTCGGTGTTCGGCCAGACGCTCAGCCCGCGGATCGTCGAGCGGTTCGATCTGCGCACCGGTGCGCTCCCCGCGCAATATGGCCTGCGCACCGCAGGCATCATCGACATCACCACCAAGAGCCATTTCGACAATAGCGGGACCGCGCAGATCTACGGTGGGACCAACGACACGATCCAGCCGAGCATCGAATATGGCGGCTCGACCGGGCAGACGAATTACTTCGTCACCGGCAGCTACAAGCACAGCAACAACGGGATCGACCCGGTCGATTCCGGGCGCACCCCGCTTCACGACGAGACCGACCAATATCAGGGCTTCGTCTATCTCGACCACACGCTCGATGCGAACAACCGCGTCTCGCTGATCGGCGGCTATGCCGACCAGCGCTACCAGATCCCCAACCCGCGTGGGCTTCGCCCCGACACTGGCTACAGCGTCGGCGGCGTCAGCGATTTCCTGAGCGACGACCTCGACGAACGCCAGCACGAACAGACCGCCTTCGCGCTCGCCAGTCTGCTCCACGATTCCGGACCGCTGACGCTCCAGGCATCGCTGTTCGCGCGCTATTCGGCGTTGCGTTACACCCCAGACGTGCTTGGCGAACTCCTGTTCAACGGGCTCGCGCAGAACGCGTACAAGCGCGACTTTACCTTCGGCGGTCAGGTCGAGGGTGCCTATCGCCTGAGCCCCGCGCATACGTTGCGCGGCGGCGTGATCATCGCGCGTGACCGCAACAACAGCCGTACCTCCACCCAGGTGTTTCAGGTCGACGATACGGGCGCGCAGCTCGGCGAGCCGGTGACGGTGATCGACAATGGCTCGGCGACCGAGATGACCTACAGCGTCTATCTCCAGGACGAATGGAAGATCGCCGACCCGCTGATCGTCAACTTCGGCGGCCGGTTCGATCACTATAACGGCTATCGCGCCGAGAGCGCCTTCTCGCCGCGCGTCAACGCGGTGCTGACCCCGCTCGCGGGGCTCGCGCTCCACGCCGGTTACTCGCGTTATTTCTCGCCGCCGCCGTTCAGCAACGTCGCGACCACCAGCGTCCTCAAATTCCGCGGCACCAGCGCGCAGGCGCCCGGCGACGACGGCGTCACCACCCCGCGCGCGGACACGCCCTATGCCGAGAAGCAGGACTATTTCGACGTCGGCGGGCAGTGGAAGCTGTCGCCGACGGTGACGGGCGGGCTCGATGGCTATTATCGCAAGTCGTACAATCTGCTCGACGAGGGCCAGTTCGGCGCGCCGATCATCCTGACGCCGTTCAATTATGCGCGCGGGACGATCAAGGGCGTCGAGGGCAACATCAGCTACGCCGCGCACGGCCTGTCGCTGTACGGCAACCTTGCCTATGCCAAGGCGCAGGGGACCAACATCGTCTCGTCGCAGTTCAATTTCGACCCCGCCGATCTCGCGACGATCGCGCGCCAGTCGATCTATCTCGACCATGACCAGACGTGGACCGCCTCGGCGGGCGCATCCTACCGGATCGAGCAGGGCTTCCTCCGCGATACGCGGGTCGGTGCGTCGATGCTGTACGGCTCGGGGCTGCGCCGCGACGGCGACGTTCCGAACGGGGGCAAGCTCCCGCCTTACGCAGTGGTCAATCTGACCGCGAGCCACAATTTCGCGGGCCCGGGGATCGAGATCCGCGCGGACATCATCAACGTCGGCGATCATGTCTACCAGATCCGCGACGGCTCCGGCGTCGGGGTCGGCGCGCCGCAGTTCGGCGCGCGGCGCGGGTTCCTGTTCGGGATCAGCAAGACGATCTGAGGGGCGCCGTCACCCCGGCGCAGGCCGGGGCCGTGTCGTTATCCGGGCGCTTGGGGACGATTGCGTTCTGGATCGGCGGTCGTGCGCCCCGACATGGCGGCCCCGGCCTGCGCCGGGGTGACGGGAAATTCCGTCTCGGCTCACCGCCGCCTTCCGGTTCCCCGGTGAAGGCCAGGGTCCAGTCGCGACGACCGGCGCAAGCGGGCGCACCACCCGCCATGAACTGCTCGCTACTGGGCCCCGGCGTTCGTATGACCTTTGCGAAACCATCGCTGTTCTCCCGCGAAGGCGGGAGTCCGGGAGTCGCAAGAACTGTAAGCCGTTGTTCAGTTTGGCTCTGGATTCCCGCCTTCGCGGGAAAACAGTAAATGACAGGTCCGTAACCCCAACTTTCGCTGAGGCTTTGCCTTCGCCGGGGGGGGAAGTAGTCGCGGGAGGGGTGGTGGCCGGCGGTGTCTACCCCCGCTCCCCCAGCTTGCGCTCCCACGCGAGCGCATCCTGCACGATCAGATCCAAATCCGCACGCTGCGGCGTCCAGTTGAGCATCGCAAGGATCGCGCGATTGTCCGCGACCAGCTCCCCCGCGTCGCCTGCGCGCCGCCCCTCGATCACGCGCTCGAGCTTGCGATTGGTCACCCGGTCGACCGCGTCGAGCACCTCGAGGACCGAGAACCCCTTGCCGTAACCCGCATTGAGCGTGTGGCTGCGGGTCGGCTCGGCGATCAGCACGTCGAGCGCCGCGACATGCGCCGCCGCGAGATCGCTGACATGGATATAGTCGCGCACTCCGGTGCCGTCGGGGGTCGCATAATCGGTGCCGTAGACCCCGACCGTCTCGCGCTTGCCCAGCGCCGCCTCGACCGCGATCTTGATCAGGTGCGTCGCCCCGACGGTCGATTGCCCGCTGCGACCCGCCGGGTCCGCGCCCGCCACGTTGAAATAGCGCAGCGCGGCATAATTCATCGGGTGTGCCGCCGCGACGTCGCGCAGCATCGCCTCGGTCATCAGCTTGGAGGTGCCATAGGGGTTGATCGGCACGGTTGGGTCGCCCTCCGCGACCGGGACCTTCTCGGGCGTGCCATAGGTCGCGGCGGTGGACGAGAAGATGAAGTGCTTCACCCCCGATACGACCGCGCTCTCGATCAGCGCGCGGCTCGCGACCGTATTGTTGCGATAATATTTGAGCGGATTGCTCACCGATTCGGGGACGATGATCGATCCCGCGAAATGCATCACCGCACGCACCGCATGGTCTTCCAGCGTCGCGCGCACCCGCGCGTCATCCTCGATCTCGCCGCGCACCAGCGTCGCGCGCGGGTCGACCAGCCAGTCGAATCCGGTGGTTAGATTATCATAGACGACCACCTTGTGCCCGGCATCGAGCAAGGCGAGCACCGCATGGCTTCCGATATAGCCCGCGCCGCCCGTAACGAGCACCGATCCGTCCAGCATCGCCGTCCCCCTTTTGTCGCTTCCTGCCGTACCTATCTTAAAGCCCTAAACAAGGAGCGTATCATGGCAAGCGAAGTCGCAACGCTGGCGGGCGGGTGTTTCTGGTGCACCGAAGCGGTGTTCAAGGATGTGATCGGCGTCGAGAGCGTCGAGAGCGGGTATATCGGCGGGAGCGTCCCCAACCCGACCTACAAGCAGGTGTGCGGTGGCGACACCGGCCACGCCGAGGCGATCCGGGTGACGTTCGACAGCGATCAGGTCCGCTATGGCGACATCCTCGACATGTTCTTCGCGACGCACGACCCGACGACGCTCAACCGCCAGGGCAATGACGTCGGCACGCAATATCGTTCGGCGATCTTCCCGCATTCGGACGAGCAGGCCGCCGAAGCCCGCGCCGCGATGGAACGCGCCGCATCGGGCTGGCCCGCGCCGATCGTCACGACGATCGAGCCGCTGACCGAATGGTATTCCGCCGAGGACTATCACCAGGATTATTGGGACAGCGAGGGCCAGCGCAATCCCTACTGCATGGCGGTGATCCCGCCCAAGCTTGCGAAGCTGCGCAAGAGCTTTGCCGAGCGGTCGAAGACGGTCTCGGCGTAACGCCGCGCGGCGCGGCGCAGACAATCGTCGATCGCCGCGCCTTCTTTCCTTTCTCGCTTTCCCTTCTTTCTTCGCTTCCCCGGCGGAGGGCTCGGACCAGGAGAGGGCGCTCTGAAATCGAGTGCTGCCCTCTCTTTCGGCTGGCCCTCGACTGGGCCCCAGCCTTCGCCGGGGAAGCGGGAAGCGGGAAGCGGGGACGAACGGTGGCGTGGCTAATCCCGGTGCGCGGCGCGGCGCAGGCGATCGTTGATCGCCGTGCCGATGCCGTCCGACGGGATCGGCGCAATCGAGATCCGCGCCCGGTCGGAAGCGTCGGCCAGGTGGAGCGCGTCGAACAGGTTGGCGGCGGCCTCGGTCAAATTTCCATCCGCCGATAGCGTATCATCACCTGCAATCGCGCCGAACCCGATCAGATATTCGTCGGCCTCGGCTTCGGTCGCGTTCAACCGAAGCGGTTTGTTCGGTGCATAATGGCTTGCAAGCTGGCCCGGTGCAGTAACGATCGCAGCTTCTTCTGCCTGCTTCCCCGGTGAAGGCCGGTGCCCAGGAGTGGCCGGGTAGGAAGAGAGCACAGCACTCGCTTGCAGATCGCCCTCGACTGGGCCCCGGCCTTCGCCGGGGAAGCGGGAAGGGGGTGAGGCGCTATCATCCCCGAACCGCCCTAGATCCTCCGCCGTAACCGGCCCCGGCCGCAACACCTGCAACCCCGCGACGATCGTCGACTCCACCCCCGCCTCCGTCGCGCCATCGTCCACCACCAGCGCGATCCGCTCGCCGAGCGACGCCACCACATGCGCCGCGCGCGTCGGGCTGATCGCCCCGCTCGCATTGGCGGAGGGCGCAGCCAACGGCACGCCCGCCGCCGCGATCAGCGCGCGCATCGCGCGGTGCGCAGGCACGCGGATCGCGATCGTATCCAAACCAGCCGTCACCAGCGACGCGATCCCAGCATCGGCGCGCACCGGCAGCACCAGCGTCAGCGGCCCCGGCCAGAACGCCGCCGCCAGCGCGCGCGCGGTCGCATCGAACATCGCGATCCGCTCCGCCGCCGCAAGGTCGAGCACATGGACGATCAGCGGGTTGAAGCTCGGCCGCCCCTTGGCTGCATAGATCCGCGCGACCGCGCCCGAGTCGGTCGCGTCGGCAGCGAGTCCGTAGACCGTCTCGCTCGGGATCGCGACCGGCTGGCCGGCGCGAATCAACGCGGCGGCCTCGGCGATCGCTACGGCACCGTAGGGTAAGGTTCGCGTCTGCATCGGCGGGTTTGGCGCGGTCATCATGCGGCGCTATAGCCGCCACAAACCTGCGCGATAAGAGGATGCCGCCCGTGTTCACTCCAGCCACCGCCGACCAGCGTTTCGTACTCGACCATATCGTCGGGATTGCCGATCTCGCCGCAACCGAACGCTTCGCCGCCGCCAGCGACGATGTCGTCGATGCGGTACTCGAAGGAGTCGGGCAATTGGCGGTGGGGGAATGGGCGCCATTGCTGCGCACGGGCGACACGATCGGCGCGAAATGGACGCCAGACGGCGTCATTATGCCCGACGGATTCATCAAGGCGTATCACGATTACGTCGAGGGTGGCTGGGGCACGATCGGCGTGCCCGAAGAATTCGGCGGGCAGGGGCTTCCCTTCGCGATCCAGACCGCGGTGCTCGATACGCTCGGCGCGGCGAACATGGGCTTTGCGCTCGCGCCCACGCTGACGGTCGGCGCGATCGAGGCGCTCGCGCACCACGGTTCGCCCGAGCAGCAGGCGCTGTACTTGCCGCACCTCGCGACCGGCGAGTGGACCGGGACGATGAACCTGACCGAACCGCAGGCCGGATCGGACGTGGGCGCGTTGCGTACCACGGCGACCCCGCGTGGTGACGGGACCTTCCTGATCAAGGGCACCAAGATTTACATCTCGTTCGGCGATCACGACATGGCGCCCAACATCGTCCACCTCGTCCTCGCGCGCACCCCCGGCGCACCCGCCGGCACCAAGGGGATCTCGCTTTTCCTGGTCCCCAAATACCGCCTCGATGCGGACGGAAACCCCGGCGATTTCAATGACGTCCGCGTCGTCTCGATCGAACACAAGATGGGCCTTCACGCATCCCCCACCTGCGTCCTCAGCTTCGGCGACCAGGACGATTGCGTCGGTGAGCTGATCGGTGCGGAATTCGGCGGCATCCGCGCGATGTTCACGATGATGAACAACGCCCGGCTCAACGTCGGACTCCAGGGCGTCCAGGTCGCCGAAGCGGCGACGCAGGCCGCGGTCGGCTATGCGCTCGACCGCGTCCAGTCGGCGCGCGCGGGCTCGGGCAATGCCGTGCCCGTCCGCATCGTCGAGCATCCCGACGTCCGCCGCATGTTGCTCCGCATGAAGGCACAGACCCAGGCGGCGCGTGCGCTTGTCTATTACGCCGCGTCGCAGGTCGATCGCGCGACGCTCGGCGAAGCGGGCGGGCAGGAGCGGCTCGATATCCTGACCCCGCTCGCCAAGGCGCACGGCACCGATCTTGGCAACGAAGTCGCGAGCCTCGGGATCCAGATCCACGGGGGGATGGGCTATGTCGAGGAAACCGGTGCGGCGCAGTTCTTCCGCGATGCGCGCATCACCCCGATCTACGAAGGCACCAACGGCATCCAGGCGGCGGATCTGGTCGGGCGGAAGCTTGCGATGGACAATGGCGGCGTCTTCGCCCGCCTGATCGCCGACATGCGCGCCGAGGCGCAGGACAGCGGGCTCAACGTGCTGATCGACGCGTGCGACGAAGTCGGGCGGCGGCTGGCCACGCTCGACGCCGACGACAAGCTCGCGGCGAGCTATCCGTTCCTGACGATGCTGTCGGTCGCGGTGTGCGGCTGGCTGATGGAGCGCCAGGGCCGGATCGCGGCGGACGCCGAGGGCGACCGCGACTTCCTCGGCATGAAGGTCGCCGCCGCGCGCTTCTACGTCGCGCAGATCGTCCCCGAGGCGATGGGGCTGAAAGCCGCCGCGATGGCGGATGCGAGCGTCCTCTATTCGGTCGCGCCCGAGGCGTTCGCCGCATGAGCGAAGTGCCTTTCGATCTCGACGCCTATTTTGCCCGCGTTCACCTCCCCGCACGGCCCTCGGTCGACCATCTCGGGCTGGGTGTATTGCAACGCGCGCACCGGCTCGCGATCCCGTTCGAGAATCTCGACATACTGCTCGGCCGCGGTATCGCGATCGACAGCGCGAGCGTCTTCGCCAAGCTCGTCACCGCGGGGCGCGGGGGATATTGTTTCGAGCATAACCGTCTTTTCCTCGACGCGTTGCTCGCGCTCGGGTTCGAGGCGCGACCGCTTCTGGCGCGCGTCTGGATCGCCGCGACCGATGTCCCGCCGCTGACGCACACGTTCAGCCTGGTGACGCTCGGCGAGGAACAGTGGATCGCCGATACGGGCTTCGGCGGCAGCTATACTCCGCCGATGCCGCTGATCGACGGCGCAAAAGTCACGGCGCCCGACGGCGCGTTGTTCCGGCTCGACCGGGCAGGCGACCATGGCTGGATGCTGCTGCGCGACGGCGATACCGCGACCACCGACGGGCGCGGGGCGGGTACCGGCTTCCAGCCACAATATAGCTTCGACACGCGGCTGGTGTTCGAGGCCGATCTCGCGCTCAGCAACCACTGGACCTCGACCGCGCCGGTCAGCCGGTTTCGTCATGCGGGGATCGTCAGCATCGTGTTGCCCAACGGTTTCGCGTCGCTGAACGACGCGACGTACAAACGGCGCGCCGGCAACGACGAGACGAGCGCGGTGATCACCGATCCGCGCGTGTACCGGCTGCGGCTGAGCATGATGTTCGGGATCACGCTGTCGGCGGAGGAGGTTGCGGCGCTGGGGGTGATTGCGGGGTAGGTTGAGGGAGACCCGCTTCCCCCTTACTTCTTCCCCGGCGAAGGCCGGGGCCCAGGAGCGATGGCGGATGTAACTGCGCACAGTCGCCAGCAATCCTATGCGCCGCGACTGGGCCCCGGCCTTCGCCGGGGAAGCGTACTTCGTGTGAGACGGCGTTTACGCCTTCTCGCGCTCCAGCAAATCCGCGACATCGAGCCCGAGCAGGTCGATATGCGCCGCGATCCGCGGCCAGCTCGTTTCGAGGAACAAAGCCCGCTCGGCAGCGCGCAGTTTCTCCGCCGCGCCCGGCAGGACGAACATCCCGACGCCGCGGCGAACCTCGACATAGCCATCGTCCTGAAAGCTCTGGTATGCCTTCGCCACGGTAAGCGGGTTCGCACCATGTTCGGCAGCGAGCGCGCGGACCGACGGAAGCTGGTCGCCCGCGCGAAATTGCCCGCGCAAAATTGCGGCGGAGATCGTTCCGCGCAGCTTGATGTAGACGGGCGAGTCTTCGCTGTTCAAGGCTGTCATGCTGCGTTAATACACCAGTCGGCCGAAATGTCCAGTCGCTCAGCCGTTCCAATTTGTAACAATGTTGTCCAAATCAGGCCGTGGTCGTTCGTCTAGTTGTCGCGAGGGCGTTCCAAGGAACATGAAACCGGCGATCCGTTCCGGATCCGCGCCGAACGCATCACGTACCGCGTCGGAATAGCTGGGCCAACCGGTCAGCCATCCGCCTGCGTAGCCAAGCGCGTGAGTTGCGTGGAGCAGGTTCATGCAAGCAGCCCCCGCCGCCAGTTCCTGTTCCCACAAAGGGATATGGCTCCCGGTCTTCGGCGACGACAGCACGACGACCAGCGTTGGCGCCTGCTCGGCGAATTGCACCAGCGCGGCGATCTCGGTTGCGCCCGCCTGTGGACGCTCGTTGCGATAGGCGGTGGTGATGACGTCGGCCAGCGCGGCCCGCTGCTCCGCGGAGACCACCACGAAACGCCACGGCGCGAGCTTGCCGTGATCGGGCGTGCGTGCGGCGATCGTCAGGATTGTCTCGAGCTCGCTCGCATCGGGGCCCGGCGCGACCAGATCGCGCGGCTTTCCCGAGCGGCGCGTGGCGAGGAGCGAGAGCGGGGTTGTGCGGTCATTGAACATGGATCGCCCCTTAGCGCGGCACGCCGGATATTTACACACCCGCAATTGCCGTTAGTCTCCGCCGCAACCAATCGCGCCGCTGTTTCTGGCGCCACGACATTTCAGGAGTTTGTACATGGTGGACACCCCGACCGCGGATACTCCGCGCGAGCCGGATATCACGCATGTCAATCCGGCGGCGGGCGAGACGTGGTTCGGCCATCCGCGCCAGCTTGCGCGGCTGTTCACCACCGAAATGTGGGAGCGCTTCGGCTATTACGGCATGCGCGCGTTGCTCACGCTGTATCTTACCAAGCATTTCGTGTTCGGCGATCGCGCTGCGACAGGCCTGTACGGCGGGTTCACCGCGCTGGTCTATCTGACCCCGCTCGTCGGCGGCTATCTCGCGGACCAGTATCTCGGCTCGAAGCGTTCGGTAAAGTTCGGCGCGATCATGATGGCGGTCGGCTATTTCACGCTCTGCTTCGGCGGCCAGACCGCGGTACCCTTCGCGACGATCGACGGGCAACGCTACACCGTCACGGTCGAATCCAAGGCCGGGACCGAGCAGCGCTACATCACCGATCAGGGCAAGCGCCTGCAGGTGAAGGGGAATGACGACGGCACCGTCTCGCTGCTCAGCGCCGACGGCAGCACCGCAAGGACGATCGAGAAGGACGGCTTCAAGTCGGATGCCGAGCGCAGCCCGCTGTTCGTCACGATCATGCTGATCGCGCTCAGCCTCGTCTCGGTCGGCAACGGCTTCTTCAAACCGAACATCTCGACGATGGTCGGCGAACTTTATGCCCAAGGTGACCGACGTCGCGATTCGGGCTTCACGATCTTCTACATGGGGATCAACGTCGGGTCGCTCGGGTCACAGATCCTGTGTCCGATCCTTGCAGAGACGGTCGGCTGGTGGGCGGGCTTCGGCCTCGCCGCGATCGGCATGCTGATTTCATTCACGCTGATCCAGTTCGATGGCGGCAAGCTCAACGGGTACGGCGAGCCCCCGGTTCGCATTGGCCCTGACCGCACGATTCCGATCTTCATCGGCGCGCTGATCGCGGTGCCGGTGCTGTATTTCCTATTCGTGAATTTGATGAACGCGGTTCCGCCGGTGCCGGGGTCGGGCTTCGTGGGCTATCTCGCGTCGCTCTCGCTGATGGGCAAGTTGCTGTTCGGCACCTTCCTGATCGGAATCCCCGCAATCCTGATCTGGTCGTTCGTGATCGGCGACAAGCGCGAATTCCAGATGATGCTCGCGGCGATGGTGCTGATCGTCTTCAACGTCGTGTTCTGGACGCTGTTCGAGCAGGCGGGTTCATCGCTGACGCTGTTCGCGGACCGCAACACCGACCTGCGACTGTTCGGCAATTTCGCGATTTCCGCGCCGCAGACGCAGTTCTTCAACGCCTTCTTCATCGTCACTTTCGCACCGATCATGAGCATCCTGTGGACCGCGCTCGCCAAGCGCGGGCTGGAGCCGTCGATCCCGGTCAAGTTCGGGATCGCGCTGATCGGCGTGGGGCTGGGGTTCCTGTTCCTGGTGCTGGGCGCTGGTTATGCCGGGCCGGGCTTCCAGGTCGGGATCTGGTGGCTGGCTGGCTTGTACCTGATCCATTCGCTCGCCGAATTGTGCATCTCGCCGGTCGGGCTTTCGATGATCACCAAGCTGTCGATCGCGCGGATCGTCGGGCTGATGATGGGGGTGTGGTTCCTGT
>CAZNQA010000019.1:0-44130 GCA_964575105.1 uncultured Stakelama sp.
CTTCTTCGGGGTCGGACTCTAGCTCCAACTGGAGGACAAAACGGGGGTCACGCCAGTGCTCCGATCTCATGTGGCAACACGACCGCGTTCCATCCTGTTTTCGCCAATCTGGATCAAGCAGTCGTTGCTTGCTCGATGCGTCCAGTTTTTGCAGGGCAGGTGTATGAAATACTCTGGCCCGAAATACGTTGCCTGGTTGATGGCTGTGCTGTTCGCCGCATCAGCTATCCCCGGGTTTGCCCAGGATGCGGCAAAAGGCGATCCATCGCAGGGCACGGGACCGCTACCGCCGAACGTCGCGCCCGATCCCACGCCGATCTGTGCGGACCGGCCAACAAAGGCGACGACAACCTGCACCGTTCCCGCAGGCGCCGTTCAGATCGAGACCGATCTCGTCAACTGGACGCGCGATACGTCAGATGGGGGCCGGACGGATACCATCCTGTTCACAAACCCGACGTTCAAGTACGGAATTGGAAGACATACCGATGTAGAGGTCAACTTCGTGCCGTTCGAATCCGTGCGGATGCGGATGGACGACGGATCCGTCACGACTGATCGCGGAATCGGAGACCTGTATTTTCGGGCCAAACAGAAATTGACCGCAGACAGATCGAAAACCCAGCTCTCGCTGGTCGGGTTCGTCAAGGCCCCGACTGCCGGCGCGACGCGCGGGAATGGACATTGGGAGGGCGGGGCGAGCCTTCCGGTGAATATCCCGCTCCCTTACCAATTCACGCTGACCAGTAGTCCCGAACTGGACGTTTCGGCTGACAAATCAATGGGCGAGGGTAACCATGTGGAACTCGCCAACCTGATCAATCTATCGCATCCTGTCGGAAAGAAGGCGACAGTCTACGCCGAACTCTGGACCAAGCAAAGTTTCGAGCCGCGCATGAACAACCAACAATATTCGGCCGATTTCGCAGCCTCTTATCAGATCACCAAAACCTTTGCAGTCGATGCGTCGGCGTATCTTGGCTTGAATCGCGCAACGCCGGGATTGCAGATCTATACAGGCGTCTCGACGCGATTTTGACCCGCACAGGGCAGTCCGGCGCGGCGTGAGGTCCGCGCCGCACTGTGCCGTTCGTTTTAAGGTTTTACAGGATCCAGCCCGTGTTTGCGGAGAAGCGGAGCAACTTCCGGTTCGTGGCCGGTCATAGCACGGAACATGACATTATAGTCCTCGGTATGTCCGCGCGACAGGATCAGGTCGCGAAAGCGCTGCCCGTTCGCCCGTGTCATCCCGCCATGCTGCTCGAACCAGTCGTAAACGTTCTGCTGGATCATGTCGGTCCAGAGATACGCGTAATAGCCAGCCGCGTACCCTGAGCCCCAGATGTGCGCGAAATAGCTCGTGCGGTAGCGCGGTGGGACGTGTGCGGCATCAAGACCAGTCTCACCGAGCGCCTTGGCCTCGAACGCGTCGACATCGCTCGGCACCGCGGCCGCGGGCACTGAATGCCACGCCATGTCGAGTTGCGCCGCAGCAAGCGTCTCGCCGAAGCTGTAGCCCTGATTGAACGTCTCGGCGCGTTTGATCTTGTCGACCAGCGCTTGGGGCATTGCCGCGCCGGTCTGATAGTGATGTGCGTAGTGCGCGAGCACACTTGGCTCCAATGCCCAATGCTCGTTGAATTGCGATGGGAATTCGACGAAATCGCGCGCCACCGCGGTTCCCGACAGAGTGGGATAGGTCTGGTTCGCAAATAGCCCGTGCAGGCCGTGCCCGAATTCATGGAACATCGTCCGCACGTCCGAGAAGGTGACGAGCCCGGGCTGCCCGTCCGCCGGCTTGGTGAAATTGGCGGTATTGGAGATGACCGGTCTGGTCCCGAAGATCTTCGCCTGACGGACGAAGCTGTTCATCCATGCGCCACCCGATTTGTTGTCACGCTTCCAGTAATCGAAATAGGCAAGGCCCATCGGTTTCCCGCTTTCCTCGAACACCTCGTAGACACGGATGTCGGGATGGTAGGTCGGAATGTCGGTACGCCGCTTGAACGTTATTCCGTACAGCTGCGTGGCGGCATAAAAGACCCCGTTCTCCAGCACGTTCCAGATTTCGAGATACGGTTTCGTCTGGTTGAGGTCGAGGTCGTATTTCGCCTTGCGGACCTTCTCGGCGTACAGCGCCCAATCCCAGGGTTCGAGCTTGAATCCCCCCTTCTCGACGTCAATCGTCTGCTGGAGTTCGCTGACCTGCGCCGCCTGCGCTGCGGCAACGGGTGCATCGAGAGCGTTGAGGAAGCCGCGCGCGGTGTCGGCGGTCTTGGCCATCTGCTCCGCCAGCGAATAATCCGCCCAGGTCTTGAAGCCGAGCAGATTGGCCTTGCGGGTGCGCAGCGCAATCAGCTGGAGGATTGCCGCGCGGGTATCAGTAGCGTCGCCCTTTTCGGCACGTGTCCAGCTCTGGTCGAACAGCGCCTTGCGCGTCATACGGTCGGTCAGCGCCTCGAGTGCCGGCTGGCTGGTCGTGTTCTGGAGTGGGAGCAGATACTTGCCCGGCATCTTGCGGTCGGCGGCGTCGCGCGCGGCGGACTGGATGTCACCCGGGGACATGCCCGCCAGCCGCGCCGGATCCTCGACGACAAGCGCCCCTGCCTTGGTCGCTGCGAGCAGGCGTTGGCGGAAGGTAATTCCCGAGGTCGATATCTGCTTATTGAGGTCGCGCAGCGTGGTCTGGTCGGCGGGCGATAGTTGGGCACCGGCGCGGACGAAATCGGTGTAATATTCGTCGACGAGCATTGCCTGTTCTGCGTCCAGGTTGAGCGACGCCTTGCGGTCATGCAGCGTTTTCACGCGCGCAAAAAGCTTGGGATTCAGGTAGATCGTGTCGCCATAGGCCGCGAGCTTGGGGGCAAGCGCCGCCTGCGCGGCCTGTAGCGTCGGATTGGTGTTCGCCTGCGTTACCTGGCCGAAAGCCGCTTGAGCGCGTGCCAGCATCTGGCCCTGACGTTCCATCGCGAGGATCGTGTTGTCGAAGCTCGGCGCGGCAGAATTGTTAGCAATCGTAAGCACTTCGGCGAGGCTTTCGGCGATCCCCTGCTCGATTGCCGGCTGGTAATCGGTGTCCTGGATCTTGTCGAACGGCGGGGCCTGATAGGGCAGGGTGCTGCGTTGCGCGAACGGATTGGCGGCCTCGGCAGGGGTGAGGCCGATGACGGCGGCAACGGTGGCTAGCAGGAAAGTACGGCGCATTTTCAGTCCTTTCGGGATAGACGGAGGCTAGCGAAGGCGAACACCGCTTGTCGACCCTGTGCGACCAAAGTGTTCCGGATGCCGGTCTAGCCGGCCAGTTCCTTGAGCGGGACGTTCGGATCCGCGACGGCAGCGGGATCGGGCGCAAGGCCTTCCATTACAAGCCTTTTGCCCTGAACGTAATCGCGCGCCATGTTGACGCAATCGAGCGCGATCACGCGATTCTGCCGGAAATAGACGACCGAGAAGCTGCAGGTGGCCGGATCGCCGCGAACGACCGTCGCGTCGTAGCCGGTCGACAGGCCGACGGTCTGCAGCTTGAGATCGTACTGATCCGACCAGAACCACGGCACGGAATCATACGAAACATGCTGGCCCACGATCGTTTTTGCGACGATCGTCGCCTGATCGTTCGCGTTTTGCACCGATTCCAGACGGATTGACGCACCCGCCGCATAGCGATTGGCGTGGAGCGCGCAGTCGCCGATCGCGAACACATCGGCAAGGCTGGTGCGGCATTGCTGATCGACCCGGACGCCATTCTCGCCATCGGCGCCCGCGCGCAGCAACGGTTCGACCTCGGGCACGATCCCGATCCCGACCACGACCAGATCGCAGTCGAGCACCGTCCCGTCGGCAAGCCGGACGCCGCACACCGCACCGTCGCGCTCCTCGATACAATCGACCGCCACCCCGAGCCGCAGATCGACCCCATGTGCCCGGTGTTGCGCCTCATAGAAACGCGAGAGCGGCTCGGCCGCGACGCGGGCGAGTACGCGATCGAGCGCCTCGAGCACGACGACCTGCTTGTCGACCTTGCGGAGTACGGCCGCCGCCTCGAGCCCGATATAGCCGCCGCCGATCACCACCGCGCGGGTCACCGCGGGAAGCTCGGCGATCATGCGGTCCGCATCGGCGCGCGTGCGGACCGTGTGGACCCCCCGCAGATGGGCACCGGAGCAGGCCAGCCGCCGCGCGCGTCCGCCGGTCGCCCAGACCAGCTGGCCATAACCGATCGCCTCGCCGGTCCTGAGCGTGACGGTCTTCGCCGAGGGATCGACCGCGACGACGCGGGCGTCGGTCAGGATCTCGATCCGGCGATCCGCCCAGAAGCCGGGTGGACGGATCAGGATCCGGTCGAAATCGCGCTTGCCCGACAGATAGTCCTTCGAGAGCGGGGGGCGTTCATAAGGCAAGTCCGGCTCGTCGCCGATCATCAGCAGGCTGCCGTCGAACTTGGCCATGCGCAGCGCGATCGCGGCCTGTGCGCCGCCGTGCCCCGCGCCGACGATGACGACGTCAAATATGCGCATCGATTCCAATCCCTATCCGGTCCCCGGAAGGACCCCTGCTGCACCGTACACGATTTACCGGGCGATCGCCTGCCGCGCCGATGCTATCGCGACCGCCGGGTCAGCTCGCCCTCGACCTGCGTCTGGACGACGATCGGTCGCCGCCGCCGGAAATGCCGGAAGTCGCGCGTATCCCACCGCGCGGCAAGGACGATCGCCAGCGACGGCAGGATCGTGATCGCAATGTCGACCAGCGTCGGTTCGGGTGTCCACGGCCATTTCGAGACGTAATAGCGCGTGAAATCCGACGTCTCGTTGATCATCTCGAGGAGGAAGACGATCCCCAGCGGCAGCCACGACCCAAGCGGACGCCGCAGCATGCGACCGAACGCGAGCGTCAGGGCAACCCCGAGAATCAGGTGAAGATCATGGTGCGTGAGATGCACCGTGGCGGACAGCCAGTCTTTGAAGGCCTCCCAGTCCAGCACGATCGAGAACATCGGGAGCGTCTGAAGCGTGCGCGCGGTCGAGTCTATCGAAATCGGAACGTCTGTCGCGCTATCAACTACTTGCCCGTTGACGACATACCGCGCTAAGCGGACAGCGCACAGGTTGGCTCCGTCATGACCATGTTACGTGCGAACTGTATTAGGGCGTTCGTCCCGATAGTTAGGTGTGCGTGTGCTGATTACGAGTGATCACGGGCGCGCGACCCGGGCAAGCCGCTCCAGCAGTCGCGGATTTGCCCCGATCGTCCTCGTCGCGCTGGCGGCCTGGGTCGTTCCGCTGGCAGCACCGCTGGTGACTTTCGGTTCCCTCGCGCAAAGCCTGCAGGGGACGATCAACACGCAATTCGGATCGCTGGTTGCAGCGGTCGCCGCGTATCTCATCTTGCGCCGGGTGACGATCTACCCGGGAACGCGCGCGTTCAGCTTCATCGTCCCGGCCTTTTCGACGACGTTCGGGCTTGCCTCGGTAATCCTGCTGGGGTTCCGTCTCGATTATAGCGGGTCGATGCTGCTGACGGGGTATGTCTCGTCGACGGCGGCTGCGTTCCTGCTCGGGTATCTCGGGATGCGCGCCTCGGCACAGCGGATGTATTACGTTCCCGTCGGCAACATCGGTATCGTCGCCGATACGCCCGCGGTCGACTGGGTACCGCTGACGACGCCCGTCCTTCCCGACGATGACGCCGCGTCGATCGTCGCGGACCTGCGCTCCGACCATTCGCCCGAATGGGAGCGGATGCTGGCGCGCGCCGCGATCGCGGGGATCCCCGTCTACCATACCAAGCAACTCCGCGAATCGCTGACCGGCCGGGTCCAGATCGAGCATCTGTCCGAGAACAGTTTCGGGTCGCTGCTTCCCGGGCTGGGGTATCGCGGGGTCAAGCGCGTGATCGACATCGCGGCGAGCGTCGTGGTGCTGCCCGTGCTGATCCTGCCGCTGCTCGGGGTCGCGTTGCTGGTCCGGGTGAGCTCGCCGGGGCCGGTCCTGTTCCGGCAGCGGCGGATGGGGTATCGCGGGGTTCCGTTCCACGTGCTCAAGTTCCGAACGATGCGGCAGCAGGTGCCGGGCACGGGCAAGGACGAGTTGCGTCAGTCCGCGATCACCCTAGACGGCGACGCGCGTGTCACCCGGATCGGGCGTTTCCTGCGTCGCTCGCGAATCGATGAATTGCCGCAGATCATCAACATCCTGCGTGGCGAGATGAGCTGGATCGGCCCGCGGCCCGAAGCGATGTCGCTGTCCGACTGGTATGACAGCGAACTGCCCTTCTACACCTACCGGCACATCGTCCGCCCCGGCATCACCGGCTGGGCGCAGGTCAACCAGGGGCATGTCGCCGGGCTCGACGACGTTCACGTCAAGCTGCATTACGATTTCTACTACATCAAGTTCTTCTCGTTCTGGCTCGACCTGCTGATCTCGCTCCGCACGGTCGGCATCATGCTCACCGGCTTCGGCGCGAAATAGTCAGCGAAGCTGCATCACCAGCAGCACGACGAGCGCGGCGATCGCCGCGACGACCAGCACGGTCCGTCCGCGGTTGCGGTGATAGGCGCGGGGCAAGGGATGCGGATGGCGTCGATCGTACCGGCGCAGCCGGTGCTGGACCGCGCGTTGCTGTGCGATGTGCCGCCGGCGACTTTCATCGAGCGACCGGTCGTGTGCCGCGCGGCTCCCGGCTTCGGCGAGGCAGTGATACGCCTCCTGCACATCCTGTAGCCGTGATTCGAGCCCGCTTTCGCTGCCGGGCATATCGGGATGATAGCGTTTGCTGAGCCGCACGAACGCCGCCCGGATCGCATGCGACGAGGCATCCTGCGTCACGCCCAGCACCTGATAATAATCCCGCTGCATCATCGGGCGCGGCGTGCCGCGGCGACCGCGGCGATCGCGGCGAGACGCTTGCCGACAGGCTCGTGCGTGGCAAACAGCGCGATCCCGAAATCGCTTCCGCCGAGCCGTTCGAGAATCGCCGCGCCGCGGACGGGATCATAGCCCGAGTCGAGCATCAGCGATGCGCCGAGCGCGTCCGCGCTGGTTTCGGTCCCGCGCACGATGGCACCGCTGCGACCGAAGGTCCGGCCAAGCCCCTTGCTGACCGCGTCGCTGCGCATCACCGTGGCGTGACCCAGGATATTGTGCGCCATCTCGTGCGCGATGAGGAAAGCCAGCTCGTCGTCGTTGCGGAGCAGCGACACCAGACCGGTCGTCAGGAAGACATGCCGTCCATCGGCATAGGCATTGCGCTGCGCGGACCGCGCAAGGAAGACGCGGGACGGGCAGGCGGCCTGCGGAACGAGTCGCACGGATACCGGCTGTCCGTCGCGGAGCAGCGTGAGGAGGAGGGGACGGTCGTGCGCGAGCAGATCCTCGACCGAGTCGGCGCGCACATGGGCTGTCGCCGCGGAGAATGGCGCGGTGCGCGCGGGTTCCGGCGGAAGGGCGGCGCCGTCGATGGCCAGCACGACGTCCCCCGGCAGGATGCCCGCAACTGCCGCGGGGCTCTCGGGCACGACCGCGATTGTGGCTGGTCCCCGATCGAGGGGAAGTACTGCGAGCACCCCGGCCCGATCGGCAAGCGCAAATTGCGTGAGATGTTGCAGGACGAGGCCGCTGGCCGGTGCGGGCGCCGGGCACCGCGCGCGACCGCCTAGGGCGAGGCGAAAGGCGATTCGCGCCACGCGGCCATCGGCTTCGCGGCCGGGAAGCGCGGACGATGCCGGACGTATGGAAGACGCCGCGACCGGCTCGATCGCGGATCGGCTGCCGATCCCCGAGCTCAGGGTCAGCGCGAGCAGCAGGGCGGGGGGCAAGGACGGCATAGGCATCTATTGGGCACAAACCCCACGACCTCAATATAAAAGCCGCTCGTAATGATAAGGGGGGGGCGTAAAGAAAAAGGAGGCGCAATGAAAAAGGGGCCGCCCGGCACTGCCGGACGACCCCTTTTCAGAATGATTCCAGCGCTTACGGGCTGGTGGGGCTGTCGTTGTTGCTTGCAGCAGCAACGGCGCCGGCTGCAATCGCGCCAACGGCGAGAACTGCGATGAAGATGCCCGAACCGACGACGGCGTTGTCGCCATCAACGGTTTCACCAGCCGGCTGCGTGAGCGGCGTGGCAATCGGGGCTGCTGCCACCAACGTCGGCGCCACGATCAGCGATGCTGCCGCGAATGCCGTATAGAGACCCTTAAACTTCACTGTACATCTCCCACCGAAACCATGCAGTTCCGAACTTGTATGCCGCTATAAGAACTCGACAAAATTTGTCCAGTCCAAATTGCGACGGGCCACATCCGCTTGATTCGGCGCATGTGCAATCTCCGCTAACCGATTTGAGGTTACAGAGTTCCACCTTTATTTCCCGTTAAGGCCGATCCGGCAGGGCTTCCCGTCGCGACCCGCGCCTTTTGCGGGGAGGCGTTGCATGGCGGCCACAGTTTTCTGGCCGGTCACAGCCCGTGATAGTCGCGATACCAGGCGACAAAGCGGGGGACGCCTTCGGCGATGGTGGTGCGGGGCTCGTAGCCAAGGTCGCGCTGGATCGCGCTGATATCGGCGAAGGTGTCGCGGACGTCGCCCGGCTGCATCGGCAGGAGGTTGCGCTCCGCCTTCTTGCCGCACGCCTGCTCGATCAGCGCGATCATCTCGCCGAGATCTTCGGAGCGACTGTTGCCGATATTGTAGATCCGGTGCGGGCTGATGCTGCCGCCGGCCTTGACCGTCCCGTCGTCGAGCGGGGGCGTATCGAGGCAGGCGACGATCCCGGCGACGATGTCGTCGATATAGGTGAAGTCGCGGCGCATCCGCCCCTCGCCGAACACGTCGATCGGGCGGCCTTCGTAGATCGCCTTGGTAAACAGCCACATCGCCATGTCCGGGCGGCCCCACGGCCCGTAGACGGTGAAGAAGCGCAACCCCGTCTGCGGCAGGCGATACAGATGCGCGTAGGTCTCGCTCATCAGCTCGTCCGCCTTCTTGGTCGCGGCATAGAGCGACAGCGGCTGGTCCACCCGGTCCTCGACGCGGAACGGCAGCGTGTCGTTGCCGCCATAGACCGAGGAGGACGAGGCGTAGACCATCTGCCCGACCTTCCGGTGCCGCGCGATCTCGAGCATGTTGAGATGCCCGGCGAGGTTCGACTGGAGATAGGCGCGCGGGTTCTCGATCGAGTAGCGGACGCCCGCCTGCGCGCCGAGGTGGACGATCCGGTCGAACGCCTGACCGTCGAGCGCGGCGTCGAGCGCCTCGTGGTCGGAGAAATCGACCTGCGCGAAGCTGAACGCACCCCCCGCCTCGGCGAGCAGCGCGAGGCGCGCGCGTTTGAGCGTGACGTCGTAATAGGCGTTGAGACTGTCGATCCCGATGACGCTGTCGCCACGCGCAAGCAGGAGGCGCGCGACGTTGAAGCCGATGAACCCGGCGACACCGGTGACGAGAATGCGCATGCGATCACTCCTGTTGATGCCGCGCCTCGTAGAGAAGGAGGGGGTGGATCGGCAAGCGTGATGGTGGGTGGGTGAGGCGGGGCTATCGGACCTGGCGTTCCGTGGATATCACCGCCGTCGATCCACGGGCGGCAAGGTAACAAGCATGAAAGCTGGCGACGCGGTGGTCCGGGCATCCGGAACGGGCTGGATCCGGCACCTCGTGATCCTGTTGTTCTGTCTGGCCGCAGCGCCGCACGCCGCGTGCGCGCAACTGGTCGGCCAGCATGGCGCGCAGGACCTGGCGATCGTGCGCGCCGGCCAGGGTGTCGCGGTGATCGTCGTGTCGCCCGCGGCGGGGGCCTGGGAAAAGCGCGCTGGGAGCGACCTGCAGAAATATATCGGGAGGATGACCGGGGCCACGCCGAAGATCGTCGAGGCGCTGCCCGCGCCGAGCGAGACGGCGATCGTCATCGGCACCGCCGCGCGCGCCGCCAACCCGCGCCTCTCTGCCACGCTGGCGGCGACCGCGAAGAAACGACCGCTCGTCCAGGGCGATGCGATCGTGGCGTTGCGCGACGGCAACCGCTTGTTTCTTGCGGGCAGCAACGACGAGTCCGACTATTTCGCGGTGACCTGGCTGCTCCAGCAATGGGGGTGTCGCTGGTACATGCCGACCGCTTTCGGCGAGGTCATCCCCGCGCGATCCGACCTGTCGGTCGGAACGCTGGCCTTCGCCTATGCGCCGCCGTTTGAGATCCGGCATTACTGGACCGCGTGGAACGGCAGCGAGGATGGCGCGGAGGAATTCCGGCACCGCAATTTCATGTCGCTCGCGCGATTGCCGGGGAACGGGCAGGAACTCGATGCCTATACCCGCGATATCGCGCCGCCCGGGGGCACCGGGTTCACCGTGCCGTTCTCGTCCCCCGCGACCGCGCGCCATATCGCCGCGCAGATCGCGCCGCGCTACCGCGACGGCAAGCCGATCTCGCTCGCGATCGCCGACGGGCTTTACGAGAACAGCGATGCCGGCGACCGTGCGCTGATTACCGAATATGACCCGTACATGCTGCGACCGTCGCTGACCGATGCGATGATGACGCTGTACAACCACGTCGCGGGTACGCTCCGGCAGGAATATCCCGACAGCAAGGCGCTGATCGGCGGCCTGGCCTATGTCAACGTGACGCTGCCGCCGCGGCTGGTCAGCAAGATCGAGCCGCATCTCGTCATGTGGATCGCCCCGATCGACATCGATCCCAATCACGCGATGGACGATCCCCGGTCGCCGCCCCGGTTGGCGTATCGGCAGATGGTGGAACGCTGGTCCAAGGTGATGGACCGCCGACTGGCGATCTACGATTACGACCAGGGAATGCTCGTCTGGCGCGACCTGCCCGACCCGTCGCACGCGGTGTTCGCGCGCGACGTCAAGATCTACGCGAAGCTGGGGATCCTCGGGATCGGGACCGAGAGCCGCGGCGCCTATGCGACGACGTTCCTGAACCTGTATTTCCGCGGCCAGTTGATGTGGAACCCGGATGCGGACGTGGCTGCCATGCTCGCGGACTTCTATCCCGGTTTCTACGGGCCGGCGGCACCTGCGATGGCGCGCTATTGGGGGGCGATCTTCGCGGCGTGGCGCGAGACCGGCGTCACCGAGCATGAGGCGATGGCCGCGCCCGCGATCTATACGCCCGAACTGGTCGCACGGCTCGCGCCCGAGCTCGATGCGGCCGAGGCGGCGTTTGCCCGCGCCAAGGGTTCGGCCGGGCGGGACGAAGCGCTGTATGCCGAACGGTTGCGGTTCACGCGGCTGAGCTTCGAGATCATCCGCGGCTATGTCGCGATGATCGAGGCCAGCGCGACCAACGCCGACTATGCGGCTGCGGTCCGGGCGGGCGAGCGGGCGCTGGCGGCACGGCAGCAGATCGCCGCGCTGAGCCCGATCTTCACGACGCATGTCGTCGGGCCGCTCGCCGAAAAACCCGAAGGCGGCCCCGCCTGGTTCCCGGGCGAAGTCGCGCAGCTCAAGGAGCTGGCCGCGCTGACCGATGGCTCGAAGGGAACGCTGATCGCGAAACTGCCGTTGAACTGGACGCTGGCCTTGCGCGATCCGGTGCCGACGGGGTGGCGGTACACCGGCGAAATCGGCGGGACCGGGCCGTGCGGCGGCGACGGCGACGGCGGCGGCGGCGGCGGCGGCTCGGCTATCGAAACGCGGATGGTTCGCACCGATCTCTATTTGCAGGGGCAAGGCGTGCTTCGGCCCGGACGCGCCAACGACCTGGGCTCTTATTGCGAGGAGACAGCGATCGACCTTGCGCCCGGAGACGCCGCGGGCAGTCTTCACCTGATGCTGCCGGGGCTGTTCAACGAGGCATGGCTGTACGTCGACGGTCGAATGGTCGCGCACCGATCGTACGGGGTGCAATGGTGGACGGGCGATTACCGGCTGGACTGGAACGTCGACCTGTCGGGGCTGGTGACGCCGGGACACCACCGCATCACGATCGGCGGCTTCAACCCGCACCATTTCGCCGGGTTGTTCCGTCGTCCGTTCCTGTATCGGCTCACGAAACGCTGATCAGGGCGCGTTCCACGCCTGTGCCCACGCCTGAAACATCAACACACCCCATAGCGCCGCAGTCCGGTCGTGCGTGCCGGCAAGGTGCTCGCTCCAGCGCGCGCGGATCCGGGTGGCATCGAGCAACGGTTGCCCGGCAAGCGCGCGCTCCGACAGAAGCGATTCGGCCCAGTCCCGGAGCGGTCCGCGCAACCAGGCACCGATCGGGATCGCAAAGCCGGCCTTCGGGCGCTCGATCATCTCGCGCGGGACATGGCGGTAGAGGATCTCGCGCAACGCCCATTTGCCATCGCCGCCGCGAATCTTGAACTCCAGCGGCATGCGCCAGGCATATTCGACGACGCGGTGGTCGAGGAACGGTACCCGCGTCTCGAGACTGGCGGCCATCGACGCCCGGTCCACCTTGGCAAGGATGTCGTCTGGCAGGTAGGACATGGCATCCCAGACCATCATCTGTTCCGCCGCGGTCGTGCGCAGCGCGGGCAACAGTTCCACGGGAGGGACGATTGCCGACTGGAGCGCGATTGGCGGGGCGCCGTTCCACGCCTGTGTCGCGCCGCGATAGAGATCGATCGCATCGACACCGTGCGCGAGCATCTCGCCGACCTTGTGGACCTTGTTGCCCAGCATCGGAATGGCGGGGACGAACGGCAGTCCGGCAAGGCGATCCCAGCGCCGGGGCGGAACCGATGTCAGCGCATGGCCGGCCATTTTCCGCATTGCTGCAGGCAGGCGTTTTGCGAGGCGATGATAGCGGTCGGCGGCACGGTAGCGATTATAGCCGCCGAACAGTTCGTCACCGGCATCGCCGGACAGGGCCACGGTCACGGATTGCCTGGTCAACCGGCTTAGCAACACCGTGGGAAGTTGCGAGGAATCGGCGAAAGGCTCGTCATAGATGCGGGGCAGTTCCGGGATGACCGCGCGGACGTCCTCGGGCGATACGTACATCTCGCAATGCTCGGTGCCGAGATGCCGGGCGATCGCGCTTGCATAAGGGGCTTCGTCGAACCCGCTTTCCTCAAAACCGATCGTGAAGGTTCGGGCGACCGTCCCGGCCTCCCGCATCAAGGCCACGATGGTGGTGGAATCGACTCCCCCGGAGAGGAAGGCACCAACCGGGACGTCCGCTACGACCTGCAGGCGGATCGCGTCGCGCAACGTCTGTTCGAGTCCGTTCACGGCTTCCGCTTCGGTCATCGTGACTTCCGGGCCGCGCTGAACGACGTCCGCCAGCGACCAGTAGCGTTCGCAGTGCAACGGTCCGGAGGCAGCCGAAGTGGCCACGGGTGCGGCGGCCGGTGCGGATTCGACCGCCTCCGCCCGGACGGTGAGGATCGTCCCGGGCTCGACCTTGTAGATGTCCTGCAAGATCGAAAAGGGTGCGGGCACGTAATTGTACGTCAGGTACAGCGACAGGGCATCCGGATCGACCGCGTTCGCAAAGCCGGGGGCCTTGCGCAGCGCCTTGAGTTCGGACCCGAAGACAAAGCCGCCGCCACTGCTCCACCCGTAATATAACGGCTTTTCGCCAAGCCGGTCCCGCGTCAGTGTCAGCACGCGATCGTGCCGGTCCCATAGCGCGATCGCGAACATCCCGACGGTCCGCTCGAGCGTCTTGCGCAGGCCCCATCGTTCGATGCCGTGGATCAGCGTTTCGGTATCCGAATGGCCGCGCCACCGGGTCGGCTGTTCGGCGTCAAGCTCGGAACGGATCGCGCGATGATTGTAGATCTCGCCATTGAAAACGATGACGTAGCGCCCTGTCGCGGACACCATCGGCTGGTGTCCCGCGGCCGACAGGTCGACGATTGCAAGCCGGCGATGTGCCAGCACGAGGCCGGCGTCGCCGTCGCTCCAGCTCCCGACGTCATCAGGCCCGCGATGCGAAATGGCGGACGCCATCACGATCGGGTCAGCGAGCACGCGTCGCGCGGGAGACCAGTATCCAGCCAGTCCACACATCAGGGCGTTCCTCTTTACTGGCAGCGACGAGACGCGCAGTTACCGGGTCCAAGAGCGGGTTCGCCGGCAAATGTCCAGCCGATGTCGATCCTTAGAACGCGTGCTGCTTGTCAGGGGAGGGCCGCGTGGGTAAGCGCGCGGGATTGCGCACCGTTGTCGCAGGGGGCGTCATATAGGACGTGTCGCTTTGAACACCGAAATCACGCTCGCCCGATCTACGACGCCCGTGGCACCACCGCCCGGACAGGCAGGACAGGACGCCATCCGGCGGATCGCGTTGCGGTGAGTTCGGACCGGTCTTCCTATCGTCAGATCCTGCGCGCCACGTCCGTGATCGGCGGTGCCACCGCCGGTTCCATCCTGATCGGGTTGGTCCGGATGAAGGTTTTCGCGATGATGATCGGTCCAGCCGGGATCGGATTGCTTGGCTTGCTGGCGGCGATCCAGACGACGGCAACCGCGGTGGCGGGAATGGGAACCGCATCGAGCGGCGTCCGGTATCTGACGGTCGATACGACAGATCCGGAGCGCGAACAGGACGCGCGCTGGACCTTCTGGGCTCTTACCTTGCTTCTCGCCGCGCTCGGAATGGTCGGGGTATGGCTGTTCCGCCTACCAATCGCGCAACTCGCGTCCGGGCGGATCGACGATGCGGGGGCGATCGGCTGGCTGTCCGTGTCCGTCGCCCTGAGCGTCATCGCAGGCGCGCATCTTTCGGTCCTGCAAGCGCATCGCCAGATCGCGGATATCGCGCGCGTGCAGATCGGCGGTGCCTTGCTGGGCGCGGTCGGCGGGATCGTGGTCGTCATGGCCGCCGGTTCGGCAGGCATCGTTCCCGCGCTGATCATGGTGCCGCTGGGAACGGTCGTCGTGGCGATGGCGTTTGGCAGAGGCGTTCCGGGAATACGGCTGTTGCGGCGTGTGCCGTCCTCGCTGCAGTCGGGCTGGCGGCTTCTCCTGTCGCTCGGGGTAGCCATGATGGTATCGAACCTGATCGGCATGGCGGTACAGATCGCGGTCCGGGCGTTGGTGGTCCGGGATCTCGGGCTTGACGCAGCCGGATTGTACCAGGCGGGATGGACCATATCGGTCACCAACATCGGGCTGGTGCTGACCGCGATGTCGGCGGATTATTTCCCCAGGTTGAGCGCGGTGGCCCGCGACCCGCTGCGCGAGGGAGACATGGTCAACCAGCAACTGCATGTCGGGCTGTTGATCTGTGCCCCGCTGATCGTCGGCATGACGGCGCTGGCACCGCTGGCGCTGCATGTCCTGTACAGTTCCAGGTTTGAAGCGGCAGCCGATTTCCTGCGCTGGCAATTGCTGGGCGATATCTTCAAGATGGGCGGGTGGGCGCTCGGTTTCGTCATGGTCGCGCGCAACGACAAGATCGTGTTCATGCTGGTGGAGGCGAGTTTCGCCGTCGTCTATCTCGCCGTGACGATGATCTGTACCGCCGCCGCTGGCCTGGAAGTCGTGGGCGTGGCCTATGCGCTGGCCTATGCGGTCTATTTCTCGATCAGCGCGATGGTCTGCATAAAGCGGTACCGCATCGTGCTCGATCGCGGCAATATTGTCTGGATGGCAGCATTGGCGACGACATGCGCGACGTTGATCGTGCTCGGTCATCTATCCTGGGTTCTGGTGGCGGTGCCAGGTGTCATGGCTGCAGCCGGGATAGCGCTTGTGTCGGTGTACCGGCTCGCGGCCCTTTCCAACGAGAGCGGCGCAATATCCCCGGCACAACGGCTTGCCCGCAATGTCGCGGCACGCTTGCGGGGGTTTCCGTCGCGACGGTAGCGCGCGCCTGATCCGCCCGAAACATGCGGTTCATTTGACGCTATGGCAGTAGAACTCTTACGCCTTCTTTTTCAGTAGCCAGTATTCAGGCGTACACGATGACAGATATCAAATTAGCCGCTGACGTCGGGCCGCGCCCGCGGGTGTATGTCATCGTCCAGCGCGTGTTTCCGATGGGGGGCATCGAAACGCTGATCCTTCGCGTGCTGCCGGGACTGATGGCGGACGGCGACGTCGTCGTCTGCGGCTCCCCCGGCGGCATGACCGAGCATCTTCCGGCGGGGACCCATTTTTTCCAGACGCATGACGAGGCGACGATCATGCTTCGGCTGCCCCGGTACATTCAGAAGACCTTTCCCGGACGCGACATCGTTTTCGTTTCCTGCAATCCCTGGTCGCTGGTGAACGTCGCCGTGATTCAATATGTGCTGAAGGCGTTTGGGGTAAAACGCGCGAGGTCCTTCTATCTGGTGCCGCATTCCCGGGCGCTGTTCTTCAGCGGCACGCGCACCTCAAACCGGCTGCTCGAACGGGTCTTCGCCACAGCGCCGAAAGCCTCGACCTACTTCATGAACGACGCCGCGCGGGACGCGCACGCGGCCTATTGGGGCAAGGATCTGTCGCTCCAGCCGATCCTGCGTCTACCGCTCAACGCGTCGGACGTGGCCTGGAAGGCAACACCCGGATCGCGACTGCGGATTGTCTCGGTGGGGCGTCTCGTTGCCTTCAAGGCCTATAATCGTGCCGCGCCCAGGATCGTGGCCGCGCTGCGCGCGCAGGGAATCGATGCGCACTGGACGATCTGGGGCGACGGCGAGGATCGCGCGATCATCGAGCAGGCAATCGAGGCGCATGACTGTCGCGCCTTCGTGACGTTGAAGGGCCTGTTGCCGTATGAACAGTTCAACGGGGAGGTTTGCGCGCACGACGTGTTCGTCGGCATGGGAACCGCGCTGCTCGAAGCGGCGCAAGCCGGGGTTCCGTCGATCTGCGCGTTGGAGGAACTGGCAGAGCAGGGGTATGGATTTCTCGACGAAGCGCCGGGCGACAGTATCGGCGACGTGGTTGCCGGTGCCCCCACCGAGCCCCTGGCGGTAACGCTCCAGCGTTTTGTCGACATGGCCGACGACGATCGTCGGCGTCTCTCGGGTCGTTGCGTCGAGGCGGCGGCATTACGGAGCGAGACGATCAAGGCCTTTGAAGATGCGATCATCACCGCACGCCCGTGGGTCGCACGGTTTGACGTCGGCAGCCTGCTGATGGTGGTAAACGCCGCCGCGCTGTGCGCGGTCAGGGAAGTCAACCTGTTCGTCAAAAGGCGGCTTGCTGCATGGTCATGACGCTAGCGGCGGTGTCGCACCGCCTGTTGCAGCGACCGTAGCCAGAAATAGGGTTTCAGGCCGAGGACGCGCGCCACGGCCCAGCGGCGATCCGCCCGGCGTCGTATCCGGGAAAGTGCCTGCAGCCTGGTCACGAGCGATGCGTCCAGCCAGCGGGTGCGATAGCGATAGAAGGCGATGTCGCGATCGAGCGGCGCGGTATCGATGCGCGTGGCCGGTGGATACCGCCGGATCGCTTCCCGGAAATGCTCCAGCACGGCCCCGAACTGCGCGGCGCGGCGCTGCGCGACCTGCTCGAGCCGCGTGATCGTCGCCAGATCGCCCGAGGGGGCGCGGGCGTTGGTCGTCGAATCGTCGTGCCGCCGATAGTTGACCAGTGGCTGATCGATAAACGCGATCCGCTTTCCGGCGGAAAGCAGCATCAGCGTGAAGAAGGCGTCCTCAAACACGATCGGAACATCGGGGCGGGGAATGGCCAGCAAGGTTCGGCGATCGTAGGCCGAGGATGCCCCGTGGATCGGTGTGACGGGCTGGTCGGGGAAATAGGCCTGATAGGGCAGCCAAGAATGGTCGAAACGATAACCGCGGACGAGCAGCGCGCCGTCGTCGTCGATGATGTCATAGGTCGAGAACAGCGCGGCGGCGTTCGTTTCCAGCCAGCGCCGTGCCGTGACGGCGACGCGGTCGGGCCGCGAGACATCGTCGCCCGCCGCGAGAACGAGCAGGTCGCCCGTCGCGATTCCCGCCGCCCGGTACACGTGCGCCAGCGTCCCCGCGTTCGCCGGACTGCGCATCGCCTTGACGCGATGCGGGCCTTCGTACTGTCGAGCCGCTGCCTCCATCCGGGCAAAAGTGTCGTCACTCGAACAGTCGTCGCTCAGGATGATCTCGAGGTGCGGATAATCCTGCGCAAGCGCGCCCTCGATCGCGGCATCGATGAATCTTTCCTGATTATAGCCGAAGATGATGAAGCTGACGGATGGGAATTCCTGCATGGTGCCCTCGTAATCGCTTATCTTTCGGTGCACCAGCATCCCGGGGGCGGACGGTGACAGGCAGGACTCGGCTCGCTTTTGCAAGTGCTTGCGCGGCTCAAGCAGGGTACGGATGACCGAATGGACATGGATACGTTTCCCGACAGGATCGAGGGCGGTGCCGGGCCGGGGTCGCTGCGGTTGCTGTTCGTCACGTGGGACGGTCCCGGGCTTGCGTATCTGCAGAGCCTGTTCCTCCCGATCTTCGCCGGGTTGCGCCCGTACGGGATCGCCGTCGACGTCCTCCAGTTCCGCTGGGGCCCCCGCGAGCAGACCGAGGAGATCGCGCGGGATTGCGCGGCGGTCGGCTGCGAGTATCGTTCGGTCACGATCCGCCGGTGGCCGGGCGGCATCGGGCCGATCGCCTCGGCACTGGTCGGTGCCCTGTCGATCCGCGCGGCGGCGCGTCATTTCGGATCGCAGGTCATCATGCCCCGCAGCCTCATGCCCGCGATGGCGACGCTCGCGGCGGGGGGCGCGCGCTTCCGGCCGATCGTGTTCGACGCCGACGGATTGGCCGCCGATGAACGAGTCGAGTTTGCCGGGCTCGATCCGCAGGGCGTGACCTATCGCCTGTTGCGCGATGTCGAGGCGCAGGCGGTGCGGCAGGCGGATTCGGTCATCGTCCGGTCCCCGGCCGCCGCGACGATCTTGCACGCGCGGGCCGGGCCGCCCTGCGCGGAAACGATGTTCCATGTCGTCACCAACGGGCGGGACGAACGCCATTTCATACCCGGGAGCGAAGCCGATCGTGTCGCCATCAGACGCGAGCTCGGCATTGATGCGGCTGCGCCCGTGATCGTGTATGCCGGATCGGTCGGACCGCAATATTGCTTCGACACCCTCGCTGACTTCGTGACGGCGGTCCGGTCCATCGATCCCCGGGTTCGCCTGCTTGTCCTGACCGGGGCGGGGGAGCAGGCGCGCGCGGCGCTCGCCGAGCAGGATCCCGAAACGGCGGCCACCGCGATCATCCGCTCCGTCGCGCCCGACCGGGTTTCACGGTACCTTGCGGCGGGCGATGTCGGCATTGCCTATCGCCAGCCGTCGTTTGCGAACCGTGGCGTCGCGCCCATCAAGCTGTCCGAATATCTGTTGTGCGGATTGCCGATCGTCGGGACCGCGGGGGTCGGCGACACGGCGGCGGCGGTCGCGGCGGGGGTCTTCCACGACGATCAGGGAGTGGCCATCGCCGCCCGGTGGTTTTCCGACACGGTCATGCCGGATCGGGCCGAATTTCGCGACCGGGCGCGGGATGTCGGCGTCCACAGTTTTTCGCTGGAGCAAAGCATTCGGGATTATCTTGTCGCGCTGGAGCCGATGCGCAGGTTCGGGTTGGCCCGGATGGAACCCGCCGACCATACCGGTGCGTGAAAGACCTTGCGCGGAGGCCCGGCTTATCTAGGGGGCACATGGCTGGTGCTAGGGGTTTGTACGATGTTGGAAAACGGGCAGTATTGCGATGAACGATGATGAAATCCTGAGGGGCACGTTCGTCGACCTGCGACCGCTCGTGCCGGCGGATGCCGCGATGACGCTCGGGTGGCGGCTGGGTGCCCGCGCACGGCTGCTCAATTCAGGTGCGGTCGATGTCGAGCAGCAGGCGCGCTGGATCGCGACACGCCCCGCAAACGAGGACAATTACGTCATCCAGCTGAAGGACGGTCGCGACGTCGGCATGCTGTCGCTGGTCGGGATCGACACGGTAAACAAGCATGCCGAACCGGCGCGTTTCCTGCTTGGCGAGGAAGTCGCTGTGCGGGGCATACCGGCTGCGGTCGAAGCGATGAAGTTGCTGTACGAACATGCATTTGGCACGCTCGACCTGATCCGCCTGCATGGCATGATCGCAGGCGGCAACGCGCGCATGCTTAAATGGCAAAAGTATCTTGGCATGCGTGAGGAAGGCTGTATGCGCAGCCACTATTTCATCGACGGCGTTTTCCGCGACGCCATCATCGTAGGCCTTCTCAAAGAGGAATATCTCACGATATCCCGGCCCAGGATGAATGCCTTAATTGCGATGGCCGCCCAAGGCGCGGGCGTCGCCGGTACGGAGATTAAAGAATGACACAGGAAGAAGCGCTCGCGATCGTAATGCGCGCCCTCGAGACGCTCAACAGCGAGCTTGATGCCTCCGAGCAGATCGATATCGCTCCCGACACCAAATTGTTCGGGGCGGATTCGGTGATCGACTCGCTGTCGCTCGTCTCGGTCATCGTCGATGTCGAGGGCGATGCGTCGGACGCGCTCGGCTTCCCGATCAGCCTGTCGGATGAGCGCGCGATGGCGCTCGAGGATTCGCCTTTTTCGACACCCACGACGCTGGCCGCTTATGTCGTCGACCTTGCCAACGAGCCCCGCTGACCGCTCGTGACGAGCCTCGCGGGTAAAGTTGCGCTGGTGACGGGCGCTCGACGCGGCCTTGGCCGGTCGATCGCCGAGCATCTGCTCGGACGTGGCGCGACGGTGATCGGTCTTGCGCGCGGCGCAGCGACGATCGATTCCCCCGACTATCATCATCGCAGCGTCGACATTGCCGATGCCGCTGCCGTCCAGGCAGCGTTTCGGGTGATAGGGAGGGACTTTGGCGGCGTCGACGTGCTGGTCAACAATGCCGGGGTCCTGACCGCGCAGCATGCGATGATCCTCGCGCCCGGCGCCGCCAAGGCGATGATCGATACCAACATCTTCGGGACGTTCATGGTCTCGCGGGAGGCGGCGCGATTGATGCGTCGCCGTCCCGGCGGACGGATCGTGATGATCGGGTCGATGGCGGCAAGTCTGCAGCCCGCCGGCGACTCGGTTTATGCGGCCACCAAGGCGGCGGTTACGGTGATGGCGAACGTCCTCGCCAAGGAACTCGGGCCGATGGGGATCACGTGCAACACTCTGGCGGTCACCGCGATCGAAAGCGACATGCTCGACCAGTTGCCGCGCGACAAGATCGACGCGATCGTCGCCGCCCTGCCGATCCCGCGCCTCGCCACGCGTGACGATGTGACGCACGCGCTCGATTTCTTTCTATCGCCGCACAGCGGTTATATCACGGCGCAGACCCTGTGGCTTGGCGGGATCCACCAATGAGCGCCGCCCCGCGACAGGTCGGCGAGGGAATCTGGTGCGTTACGGCGGGGGCGTATCCGTCGAACTGCTACATCGTCGCAACGGGTTCGTCGGATATGGCGGTGCTCGTCGATGCGGGAATGGAAGCACCGCCGGTCGCCGCCGCGCTCGACGGACTCGGGCTGCGGCCCACGGCAATCTTCTGTACGCACGGGCATTTCGATCATATCGGCGGTGCGGACGAGCTCCAGCGCAGGTTCGACGTCCCGGTCTATCTGCACGCCGCGGACCACAAGGTCGCGCGGTCGAGCAACATGCTGCTGCTGATGCTGGGCATGCCCCAGCGCATTACCCTGCCGCGCTTCGATCTGATCGAGGACGGGTTCACGGCAGCGCCGGGAACCCGTACGCTGGCGTATCGTCATGCCCCCGGTCATACCCCCGGAAGTTGTACGATCAGCATCGCGGACGCGCTGTTTACTGGCGATACATTGTACGCCCGGAACATGGGGCCGGCGCCGACTCCGGGCGAGAAACCCGAGCAACTCCGCGCCAGCATCAGGGCGATGTGGGAAGGTCTGGACCAAGTGACGATTCATCCCGGCCACGGCCCAAGCGCGCCCGGCGCGACCGTCCGCTCCGACAATCTCGCCGTGCGGATGTATCTCGGTCTGGACCAGCCGGGCGACCGGTCGTCACCGGCTTACGGTGACGTCCGATGATCCCGGACCCGATCGGCGCGCCGGAGATGCCGCGTCGCCATTCCGTAGCGGCCGAGATCCGCGCGATTGCGACGTACCTGCCTGCAAGGATTCTCGACAACGACGCCCTGGCGGCGGCGTTTCCGGATCGTCCGGCAGAAAAGATCTTCGACAAGCTTGGAATCCGCGAGCGGCGCATCGCCGCCCCCGGGGAGACCGCGGCCGATCTGGCTTATGGGGCGGCATGCCGGTTGTTCGACAGCGGCGTTGTCGCACGCGACGAGATCGATTTCCTGATCCTGTGCACACAGGCGCCCGACTATATCCTGCCGACGTCCGCGTGCCTGCTGCAGTCGCGGCTCGGCCTGTCGACGGCGACCGGTGCGTTCGACATCAATCTGGGCTGCTCCGGCTTTGTCTATGGCCTGTCGATCGCGACCGGACTGATCGCTTCGGGCGCCGCCCGCAACGTCCTGTTGCTGACCGCGGACACGTATTCCAAGTTCATCAACGATGGGGACCGCAGCGTGCGGACGCTGTTCGGGGATGGCGCCGCGGCGACACTCGTCGGTCCCGCAGCTCCGCGCGGTGCGGCGATCGGGCCATTCGTATTCGGCACCGACGGACGCGGGGCAAACAGCCTGATCGTCCCGACCGGCGGCGCCCGTCGCGCGCGCTCGCCCGAAACCGCGCTCGCCGCGCAGGATGCCGCGGGCAACACGCGCGCTGCGGACGATCTGTACATGAACGGCGCGGGTGTAATGAGCTTCAGTCTGAAGGTCGTGCCCGCTGCCATCACCGAATTGCTCGACAAGACCGGCCTGACCAGGGACGACATCGACTTTTTCGTTCTGCACCAGGCGAATAAGTTCATGCTCGACGCGCTGGCCAAGGCGCTGCGGGTACCGGCCGAGAAGGTGCCACGCTTCTACGAGGCCGTCGGGAACACGGTTTCCTCGTCGATCCCGTTCCTGCTGGAAGACATGCTGGCCACTGGGAGGATCCGGCCCGGCATGCGTCTGGTGCTGGTCGGTTTCGGTGTCGGTCTCTCCTGGTCGGCGACCCTGGTGCAGTGCTGATTTGCGGTTCCGCGGCCTCCGCGTATTTTTGAGGAAACGTCTATGCAATGGTTACTGCAGCGGTTCGCCACCGCGCCGGAACAGCCGGCGTTCGTTCACCGCGACCGGCGTGTCACATATGGCGACGTGATCGACAAGGTCGGCGGCTTTTCGGAGATGCTGGTGCAACAGGGCGTCAGGACGGGCGAGACGGTCGCCGTACTGGGCGATTATTCGCCCGAGTTCTTCTGTCTCCTGCTTGCGCTGGCGCAGAACGGCAACATCGTCATCCCGCTGAGCCGCGAGGCGGTGGTGGAGCTTGCGTCCGCCTTCGCGATCTCGGGGTGCGACTGGCTGGTGACGGTCGACGACGGGGATGCGCGGCCATCGGTCGTGCGGCATCCGGTGGTCGTCGAGAACGCGATACTCACCGCGTTTCGCGAGACGGGGCATCCCGGGCTGATCCTGTTTTCATCGGGCTCGACCGGGAAGCCCAAGGCGATCCTGCATGATTTCGACCGCGTCGCCGACAAGTTCCGCAAGCAGCGCAAGCCGATCGTCGCCATTCCCTTTCTGATGATCGACCATTTTGGGGGAATCAACACGATCCTCGCGATCGTGGCGAGCCTCGGGACGGTGGTGACCGTCGCCAATCGTGCGATCGACAATATCTGCCGTGCGATCCAGGATCACCATGTCGAGTTGTTGCCGACGACGCCGTCGTTCCTGACGATGCTGGTCGCCTCCAACCTGTACCGCAGCTACGACCTCACCTCGCTGACGCGGATCACCTACGGGACCGAGGTCATGCCGCAGACGACGCTGGACCGCGTTCGCGCCATCTTCCCCGGGGCCGAATTGCAACAGACCTATGGCCTCTCCGAAGTCGGGGTGATGCGGTCGCAGTCGCGCGATGACGGGTCGCTGTGGGTCCGGATCGGGGGCGAGGGGTTCCAGACCAAGGTCGTCGACGACATCCTGTGGGTGAAATCCGATTATGCGATGGTCGGCTATCTCAACGCGCCGTCCGAATTCGATGCGGAGGGATGGTTCAACACGCAGGATCGGGTCGAAGTCGACGGGGACTATTTCCGGATCCTCGGGCGCGTGACCGATCTCATCAACGTCGGTGGCCAGAAGGTGTACCCCGCCGAAATCGAGGAAGTGATCCTGCGGCTGGACAACGTGTCTGACGTCGCGGTCTATGGCGAGCCGCATCCGTTGCTCGGCAACATCGTCGTCGCCAACGTCCTGACGCAGGAGCCCGAAAGCGTCGGCGATCTCAAGCGCCGCATCCGCGCCGCCTGTCTCGCCGAACTGACCAACTACAAGGTGCCGGCGAAAGTGCTGATCGCCGACGGTCCGCTGTATACGGCACGGCAGAAAAAACGCCGGCGGGGCTGACGCTGCCGGGACGACTGTCCCGGCGGCGTGTCGGGACGGTCTTACCCCTGCCAGCTTGCGACCGCGTCGATAACGCGATCTGCATTCTCCATGCTCAATTGCGGTCCCATTGGCAGGCTGACGACTTCGTCGGCGACACGCTCCGCGATGGGCAGCGGGGTGTCCCGGGAGAGATCCCGATATGCTTCCTGTTTGTGCGGCGCGATCGGGTAATGGATCAGCGTCTGTACGCCGGCCGCCGAGAGATGCGCCTGGAAGGCATCGCGTGAGGGGGTCCGCACGACGAACAGGTGCCACACCGGATCAGCCCAGTCCGGAACATACGGAAGCGTGATCGCTGCGGTTTGCAGGGCGCTGGTGTAGCGACCGGCGATCGCCCGGCGGTGATCATTCCAGGCATCGAGGTACGGCAGCTTGGCGGCGAGGACGGCAGCGTTCAGCGAGTCTAGCCGCGAATTATAGCCTCGCTCGCGGTTGACGTAGCGGCGCTCGGAGCCATAGTTCCCGAGCGTCCTTACTCTGGCGGCAATCGCCGGATCGTTGCAGGTGATGGCGCCGCCGTCGCCGATCGCGCCCAGATTCTTGCTCGGGTAGAAGCTCCATGCAACGCCGTCGCCATGCGCGCCCAGTCGGTTGCCGTTATACCGGGCACCATGCGCCTGCGCGGCGTCCTCGAACAGCCGAAGCCCGTATTTACGGCAGAGCGCCGAAAGGGGTTCGAGGTCTGCTGGCTGGCCGTAGAGATGCGTTACGAGGACCGCGCGCGTCCGGTCGGTAATCGCGGCTTCCACCTTCGCCACGTCAAGATTGTAGGTCGCCGGATCCGGCTCGACGGCGACGGGTGTCGCATCGACCATGCTGACCGCAAGCCAAGTGGCGATGAAGGTGTTGCTTGCGACGATGACCTCGTCACCGCGACCGATGTCGGCGGCGCGGAGCAGGAGATGCAGCGCGTCGAGCCCGTTGCCGGTGCCGACGCAATGCGCCGCGCCGCAATAGGACGCGAATTGCTGTTCAAAATGGTCGAGTTCGGGCCCGCCGATGAACCAGCCCGATTCAAGAACGCGGGCGACCGCCGCGTCGATATCGTGACGGATCGCACCGTAAGCGGCGCTCAGGTCAAGGAACGGAACCGTCACGCTTCATCTCCCGCGCTCTTGCGCGCGATTTGCTGAAAATCAGCGTAATCGCGAATGTAATCGGAGTCCTGATACGGTGCGTCGGCGAGGACCAGCAAAACGCAATCTGGACTGAACTCGCTCATCTCCCGCCAGATCGGCGATCCGATCTGGAGACCGAGATCGGGGCGGTCGAGCCTGACCTGATAGCGCTGAACACCGTCGTCCAGCGTCATCACGCATGAACCAGCAACGCATATCGCGAACTGCCGAAGATCATGGTGTGCATGGAAGCCGCGCGACGTGCCCGCCGTCGTTCCGAAAATGTAATAGACGCGCTTCACGTCGAAGGGGATTTGAGACCCGTTTTCGATCGCGATCAGGCTACCCCTGTCATCACCGCGGATCTGCAACTCGACCAACTCACATTCCGCCGGCAAGGGAATCACACGCAATACTCCGCAAAATACCATCAAGCGAGGCGCTAACCTCAAGATTATTCAGCACTAAAGCACAAGTAATAAGGACGCTTCAGGAACCCCTGAACCCTTCCGGGGCAGACCGGCAACACGGATCGCATGCACCTTGGCCAAAGCGGCTAGCTGCGCCGACTGACCGCAGCCTGGAATATGGCAAGTACCGTACCGCTTTGCGATTGCAACGAATATCGCTCGACTGCACGGGTGCGGCCAGCAGCACCAAGCCGCGTGCGCAGCGTCGGATCCGCGATGAGCCGTTCCAGCGCCGCCGCCCACTCGGTCGCGTCACGCGCGAGAAAGCCGGTTTCGCCGGCAACCACGATATCGGCGTTGACGCCGACGGGGGAGGCGATCGTCGGCAGGCCGCACGCCATGTACTGGATCAGCTTGTAACCGCATTTGCCCCGCGCCCAGCGCTCGTCCGGTAGCGGCATGATCCCGATATCCATGTCCTGCACCGACGCGATCTCGCTTGCTTCGGTCCAGGTGCGGTTCTCGATCCCGGGCCAGCGATCACCCGCCGGTCCGGCCCCCACCGCAAGAAAGCGGGCACCATGAGCCTCGATAAGCGGGAGGATGTCGGGCAGGATCTGCTCGGCATAGCGCCAGGTCGATGGGGAGCCGATCCAGCCGACGGTCAGCGGACCCGCAGGGCGTGGATCGGCCGGGCGATAGGGGGCGGTGTCGACGACGGTCGGGATGATCGTGACGGCGGGGTTCACCGCGGCGGCATAGGCGGCGAGATAGGCGTTGCCGACGGTGATCGCGGTGGCGTTCCGCAGCAGCGGGTGCATCTTGCGCCCCAGCACGGTGCGGACGGCAGCATTGGCGTGGGTGTCGTACATGTGGAAGATCGCGTCATCGAGATCGACGATGATCGGGATGTTCGAGCGGGACCACAGCAGTTCGATCAGGCCCGGGAGATATGGCAAAATCTCATACTGGACCCAGATCAGGTCGAACGACGATGTCCGAACAAGCGTCGCAAGCCGGCGTCCATAAGCGCGCAGGATGTCGATCGGGCGGATCGGCTGTCCCTGCGCCAGGCGGGAGAGGTGAGTGTTATCGAAGAAGGGCGAAGCGGTAATCTCGAACCCTGCTGCGGACAGGGTCGGCGCGAATTGCAGGAGACGCTGGCGCGTGCTTGCCGCCAATTGCCCGTATTTCGTCAAGGCGAGCACGCGCGTCATGCGACGGTCGCTCACGTTTCGGTCCGGCAACGCGACCGATCCGCGAAGCCACGCGGCTCGGCCGGCAAAAGTCTCGTCATGACAGGGATGTCGCCCCTTGAAGAAGTGGGTCCGGTCAACCGGCGGTAGCGGTGGGGCATATCCAAGGCAAACGTCCTGACGCCGCGCGTCACGACGGCACAAGGACCGTGCTGTACGGCAGCCATGAATTCGCATTGTCTGCGAAATTGAGCCAGACGAACTGGATAGCGAAGCAATAGGCGAAAACCCCCAGGGTCACCGACAGCACGGGCTTGTGCGAGCCGGAAAGCGCAAGCGGCAACCGCGACAATACCACCATCTGCAACGGGATCAGGAACAGCGAGATCCGGTCGACGCCCGACGATGCCGACAGGAGGAACAGCGCGAGCACCGCAACGAACGACAGGCTGGCGTTGAACGTCCAGAAGGATTTTTGATACGGTTCAAAGCCGAGGCGCTGGCGTAAGACCAGAAGCACCCCACCCGCAACGGCGTTCATCGCGAGCCTGACGCCGGCACCCTGGGAATCGTATGAGCTCTGCGCATAATTTGCGATCATCTGGTCCGAATTGTCCTTCAGCAGAAAGACGAACAGCACACCGAAGACGATGACACCCGCAATCGCCGTGAAAACCCGGCGCATCGCGACTGGACCGAGGACCAGCGGGAGCATCAGCAGTGCAGTCTTGTGGAAGAGGGCGGCGATACCAATGTAGATGACGGTTCGCATGATGTTGCGATCCGTCGCGTCCGCAATCGCGAAGCAGACGATGCCAATCGCTGCCGCCTGCCGCGTATACCCCATCGCGACGACGATCATGAAATAGGGAACCGCGATGAGCATGGCCAGCCACGGCTGCGGCTGGCGCGAGGCAAGCCGTCCGATGCCCGCCACGAACAGGATCGCACAGGCCAGATTCACGAACCAGATCCCGCTATCCATCTGCGCGCTCATCCAGTTCAGTACGGCATACGCCGGATCGGTAATGGCAAGCGCCGGGCCGAGCGGTTGAAAATAAATCATCTCATAGATGTTGAGATAGGGTTCCCAATCCCCGCCGACCCGGTAGCGCAGCCCGATCATCAGTGCGGTGACGATGCACGCAGCGACGAACGGTAGCGGGCTGTTCGCTTTCTCGGACCTCCGACCGAAGTGAATGGCTCCGACCAGCCACAATCCAAAAAGAAGCCAGTAAGGAACCATGATAGCCGTTCATTGAATGGGGGGCCCCGCGGGCTACCGCGAATGTCCTCGTATCGCAGGGACCTACCCGATAAGGCCACAGCCGACAACGTCTCCAGCCCTGGCACACCGATGAAGCAAACTCTTGTCCTGTCGATCAACACGAGCTGGAATCTCGTCAATTTTCGCCGCGACCTGATCGGACGGCTGCAGCGCGAGGGGTTCGACGTGGTCGCGGTGGCACCTCGCGATGCGCATAGCGCATCGCTGGTCGAGATGGGCGTGCGCCACATCCCTATCGACGTCGACAGCAAGGGTCTTTCCCCGGTGCGCGACGCCAAACTGGCGCTGCAATATTGGCGAATCCTGAAGCGTCTCCGGCCGGCCGCCTTCCTAGGGTGGACGATCAAGCCCAACGTCTACGGATCGCTCGCGGCACATGCGCTGGGCATCCCCGTCATCAACAATATTTCCGGCCTGGGGACCGCGTTCATCAAGGTGAACTTGCTGACCCGGATCGTCCGGTCGCTGTATCGCGCGGCGTTGACGCGGTCCGCGACCGTCTTCTTCCAGAACCCGCACGATCGTGATCTGTTCGTGGAGCAGCGGATGGTCCGGCCTGACCAGACGATCTTGCTGCCCGGGTCGGGCATCGACCTCACCAGGTTCGTGCCCGGCAGAACAACAACCGGCGCGCCGGTCTTCCTCATGGTCGCGCGTCTCTTGCGCGACAAAGGCGTGGTCGAGTTTGCGGATGCCGCGCGGATGGTTCGCGCCACGTGCCCGGCAGCGCGGTTCGAGCTTCTCGGCTTCCTCGACGTACAGAACCGGACCGCGATCGATCGCGGCATGGTCGACGGCTGGGAACGCGAAGGGATCCTGCAATATCTTGGCGAAGCCGCGGATGTGCGGCCATATCTGGAGCGAGCGACCGCGGTTGTCCTGCCTTCCTACCGCGAAGGGATGCCGCGTTCGCTGCTCGAGGCGGCGGCGATGGGCAGACCGTTGATTGCCACCGACGTCCCGGGCTGCACGGAAATCGCGCGCGTCGGGGAAAACGCCTTCCTATGCGCGCCGCGCGATGCGGCCTCGCTGGCCGAAGCGATGAAGGCGCTGATCGCACTCGATCCCGCATCGCTTGCCGCAATGGGGGCGCGCAGTCGTGAAATTGCCGAACGCGACTTCGACGTCGCGCTGGTCGAAGATCGCTACATCGAGGCCATCCGCCGCGCGACCGGGGTCGCGCAACGCTGAACGCGTTCCCCGACGTTCAGAGGCTCAGATGTCGCGCGGTCGAAACCGTGCGACTGCGCCGAACGTACGGCCGCACGCCGGACATCAAGGCAATGCACGCTGCGAACACCGCCGAGATGGCTGCAGTGCGCAACGGATAATCGACCAGGCTGTGGAGCAGGATCGCCGCGCTTGCGATCACCGCCCCCTGGGCGAAGGGGTCGCGATCTTCCGCCTGCCAGATCGCGCGCGTGCGGCGACCCCACCACAGCAGGAAGATCAGCTCCACCAGCACGCCCGGAATCCCGGTTTCCAGCAGCATCTCGATCCAGTCGCTATGCGCGTGGTTCATGTAGGTCGGGTAAACCATCCCCAGCGACTCCTGCGTATGGTAGACCGGCTGGAAGCTCCCGATCCCCGATCCGAGCGGAAGATAGTCCGTTGCGGCGCGCAAGGTCAGCGTGAAGGACGTCTGCCGGGACTGTTCGTTGTTGGCATTCTGCTTGCCGATCAGGTTGTTTCCGAACGGACCGACCACAATGACGACCAGCGCGGCAACCGAGGCGAGCGCGGTCGCGACGGACAGAAGCTTGCGGATCGCCGGACGCTGCCGCCCGAAGATCAGCCAGCTTGCGAACGCCACCGGAATGCCGAGACCGATCCCCGCCAGCGAGGTGTTGATCACCAGCCCGACCAGCAGGATCGCGAAACTGCCGATCACGATGAGCCGGATCGCCGACGCGTTGCGGGCGCTGCTGCGTTTCAGCAAGGTGGCCTGCAACGCGGCGAGGAACGGGATGCTCACCAGCAGCAACGTCGCATTGTGGTTGCTGTTGGCAAAGAATCCGACCGCTTGGCCGATATTGGTGATTTGATAGAAATACAGTCCGCTATCGGCACCACCGATGACCTGCAGCGCGCCAACCGCGACCGACACCAGCGTCACCGCGACGACGACGCCCGCGATCCAGCGTCCGCGAAATGCACCCAGCACGAGCATGGCAAGGAACGTTGCGATGGCCGGCAGCAACCACAGCAGATTGGCAACCGCGCCTGCCGGGGCCAGCGTCACCGGCAACCACGGCAGGGGTAGCCCGAGCAGGCGATACCCGTCGACGACCGGCCCGCGTCCCGGCAGCAGCGTCCAGACCGCGGGCGGCAATGGAACGAGCTGCAGCAGAATCAAAAGGAGCAGCAACCCCAGCAACCCCAGTGCGCCGCGAGCGGCTTTCGTCGGAGGTTCCTGAAGGAGCTGCCACGACGCCCATCCGATCAGGGGCAAGGCCGCAAGTTGAAGGAGGAGGTTGGGCAGAAACCCGGCGGCATTTGCCCCGCCCAGAAGAAGACATGCCAGCAGATAGGCAGGGACGACGGAGTGCCGGGTCATGACGTGCTTTCCGACGCCGCGTGTAAATCGAGATCGCGGAGCGTCAAATTCATCGGAGCGGGGAACTCGCCGGCCTCTCCGGCAAGGACGAGACGTTGCGCGGGGCAATTTGCCGGCACGTTCGCCGTCGCGGTGACCCGGTGCCGTACGCCGGTCCCGCTAAGCGGGACCGCCATCAGCGGCGAATTGCTGCCCGAGACACACCGCAGCGACCAGGAGAGCGCCGCGCCCGCCGCGGTTTTGCTGCCTTCGATCGTGACGGAGAAGGTGTAACGTCCTGGCTGCAGGACCAGCAGCTGGCCCGCCAGTTCACCGCTCGCGCGACCGTAATATTCGACATTGAGGCCGCGATTCTGCATGTCGGCGGCCCCGAGGGTGCCACCGGCGAGCGTCCAGTTGAAAGGGGGCGAACCAGGCAGTTTCTGGAAGCCGGCGTCATAGATCGGTGCAGCGACCTGCGCGGGCGGAACGCGGTACACTTGCTGCCAGACGGCGTGCGCCTCGCCATACTGGTTTTTCTGTACTAGCCGGGCAATCAGCGGTGCGCCCCAGCTGTCGGTGGCACCAGCGGTGGCAAGCGCAACCGGGCTTGCCAGCCCGAAGATGGTCGCGGGCGCGGTGCTGGACTTTGCCAGCGCAACAAGCACCGTGCGCTCGAGCCGCGGATCCGAACGCAACGTCTGGCGCACGGCGTCGCGCGTCTGCGGGGCGAGGCTCATCTGCGCCATCGCCGCGGCGATCTGTTCGCCCGCGGCGCCGACCAGTCGCGCCGAGACCGAGAATTGCGTCGCGGCATCGGCGTAATGGCCGGTCCGCAGATACCGGTCGAGCAGCAGCAGGTGGATCAGCCGCTGGCGGGGATCGAGCCGCTGGCCCGCCTCAAGCGTCGCGACCGCGCGCTGGGGCTGCGCCTCGAGCAACTGCTGGTGGCCGAGGATCAGGTACGGTCGCGCGTCGAGCGGCGCGGCGAGCGCAGCACGCTTGACCGACGCGAGCATCTTCGGATCGAGGATACCGCGTTGCTTGACGAGTGCCGCGGTCGCCCGCTGCAACGCGATGTCTGGGTTGTCGGGCGCGATCTGGCGAAGCGCGGGTGCGTCCGCCGGCAGGAGCCGCACCGCCGCGGTGCGCAGGCTGAGCGATGCGATCGAAACGCCGGCGATCCCAAGCGCAACTGCGGAGACGATCCCCCACGTGCGCGAGTGTGCCTTAGTCCTCATTCTGCACGCTCAACAGGATCCGGCGCTTCTTGTTGTTGTCATCGGCGACATAGCGATACTGGCTCTTCTCATGGCCATAGCCATAGCCATAGCCGTAACCATACGACGCCTGCGGCTGGTAGCGCGTCAGGATCGCGCCGACCATGTGCGCGCCTGCGGTGCGCAGGCGGTTCTGCGCCTCGCTTGCCGCCCGGGTGCGGGTGCGGCCGGCCTCGATCACCATGAGCGTCGCCTGGACCAGCGACGACAGCAGCGGCGCGTCGGCCAGCCCGAGCACCGGCGGACCGTCGATCACGACGATGTCGAAGGTCGCGGCGGCGTCGGCGAGCAGCGAGGCGAAGCGCGGCGAGGCGATCAGCTCGGGCGGGCTCGGCGGGATCGTGCCCGAGGGCATGATCCACAGATTCTCGACGTCCGACTGGAGCACATGCTCGCTGAGCGAGCTGCTGTCGGTCAGGATGTGCGACAGGCCGACCTTGTCGCGCCCGGTGACGAAGGCGGGACGGCGCATGTCCGCATCGATCATCAGCACGCGCTTGCCCAGCCGCGTGAAGCTCTGCGCCAGCGCCCAGGCTGAGGTCGACTTGCCTTCGGCGGGGCGCGTGCTGCTGACCAGCAGCGTCTTGGGAACGCCGCCTTCGGAGACGAACTGCAATGCTGATGCGGTCGACAGATAGGCTTCGGTCAGCGGGGACAGATTGTCCTTGAGCTCGTCGACCGGCTTGCCGCCCTTGGTGACGGGAATGCCACCGAGGAATGCGAGCTGCAGCTTGTTGCGGACGTCGTCGGGGACCTTGATCGTATCGTTGACGAACTCGAGCACGATGGCCGCAAGCATCCCGATCAGCAGGCCGAGGCCAGCACCGATCGCGAGATTGAGGTAGAGGCTGGGCGAATAGGCCCCGCCGGGGATCGCGCCGCGATCCACCACCGATGCGACCGCGGTCCCGATCCCGCCGGCAACGCCGATCTCCTTGTAACGCTGCAGCAGCGCATCATACAGCGTGCGGTTGGTGTCGACGTCGCGCTGCAGGATTGTGTAGCGGATGCGCCGCCCGCGCTGGTCGAGCACCGAGCGGCTGAGTCCGGCGACCTGTGACCGCAGCCGGTCCTCCTCGGCGCGCGCCGCCTGATAGTCCTGGCGAAGCGACCCGGCGCGATCGGCGTTGCTGGTGCGGGTTTCTGAGACAACCGCTGCCTTGAGCGCGTCGATCTGCGCCCGAAGTGCGACCATGTCGGGGTAATCGGGTCGGAACGTCTGCAATTTCTGCTGATATTGCGCGTTGAGCGACGCGATCTGCGCGCGCAGCGGCGCGGAATTGGTGCTGCCCTCGGTCGACGGGCCACCCGTGACCGCCTCGCGATAGCGTTGCTCCGCCGCAATCCGCCGCGCTTGCGTCGCCGCCAGCGCGTTGTTGAGCGACACCAGCGTGCTGCCTGTCAAGGAGTTGGTATCGCCCGAGGTTTCCCCGGCGGCGCCGCCAGTGGTGATCAGATTCTGCTGTTGCGCGTAAGCGACGATCTCGCGTTCCGACCGCTCGAGGTCGCGCCGCGTGGTCGCGATCTGGCGCTGGAGGAAATCCCGGGCATAGGACGACGCCTGATAGCGACGCTCGAGATTGGTCGCGATATAGGCGTCGGTGATCCCGTTGACGATCTTCGCCGCCAGCTGCGGGCTGCGCGCGACGAACGAGATGCTTACGATATCGCTCAGCGGCAACAGCCGGACCTTGGTGCCCGACTGCACCACGCCTGCCGCGATCTTGGTATTCGTAGCGCGATCCGTGCCGTCGCCGACAACGGCGGGGTCAGCCGCGAGGTTGAGATCCTGCGCCACGCGCTCGGCCAGTGCGCGGCTCTTGAGCAGGCCGAGCTGGGTGCCGGTGAAATTGGCATCGCCCGCGCCCCCGCTCTGGCGCGCGCCCTTGCCGCCCTGGTCGGTCATCACCTCGACTTCGGGCGGGTTGAGCTCGATCGTTGCGGTGGACTGATATTTCAGTGGCGTCAGCAGCGTAACGAGGACGGCCGCCGCGATGCAGGTGCCGATCGCAGCGAGAATCAGCCAGCGCCACTCGAGCGCGATCCGCCACAGCAGCGCGAGTGAGAGTTCGGGGCCGCTGCGGGCATTGCCATAGCCGCCGTAGCTTCCCGAAAGCGGTACGGGTGCCAGTTCGCGTCCCGTATCCGGTTTGACCGCGAGAGGATTAGGACCCGAAGCCCCGATGCTTGCCATGTAACAAAAACCTTATGTCGGTGCAGCGACCGGAGCGTCAGAGCGCCATGAAGATGGAGGCGACCGGCAGCGCCTGAAGCAGGGTGCGCTGGGTTTTCTTGACGCCGGACCCGTCGATGACGATCGTGTCCCCCGGATAGATCGCGGGATCGGGCGTCTTGCCGCGACGAATGCTGGTCAGGTCGAACGCGGCTGCCATCCGCTTTCCGCCGATAATGCGGAAGATCGCGACCCGGTGCGGGTTCGCGAGGTCATCGGTCCCACGTGCTAGCGCGATTGCCTGGACCAGCGTCAGCGGCCCGACCGCGGGGTAGACGCCAGGCTGGCGGACCGATCCGTCGACGGTGATGTGGCTGGACGTCTCCTTCAACGACACGGTGACATTCGGGTCCCGCATGTATTTCTCGCCGAGGCGCTTTTCGATCGTCTTGCCGAGTTCGGTCGTGCTCAGCCCGACCGCGTCGATGCGGCCGACCAGCGGCATCGTGATACGCCCGCTCTGGTCGACGGCATAGTCGCGGCTCAGGTCGGCCACCTGGAATACGGAGACGGTAACCGTGTCGAGGGGCGCAAGCCTGTAGCTGTCATCGACCGTCGCCAGCTTCGGGGCATCCGGCGCGGCGAACGTGCCCGTGTCGTAGGGGATATCGCCGCCACGACTGGCGCAGCCGGCCAGCAGGATTGCGAGACCGATCACCACCGTTCGGTAAACCGATCTGCTCCGCGCCATATCACTGTCCTGCATCAAAAATACGCATCTCAGCTGATGCAGTCCGTTGCTCTACAGACAAGACCGGACTGCCGCAAGAAAAGGCTATAAGCCTGTCTGAAGGAAGCGGATCATGCTTTGTTCGACGACGATCGCGGTCAACACGCCGGTGCGATACGCACCGGTATCGATCCCGATCCGGTTGGCGCGACGTTCGACCCCGTCGCTGATCGTATGGCCATGCACCACGACAAATCCGTGGTCGTTCGCATCGGTCAGGAACGGCGCGCGGATCCAGCGCAGGTCTTGCGGCTGCTGCGCCTCGAGCGGGACGCCGGGGCGGATTCCGGCATGGACGAACAGGTAATCGCCGAAGCGGAATGTGTCGCCGAAGGTCTTCAGAAACGTGACATGCTCGGGCGGGATCGCGGCGCCCAGCACCTCTGCGATTCGCGCCTCGCTCATCGCAGTCAGCGCCGAGGCCGAGACGCCATAGCTTTCGGCACACGCATCGCCGCCGAAACCGAGCCAGTCATAGGCCAGCCCCGGTTCGCCTGCGAGCACACGTAACAGGATCTCTTCGTGATTGCCGAGCAGGAACAGGGATTTTGCGGGAAAGTTCTGGAGGGTGCGCAACCGTTCGATGACACCCGCCGAATCCGCGCCGCGGTCGATCAGGTCGCCGAGGAATACCAGCCCGATCGTTCCGACCGGATTCCGGGCAATATCGTCCGAAATCTGCGCTAGAAGATCCTCGAGCAGATCCAGCCGTCCGTGGATATCGCCAACACCATAGACGCGCTGGCCATCGGGGCCCGAAAAGTCACGGGCGGCGATGTTGGCGGAGACACGACGAAACAGTTTCTGGAACAAGCCAACCTCGAGCATTGCGAACCGGACGCCGGGACTCGCTGTATATAGGGTGCGTCGACGCTTTACATCGTCCACACCTTGCGGTCGCCTGGCAGCATGCCGGCGGGTGCAAGCACATTCCGGATATCGACGATTCCGCCGTCGGGACGCAACAGGTCGGCAAAGCGCGCGAAGTCCGCCACCAGTACGCGATGCGGCACCGCCAGCACGACGAGATCGTACGGACCTTCCGGGCGTTCCACCAGATCGATGCCATATTCGTGGCTGGCCTCGTCGGCCGACACCAGGGGATCGTGGACGTCGACGCTATGGCCGAGCTGTTGCAACGCGGCGATCAGATCGGCGATCTTAGAATTGCGCAGGTCGGGAACGTCCTGCTTGAACGCCAGACCGAGGACGAGCACGCGCCCCGCCGCAATGCCGTGCCAGCCGTGGACTTCGCGCGCGACCCAGCCCGCCATTCCGTCGTTCATGTCGCGTCCGGCGAGGATGATGCGCGGGTCGAGGCCAAGCTCCGTCGCGCGGTGCGCCAGATAGTAAGGATCGACCCCGATGCAGTGGCCGCCGACCATGCCGGGTTCGAATTTGAGAAAGTTCCACTTCGTCCCTGCGGCCGCGAGCACGTCCCACACCGACAGGTCCATCTTTGCGAAGATCTGCGTGATTTCATTGACGAAAGCGATGTTGATGTCGCGCTGTGCGTTTTCGATCACCTTTGCCGCCTCCGCCGCCTTGATCGAGGCGGCACGGAACACGCCGCCGCTGGTGACCTGGTCGTAAAGGTCGGCAACCGCGTCGAGCACCTCCGGGGTCTGGCCCGAGACGACCTTCGTGATGCGGTCGACGGTGTGCTCGCGGTCGCCCGGATTGATCCGCTCGGGCGAATAGCCCAGGAAGAAGTCGCTCCCGCAGACGAGGCCGCTGACTCGCTCCAGCTCGGGGCCGCACAGATCCTCGGTCACTCCGGGATAGACCGTGCTTTCGTAAACGACGATCGAGCGTCGCCCGGCGACCAGCATCTTGCCGACGGTGCGCGTCGCCGCCATCACGATCGACAGATCGGGGCGGTTGTCCGCATCGACCGGGGTCGGGACGGTAACGATGTAGAAATCGGCGTCGGGGCAATCCGCCGGGTCGGCGGTCAGCCGCAGCGTGGAGGTGGCGAGGCGGTCGGCGTCGATTTCGCCGGTGCGATCATGCCCCTGCTGCAATTGCGCGATCCGCCCGGTGTCGACGTCAAGACCCCATGTCTCGGTCGACTTGGCCAGCGCAACCGCGAGCGGCAGTCCGACATAGCCCAGGCCAATCACTACGACCCGCTTCTGTCCCGCCATTTACGCTTCCTCGAACACCGTACGAACGCGCTCCTTTAGCGGTAACCTGCTGTACGGCAACCGCGAGTTGGCAATGGTGTCGTTTGGGCGCGAGGCCGGATACATGCGTGTTGGCGACTTGCGCGTGACTTCGATGCCGCTCGAACGATCGGTCCCGAATTCGTCGGCGCCGATTGCCTTGTCGGTTCGCGCGCGCGACAAGCGGGTTTTCCAAGGAGATTTCGATGCGTCTTGCCCTCGCCCTGATCGTGTTGCCGGTGGTGCCGCTCCTCCATGCAAATGCCCCGGTCCCGCAGCAGGCCACGCAGGCCCCGTCGCAGGACGCGGCCTTGCTGCAATTTCTCGATCGGGCCTTTGACGCGCAGGTTGCACTGAGCCCGGAACGGCAGACCGAGCTCGGGCTCAAGACCGACTATGACCGGCTCGACGACTATACCGATGCGGCGGCGGTCCGTGCGCTGGCGCTCGCCGAGCGGCAGCTGAAGGAATTGCACGCGCGGTTCCGTCCCGAGCAACTCGGCGAGAATGCGCGGGTCAGCTACCGATTGTTTGAGGATCGCGTCGCGCGCGACCGGGAGTCGTTCCGTTTCCGCAAGTTGCGCTTCCCGGTCTCGACCAACGGCAGCCCGGCGGGCGATATTCCGGTGTTGCTGATCAACAACCACAAGATTGACACGGTCGCCGACGCGCGCGCCTATATCGCACGGCTGCGCGATACCGAGCGGGTGATGGCGGAAGTGGCGGCGACGATGCGGACGCAGGCGGCGGCCGGTATCATCCCCAACAAGGTCAATTTCGCCCCCGCCCGCGCCGACGCGCGCGCGGTCATCACGGGTGCACCGTTCGATGACGGCGCGGATTCATCGTTGCTCGCGGACTTCCGCAAGAAGGTCGGCGCGCTCGACGCGCCCGCGGCGACGAAGGCGACGTTGCTGGCGGACGCGCAGGCTGCGCTGACGGGCCCGTTCCGTCGGGGCTATACGACGTTGTTCGCAGCACTCGACGCGGTCGAACCGCTGTCCACGGGCAATTACGGCGCGTGGCATCTGCCTGACGGCGCGGCTTATTATGCCGACCAGCTCAAGAATGCGACGACCACCAATCTCACGCCAGATCAGGTCCATGCGCTCGGCCTGCGGCAGGTCGCGTCGATCCGGCAGGAGATGGAAGCGATCATGCACGAGGTCGGCTTCACCGGGACGCTCGAGCAGTTCTTCACAAAGATCCGCACCGACCCGCAGTTCAAATATCCCAACACCCAGGCGGGCCGCGATGCCTATCTCGGCGATGCGCGCGCCGTGATCGCGTCGGTAATGGTTGCCGCACCACGCTATTTTTCGGTGTTGCCCAAGATTCCGCTCGAAGTCCGCGCGGTCGAGAAATGGCGCGAGGGGACCGCGTCGACCGCTTTCTACAATCCGCCGTCGGCCGACGGATCGCGGCCCGGCATCTATTACGTCAATCTGGCCGACATGAACCAGACGCAGAAGGTGCAGGTCGCCGGGATCGCCGCGCATGAGGGTGCGCCGGGGCACCACTTCCAGCTCGCGCGGCAACAGACGCTGACCGACCTGCCCAAGTTCCGCAAGTTCGGCTTCTATGGGGCTTATGGCGAGGGATGGGGCCTGTATTCTGAGCGACTTGCGGACGAGATGGGGGTCTATAAGGATCCGTATGCGCGCTTCGGGATGCTGTCGCTGCAGGTCTGGCGCGCGATCCGGCTGGTGCTTGATACGGGCATTCATTCAAAGCGTTGGACGCGCGAGCAGGCGATCGCCTACTTCAAGGCGAACAGTTCGGTGTCGGACAAGGACATTGCGCGCGAGGTCGACCGCTATTTCAACTGGCCGGGGCAGGCGACGAGCTACATGGTCGGCCAGCTCAAGATCACCGAACTGCGCGCGCGGGCACAGAAGGCGCTGGGATCTCGCTTTGATATCCGGGACTTCCATGAGGCGGTGCTCGGCCAGGGGGCGTTGCCGCTCGACGTGCTCGACGAGCAGGTGAACCGCTATATCGCGGCGAAGCGGGGGTAGCGGGGGCGCTTTCGCGGCGGGGGAAACCGCCCTATGCGAGCGGCGGGCATCCCAGCCCGGGCAGGAAGGACCGCCGCCGTGAGCACCCCATCGCTGTGGACGACGCTGTTCCGCTGCAAACCCGTGGCCGATTTTGTCGTGGCCGGAGAAGGACATAGCCACGGGCTCGGGCGAAAGTTCGGGTTGTTCCAGCTGACCATGCTGGGGGTCGGCGCGACGATCGGGACGGGGATCTTCGTCGCGCTGACCACCGCGGTGCCCGAGGCGGGGCCGGCGGTGAGCGTTTCGTTCGTGATCGCCGGGATCACCGCCGCGCTGACCGCCTTATGCTATGCCGAGCTCGCGTCGGCGGTGCCGGTGGCGGGGTCGTCTTACTCTTATGCCTATGCAACCATGGGAGAATTGGCCGCCTTCCTGATCGGCGCGTGCTTGCTCCTGGAGTATGGCGTGTCGGCCTCGGCGATCGCGGTGGGGTGGGGGCAATACCTCAACGAGGCGCTAAGCCTCACCACCGGCTGGAGAATTCCCGACGCGATCGCGCGGCCGCCGGGGGCGGGCGGGGTGGTCAATCTGCCCGCGGTGGTGCTGGTCGGGCTGTGCCTGACGCTGCTGCTGCGCGGCGCAAAGGAGTCGACAACGGTCAATGCGGTGCTGGTTTTGCTCAAATTGGCGGTGCTTTTGCTGTTCGTTTGCGTCGCTTTCGCGCATTTCAACACCGATAATCTCCACCCGTTCGCGCCCAAGGGGATGATCGGGATCGGATCGGCGGCGTCGTCGATCTTTTTCTCCTATATCGGGATCGACGCGGTCTCGACCGCGGGCGAGGAGGTCGACAATCCGCGCCGCAATTTGCCGCTCGCGATCATCCTGTCGCTGCTGATCGTCACCGCCGCCTATATCCTCGTCGCGGTCGCCGCGGTCGGCGCGCAGCCGTGGACCGCGTTCAAGGGGCAGGAGGCGGGGCTCGCGGTGATCCTCCACAATCTGACCGGGGCGGCGTGGCCCGCGCTCGCCTTGTCGCTCGGCGCGATCGCGTCGATCTTCAGCGTGACGCTGGTGGTGCTCTACGGCCAGACGCGGATCCTGTATGCGATGAGCCGCGACGGGCTGCTCCCCGCCTTCTTCGCCCGCGTCGACCCGGTGCGGCAGGTGCCGCGGCAGAACAGCTGGGTGGTCGCGGGCGGGGTCGCGCTGCTCGCCGCGCTGGTGCCGCTCGACGTGCTGGTCAATCTGACGAGCATGGGGACGCTGATCGCCTTCGCCTCGGTGTCGATCGGCGTGATCCTGCTCCGCCGCAGCCGCCCGGACCTGCCGCGCGGCTACCGCGTGCCCTTCTACCCTGTTCTGCCGATCGCGAGCGCCGCCTTCTGCCTGTATCTGATCGCGGGGTTGCCGAAGGACACGTACCTGCTGTTCGCGGTGTGGCTGGGCGGGGCGGCGGCGCTGTACTTCGGCTATTCGCGGCGGCGGTCGCTGCTGGCGACGGGGAATGCGGAGTAAGCCGTTGATCGGTAATCGGAAACGAGGGGAGCATCGGGCCGGTCGAGCGACCGGCCGGGGTCGTCGCGGCGGCTGGAGCGCGGAAAGTCCCACGAAAGTCGCACCATCGGCGGTTGCGTTCGGCGCTTGGTCGTCGGGGCGCTGACGAGGCCCTGGTCGTATCGGCGTGTCTCGGGCTGCGGAAGAGTCGCGGAACGGCAGGCGGGACCGCCTTGCGGATGGCCCGGTGGCGCGGGCGAACCCTTGGGGTGCGGTGCTGTCAAAGAACGAGCGGGAGCGTACGCTTTCCGGAGCGTGTAGGACAGCGGCGGGCGCGGGCGCGGGCGCGGGTTTGACGGGCGGCGCTGGTCCGGCTTCTTCCGTCATGTTGAACGTGTTTCAGCATCCACGGCGCAACACGTTCGGACCGTCCCTGTGGCGCGGTGGACCCTGAAACAAAGCTCAGGGTGACGGCGGGGGTGGGAGGGCGTGCGCCCGGAAGTCGTGGCGTTGCTTCCCCGCGCGGACGCCGGCTCCTTGTGATAAGGAAGGCCAATGAGCGAAAGCGTGCGATATTCTAATCCCGACTGGCTTGACCCCGCCGACGATGCGCCCGAGCTGACGGACGATCTGCTCGATGTCGCGGAAGTGTCGGTCGGCGGGGCGGTGGTCCGCCGTGCGACGGGGTATCTCGGCCCAAACGGCGTCGTGCGCAGCCGACCGCCGCAGCGCGCTATCAACTAGTTGCTAGGGACGCTGCGGCTCGACCCCGACGGGAGTGACCGTTTGCGCGCCGATGGGCTGGGGTGGCAGGGGCGGATGACTGCGGCATTGCGGAAGGCGGCGGGGCGGTAGGAGAGGTTAACCGTTCGGCGAGATCGTCGCACCATTCGGGGATGAGGCTGCCCGCTTATCCCCGTATCGCCATTGATGCTGCCGTTTGCGGTGGGAGGCCCGTTATCGCCGGAACGCGGGTGCGCGGGGCCGATGTGCTCGAAATGCTCGCGGGTGGCGCGGCTACGACGGAGATCCTCGGGGACTTCCCCTATCTGGTCGAGGCAGACCTACGGGCCGCGCTCGCTTATGCGTCCGCTGACGAACCCCTCCATTGAACTTGGCGAGTAGGGTGGCCTCATACACTTCTCGTACGAGGGCTCAACTATCTCGAGCCTTCTCTATCAATGCACGTCTAAGTTCAATCACTCGTCCAAAAGCGGTCTTGTTAGGGCCCGCGTTAGTGCGATCAGTTGTGAGATCCAACTGCTGGCTAAGTGTATCAAGCGCCACCAAATATGCATCAGCGTCTTCCGCGCCAATAACGCCTCGAACCGATTCTACCTTCAACGAATGATCCACAATAGCCTGCTTCGCAGCGTCTCGCGCGACGTCAAGCGGCATCTGGTTGGCCGCAGCGTTGTAAAACACTACGATGGAACGATCCATTTTCTCGCCGTCGCTGCTGAGTTCGCCCACTCTCGTGAGGTTATAGGTCTGCACAGACGCAACCCTAGTCTGATGGAATTGAAACGCCCATCCTGCCAGAGCAATAATAAGTCCAGCAGCTAAGGTGCTGTTGATAACATTCCACGACTTCTTGATAAAGCCGGGAGCCATGTTGGGGGCTGCAATGTTCACGATGGGCGGTTAGCAGATTTGCGCTTGACTTTCAAGTGCGACTTTGTCTCAAGTGTCGTCTGAGTGGACGCCCGTTTGGCGATTTCGCATGCCTCCGTCCACTTTCTTGCGCCGAGATTGTTCAAAATCTGCTTGACGGAAGCAGAGACCGCACCCTCACATTCTGTAGATGATCGCCCGGCGGTTTGGACCTGGACCGTGATTTGCTTCGCCTCGGCGTACGGCACAGAGGCAACGGCGAGAGGATAGATGGCCAAGGCGATCAAAGGTGTGTTGGCAACCGCCTGCAAAATAATTGTTCCAGGCGAATTAATGTTTATCGATAAGTCAGCACGGTCGATCTCATCGATTTCAAAATCGTCTATAAGGTCCCTTAGTGAAGCACTTTTAATCTGATTAACTAGAGTAGGGCTTCGTAGAGAAGCTTCGAGTAGCTCCACAAGTTCGAACCATGTTGAAGCATTTCGACTGTCTCTTGACGTGAAAACCTGCTTAGTTGTCTCGAACTCTGCATAATTAAACCCGTCGTAGCTAAAGCTGCCGAAAGCCAATTTATAAAACAATGTTCGGCCCGTGTCGCCCATATCGAAGAAAGAAACTGGCGTCTGAAGCCTCTCAACAACATCTAGCGGGACCTTTCGTTTGTTGACCTTTCCAAGCCACCTTACTCTACGTCCAACGTACGTGCTGTGTACGCGTCCGTCCTGAGCTTCTAGAGTATGAGATTTTCCAGATTCTTCCGTAAATTGACCTATAAGGATGAGACCCGCAGGACCCTGTTGCGGAACTACAACAAGGTCACCAGCTTTTGCTAAGACAAGAATTCCCTTAACGTAGGTTGCGTTCGCCTTGTCGACTGCGGTGACTCGTCGCTCTGTTACTTCATCACGGGCGCTATTTTGCCGTTTCCACCGATCAACTGAAACAGCCTCTACCAGCTTTTCGTCATCCCACTTTTCTGGAAAGTCGCCGAGTTTGGTTAGGCCTCTCACGTCCAAAAACACGAGCTTCTCGTCGCTCATAAGAGTAACAAATTTATATGCCTCCCCCGGGAAAAGCTTCCAAACTTTGTGATCTTGCGAGATTACTGTTGTAGCAAGATCTACTATATGAGTCATACCGGCCCCCGCGGGAAACATTCCAGTCCTGCGATAGGCTAATCAAATCATTGTAAATAACAAGGCCACGATGATTCCGCGTAATGTCGTTAGGCCCCCTTGGCCGCGCGACGCCCCAACAACGGCGCCAAATATTTCCCCGTAAAACTCCCCTTGGCCTTGGCCACAACCTCCGGCCCTTCGACTACGCCTGCGCTTACGCTCCGGCTTCGCTCAGGGCAGGCTTGTCCCGGGTCTTCTTCCCTAACAGCGGTTTCAGATAACGGCCGGTGAAACTCCCTTCCACCTCGGCCACCTTTTCCGGGACACCCTGCGCCACGATCTCCCCGCCCTTGACCCCACCCTCAGGCCCAAGATCCAGCACCCAGTCCGCAGTCTTGATCACATCCAGATTGTGCTCGATCACGACCACCGTATTCCCCTGCTCGACCAATTGGTGGAGCACTTCGAGCAGCTTGCGGACGTCCTCGAAATGCAGCCCGGTCGTCGGT
>CAZNQA010000020.1:0-43824 GCA_964575105.1 uncultured Stakelama sp.
TCGCCATGCCGACCGCGATGCCGCCCGCGCCGTTGACGAGCAGGTTGGGGAAGCGCGCCGGAAGGACCGCGGGCTCGCGCTCGGAGCCGTCATAATTGGGGACGAAATCGACCGTATCCTTGTCGATGTCCTCGAGCAGCGAATTAGCGACCTTGGCGAGACGCGCTTCGGTATAGCGCATTGCCGCGGGCGGATCGGGATCCATCGAGCCGAAGTTGCCCTGACCGTCCATCAACGGCACCCGCATCGACCAGTCCTGCGTCATGCGCGCGAGGGCGTCGTAGATCGAGCTGTCGCCGTGCGGGTGATATTTACCCATCGCGTCACCGACGATGCGCGCGCACTTGCGATACGGCCGGTTGTAGACGAAGCCGCTTTCGGATGCGGACCACAGGATGCGGCGGTGGACGGGCTTCAGGCCGTCCCGAACGTCGGGCAATGCGCGCGCGACGATCACGCTCATCGCATAGTCGAGATAGCTCGACTTCATCTCGTCGACGATCGAGATCGGGGCAATATCGGAAGGGTCGGCGAGTACGGTCTCGTCGGTCAATTTGTGGCGCCTTCGGCTGTGTTACGGGGTCGTGACAACACTAGCGGGTCGCGCCTCCGAACGCCACCCCCGCGCACCACCCGAAACGATCAGAAGGGGACTTCCTTGCCCTCGAAATCGAACAGCTTGCCGGTATCGGGAGCTTTGAGCTCCTCGATCACGTCGAGCAACTGCAACGCCGCGCGCTCCGTATCGAACAGGCGACCCGGCTGGACGTTGCCCTGGAACGGCCTGGACAGTGCGGTGTCGACCGTGCCCGGGTGCAGACCCACCACGATCGCGCGATCGTTGCGGCGCTTTTCCTCGACCGCGAGTGTGCGGATCAATTGGTTGAGCGCGGCCTTGGCGGCGCGATAGCCGTACCAGCCGCCGAGCTTGTTGTCCGAGATGCTCCCGACCCGCGCCGACAGCGCCGCGAACACGCAGCGCCCGGTCTTTGGCATCAGCGGGAGGAAATGCTTGGCGACGATCGCGGGGCCGATCGCGTTGATCGCGAATTGCCGCGCGAGCCAGTCGGGGTCGAGCTCACGCAACGCTTTCTCGGGGCCGCGGTCGCCATCGTGGAGCAGGCCGGTCGCGACGATCACCAGCGTGGGGGCGGGGCCCTTGGCGACTTGCACCGCGGCGGCGGCGATGGTCGATTCGTCGAGCAGGTCGATATGACGGTCGCCCTCGTACGACCGTGCGAAGCCGAGCACGGTCTCGAACGCGCCTTCGTCGCGCAGCGCGGCTTCGAGCGCCGCGCCGATCCCGCCGGATGCGCCGATGATGACTGCTGTCGTCATGCCCGTTTCCTTATTTCCGCGTGAAGCGCCAGCGGTCGTCGCTGCTCTCCGCCTTGTCGAACCGGTAGCCGTCGCTGTCGAATCCCTTCATCGCCTCGATGTCGGTGATCCGATGCTCGCACAGCCAGCGCGCGACCATGCCCCGCGCCTTCTTGGCGTGGAAGCTGACGAAGCGCGGGCCATCGGGGCCGGGCTCGCGGAAATCGACGTCGACGACGCGGACGCCGTTGAGTTTGCCGTCGACCGCGCGGAAATATTCCTGGCTGGCGAGGTTGAGCACGATGCCCGAACCTTCGGCCGAAACCTCGTCGCGGACCAGCGCCGCGATCCGGTCGCCCCACCAGTCATAGAGCGATGGCTTCCGTGGTGCCCAGCGCGTGCCCATTTCGAGCCGGTAAGGCCGCATCGCATCGAATGGGCGGAGCAGGCCGTAGAGCCCCGACAGCATGCGCACATGATCCTGCGCGAAATCGAGGGCGGGCGCGTCGAGCGTCAAGGCTTCCAGCCCGGTATAGACGTCGCCCGCGAAGGCGAACAGCGCGGGGCGTTCCGGCGCTTCGGGAAAGTCGGCGAAACGGTCGGCGTTGAGTTTGGCCAGTTTGGGCGAGATGCCCATCAGGTCGGAAAGCTTCTTCTGCGTCAGATGCGCCGCGGCTTTCGCCAGCGTCGCGGCTTCATCGGCGAAGTGCGGTTGCGTTGGGGCGACGGGCGGAAGCGCGCTGTCGTAATCGAGCGTCTTGGCGGGGGAGAGCAGGGCGATCATCGCCACGCCGGGTAGCCGCGTGGTGGCGGCGCGTCAAAGAATCTCCCCGCGAGCCCGCGGGCGGGAACAGCGGGGAATTCAAGCGTTGTTCAGCCCGGTGACGGCATCGGCGTCGCTTGACGGTGAAACCGGTGGCGTTAGAGCGGCTCAGGCATTTCCCCCGCAGGTCGCCCGTTCGAGGCATGAGGAGAGTTCGGCAATGAAGATGGTTTCCAAGATCGCACTGACCGGGGCGCTCGTCGTCTCGATCAACGGCGCGGCGCTGGTTGCGCCCGCATTCGCGAAGAAGAAGGACGAGGCTCCCGCCGCACCGACGATCTCCAAGGACGTCCGCGACAATTTCGTCGCCGCCAAGGCAGCACTCGACGCCAACCCGAAGGATCTCGCCAAGGCCGAGGCAAGCGTGACCGCGCTCGATGCCGCCGCCAAGACGGATTATGAGAAGTATATCGGCAGCAGCCTCCGCCTCTCGCTCGTCAACGCGCAGAGCACCGGCCTGTCCGACGCACAGCGCGCCGCCGCGCTTGCGCCGATGCTCGACGCGCTGATCGCCAACCCTGCGACCCCCAAGAACGAAGTCGCGATTCGCACCAACGAGCGTGCCGGCCTCGCCTTCACGCAGAAGCAATATGCGCAGGCAGCCGCCGGCTGGCAGAAGGCCAAGGACCTTGGCTACACCGACGCGGACCTGTTGCTCAACATCGCGCGCGCTAAGACCGAGGCGGGTGACGTCGACGGCGGCGTCGCTGCGCTCGACCAGGCAGTCAAGGCCGAGGAAGCCGCTGGCCGCGTGCCGCCCGAGGCGTGGTACAAATACGCGTTCACGCGTCTGTACAAGGCCGGCAAGGACGAGGCGGGCGACGCATGGACCGCAGGCTGGCTGTCGCATTACGGCACCAAGCAGAACTGGCGCGCCGCGATCTACACCTTCGGTTTCCAGGGCCCGAACGCTGCCAAGTACAGCAAGAACCGCGTCGACCTGTTCCGCCTGATGTGGGCGACCAAGAGCCAGGCCGGGCAGACCGAATATCTGCAATATGCGGATGCGGCGATCAAGGTCGGCCTCCCCAACGAAGCCAAGGTCGTGCTCGACGAGGGTGCTGCATCGAACGTCGTTCCCGCCACCAACGTGCTCGGCAAGGAACTGATGGCCTCGGCCAAGACCGGGATTGCCGGCAGCACCTCGCCCGCGGGCAAGGAGAAGAACGCACAGGCCGCTCCGAAGGGTGACATCGCCGGTCAGGCGGGCGACGCGTATTTCGGGTCGCGCAACTACGCCAAGGCCGTCGAGATGTACCGTCTCGCCGAGACCAAGGGCGCGACCGACGCGGATCGCAACAGCCTCCACCTCGGCATGGCGCTGGCGATGGCGGGCGACCGCGAAGCCGCCAAGGCTGCGCTCGCCAAGGTCGCGAGCGAGCCGAACAAGTCGATCGCACGGCTGTGGCAGACCTATGTCGCGGCACCGCCTGCGGCATAAGGCTCCGTCTCACCGGCACAAAAAAAGGGCGGCCCGTTCGGGTCGCCCTTTTTCGTATCAAGGGCTCAGGCGCTCCGGATCGGAATGCCGGGAAGCGACTTGGCGGTGCGGATCGTCAGCGAGGTCTTGACGCTCGCGACGTTCGGCGCGGGCGTCAGCTGGGTCATCAGGATCTCCTGGAACCCCTTGAGATCGCTCGCGACAATCTTGAGGATGAAGTCAATCTCGCCGTTGAGCATATGGCATTCGCGGACTTCGGGGATGGTCGCGACATGCTGCTCGAACGCCGCCAGATCCTGTTCGGCCTGACTGCGCAAGCTGACCATCGCGAACACCGTAATCGGATAGCCGAGCGTTGCGGGGTCGATCTCGGCGTGGTAGCCGCGGATCGCACCGGCTTCCTCGAGCGCGCGGACACGCCGCAGGCAGGGGGGCGCGGTCAGCCCGACCCGTTCGGCAAGATCGACGTTGGTCATGCGCCCGTCGTCCTGAAGCAATTCCAGGATGCGCCGGTCGATCGAATCAAAGGACATTACGTGAAGCTCCTGGAATCGGCGCGTTCGGCATCGCGCTGTGGAGCGGCCCTATAATATAATTACGACAGAACGCAATTGTCCCACATTGTTACGTAGTTAATTCTACCGTTCCCTGGACGGGTTCGGCGGCCTAAGGAGCGTCATGGGATCAAGAATGTCGCATTTCCCGAAGGTTCTCCGAATTGCGTTACGACGATAGCCTCGAAACCGTCCTCTCCGCGGACATGTCTTCCCCGATGGGTGCGCAGCTCGCGTGGCGCCAGCTCGTCGATCTGGTCGGGCGCGGCCGTGTTGCCGCCAGCGGCGAGGTCATCGCGCGACTGCGGACATTGCGCGCGATGGTTCCCCCGCCGGTCCGTACCGCGAGCGCGCGTACGGTGGCCTGCGCATCCCCGCCGCTCGCGCTGGTAACGCTGTTCGCGGAAGACGAGATCGGGGTTGCGGCCCCGATCCTGCGCAGCGCCGACCTGACGGTGGCTGACTGGGCGGAACTCCTGCCGGTGCTGTCGCCGACCGCGCGCTCGGTCCTGCGCCACCGCCGCGATCTCGGCCCCGAGGTCGTCGCGATGCTGGCAAGCTTTGGCAGCGTCGATTTCGTGCTCGCCTCGCCAGCCGGCGACGGCGCCGCGCTATCGCAAGGCGCTGGGGCCGCCGAAATCCGGTGCCCGGCCGAGGACATCGCTTCCGCCCAGCCGGACGTGCCCCGCGATGCCGATTTGTGGCTTGCCCCCGAGCCGACACCGGATGTCGTTCCCCAACCCGCGTCCGGTCCGTTTGAGATCGCCGAACTGGTCGAGCGGCTCAACGCCTACCAGCGCGACCGTACGATCCCGGGGGCGGTCCCGGGCACGCCCGGGGTGCAGGCGTCGGACCGCTTCCGGTTCGAGACCGATTCGGCGGGCGTGATTCGCTGGGTCGAAGGGGTCTCGCGCAATGCCCTGGTCGGGCTGACGCTTGCGCGGGCGTCCGTGTCCATTGGGGCGGACGCGACCGTTCCGTTGACCTCCGGTGTCGACGGCGCGGTTGCGGGTGCGTTCCGTCAACGCACCGGGTTCGCCGACCTGCGGCTGTGGGTCGATGGCCAGTCAGATGCGGCGGGCGGCTGGCGGATCAGCGCAGTGCCGGTCTTCGACCGGGTCTCGGGTCGGTTCACCGGGTATCGCGGCAGCGCTCGCCGTCCGCGGATCGACGAGGCGGCGGAACCGCCCGCAACCGAGCGCACCGGGGTCGCGGACGCACTGCGGCAACTCGTCCACGAGCTGCGGACGCCGACCAATGCGATCGCGGGTTTCGCCGAGATGATCGAAGCCGAACTGTTCGGCCCGGTGCCGGAAGTCTATCGCAGGCAGGCCGCCGCGATCCGCAGCCAGACGGCGGGGTTGCTCGGCGCGATCGAGGACATGGATATCGCGGCACGGATCGAGACCAACGCGTTGCAGCTTTTTGCGGACGACGTTCCGGTGGCGCCGTTGCTCGAACGGATCGTAGCCGACGTCGCGCCGCTCGCCGCGTTGCGCGGCACGGCGGTTTCGCTCCATGTCGATCACCCGTCGCTCAGCATTCGCGGCGACGGGCAGGCGGTGGAGCGACTGATCGCGCGGTTGCTTGCCACGCTGGTCGCTTCGGGAACCGCGGGCGAGCGGATCGGGATCGCTGCCGCGGCGACGCCGTCACGGCATGTCGGCGTTACGTTCGATCGCCCGCGCGCGCTTGCCGATTATCCCGAGGACCTGCTGCTGACGATCGACGCCGAAAGCGACGCGGCGGAGCAGGGCGTACCGTTGCTCGGCACCGGTTTCGCGCTGCGGCTCGCACGAAATCTCGCCACCGAACTGGGCGGCGATCTGACGATCGCCCCCGACCGTTTGACCTTGCGGCTTCCCGCCACGATCCCCGATGGCGTGGAGATGACGTCTTTCCTCTGACCGGCGCGCAATCGGGGCGGCATGACGCCGTGACCGGTTTGCCGCGCGCGGTGATTGCGGCGGCGGGCTTGCCAGCGACCGGGGCACGGCGCTAACGAGCCTTTCGGGGGGCCTGTAGCTCAACTGGTTAGAGCTGGCCGCTCATAACGGCTAGGTTGCGGGTTCAAGTCCTGCCGGGCCCACCATTCGTCCGCGCGATACAGGCGCGCGGAAAACCCGCTAAATCGCTTGCCATCCACGCCGCATCACGGCAAAGCCGCCCGACAGGCGGCGCTGCGGCGCCGCCGACCGATCGATGCCGCAAGCGGTTGGTACCGCCGACGCAAGACGGGATCGGGGAGTGGCGCAGTCCGGTAGCGCGCCTGCTTTGGGAGCAGGATGTCGCAGGTTCGAATCCTGTCTCCCCGACCATCTCCCGCTACGCTTCATTCAGCTTCCGACCACCGTTCGGCGTGCGGTTGCTGCCGCTGCCGGCGACACCGCGCGCCACGGCACCGGGCGGCCGAAGCGATAGCCCTGCACATACCGGCAGCCGAGGTGCAGGAGGATGTGCATCTGCGCCTCGTTCTCGACACCTTCGGCAACGACGTCCTTGCCGAGACCATGCGCGAGGCCGATGATCGCGCGGACGATTTCCTCCGCACTGTCGGACTTGCGCTCTAGCGCGGCGATGAACGAGCGGTCGATCTTGATGGTGTCGACCGGAACCTGCCGCAAATGGCTGAGCGAGGCATAGCCCGTCCCGAAGTCGTCGAGCGCGATCCGCACCCCTGCATCGTGGAGCGCATGGAGCGTGCTGACGACGCCATCCGCCGCGCGCCCGAGCATGACGCCTTCGGTGACTTCGATGCACAGAGCGGTCGGTGGCACGCCGAAATGCGCAAGCCGGGTCAGCACGCGCTTGGCCGCGACCGGGCCGGACAATTGCGCGGAGGTGAAGTTGACCGCGAGATACGGGATCTCGCCGCCGTTATCGCGCAGCAGCGTCAAGGCGATGTCGAGCACATGATCCTGCACGCGCGGCCCGATCCGCTCCTCGACGAGGATATCGGCGAACTGGCTGGGCATCAGCAGACCGTGCTTGGGATGTTGCCAGCGGAGCAGGCCTTCGTATCCGACCACGGTGTCGTCCTGAAGGTCGACGATCGGCTGCAGGTAGAGGAGGAATTCGTCACGCTGCATCGCGACATCGGCGTCGCTCGCGAAGGCGGTGCTGACTTCGAGCAACGTCCGCAGCATCGCGTCGTACCGGTGGTGCAGGCTCCGCCCGAGCCGCTTGGCCTGGTACAGCGCGAGATCCGCGTTGCGGTACAGCAGATCGGGCTCGCGCCCGTCGCGCGGGCAGCGCGCCGACCCGATGCTGAGCGACAGCGCGCGGCGTTCCTCTGCGTGGCGCCACATCGTCCCCTGGATCCGCGTGATCTCCGCCTCGATCCGCGCGCACTGGTCTTCGCCATCCGCCGCGATGATCGCGAATTCGTCTCCGCCCAGGCGCACCGCGATCCCGCCGCTGTTGGCCGCGACGGTCGCCAGCCGCCGGGCGATATGGCACAGCATCTCGTCCCCCGCGGCATGGCCGAGCCGGTCGTTGACGTCCTTGAGGTGATCGACGTCGATCAGGAACAGCGTGAACGGTGCCTCCCGCCCGGTTGCGATGCTGGTCTGGAGCGCCTGCTGGAACGCGGCGCGGTTGCCGAGGCCGGTGAGCGGATCGGTCAACGCCGCGCTGCGGAGCTTCTCGGCCTCGATCAGCCCCCATTCGCGGCTCTGCCGCGCCAGTTCGAGTTCGTTGCACAAGGCACGAAACCGGTCCGACGTGGCGAGCGACAGGACGATCGCCTCGAACGCGAGCGCCCCGAACATCGCGATGTCGAGCAGGTCGCTCTGCGGGAACAGGCCGAGGTTGCGCAGCACCCGCAGCGCGAAGATCGTCAGGACCGGGGCCCAGCCGATGACGTAGAACCACACCACGCGGCTACCGCGGTGGATCGCATAGCCGATGCCGATGAACGCCAGAATGGCACTCGCCATTACCGCCATGTTGAGCATGCGATCCATCAGGAGCGGCGGAAACAGGACGTCGTTGGTCGCCGCCAGAAGCCCGATTCCGACCCCGCCCCAGGCAAGACCCCGCCCGGTGCGCTGCAACCAGCGCGGCAACAGATGTTCCTCGACGAGCGACAGGAAGAACATGCCGCCGGCCCCGACGAGCAATCCGACGAGGACATAGTCGATCCCGACGACCCACGGGCCGACCAACTGCGGGAAGACGATCCCGAAGCTGTTCGACCAGGCCATCCCGTACACCAGCGCAATCGTGATCCAGGCGAGATACCACCGCTGGAACGGAAAACGGCGACCGCGGTCGATCAGTACGTTATACGCGAAGGCAGACAGCAGCGTCCCTGCGAACAGCCCCATCAGGATCAGCCAGCGGTCCCGCGATCGCGCCGCTTCGGCATCGGTTGCCGCGGCCATGCGGCGGATCAGCGAAAGATCGTCGATCCCGTCGAAGCCGAGGTAGATCGCGCGCACCTTGCTGCCGCGATCACCGATGCTGAAGTTGAGCACGCCCCCAGGAGCGCCGATCCCGTCGAGCGCGTTGGCCGACCTGACCGTCTGGCGGACCGAGCCATCCAGGAGGACCGTGATCAGCATCACGCGTCGGAAGCGGGTCTGGTCCACCAGCAGATGCCATTGCGGGGGCAGTGGCGCGAGACGGGCCCCGTCGATCCGCAACCAGGTCCAGCGTGTTCGTTCCGGCGCGTCGACCGGAGTGCACTCGAAGCGGAGCGCCATGACGGCGCGGGGGGAGGGGATTGCGGCGGTGGCGCTATAACCGGCGCAGGCGCTCTGCAGCAGCGGGACCGCGGCAGTTGCCGACGTGGTCGACAGCGATGCCGCAAGCAGGATGGCGAGGATGCGTATTACGTTGCCGGTCACCTCACTCTCCATACGAACAGTTCTACGACCGCTGCCACGTTGTGATGTGCAATCGATTAACGGGGTCGCGCCTCCGTCTAGTAAACGCGTCCGCCAGACCCCCGCCCCGCGCCAAGCACGGCACGACGATGGGCAACTCTGCTTGGGAAGACAAGCGTTGTTCTTCAAGGAGATGCGTCGAGGAAGCTGGCGTGGCACCGGCCGTCGCAACGGATCGGCACCACGATTGCCGCAGGACGGCGTGACGGGACGCACAAAAAAACCCGCGGAATTGCGCAATTCCGCGGGTTCTCAAGACAGGGCCTGCGCCGGATCTAGTCCGGGAGTCGCCGGAACGGGCTCATTTGGTTTTCGGTGAAAAAACAAAAAGCTCGGTGCGAATCGACGGAGGTGCGCTCGGGACGAACCAGTTCGTGTCCTGGATATGGCTCGCGGTTACGTAGAGTCGGCCGTCGGGACCTTCCGAAAACGTATCGGGCCAGCGGAGCCGCTTGTCGGTCAGCACCGGCTCAACCCGGTTGCCGGCCAGACGGGTGATCGAATAGTCGGTCGGCGAGGTGAGGTAGAGCGTCCCGCTCCGTGCCATCCACAGACCGTCCGCGACATGCGTCTGCGCGACCGTCTTGACCGCAGCCTTGCGCTCATCCTCGCTGACGTCCTTGCGCAGCTTTGCAGTATCGATGCTGTACAGCGTCTTGCCAGTGAGCGCCTGGTAGTACAGCGTCTTGCCGTCATTCGACAAAGCGATGCCATCCGCCGAGAAAGCGGGCTGGCGGCCATCGGCGCGGACCAGCGGCTTGCCGTCGAGCATGACCTTGACGGTCTTGTCGACCTGCGTCGAGACATGCCCGTCAAGCGCGCGGTGGCTTTCGCCGCTTTCGAGGTCGACCACGATGATCGCGCCGCGCGTGCCGGAGTCGGTGATGTAGCCGGTCTTGCCGTCGGGCGAGAAGCGGATGTCGTTGAGATACGTGCCCTGCAGCGCGACGTCACCCGGAACCGGGATCACCTTGCTGACACGGTTGGTCGCAAGATCGATCCGGACGAGCTTTGGTGCGCCCTCGAGGATCTTCTCATTGCCCGGCGCGCCCGGATCGAGCACCCAGAGGTGGCCGTGGCCATCGGGGACGATCGACTGGACGCAGACGAAATGGTCCGCGACCGAAAGCTCGCTCGAGCGCGCGTTGCGCCAGCTGTTCCATTCCGCATCGGGATAAGGGCGGGTCGTTCCGTCCTTCATCACTTCGGCGACCGAGACCGGGGCGTCGTCGGTCCAGCGCGGGAAATTGACGAAGCGGCGACCGTCTTCGGTCACGGCGACGCCGGTCGCCTGATGGTCGAACGTCGCGACCAGCGCGAGCGGGCTCGCCGATGTCCGCGCCGTCGTGCGTGCCTGAGCGGCACCGAGCGCGGTCGCGGCGACTGCGCCTGCGACGGCCAGCCCAGCAATCCACGGTTTTACCTTGTTCATCGTCATCGTCCTCTCAGTATCGGTGGAAAGTGTCGTCGGATCGCCGGTGAAGAGCCGGACGAGGTGTGGCGCGACGCGGTTGGGCGCCTCGCGCTGCGGGAAATGGCCGACGCCGGACAGCGACACGAGCGCGAACGGGCCGGTGAACTTCGCGGGAACCGACTCGGCGGCGGACGGCGGATTGACGCCATCGCGCTCACCCTGGAAATACAGCGTCGGCAGCGACAGGGACTTCGTCGCCTTGACCTTCTGCTCGAGCCACGCGCTGCGCGGATCGGGCTCGGCCTCGTCCCAGCGCGCGCGATAGCTGTGGAGCGTGACATCGACCCAGTCGGGATTGGCGAACGACACGGCAACCCGTGCGAACGTTTCCTCGTCGAACCAGCCTTTCGGCGCCCAATTGACCCAGTGGAGATGCGCAAAGCCACGACGATCATCGCGCACCGCCTGCGCGCCACGGCCCGTCGCCATGAACCAGTGATACCATTGCCGCTGCGCCTGTTCGAACGGCGGGGTCGGCATTCCGCCGAGCCGGGGGGGCGTGGCGAGCATCGCGATCCGCTCGACCCGGTCGGGCCAGCCGACCGCAAGCGCCTCGGCGGTGTTCGAGCCCCAATCGTGCCCCGCGACCATGAACCGCTCGATCCCGAGCCCGTCCATCAGCGCGATCGCATCCATCGCGAGGATCGCGCTGTTGCCGGTGCGCGGGGCATCGCCACGGAAGCGGGTCGCACCGAACCCGCGCAGCGTCGGCACGATCGTCCGCAGGCCCGCGTCGTGGAGCGCGGGGCGAACCGCATCCCAGGTCGAGGCATCGTCGGGCCAGCCGTGGATCAGCAGGACCGGCTGGCCATCTAGCGGGCCACCGTCGGTGTAGGCAATATCGAGATCTTCGGTGGTCAGCGTCGGCATGGTTGGGCTCCGATCGGGCAGAGGAGGGACGCGCTACCGGAGTAGCACGTCCCTGGGCGTCGTCAGCGCTTCGGCGGCATCGCGAAGGCGGCCTTGAGCTTCTCGATCGCGTACATGTTGGCGTCATATGCGCCGCGCACGACCTGCCCCATGCCGAACATCTCATGCGTCACGCCCGGGAAGGTACGCTGCTCGACGCGGTCGGCCGCTGCGCGCATCGCAGCGGCGAGCGTCTCGCCGTCCGACCGCAGCGGATCGATCTGCGCGTTGATGATCGTCGTTGGCGGCAAGCCGCGCAGGTTCGCCTTTACCAGGTTGATCCGCGGATCCATCTGGTCGGCCTTGGTGGTCGAATAATAATAGCCGAACCAGTTGAGCATCGCGGTGTTGAGCGGCTTGGCATTCGCCGAGTCGCGGCGCGACGGCAGGGTCATGCTGCTGTTCGCGATCGGATAGACCGAGACGATGTGAAGCGGACGCGTCACGCCTTCGTCGCGCGCGCGGATCGCGGTCGAGACGGCGAGATTGCCGCCCGCGCTTTCGCCAACGAACGCGATCTTGCGCGTGTCACCGCCCCAGCTTGCGGCGTTCTGCAGCACCCAGCGATACGCCGCGAACGCATCGTCGTGCTGCGCGGGGAACTTGAACTCGGGGGCGTGGCGATATTCGACCGAGACGACGATCGCGTTGAGCTGCTTGGACAACAGGCGCGGTGCGGCGTCATAGGTGTCGACCGTCGCGATCACCCAGCCACCGCCGTGATAATAGACGATGATCGGCAGCTTGGCCTCGGCCGGTGCATTGGCCGGACGATAGATGCGACCGAACTGCTGCGCGTCGCTGCCATAGGGCATGTCGCGCGTCGTGACGCTGGCGTCGGGCGTGGTGGGCATGCCCCTTGCGGCCATCACTGCCTTGGCGGCATCCGCAGCGGACGGATTGATCCGCGCCTGCGCCGGGGTCAGCGTCTCCACCGGCTTCGAGCCGAGCACGGCGAGCTGGTCGATCACTGCCTGCATGTCGGGGGCGGCCTTGGGCGGCATCATCCGGGTCGCTGGCGGCGGGGGCGGGGGGGGCGCGGTCGGCGAGGTTGCCGACTGCGCGAAGGCACTGCCGCTCGAGGCGACGAGAACGGTGGCCAGCAGCATGGCTCGCTGGGTAATGGTACGCATGGAATACTTCCCTGTTGACTAAGCCGTTAGGCGTTCAGTCGAACAAGCGCGCACGGCAAGGCGTTCCCGAAACGCGGGAAAATCCTTCTTTAGATGGATCAGGGTAGCATCGCGCGAAGCGCACGGACGATGTCGCCACGCTTGAACGGTTTGGGGACGATCTTCTGCTCGGCGAAACGCGCCGGGATCATGCTGTTGCTGTCATATCCGGTCGTGAAAACGAACGGAATGCCGCGGTCCTGCGCAATTGCCGCTGCTTCCCACGACATTTCACCGTCGAGATTGACGTCGAACAGCGCCGCGTCGATCTGCTCGGTCCGCACGAGCGCGAGCGCTTCGTCCAGTCGCATCGCCGGCCCCACCATCTGCCACCCGACATCGCCGATCGCATCCTCGATCTCCATCAGCACAAGTGCCGAATCCTCGACGACGAGAATGCGCTGCGCCGGCCGGACCTCCGCGCCGGGGTCGCCGCCCGCCTCGATCGACGCGGGCGGGATCGGGGCGGCGGCCGGGCCGGGGGTGAGGTGGAGCGCGGTGGCGGGCACCACGATCGTGCAGATCACGCCCGTGGCGGGGAAGGACAGCGCGGAGGTGCCGCCGGTCTCCATCGCGAGCGCGCGTTCGATCAGCGTCGAGCCGAAGCCGCGCCGCTTGGGTTCGGTCACGACCGGTCCCTCGCTCTCGCGCCAGACGAGGTGAAGCGCGCCGTCGGGCGCCATCTGCCAGAGGACCTCGAGCCTGCCGGTCGCGATCGACAATGCGCCATATTTCGCAGCGTTGGTCGCAAGCTCGTGCGTTGCAAGCGACAGCGCCAGCGCGGCCTTCGGCGTCAGCGAGACGTTGGGGCCCGACAGCGTGATCTCGCCATGCTGCATGCGATACGCGTCGAGTTCCTCCTGCAGCAGGCTTTCGATCGATACGCCTTCCCAGCGGCTCTTGGTCAGCAGGCTGTGTGTGCGCGACATCGAGCGGATCCGGCTGTCGAGCCCGGCGGTGAAGTCGCCCAGCGAATTGGCGCTGCGGCTGGTCTGCGTGACCAGCGCCTGGATGTTGGCAAGCGTGTTCTTCACGCGGTGGTCGAGCTCCGCCATCAGCAACTGCTCATGCTCCCACGCGCGCAGCCGCTCGCGCGCGGCGGCGTCGATCCGGCGCAACACGATCTCGAGCAGCGAAACGCGCAGGTCGAACGCGGCATCCTGATCGGAACTGGACCAGGGGGCCGACTGACGCCGGACGGTCTCGGTCCACACCTCGAACGACTTGCGCGGGGTCAGCCGTGCGCCGTTGGGGCCTTGTTCGACCGGCTTGTTCGGGTCGCCGCCCCAGCGCACGGTTTCGAGCACCTCCGGGCGGAACCACAGGATGAAATCGTGCGGCTCGCGTGAGACCGAGATCGCGAGCAGGCCCGAGCCCAGCCCGGCATAGGCTGCGGCGGGAGGGAACAGATCGGACAGGCGATCCGTCGAAAACACGCCCTCGAACGGCTTCATCGTCGTGGTGAGCCAGTCGGTGAGCGCAGCGATCTGGTCGTCGGTCGGGGTGGTGCCCATTACCGAAATGCCGTCGTTGACGCGGATCGCAATCCCCCCCTCCGACTGGCTGAGCCTGAGCGCGAGCCCGCCCGCCGCGACATAGCCGAGCAACGCCTCGCGTTGCGCGACGAGGCCGACCGCATAATCGTCTTCGATCGCCAGTGCATGCAGGATCGTGTTGAGCGCGGCGCGGGATTCCAGACGCTTGGCGAGACTTGCCGCACGCAGCCGTGCTTCGAGCTGCAGCGAGAAGATCGAGCCGAACAGTTCGCACACCGCGCGCAGATGCCGCGGGAGGCGGCGCGGGGTGCGGTGGTGGCAGGCGATCAGTCCCCACAGCTTGCCCTCGTGGACGATCGAGATCGACATGGAGGCATTGACCCCCATGTTGCGCAGATATTCCCGGTGGATCGGCGAGACGTCGCGCAGCACCGCCTGGCTCAGGTCGAGCGGGCGCCCGCTGCGTGGGTTGAGAAGGGGAACGACCGGCGCGGGCTCGTAATCGACTTCGGTGATGAGCCGCAAGGTGCTCGTGAGATACAGCGCGCGCGCCTGCTTGGGGATGTCCGACGCGGGGTAATGCAGGTCAAGGAACGGGGTGAGGTCGGCATGCCGCGCCTCGGCGAACACCCAGCCCGAATCGTCCGGCATGAAGCGGTAGACCATCACGCGATCGTAGCCGATCACGGTGCGGACCCGCTCCGCCGCCCATTGGCAATAGTCTTGCAGCTCGGGCGCATCACCCAGCCCGTCGAACATGTCCTGCACGCAGGCGAGCGGGTCGACGACGTGCCGGTCGTCGAGATCGGCATCCTCGAATTCGATCAGCAGCGCGCCGTCGGCGAGATGGATGCTCGCGTCGGTCGGATGGTCCGTGACGATCCGGAGGACCGGGTCGAGCAGATGCCGGGGACGCTGGAGACTGGACGCCTGCACCAGCGCCGCGATCCGCGCGCGCTGCTCCTCCGTCACCACTTCGGCGAGCGGTTGGCCCAGTAGCTCGTCTGCAGGTCTGCCGAGCAGCCGCGTGGTATCCCCGGCCAGCTGCTCGATCACCAGCCGCTCGGGATCGACGACGAGCAGGACGCCGTGCGGGAGGATCCTGCCGGGGATCTGGATCGGTTCGCGGTCGCAATTGGTCAGGTCGACCGTCGCCGGTGCGGGATCATTCGGCATCGGTATCGCCCCATCGGTCCATCCAGCGCTCGAACGCCGAAAATGTCGTGATTGCGGCGCGCGTCGCGGCCGCGCGCTGATCCGCCGAACGGCAGGTCGCCTCCAGCGTCTGGACGAACCCGCGCCAGCGGCCGGTCTCGATCCCGTCGCCGCTCAAAAACCGAACCGGCAAGCCCGGTGGCAGCGCGCGTGCCATCACCAGGCCGCCGAGCGCGGCTCCGGTCAGCACATAGGCCGCGCCGAGACGTTCCGGGAGCGTCCGCCCGATCGCGAGCGGAGGGCATTGCGGCAGCGCGGCGATGGCGTCGCGGGTAAGCCCGAGCCGCAACAGGTCGTCGACCAGCCGCGCGGTTGCCTGACCGCTCATCCCCGCGAGCGGTTCGACCGGCGCGTAGAAACCGAACGAGCGTGCGAGCAGCCGCCGATACGCCGGCCGCCCGATGCTGCCGTCGGCGGCACTGGCATAGCCGGGGTGGCGGTGCATGCGCTGATGGATCGCGTCGGTTGCATCGCGAAGCACGAAGCGCAGGTCGGGCCGGGGTTGAACTGGGGTTCGGCCGGCAAGCGCTTGATGCATCTGATCCCCGCAATAAAGGCTGCCCAACGAAGCGTGACGGTTGGATCGCCCCTTCGCGAAACATTCCGGATTTTGCGTTTTTCCAAGTGCCGCACAACCACAATCCGGTGCATCGGCAATATGGACGAGATGCTTCGTTAATTCAAATCAAGAACAACGAGCGCATCATCCTGTGGCAAACCGTGGGGACGACTCCGCCCCTTTCCGCAATACCGCAGTTATCTCTTTGAAATACCGTCATCTACTTCCCGGATCACCGACCAGCCTTCCGGGATATAGTCAAGCGCCATGTAAAAGTAGAAGGCACAGGAACCGTCGGGGCGGTAGCTTGCACCCTTGACGATCCCGAGCGCGGTGGTGCCGGTAAAGACCGGCGCGCCGCTGTCGCCGCCCTTGCAGGTCGGGCCGGCGACGGTGACCCAGGTCGGCAGGCACGCCCCGCCGCACAGATCGCCCGCCGGTGCGAAGTCGGTCAACTGGACGAGCGCACAGCTATAGCCGGTGCGTTCGCCACGGTGGCAGACGAAGTCGCCAGCGCGGGTGCTGGTACGGCTGCGCTGACCGGTGACCGCGCGGACGCGGGTCTTGGCGGTGTCGGCGAAGAAGGTCGGCGCGAGCGGTTCGGGCGAGGCGTTGATCTGGACGTCGCGATACCCCCAGCCCCATTGCGCGACGAACGGCAGCGCGACGCGCTGTCCGCTGCGGTCGCGATAACTCAGGTCGTCGACGCAATGTGCGGCGGTTGTGATCGCGCTGCGCGTACCGTCGGTGACTGCGAAGCCGGTGGTGCAGAGATAGCGTCTGCCGTCGTCAGGATTGACCCCCTCAACCCGCGCGCCACCTTCGACCGCGAGATTGACGTCGACATGATCGAGCGCGCGGACCTGGACGGGCACGCCCGCGATTGCCTCGATCCGCTGACGGATAACGTCGACGCCATTGCGCGCGTCGGCACTGCCGATCGTGACGACGAGCTCGCCGGTGCGCGGGTCGAGTCCCATGCCGGGCGGGGTGCGCAGTGCGGCACGGATCGCCGCCTGCTTGTTGGTCATCGCCCAGATAACGCGCTCGCGCGTGACGCGTGCGCCTGTGCGGAAGACGATCGGGACGGTCGTCGTGCCGACCTTGATCCGTTGTTCGGCGACGGGGGTGGTGCCGGTGAGCGAGACGAGGATGTGATAGGCCGGGCGATGCTCGATCGCGATCCCGGCGAGCCGGGCGCGATAGTCGTCCGCGATCGCATCGGTTGCGGCGACGCTTGCGTCCTGCGCGACGAGACGGCGTTGCGCTTCCGCCAGCGGGACGGCGAATTGCCGGGCATATTCGGCGGCGTCTTCGGCAAGTGCCTGCGCGGGGGTTTCGCGGGGTGGCGCGGGGGTGACGGTCAGGGGGGAGACAGGAAGGATCGTCACGACCGGGGGCGTCGGCTGGCGCGGCGCGATGATCTGGGCCGCAAGCGGGGTCGAGAGAAGCGACAGCAGCGCTGCGGCGAGCTTTGGAATACGCACCTGCGATGACTACCAGCTTCAACGGGCCGGCGCGAGGTTTTGCTTACCATGCCCCCCGTTCGTTTCCAGCGAAGTCGAGAAACCACGCGCTGTGCCAGGTTTCTCGACTTCGCTCGAAGCGAACGGGCAGGATGATCGGTAAAGCTCTGGAAGGATGGACGTAATCCGGAGGAGCAGGATCACCCCGGGGCCAACCCCCGGGGTGATCGCCAAACCCTCAACCGCTCAGTGCGTCCACGCCTCGAACGGGAGGTCGAGCGCCTCGGCGACCGCTTCGTGGCGGATCTTGCCCTGCGACACGTTGAGCCCGTTGGCGAGATGCACGTCCGCCGCCATCGCGGCTTCCGCGCCGAGACCGGCGAGCTTGAGCACGAACGGCAGCGTCGCATTGTTGAGCGCGAACGCCGAGGTGCGCGCGACCGCGCCGGGCATGTTGGCGACACAATAATGAATCACGCCGTCGACCTCGAACACCGGGTCCTCGTGCGTGGTGGCATGGCTCGTCTCGAAGCAGCCGCCCTGATCGATCGCGATGTCGACCAGCACCGACCCGCGCTTCATCGTCTTGAGCATGTCGCGCGTGACGAGCTTGGGGGCTGCCGCGCCCGGGACCAGCACTGCGCCGATCACGAGATGCGCATTCTTCACCGCCGCCGCGATCGCCGCCTTGCTGGCGTAGGCGGTCTTGATCTGGCTGCCGAAGAACATGTCGAGCTCGGCGAGCCGCGCGTTCGAGATGTCGTAGATCGTGACGTCGGCGCGCATGCCGACCGCCATCTGCGCGGCGTTGACGCCCGACACGCCGCCGCCGAGGATCGCCACGCGGGCAGGGGCCACGCCCGGAACGCCGCCGAGCAGGACGCCGCGACCGCCCTGTTCCTTCTCGAGATAGTGTGCGCCGACCTGGATCGACATGCGGCCGGCGACTTCACTCATCGGCTTGAGCAGCGGGAGCGAGCGATCATGCGCGGTGACGGTTTCGTACGCGATGCAGGTCGCGCCCGACTTCATCAGCCCCTCGGCCTGCGGCTTGTCGGCGGCGAGGTGGAGGTAGGTGAACAACAGGTGGCGGCTTTCAAGCAGTGCGATCTCGCTTGCCTGCGGCTCCTTGACCTTCACGATCATGTCGCTCTGCGCGAAGACCGTCGCGGCATCGGGGAGGATCGTCGCGCCGGCGGCGACATAGTCGGCGTCCTCGAAGTCGATCCCGAGGCCCGCGCCGGTCTGGACCGAGACGGTGTGCCCGGCAGCGACGAGTTCGGCGACCGACGGTGGGGTCAGGCCGACGCGATATTCGTGATTCTTGATTTCCTTGGGGACACCGACACGCATGCGAACTCTCCAGTTTTGATTTGCGTCAGAATACTCCGGCCGGCGTAGAAAGTGCTTGCAAAGATGACGGCTGGCGACGCGTTTGCGGGAAGTGATTGCGTTGAAGGCAGGTCGGTCGCAATGGGATCGCGCATGGATAGTATCGACGGCAAGATCATCGCGCAGCTCGGCGCTGAGTCGGGGATCACCAGCGAGGAGCTCGGCAGCCGCGTCGGGCTGTCGCCCTCGGCGGCGCATCGCCGGGTCAAGGCGCTCGAACAGCAGGGGCTGATCCTCGGCTATCGTGCGCGGCTGTCGCTCGAGGCGCGCGGCAATCCCTCGACCGTGTTCGTCTCGGTGACGCTGACAGACCAGCGGCAGGCGACGATGATGGCGTTTGAACAGGCGCTTGCGCGAACGACTCAGGTCAGCGAGGCGCACCTGATGAGCGGCGAATCGGATTATCTCCTCAAGGTGCTGGTCCGCGAAGACGACAGTTATGAGCGGATCCACCGCGAGGTGTTGTCCACGCTCCCCGGGGTCCACCGGCTGGTGACGCAATTCACGATCCGCACGCTGGCAAGCGAGGCATGAGCGTTGCGTTGCGAGGGGGTGGGGCGCATGCTAGTGCGCTGCACCATCGAGGCCCCGGCATCATGCGGTCATTCCTGACCTATCCGTTTCAAATCGGCTTGAGATTCAGCGTACTGTGAGCATCGTGAACGCATCCGCAACGGACCTGACGAGCGCGGGCGACTCCGCCGCGATCGGACCCCAGCATCGTAAGAACGGGCTGGTTCGCCTTGCCCTGGGCGCGGTCGGCGTCGTGTTCGGGGACATCGGCACCAGCCCGATCTACGCTTTTCGCGAAACCTTCGCGGGGCATCACAAGCTCGCGGTCGACGCGGTCCATATCATGGGCGTGGTCAGCCTGATCTTCTGGTCGATGATGATCGTGGTGACGTTCAAATATGTCACGATCCTGATGCGCGCGGACAACAAGGGCGAGGGCGGGAGCCTCGCGCTGCTCGCGCTGGTCAACAACCGGACGACGACGCGGCGCTGGTCGCGCGGAATCGTGCTGCTCGGGGTGTTCGCGACCGCATTGTTCTATGGCGACAGCATGATCACGCCCGCGGTGTCGGTGCTGTCGGCGGTCGAAGGGCTCAAGGTCGCCGCGCCCGGGCTCGGACAGTTCGTCTTACCGATTGCGATGGCGATCGTGATCGGGCTGTTCTCGATCCAGCGGAGCGGGACCGCCAAGGTCAGCCTGTTCTTCGGACCCGTGATGCTGGTCTATTTTGCGGTAATCGCGACGCTCGGGGTGCTCAGCATCGGCGAGACGCCGGAGATCCTGTGGGCGCTGTCGCCGCATTATGCGTTCGAGTTCTTCGCGATGGACCCGGTCCGCGCGTTCCTCGCGCTCGGGTCGGTCGTGCTCGCGGTGACCGGGGCGGAGGCGCTGTACTCGGACATGGGGCATTTCGGGCGCAACCCGATCGGCATATCGTGGCTGTGCGTCGTGCTGCCTGCGTTGATGCTCAATTATATGGGGCAGGGCGCGTTGCTGTCGAGGATCGGGATGCCCGCACTCGAGGCGCCCTTCTACATGCTGGCGACCGAACAGTTGCGGTTGCCGCTGGTGCTGCTGTCGATCGCGGCGGCGGTGATCGCGTCGCAGGCGGTGATCTCGGGCGCGTTCTCGGTCACGCATCAGGCGATCCAGCTCGGCTTCATCCCGCGGCTGCGGATCGAGCATACCAGCGCGGCGACGGTCGGGCAGATCTACCTGCCGCTGATCAACTGGATCCTCGGCACGATGGTGCTGCTGCTGCTGATTTTCTTCCGTAGCTCGTCCAACCTCACCTCGGCGTATGGGATCGCGGTAACCGGGGCGATGCTGATCGACACCTGCCTGCTGACGATCGTGCTGTTCCGGCTGTGGCGCTGGCCGGTCTATTTCGCGGTGCCGCTGCTGGCGGTGTTCTTCCTCGTCGACGGCGCGTATTTCACCGCGAACCTGACCAAGATCCCATCGGGGGGCTGGTTCCCGCTGCTGGTCGGCTTCTGCATCTTCGTCGTGCTGACGACCTGGTCGAAGGGGCGACAGCTGATGATCGACCGGATGCGCGAGTCGGCGATGCCGATCAAGGTGTTCATCCAGTCCGCTGCGACCTCGGCGACGCGGGTGCCGGGGACAGCGGTGTTTATGACCTCGTCGCCCGAGGGCGTGCCGCACGCGCTGCTCCACAACCTGAAGCACAACAAGGTGCTCCACGAGCGGATCATCCTGTTGACGGTCAAGATCGCGGACGAACCGTATATCCCCGAGGGGCAACGCTGCTCGATCGAGGATCTCGGGCAGGGCTTCCACCGGATGATCCTGCGCTACGGCTTCGTCGAGGAGCCCGACGTGCCCAACGCGCTTGCCAACGTGCATCGCTGCGGTGCCGATTTCCGGATGATCGACACCAGCTTCTTCCTCGCGCGGCAGACGCTGCTGCCCTCGTCGCGGCCAGGGATGATGATCTGGCGCGAGAAACTGTTCTCGTGGATGCTCCGCAACGCCGAGAGCGCGATGGAATTTTTCCGCCTGCCGACCAACCGCGTGGTCGAACTCGGCAGCCAGCTCGAGATTTGAGCATGGAAGCCTCCACGGGTGCGCCGATCATCGTGACGGCGCTGTTCGGCGCAGCCGACGCGGCATATTTCGACGACCTGCGTCGGGCGCATTTTCCACCCGAGCGTAACCAGCTCTCGGCGCATCTGACGATGTTCCACCATCTCGCGCCAAGCCTCGAGCGCGAGCTCAAGCAGCGGCTCACCGCGGAAACGCGCGGCATCCCCGCACCCGATGCACGAATCGCCGGCGTGATGTCGCTCGGACGCGGGGTCGCGTTCCGGATCGATTCGCCCGCGCTCGAGGAGATTCGCGCCGGGCTGGCAGAAGCGTTCGAGACTTTGCTGACGCCGCAGGACCGTTCCGGCTGGCGTCCGCACGTCACCGTGCAGAACAAGGTCGACCCTGCGATCGCCAAGGCGCTCAAGACCACTCTGGAGGCCGATTTCCGGCCACGGACGGTGCGCATCGCGGGGCTGGCGAGCTGGTGGTATCGCGGCGGACCGTGGGAACCGCTGTCGCGACACACTTTTGCATAAAAGGCGGTTGACCGCGCAACGGTCCCGCACCTATAGCGCCGCTTCTTCGATACGGCTTGGCGGAGTAGCTCAGCTGGTTAGAGCACGGGAATCATAATCCTGGGGTCGGGGGTTCAAGTCCCTCCTCCGCTACCAATTCGGTAGCGTCGCCGTATTGAAGTGCTAATCCGCTCCCTCCATAACGTTACGTAGGGAGCAGGAACCGTGTTCAGCCACATCATGGTCGGATCGAACGACACCGAGGCATCGCGCGTCTTCTACGACGCGACGCTGGGCGCGCTTGGTGCGGGTGCCGGTCGGCTCGATCCTTCGGGGCGGGTCGTCTACATGCACGACAACAGCCTGTTCATCGTGACCAAGCCGATCGACGGCGAGCCCGCCTGTCATGCCAATGGCGGAACGATCGGGTTCGCGGCGGCATCGCCCGAGGCGGCGGATGCCTGGCACGCGGCTGGCATCGCCAATGGCGGAACCGCTTGCGAGAACCCGCCCGGGGTCCGCGACGGGGCGTTCGGCAAGCTGTACCTGGCGTATCTGCGTGATCCCGCCGGCAACAAATTGTGTGCCTTGCACCGCATGCCTGCATAATCGACCGCGCCGTGCCGCTCTTGCTTGACGCGGCGCGCACACCATGTTGTCAGCCGGCCCGTCGCGACCCTAGACGCGGCGGGCCGACAGGACGAAAGCGACCATGACCACCTATACCACTCGCATGTTGATCCTCGGTTCGGGCCCGGCCGGCCTCTCCGCCGCCATCTATGGCGCGCGCGCGGGGATGAAACCGATCCTCGTCCAAGGCATCCAGCCCGGCGGCCAGTTGATGACGACGACCGACGTCGAAAATTATCCGGGCTTTGCGGACGTCATCCAGGGCCCGTGGCTGATGGAGCAGATGCAGAAGCAGGCGGAGCATGTCGGCACGCAGCTGATGTACGACACGGTGGTCGAGGTCGACCTGACGCGCCGCCCGTTTCGGCTCGTCGGCGACAGCGGCGATGTCTACGAGGGCGACGTCCTCGTCATCGCGACCGGCGCGCAGGCCAAGTGGCTCGGGCTAGACAGCGAGGATGCGCTCAAGGGCAAGGGCGTCAGCGCCTGCGCCACGTGCGACGGCTTCTTCTATCGCGGCAAGAAGGTTGCGGTGATCGGCGGCGGCAACACCGCGGTCGAGGAGGCGCTGTACCTCACCAACCATTCGCCCGACGTCACGCTGATCCACCGCCGCGATTCGCTCCGCGCCGAGCGGATCCTGCAGGAAAGGCTGTTCGCGCATAAGGGCGTGACCGTTCTGTGGAACAAGGAAGTCGACAGCTTCGTCGACGGCGGCGGGACCGCCGGGCTAGTGGCGATCGACCTGATCGACACCGTGACCGGCGAGAAGTCGCGGCTCGACACCGAGGGCGGTTTCGTCGCGATCGGGCATCACCCCGCGACCGAGCTGTTCCGCGGGCATCTCAAGCTCGACGAGGACCATTATATCTGGACCGAGACGGGTTCGACCCGCACCAACGTGCCGGGCGTGTTCGCGTGCGGCGACGTGATGGACAAGGTCTACCGTCAGGCCGTGACCGCCGCCGGGACGGGATGCATGGCCGCGCTCGACGCCGAACGGTTTCTCGCCGAGATGGAATTCGAGATGGCCGAAGCGGCGGAGTAACGCAGGCTACCGGGCGCGCGGCACCCGAGCAAGGGTGTCGCCGGTCGCCCTCCGAAGCGGGCTGCCTACGGGTAGCTTGGCAGCAAGAGGGGCTCACGATCAGTTCCGGCCGGTCACCTGCACGGCTTCGCACGGATTGCCGCCGCTGGTAGCAACACCGCCAGCATGCGAACGCAACAGGCTGCCTCGAACTGCGGCAGCGCGTCCGTTGCCTTTACGTCGCAAGACCTCATGGTCGCCGCGCCATACCTGGATCGATCAGCTCGGCGCGTGCGCCGCAGCGAAGCGGACGAGCGCGCCGAAGGTCTCGAGCATGTCGCCGTCGACCTCGTCGTCCTCGATCAGGATCCCAAGCCGCTCCTCGATTTCCGTAAGCAAGCCTGCCACCGCCATCGAATCGAGCTCGGGCAATGCGCCGAACAAGGGGGTTTCGTCCTCGAACGCTGCGACGCGCGCTTCGGAAAGGCCCAGCACATCGCGGAGACACGCGCGGATGGTGGTGGCGATCTGGCCGTAATCTTCTGGAAGCACTGACAACCCCGGTTGAGGACCGTAATGGTGCGTTGCGATAGAGACTGTGCGGCACTCTGCCAAGGGCAGAGCGTGCGAAGGCTTCACACGCCGCGCGGGCGGGCTATCAGGGAGCATGATCCCGCTCGATCCAACCCCATATCCGATCGACACGCTGCCTTTGCGCGGCGCCGCGGAGAACATCGCGCTGATCGACCGGGCGGGAACGCTCGACTTCGCCGCGCTCGAACGGCTGACGGGGCAGGTGGCGGGCTGGCTCGCGGCGCAGGACCTGCCGTCGGGGTCGCGTGTTGCAAGCTGGCTTCCGAAGACGCGAATGGCCTGCGTCCTTCCGATGGCGGCGCCGCGGGCAGGGATGGTCCATGTCCCGATCAACCCGATGCTCAAGCGCGCGCAGGTCATGCATATTCTCCAGGATAGCGGTGCAGCGTTGCTGGTGACGCAGCCGGCGCGGCTGGGTACGCTCGAAAGCGACGACATTCCGGCGGGTTGCAGCGTCCTGTTCGAGTCCGACCTCACTACGACGGGATCGCCTTTGCCTCCGTCCCACGCGCCGGGGAACACGCTGGCCGCGATCCTTTATACCTCCGGATCAACCGGGCGGCCGAAGGGGGTGATGCTCAGCCACGCCAATCTCTGGCTCGGGGCGGTCAGCGTCGCGCATTACCTGAAACTGGGCGCCGAAGACCGCGTGCTCGGCGTGCTGCCGCTCAGTTTCGACTACGGGCAGAACCAGCTGTTCTCGACGTGGCTGGCGGGCGCGAGCTATGCGCCGCTCGATTACCTGACGGCGCGCGACGTGGTGAAGGCGGTCGAGCGGCTCGCCCCAACCACCCTTGCGGGCGTACCGCCCTTATGGGTGCAACTGCTTGAGATCGATTGGCCGAGAAATGCCGCAACTACTTTGAAAAGGATGACAAATTCGGGCGGTGCGCTGACCGCGCCGATGGTCGCGGGCCTGCGTGCCCGTTTCCCGTCCGCGGACCTCTACCTGATGTACGGACTGACCGAGGCGTTCCGCTCGACCTATCTCCCGCCCGAACTCGTGGCGCACCATCCCGATTCGATCGGCCGCGCCATCCCGTTTGCCGAGGTGCTCGTTGTCCGTCCCGACGGGACGGAGGCGGGGCCGGGGGTGGCTGGCGAACTCGTCCATGCCGGCCCCCTCGTGGCGCAGGGATATTGGCGTGATCCCGAGCGCACCGCGCACCGGTTTCGCGCCGCACCCGGCTGGGCCCGGTCGTCCGGCATGGCGGTGTGGTCGGGCGATACGGTTGTACGGGATGCGGACGGACTGTTGCGGTTCGTCGGGCGCGATGACGAGATGATCAAGAGCGCAGGAAACCGGATCAGCCCGACCGAGATCGAGGAAGCGGTCGTCGCCGGCGGAGAGACGGTCGAGGCGGTCGCGCTGGGCGTCCCGGATGCGCGGCTCGGGCAGGCGATCCTCGTCGTCGCGCGCGGTGACGGAACGCGCGAGGCGGATCTGCGCGCGCGCCTGCGACGCGACCTGCCGAGTTTCCAGCAACCACAGCGCTACGTCTGGCGCGACGATCTGCCGCGCAATGCCAACGGCAAGCTCGACCGCGCGGCGCTCAAGGCAGAGATGACGTCATGAAACCAACGGGAACCGTCCCGCCCGATTTTGGCACCGCGACGCCCCTCAGCATCGCGGGCGCAGCGGCCGAATACTGGGTCGCGCAGGCCGGGGATACGCCGCTGTTCGTTTATGACGCCGGAATCGTCGCGGCGCGGATCGGGCAGTTCCGCGCGGCCATGCCGGCGGGGGTCGACCTGCATTATGCGATCAAGGCGAACCCGTTTGCGGCCTTGCTGGAATTTATGGCGCCGCTGGTGGACGGGTTCGATATCGCGTCCGCCGGAGAACTTGCCCTTGCGTCGCCGCACAAGCCGGCGCGCACGATCAGCTTCGCCGGCCCCGGCAAGCGCGATGACGAACTCGCGGCGGCGATCGCGGCGGGGATCACGATCAACATCGAGTCCGTCGGCGAGGCGCGGCGGGCGCTGGGGATCGGGGAGCGAAACGGCGTGACGCCGCGCCTCGCGATCCGGGTCAACCCCGACATCGAACTGCGCGGGTCGGGAATGCGGATGGGCGGACGCGCGTCTCCGTTCGGGATCGATGCGGATCGCGCGGCGGAAGTCGCACGACTGGTGATCCCTGGCGGCGCGGACTGGCGCGGGTGGCATATTTTCGCGGGGTCGCAGGCGCTCGACGCCGGCGCGATCATCGAGACCCAGGCGGCGACGCTTGCGCTCGCGGACCGGCTTAGCGACGCCGTCGGCGCACGACCGCCCCTGATCAATCTCGGCGGCGGTTTCGGCATCCCGTATTTCCCGGGCGAAGTCCCGGTCGACATCGCTTCAATCGGCGCGGCACTGGCGGAGCAGCTCGCCGAGCGCGACCGTGCGGGAACGCGCTACGCGATCGAACTCGGGCGCTGGCTGGTGGGCGAGGCGGGCGTCTATCTCACGCGCGTTGTGGACAAGAAGGAAAGTCGCGGCGAGACGTTTCTCGTCGTCGACGGCGGCCTGCACCATCAGCTCGCCGCGACGGGCAACCTCGGCACGGTGGTCCGCCGCAACTACCCGGTCGCGATCGCAACCGCCGCCCCGGACGCACCGACTGAGACGGTCAGCATTGTCGGACCGCTCTGCACGCCGCTCGACCGGCTGGCGGACAGGGTGACGTTGCCGGTCGCGGACGTCGGGGATCTGGTCGCGGTGTTCATGGCGGGGGCCTATGGCCTGACCGCGAGCCCGACCGCGTTTCTCGGCCACGCGCTTCCCCGCGAGATGCTCGTCGGACAGCGCGCGCACGCCGGGCATTCCGGGAGCGGCAGCCCGCGCTGATGTCCGGAATCGCCGGCCTGTATTACCCGTCGACCCCCAAGCCGGTCGATCCGGTACGGATCCGCGCGATGGCGGACGCACAGGCGCATCGCGGTCCCGACGGGTCCGGGGTGTGGACCGCGCCGGGGGTGGGGCTTGCGCACCGGCGGCTGGCGGTCATCGACAGTGCCGGATCGCCGCAACCGATGACGAGCGCGGACGGCACGCTGACCGTCACATATGATGGCGAGATCTACAATTTCGCGGTATTGCGGCGCGCGTTGGAGGGGCTTGGCGCGCGGTTTGCGACCGGGGGCGATACCGAGGTCCTGCTGCACGGATGGGAGGCCTGGGGTCCGGCGATGCTGCCGCGGCTGAACGGCATGTTCGCCTTCGCGCTCCACGATGCGCGGCGGAACTGCCTGTTCCTCGCGCGGGACCGGTTGGGCGTGAAACCGCTGCATTACGTGACACTGGCCGATGGCGCGCTCGCATTTTCGTCGGAACTCAAGGGGTTGCTGGCGCATCCTCTGGTGCGGCGGCAGCCCGACATTCGTGCTGTCGAGGACTATCTCGCGTTCGGCTATGTGCCCGACGATGCCTGCCTCGTCGCGGGCGTGCGGAAGCTCCCCGCCGGGCACGCGATGCTGGTCGAGCGCGGGCGTGCGGTGCCGCCGCCGCAGCGGTGGTGGGACGTTGACTTCTCGCGCCGCGCGACCGGCTCCGCACGCGAACTTGCGGCGGAATTGCAAAGTCTGTTGCGCGACGCGGTGACGTCGCGGATGGTCTCGGACGTGCCGCTCGGCGTGTTCCTGTCGGGCGGGGTCGACAGTTCGGCGGTGGTCGCGTTGATGTCCGAGGCGTCGCGCGGGGCGGTGCGGACCCGGACGATCGGGTTCGACGCGATCGATTTCGACGAGCGGCGCCATGCCACCGCAATCTCGCAACGATTTGCGACCGAACACCGCGAACGGGTTATCTCGGCGGACGATTTCGCGCTGATCGACACACTGACCGCGGCGTTCGACGAACCCTTTGCGGATGCGTCCGTGCTTGCAACCTACCGTGCGTGCGAATTCGCGCGCGAGGATGTGACCGTCGCGCTGTCGGGCGATGGCGCGGACGAGGTGTTCGCCGGGTACCGGCGTTACGCGCTGCATGTCGCGGAAGAACGGGTGCGCGGACTGCTACCGCCGGACCTGCGGCAGCGCATGTTCGGGACGCTTGGCCGCTATTACCCCAAGGCCGACTGGGCACCCCGCCCGTTGCGCGCGAAGACGACGCTGCTCGCGCTCGCCGAGGATGGCGCCGAGGCCTATGCGCGTTCGGTCGGGGTCACGACGCCCGCCCTGCGCAACGCGCTGTTCAGCGATGCCGCGCGGCGCGCGCTCGACGGCTACCGCGCCGAAGACCGCTATATCCGCACGATGCGCGACGCCCCCGCACGCGATGTCCTCGACCGGGCGCAATATGCCGACCTCAAACATCGGCTGCCGGGGGACATTCTGACCAGGGCGGATCGCACAAGCATGGCGGTCGGGCTCGAGGCGCGCGCGCCGATGCTCGATCACCGGCTGGTCGAGTTCGCAGCCACCTTGCCGGTCGGCATGCGGCTGCGCGGCGGGCAGGGGAAGTGGCTGATGAAGAAGGCGCTCGAGCGGTATCTGCCCAAGGACATCCTGTGCCGCCCGAAAACGGGGTTCGTGACCCCGATCGGCGCATGGTTCCGCGGACCGCTGGCGGACGAAGCAGCAGGGCTGGCGCGCTCGCGCGTGCTCGGCGCGACCGGGTGGTTCGACCCCAGGACGATCGCGCGGATCGTCGAGGATCATCGCGCGGGGACGGCCGAGCATGGGCGCACGCTGTGGCAACTCGTGATGCTCGAACGGTCGATGGCGCGGTTGTTCGGCTAGGGTGCGGTTCGGGACGGTCGGCCTAGCCCTCTCCCGTTCGTTTCGAGCGAAGTCGAGAAACCTGGCACAACGCCGGTTTCTCGACTTCGCTCGAAACGAACGGTGGGTACGCGGCAAATTTTACGCGAACACCGCCATCGCCGCATGCAACGTCAACGCAATCAGTGCCAGCGACGCGCCAAGGAACAGCGCAAACCGCACCGATACCTTGTTGACGGTCGCCTGCCATACGCTGTGTGCGATCCGCAGGACGACATAGGCCCAGGCGATCCAGGCGTTCATGCCGTCCCCCGAGTCGGTCAGTGCAATGACCGTGCAGACCGCGTAGAACAACGTAGGCTGTTCCATCAGATGGTTGTGGTTGTGCGCCTTCCACTGGACCTTGGCCGGTAGTCGCCCGTCGGCATCGGTCGCCTTGGTGCCGACCAGTGTCCCGAGATCGACCCCGGACGCCGTCATCGCAGGCAGCCGAGTCGAGACCATCCAGAGCAGCATCACCAGCGTCCACGCGATCAGCGCGACCATCGGTTTGAGAATTTCGCTATGCATCATTGCCTCCCCCGTCACGAGGCTGCCGCATCAGTTTTCAGAAAGCAACGCGCCTAGCGCTTGCCCGTGCCGAGCACTTCTCCGATCCAGCGGTCATACAGGTCCGGCCAGAGCGACCCGCTGTCGGTCGCGGGCAGCCGAGTCCCGAAGCCGTGCCCGCCGCGCAGCAGGAAATGCGCCTCGACCGGGATCCGCGCCGCGCGCGCGCCCGCGAACAGGTCCATCGCATTCATGAACGGTACGGTCGCGTCATCCTGCGCATGGACGATGAACAGGGGTGGGGTTTCCCGCGTAATGTTGCGGTCGCAGGCATAGCGCCGTTCCATCGCCGGATCGGGACTGGGGCCAAGCAAACTGGCGCGCGAGCCGCCGTGGCTACGGCCGGGGTCCATGTTCGAGACGGCATACAGCAAACCACCGAAATCGGGTTTGGCAGACACCGCGTCGGCCGCGTCGATCCGCCGGTAGACTTGCGCATCGTGCTGAGTCAGCAGCGACGCGGCGAGATGCCCGCCTGCGGAAAAGCCCAGCGCACCGATCCGGCGCGGATCGATCCGGAACCGCTCGGCATTCGCGCGAATCAGCCGCAATGCGCGCTGCGCATCCATCAGCGGCGTGTTCGCGCGGTCGACCCAGCCCTCCCCGGGCAGGCGATAGTTGAGCACGAACCCGGTGATCCCGCGTGCCGCGAGCGCGAGCGCGACGTCGAGACCTTCCTTGCGGATCGAGGTGAAACTGTAGCCGCCGCCGGGCATGATGAGCACTGCGCGACCGTCGGGGCGGCGCGGGCGGATGACGCCGACGTCGGGGCGGACGACGCCGCGCATCCACAGGTCGTGATAGTCGCCGCTGCGACCGGTGATTTCGGGGCGGAGCAGGGGTTCGGCAGACCGCGCGCCGGGCGCGGCACCGGGCCACAGCGCGAAATTCTCGCGCGGCGGCCAGGTCGGGGTGGGGGATAGCGTCAGCGCGCCCGCGGGGAGCGCGCCGGTGTTGCCCTGCGCCGCGGCCGCAGCGGGAGCTGCGGCCGCGCCAAGGGAAAGCGCCAGGATATTGCGTCGGTTATGCATATCTGGCGCTTAGCGGGTTCAGTCGAAGCTTGCACCCCAGCGACGCTTGACGCGGTCCTTCCACAGACCGCGATGATAGGCATCCGACGCGAGCAGTGGCATGACCGACCCGGCTTCGGCGAACACCATCTGCTCGATCCCGGTGTTGACCTTGCCCCACGAGGCGGCTTCCTGCAGCGTCGAGGACGAGCAGGCACCGTCGCGGACGTCCGCAACCGTGATCTGTACCGCGTACTTGTGGACCTGCACGTCGTCATGCCCGAGAATCTCGGCGCAGACGACCGTGTCCTGGATGAAGTTCTTGGGCACGCCGCCGCCGATCATCAGCAGGCCGGTGACGCCTGCCTTGATCTTGATGTCGGTCAGCTCGCGGAAATCGGCGATCGCGTCGAGCACCATGTACGGCTTGCCCTCCTTGGCGCGGTCGACCTGGTGCTTGACCAGACCGAAGCCAGCCGACGAATCGACGAACGCCGGGCAGAAGATCGGCACGTCATGCTCGTACGCGAGCTTGACGAGGCTGTTCTCCTTCTTGCCGTTCTCGACGAGATACTTGCCCATCTCGCGGATGAACTCACGGCTGGAATACGGGCGCGGCTCGAGCGAGTTCGCGATCTCGAGGATCGTGTGGTCGCAATCCTGGAGCTGTTCCTCGTCGATGTACGTGTCGTAGATCCGGTCGATCAGCAGCGAGCGCAACGTGTCGTCGTCCGGCACTTCGAGCGCCTGATAATGCTTGTGGCCAAGGCCCTCGAAGAAATCCATGTCGACGATCGACGCGCCGGTCGCGACGACACCGTCGATCATATTGTTGCGCAACAGCTCGGCATAGAGATCCATGCAGCCACCCGCCGAGGTCGAGCCCGCGATGACGAGGAAGATTGAGCAATCCTTGTCCGCCAGCATCTGGTTGTAGATGTCGGTCGCACGGCCAAGGTCGCGGCTGGTGAAGCTCATCTTCTTCATCGCGTCGACGATCGGGCGCGCGTCGAACTTGGTGATGTCGATATGCTCGACGGTGGTCGAGAGAAGCTCGGCCTTGCGGTTGGTGTTGAGGACTTCGGTCATGGGATGATACCCTTTTCAACAGCCGCCGTCGTTGAGGGGACGCGGAAACCCTTAGGGAGACGGTGCATCGCTGCACCGCCTCCCCGATTCGTTTTGATTATGAAATGCCTGTTACAGCTTGACGACGTTCGACGCGACGTGTGCCTCGGTCTCGCCGTAGAGCGACACCATCGGTTCGTCCGCGACGATCACCGTCTCGTCCGATCCGAACCCGTTGAACGCGGTCCGCATCGCCGAGCCATAGGCACCGAGCATCCCGATCTCGAGATAGTCGCCCGCCTGGACGTCCGCGGGGAGATAGAACGGCCCCGCCATATGGTCCATGTCGTCGCAGGTCGGCCCGTAGAAGCTGAACGCCATGTCCTTGGACCGGCTCTCCGGCTCACGCAGGAGCTCGACCGGAAAACGCCAGCCGATGTGCGCCGCATCGAACAACGCGCCGTAAGCACCGTCGTTGATGTACAATTCATCGCCGCGACGCTTTTCCACGCGCACCACGATCGAGCTGTATTCGGCACACAGCGCACGGCCCGGCTCGGCCCACAGTTCGGCCGAATAGCTGACCGGCAGCGATTCGAACGCACGGTGGATCGTCTCGAAGAAATGCTCGAGCGGGGGCGGTTCCATGCCCGGGTAGGACGAGGGGAATCCGCCGCCGACATCGATCACGTCGACCGTGACCGCCGCATCGACGATGGCCGCACGCACGCGCTCGAGCGCGTTCGCATAGGCTTCGGGCGTCATCGCCTGGCTGCCGACGTGGAAGCAGATGCCGAGCGCGTCGGCTGCCTGACGCGTACGGAACAGCAGTTCCTTGGTTTCGCCGGGAGCAGCGCCGAACTTCGATGCAAGGCTGAGCTTGGAATGCTCCGACGAGACACGCAACCGGACGCAAAGCGTCAGGTCGGTCGCCTGGTCGGTGGCGTCCATGATCTTGTCCAGCTCCTCGATCGAATCGAGCGAGAAGGTGCGGACACCATAGTCGAAGTACGCAGAGCGGATCGCTTCGGGAGCCTTGACCGGGTGCATGAGGCACAGGGTCGCGCCCGGGATCGTCGTCGCGACGAGCCGGACTTCGGCGATCGAGGCCACGTCATAATGCGTGATCCCCGAGTCCCAAAGGATTTTGAGCAACTCAGGAGCCGGATTCGCCTTGACCGCATACATCGAGCGACCCGGGAACTTCTCTACGAAGAACCTGGCCGCACGCGCTGCCGCATGAGGACGAACCAGCGTGACCGGCTGAACCGGCCGCTGCTGAGCGATGTCGATACCCGAAACCGAGTTCGAAGGGGTCTTCGCTAACCCCAGCGCGCGATGATGCTTGTGCAACTCAAGGGACCTCCAAGTGGCTTGCGCCGAACGGTGAAAAAAGCTGCCTTGCGGTTGGAAGTCCCATGGGGCAGCGGATGGGCGAAATAGGGTCGCAGTTTTCCAATGTAAAGCGGTTTTGGACCCTCGGAGACAATCAGTGACAATTTTAAGACAGCCTACGCGGGCAGGGGTCCGCGACGCAGCCGCGAAGGTGGCTGCGATAGTGCCAGCGACGCCGCTGTTTTCGGCCGAAATCGAGGGGGTTACCGTCGTTTTCAAGGCCGAGAATCTGCAACCGATGGGCGCGTTCAAGCTGCGCGGCGCGTGGCACCGGCTGACGGCGATCGAACCCGGTTTACGCACCAAGGGCGTCGTGGCGTTTTCGTCGGGGAACCATGCGCAGGGGGTGGCCTGGGCTGCACGGCGGCTCGGCATGCCCGCGACCATCGTGATGCCGTCCGACGCGCCCAGGGCGAAGCGCGACGGCACGCTCGCGCTCGGGGCAGAAGTCGTTTCCTATGATCGCGCGACCGAGAGTCGAGAGGCGATCGCGGCGCGGCTGGCGGCGGCACGCAGGGCGGTGCTGGTGCCGAGCTTCGACGATCCGTGGGTGATCGAGGGGCAGGGCAGCGCTGGTGTCGAAGCGGCGGGGCAGATGGCGGCGCTTGGCCTCGGAATGCCGAAGCACGTCGTGGTGCCCTGTGGCGGGGGCGGGCTTTCCGCGGGGATCGCGCTGGCGTTGCCCGACGCGCGCGTGACCGTGGTCGAGCCGGAGGGCTGGGACGACATGCGGCGCTCGCTGGTCGCCGGTCGGATCGAGCCGGTGGGGGAGTCACCACCACCGACCGCGTGCGACTCGCTGCAGACGATGCGCGTCTCGCCGCTGACCTTCGACGTGCTGTTGCGCCGCGGGGCCGAGGGGGTCGCGGTGAGCGAGGCCGAGATCCAGCGCGCGCAACGCTGGGCAGCGGACAGGTTGCGGCTGGTGGTGGAACCCGGCGGCGCGGTGGCGCTTGCTGCGATTCTTGCGGGCCATGTCGCGGTGGAACCCGGAATGCTGGTGCTGCTGTCGGGCGGTAACGTCGACCGCGCGGCCTATGCCGCGGTGCTGGGGGAGGAAGCATGACCGGAATCGAGTCGCTCGCGCCCGCGATTGCGATGCTGGCAGCGTTTGCGTGCCTGATCGGGGGCGTGCGGATAATCTGGGGGCGGAGCAATGTCCGCAAGGGCGTGCTTATGCTGGTGATGGCGGCGGTGCTGGTCGGAAACGTGGCGATCTGGACGCTATAAGGCGCCCGCAAATCAACGGATGAGGAAGGATCGCGCTTCCCCGGCGAAGGCCGGGGCCCAGACGGACAGGCCGCAGTAGAGAGCGCAGGAACAGAGTACTCTGGCCGCGCTACTGGGCCCCGGCCTTCGCCGGGGAAGCGACAATCTGCAAAGCCCTTCTCGCAGGCGGACTACCCCCGGCTCGGCGCATGCGGCGGTTCGATCTCCGGGGCCTCGGCAACGTCCAGCGGCCCCTCCCACTTCGCCACCACCGCGGTCGCCACCGCATTGCCGACGACGTTGGTCCCCGACCGCCCCATGTCGAGGAACTGGTCGACCGGCAGGATCAGCAGCAACCCCGCCTCGGGAATGCCGAACTGCCCCATCACCGCTGCGATCACGACCAGCGACGCGCGCGGCACGCCGGCGATGCCCTTGGAAGTGATCATCAGCACCAGCAGCATCACGATCTGCTGCCCGATCGACAGATCGACACCGTACACCCGCGCCAGGAACAGCGTCGCGAAGGTCATGTACATCATCGACCCGTCGAGATTGAACGAATAGCCGAGCGGCAGCACGAAGCTCGCGATCTTGCGCGGCACGCCGAACCGGTCGAGCGCCTCGAGCGTGCGCGGATAGGCGGCTTCGGACGAGGCGGTCGAGAAGGCGAGCAGGATCGGCTCGCCGATATAGCGCGCGAGCGTCAACGCGCGCGGCCCGATGATCGCGAACGCCGCGCCGAACAGCAGCATCCATAGCACCGCGAGCCCGACGTAGAAACTCCCGACGAACAGCCCGAGCGTCCACAGGATGCCGAGCCCGTTGACCGCGATCGTCGCGGTGATCGCAGCGAACACCGCGAAGGGGGCCACGCGCATCACGTAATCGGTGATCTGGAGCATCATCGCCGCGAGTGCCTCGGCCCCGCGGACGATCGGCGCGCCCTTCTCGCCGATCGCGGTGAGCGCGACGCCGGCGAAGATCGAAAAGATCACGATCTGGATGATCTCGTTGGTTGCCATCGCCTCGACCACCGAGGACGGCACGATGTGCGTCACGAAATTGGTGAGGTTGAACGATTTCTCGTCGAGCCCGACGGTCGCATCGGGGGGCGGGAGCTTGAGCCCGAACCCGCTGCCCGGCGAGACCAGGTCGATCACGAATTCGATCCCGTGGAACAGCACGAGGCCCAGCGTCAGCGAGACCAGCGACGCCGAGAGGAACCACGCCATCGTCCGCCCGCCGATCCGCCCGAGCGCCTTGATGTCGCCCATGTGCGCGATCCCGACGACCAGCGTCGAGAAGACGAGGGGCGCGATGATCATCTTGATCAGGCGCAGGAAGATCGTCGTGATGATCGAGAAATAGCTCGCAATCTCCTTGGCGCGTGCGGCCCCCGCCGCGCTGCCGTCGACGATCTGCTGGTTGATCGCCCAGCCGACGATCAGCCCGAGCACAAGGCCGATCAAAATGTACAGTGTCAGCCGCTTCGCCACGCTTGGTCCCCGTTGTTCGGCTTTCATCAACGGGAGAAAGCGCGTCCGGTCAAGCGAGACGCGCGTTGCGGGGGGCGTCATGCGCTGCCAGACTGGCGCGATGATCCTCAGCCGACGCGCCTTCGCCACCGCCGCCATCACGGCGCCCTTGCTCTCCGCCAGCGGCGTGCTGCGCGCCGCCGAGCCCGATCTGTCGGGCCTGCGCGACCTGACCAGCGGCACCGCGCCGATCGGGCCCGAGGAACGGCGCGGGCGGCTGGCGCGCGCGCAGGCGCTGATGCGGGCGAACGGCATCGGCGCGGTGCTAATCGAATCGGGATCGATCCTGACCTATTTCACCGGCATCCGCTGGGGCCGCAGCGAACGGCTGACCGCGGCAATCCTTCCGGTCGAAGGCGATCCGTGTATCGTCACGCCGTTTTTCGAGGAACCCTCGGTGCGTCAGACACTCGGCATCCCCGCCGAAGTTCGCGTGTGGCAGGAGGACGAAAGCCCGCATGCGCTGGTCGCCGGGTTCCTCAAGGACCGCAACCTCGCCACGCGCCCGGTCGGGATCGAGGAGACGGTGCGCTATTTCGCGGTCGACGGACTGGCGCATGCGTTGCCCGGCGCGCGGATCGTCTCGGCCAATCCGGTCGTCCGCGCGGTCCGGATGCGCAAGACCGCGCCCGAGATCGCGCTGATGCAAACCGCGACCGATGTGACGATCGCGGCGTATCGCTGGACCTGGCCGCGTGTCGAGAAAGGGATGAAGCCCGCCGATATCGCCGCGCTGATGAACGCCGCGACCAAACGTCTTGGCGGAGACCCCGAATTCTCGCTGGTGCTGATCGGCCCGGCGGCGGCCTTCCCGCACGGCAGCAAGGACCCGCAGGTCGTTGCCGACGGGCAGATCGTGCTGATGGATTGCGGCTGTACCGTGCAGGGCTATCAGTCGGACGTGTCGCGCACTTTCGTCTACGGCAGCGCGAGCAAGGAACAGCGGCTGGTCTGGGACGAGGTGCGGTCGGGGCAGGCAAAGGCCTTCGCTGCGGCGCAACTCGGGACGCCCGCGGGCAAGGTGGATGACGCGGTGCGCGGCTATTACGAATCGCTTGGTTACGGGCCGCGCTACGGTCTTCCGGGGCTGTCGCATCGCACCGGGCATGGGATCGGGCTCGACGGACATGAACCGGTCAACCTCGTCCATGGCGAAACCACGCCGCTGGCGGAGGGGATGTGCTTCTCGGACGAACCCGGGCTGTATCTGCCGGGCAAGTTCGGCGTGCGGCTGGAGGATTGCTTCCACATGACCGCGACCGGACCGAAATGGTTCAGCGTCCCGCCAACGTCGCTGGATGCGCCGCTCGGATAAACGAACGGGATGGGGTTAGCTCAGGACTGGCCCGAACGCTGACCGGTCGCCACGCCAGCTTTTCTCCGCCATCGCACGGTCGCGTTCCGACGCCGCGCCCTTGCCAAGCTTTGTGAAGATCTCCGCGCGCACCGCCAGCGTTACCGGATCGAGCGGCCGTTGCGCCAATGCGGTATTCGCCTCGCGCAACGCATCCTGCGGCCGCCCCGCCGCGAGCAACGCCGCCGCGAGGCTCCGGCGCGGCGAATACCACCAGATCGGCGGATCGTTGAACTCGGCCATCGCCTTGTCCTCGTTATACCGCGCCGCCTGCGTATAAGCGCGGATCGCGTCGTCATAGCGCCGCTCGATCATCGCGGCGCGACCAAGCAGCACCGCTTTCGCGATCCGCATCAGGTTGGTCGCCTGGCGGGTGGAATCCTCGCGCCCGATCGGCCCCGCCGCGCGCGGGATCGCCGCCGCTTCGGCCCGCACCCCGCGCGCATCGCCAAGCCGCGCGTAAGCCTCGCCGCGTGCATAGTGGCGATAGGCGCGCAGATAGCCCATTTTCGCGGGGGCGTCGGGCAACGCCAGCACCGCGGCAGGATCCTCGAAGCGACCGTGCGCGAAATAGGCGGTGCCGCCGACCATCTGGTCGAACGCCGACGCCGCGGGGCGCTGCGGTAACGCGCGGAGGACCGGTGCGGCGAGCGCCAGCGCATCCTTCGCGTCTCCGGCGAGCAACGCGCCGCCAACCCCGAAATGCACGTTGTGCGCGTGGTAGGGTAGGGCGAAGGCGCCATTTGGCTCGGGGGCTTTTGCCGCCCTAGCGTCGGCCTGCCCGACGGCGACCGCGCGGACGTTCGCGTCGGTCGCGGCCTGATAGCGGCCTACCCAATAATAGGTATGGCTAGGCATGTGGATGAGGTGGCTCGCCGCCGGGGCGAGACCGGCGAGACGGTCGGCATAGCGTTCCGCCCGCGCAGGAAAGCCAGACATCTCCGTTGCATGGATGTAGAAGTGGATTGCGGGCGTGAAGTCCGGATTGCGCCTGAGCACCGTCTCGAGCAACGCGACCGCGCGCGGCAAGGTCTCCGTCCGGCCCTCCAGCGACGCCGGGATCATCCACGCATCCGCCGCAAGCGTCAGAAGTTCATCGCTCTCGGGATGGTCACGCGCAATCGTATCCATCGCGCGCGCGAAAGCCAGATCACCGCCGCTCCGATACCGCACCGCCAGCGCCGCAAGCATCTGGCGTTCGAGCACCGGCCCCGTCGCCGCGAGCGGGATTGCGCCATCGACCAGCTTGCCGAGCTTGACCTCCATCGCCGCGTCGATCGGATAGTTGATCGTCGGCCCCTGCGACCACGCCACCCCCCAGACACACATGCCGCATTGCGGATCGAGCCGTGCGGCCTCCTTGAAGGCGGCTGTCCCGGCTTCATGCGCGAATGCATGACTGAGCTGTAACCCGTTGTCGAAAAACGCTTGTGCCTTCGGCTTGCCGGTCGTGATCGCAAGCGCGCCCGACCCGAACCCGGGCAACAGGCGGGCGACCCCCGGCGCGATCAAATCATCCCCGCACATCCGGTGCGCCGCCGTAGCGGCGACAGGCGCAGAAACGTCCTGCGGCACGGCGCTGCCGCCCCCGGAGGCCGGTGCCAGCAACAGCAGCAAGGACGCGATCAACGGCAAACGCAGCGGCAAAGTCCGGGCTCCTTTTGCGTGGCATACCGCATCGCGACGAATCGAGCCACGTCCGCGATGCGCGGCATACTTGAGAACCCCGAGCGGCTCGCCTAAGCCACCGCGCATGACCCAGAGCCCGACCTCCACCAACGACATCCGTCGCAGCTTCCTCGACTATTTCGCGGCCAATGGGCATGCGAAGGTCGCCTCCGCGCCGCTGGTCCCGCAGAACGACCCGACGCTGATGTTCGTCAACGCCGGCATGGTGCCGTTCAAGAACGTCTTTACCGGGCTCGAATCGCGACCCTATGTGACCGCGACCTCGTCGCAGAAATGCGTCCGGGCCGGGGGCAAGCACAACGATCTCGACAATGTCGGCTATACCGCGCGGCATCACACCTTCTTCGAGATGCTCGGCAATTTCTCGTTCGGCGATTATTTCAAGGAACGCGCGATCACGCTCGCGTGGAACCTGCTGACCAAGGAATGGGGGATCGACCCAGACCGCCTGACCGTCACCGTTTATCATACCGATGACGAGGCGTTCGATCTGTGGCGCAAGATCGCCGGGTTGCCCGAAGAGCGGATCATCCGCATCGCGACCAACGACAATTTCTGGTCGATGGGCGACACCGGGCCATGCGGTCCGTGCTCCGAAATCTTCTTCGACCACGGCGACCACATCTTCGGTGGCCCGCCCGGATCGCCCGACGAGGATGGCGACCGGTTCGTCGAGATCTGGAACCTGGTGTTCATGCAGTTCGACCAGACTGCGGACGGCGAGCGCACCCCGCTCCCGCGTCCGTCGATCGACACCGGCATGGGGCTCGAACGAGTCGCCGCAGTCCTGCAGGGCGTCCACGACAATTACGATACCGACACGTTCAAGGCGCTGATCGCGGCGTCGGCGGCGATGACGGGCACCCCCGCGACCGGCGACACGCAGGCGAGCCACCGCATCATCGCGGATCACCTGCGCTCGTCGGGCTTCCTGATCGCGGACGGCGTGCTGCCCGCCGCCGAGGGACGCGGCTACGTGCTTCGCCGGATCATGCGGCGCGCAATGCGCCACGCGCATCTGTTGGGCGCGAAAGAGCCGTTGATGCACCGGCTCGTCCCCGCACTCGTCGCGGAGATGGGCGCGGCGTACCCCGAGCTCGTCCGCGCGCAGGCGGCGATCGAATCGACGTTGCTGCAGGAGGAAACGCAGTTCCGCCGCACGCTCGTCAACGGGCTGCGCCTGCTCGACGAGGCGACCGGCGCAATGGAGGCGGGCGCGACCTTGCCCGGCGAGACCGCGTTCAAGCTCTACGACACCTATGGCTTCCCCTACGACCTGACCGAGGACGCGTTGCGTGCGCAGGGCTTCGGGATCGACCGTGCGGGTTTCGACAGCGCGATGGCGGAGCAGAAGCGCGCCGCCCGCGCCGCGTGGAAGGGCTCGGGCCAGCGCGCGTCGGATGACGTGTGGTTCGACATCGCTGAAGCCAGCGGCGGGACCGAGTTCATCGGCTATAGCGCGGTCGAGGGCGAGGGCGCGGTCGTCGCGATCGTCCGCGATGGCGCGCAGGTCGACCGTGCCGAGGCGGGCGAGACGGTAGAGATCGTCGTCAACCAGACGCCTTTCTATGCCGAAAGCGGTGGCCAGGTCGGCGACACCGGCACGCTCACAGCGCCCGGCGTCCAAGCGCGGGTCGAGGATACGCGCAAATATCTCGGCCGCGTGTTCGCGCATGTCGCGCACATCGGCGAGGGCGGGATCGCGCTCGGCGATGCGCTCCATCTGACCGTCGACGTCGCACGCCGCGACCAGATCCGCGCCAACCACAGCGCGACGCATTTGCTCCACGAGGCGCTGCGTCAGCGGCTCGGCGCGCATGTCGCGCAGAAGGGCAGCCTCGTCGCGCCCGAGCGGCTCCGCTTCGATTTCTCGCAGCCGAGCGCGATCGACCCCGCGCGGATCGCCGAGGTCGAAGCCGACGTCAACGCGCAGATCCGCGGCAATGGCGCGGTCGAGACGCGGCTGATGACCCCCGACGAAGCGATCGCCGAGGGCGCGATGGCGTTGTTCGGCGAGAAATACGGCGACGAGGTCCGCGTCGTCTCGATGGGGACCGAGCACGGCAAGACCTATTCGCTCGAATTGTGCGGCGGAACGCACGTCCGCGCGCTGGGCGATATCGGGCTGTTCACGGTGGTGAGCGAAGGCGCGGTGTCCTCGGGCGTCCGCCGGGTCGAGGCGCTGACCGGCGAGGCCGCGCGCGACTATCTCACCACGCGCGACGCCCGGTTGCGCGAGGCTGCGGCGGCGCTCAAATCGTCCCCCGACGAAGTCCCGGCGCGCGTCGCGGCGCTGGTCGAGGACCGGCGGCGGCTCGAGCGCGAACTGGCGGATGCCAAGAAGGCGCTTGCGCTCGGCGGCGGGGGCGGGGCGGCAGCGGCTGGTCCGGAGCAGGTCGGTGGTGTCGCGTTCCTTGGGCAAGTGGTCGAAGGGCTCGACCCCAAGGGGCTGCGCGGGACGGTCGACGAGATGAAGCAGCGGCTGGGGTCGGGGATCGCAATGATCGTCGCGGTCAACGAGGGGCGCGCGTCGGTTGCGGTCGGCGTGACGGCGGATCTGGTCGCGACCAAGAGCGCGGTCGATCTGTTGCGCGTCGCGGTGGCGGTGCTTGGCGGACAGGGCGGCGGTGGTCGCCCGGACATGGCGCAGGGCGGCGGGCCTGATGGATCCAGGGGTGCTGACTCTGTGGCGGCGGTTCGGGCTGTGCTGGAGGCTGGGTAAGGCTGAGCGGGTCTGCTTGACCGCCGATCTGTTTCCCCCGTACTTCCATACCTCTGCGAACGTTGTTTGACGAACCCTTGGTTCTCTGTTTCCCCGCGAAGGCGGGGATCCAGGGCCAAGCAAGACATCGGTCTACAGCTTTCGCGACTCCTGGACTCCCGCCTTCGCGGGAGAACATGTGTACCTTCGCCGTTCTCTCGCCCCTGGCGGGAATGGGAGAAGGTAAAGGCGGGAAACGGAACCGCGCAAAGGATGCGCTAACCGCCCCGATTCCCGCTAAGCGGCAGGCGTAGGATCCATCCCCCGCCGCCCGCGCACGCGCCTCAGCCGCGGCGCAACCGTCATCTCCGCTGCCGCCTTGATTTCCTGGCGCAACTCATCGCGCTTCTCGTGGATCGACGCGATCACCGGCCCGACCGCGACGCCGAGATCGGTCAGCACCGCCTCCGCCAGCTGCAGCGAGCTCTCGAGTGTCTCGGGCACCGCGTCGGTCGCCCCGGCACGGTACAGCTCGGCGGCATGGCCGGTGTCGCGCGCGCGCGCGACGATCGCGAGATCGGGCACCCAGTTGCGCACCCGCCGCGTCAGCGCGACGCTCAGCACGGGATCGTCCATCGTCAGGATCAACGCCTTGGCACGGCCCAGGTTGAGCCGGTCGACCAGTTCAGGTCGCACGACATCGCCGAACAGCACGACATAGCCCTCGGCATGCGCTGCGGTGACGACGTCGATATCCGCCTCGACCGCGACATAACGCTGGTTGTGGACCGTCAGCATGTCGCACACCATCCGCCCAACCCGCCCGAAGCCGATCACGACCGTTCCCGGGCCTTCCTCGGGAATCTCTGGCGGTGCCTCGGCCCCGCCGTGCAGCTCGATCCGCCTCGCCCAACGCCGCCCGAGCATCGCGAGCAGCGGCGTGATGGTCAGCCCGATCGCGGTGACGGTCTGCCAGAAGTTGGCGGTCGGTGCGGCGATCAGTTGCGCCTGCGCGGCCGCGCCAAGCACGATCAGCGTGGTTTCCGACGGGCTCCCCATCAGCACCCCCGTCTCGACCGCGACCCCGCCGGTGATACCCGCCCAGCGCAATAGGCCATAGGTAACGATCGCCTTGACCGCGACGACCGCCGCGATCGCCAGCGTGTACGCCACCCAATTGGCCGCAATCGCGCCAAGATCGACGCTCATCCCGATCGTGATCAGGAACACCCCGAGCGCGAGGCCCTTGAACGGCGCGGTCATCACTTCGACTTCGCTGTGATAATCGGTCTCGGCGATCAGCACGCCGGCGAGCAATGCGCCGACGATCGGCGACAGCCCCGCAGCGGTGGTCGCGAGGCTCGCGACGATCACGACGAGCAGCGACGCGGCGAGGAACAGCTCAGGGCTCTTTGTGCGCGCGGCCTGCGCGAACAGCTTGGGCAGGATGAAGCGCCCGCCGATGAACAACGCCCCGACCGTAAGGAACGCCGCGGTCCCGACCCGCGCGAGTCCGCTCCACCCGCTGTCCGCCGCCATCGGACCGAGCGCGGCGAGCACGAAGATGATCGGAACGAGCGCAAGATCCTCGAACAGCAGCATCGCGAACGACGTCCGCCCGACCGGGCTGGTCGTTCCCGCGATCGGCAGCACCAGCGCGGTGGACGAGAGCGACAGCGCGATCCCGAGTGCCATCGCCCCGGTCCACGGCAGCGCCGTCAGCAGATGCAGCCCGAACCCGAGGATCGCCCCCGCCGCGAGCAGCTGCGCGGCCCCCGTGCCGAACACCAGCTGGCGCATCGACCACAGGCGTTTCAGCGAAAGTTCGAGCCCGATCGAGAACAGCAGCAACACGATGCCGAATTCGGCAAAGGGTTCGATCGAATGCGGATTGGATATGGTGATGTAATAGAGCCACGGCACGTCATGAACCAGCGCGCCAAGCCCGAACGGACCGACCAGCAAGCCGACAAGGATGAAACCGATGACCGGGCTGATCCGAGCGCGCGCGAAGGCGGGAATGACGAGTCCGGCCGCGCCCAGAATGACAAGGGCGTCGCTGAAACCGGCGTTGCTAAGGGCTGAAGGCATTGTGGCATCTAAGCCACATTCGGCGCGCTTGTCAGCTTAAGACCGACGAATGCTGAAAAACGTCGGGCCGCGCCGCCCCGGAATGACTCCGGGGCGGCGCGACGCCGGGGGCGTCAGGCGGAAGCGCCCATCGCCTGTTCGAGGTTGAGGCGGACTTGCTCAAAGAACTGCTCGGTCGTCATCCACGGCTGTTCCGGACCGATCAGCAGCGCGAGATCCTTGGTCATGTGACCGTCCTCGACCGTTTGCACGCAAACGCGCTCGAGCGTCTCGGCGAACTGCGTCACTTCGGGCGTACCGTCGAACTTGCCGCGATACTTGAGGCCGCCGGTCCAGGCGAAGATCGACGCGATCGGGTTGGTCGACGTCGCCTTGCCCTGCTCGTGCTGGCGGAAGTGGCGCGTGACCGTGCCGTGCGCGG
>CAZNQA010000021.1:0-25972 GCA_964575105.1 uncultured Stakelama sp.
ACTGCCGCTGGCACTCGAACTGGCGGCGGCTGCGACGCCGATCGTGGGGTTGGAGGCGATGTCCAGCGGACTGTCCGGACGCCTGTCGCCCTTGGCCTTTGGTCGCCGCACGCTCACGCGCCATGGAACGCTCGAAGCGATGCTGGACTGGAGCTACGAGCTGCTTACGCCTGACGAGCGGCTGGTGCTCGGCTGCCTCAGCCTGTTCCGCTCCACCTTCGATCTAGCCGCCGGGGTGCAGGTCGCGGCGCCAGCCGCGTCGGAGCCGATGAACACTGCGCGGTATATCCTGCAGCTGGCAACCAAGTCGCTGCTCTTCGTTGAGCCGTCCCGACACGGGGTCGCCTATCGCTTGCTGGAGACGACCAAGGCGTATGCCCGGCGCAAGCTGGAGGTCTCCAGCCAGGCGGAAATCGCAGCCCGCCGACATGCCGAATGGGTCGGGATATTGCTGGATCGCGCCCAGGCGGATTGGCTGCTGCTGGATCGCGCCAGTTGGTGGGAGCGATACGGCACCGCGATCGATGACGTGCGCGCGGCACTGGTGTGGTCGCTGGGCGAGGCCGGGGACAAGGAGCTGGGCATCCGCCTGATCCTGGCTTCGGCGCCGCTGTGGCTCGGCATGTCGCAGTTCGCCGAATATCATTGCTGGCTCGAGCAGGCGATTGCGACGCTCGACGCGCTTGGCCAGCGTGGCGGGAAGGAGGAGATCCAGCTCCAGTTCGGCCTGTGCGTGCTGCTGTTCAACGCCGACCGGCCCGGCGAACGCTTCGTGCGCGCGGCGACCCAAATTCTGCGCATCGCGAAGAAGATCGGCGATCCGGTCGCAAGGGCGACGGCGCTGTGGCTGCTTTCCGGTCAACGTGGAATCATGGGCGATCACCCCGCGTCCCTCACGCTCGCCCAGCAGATGCTAGCGCCTGAAAGCCCGGAGCTCGATCGCGACCTGCAACATTTCGCCCGACGGGTGATCGCCAAAATGACGTTCCGCGTGGGGCGGATGGACGAAGCGGCGGCGACCGGCGCGGAACTGGTCTTCCACTGCAACGATCGCACCGCCTATGGAGCGGTGCTTCGGTACGATCATCCGACGATATTGCGAGGCAACCAAAGCGTCACGCTGGCAGTGCAGGGCCGTCTGGAAAGTGCCCGGGTGACCATCATGGAAACGGTGATCGATGCCCGGCGGCTCCGCAATCCGAGTTCGTTCTGCTATCTGTTGAGCAGCGCCGCCTGTCCGGTCGCGCTGTGGCTGGGTGACGAGGAGCTGGCTCGGGACTATGCCGAACTGCTTGGCCGCGCGGCGGAAGAGAATTGCTTCACCTACATGGCCGAACTCGCCGCGTGGTTTTCGCGAATAATCGACCTGCGCAGGGGAAAGCCGCCGCAGCCGCTCGCACTGGATCGGCTACGTCTGCCTTTGCCGCACGATAAGGACGTCTTCATCACCTGCTGCGCCACGCTGGGGGATGCCGAAGCGATCGCGCGGGCGGAAGCCTGCGCGCCCCATTGGGCGACCGCGGAAATCCTTCGCGCCGATGGCGAGAACCGGCTGCGCACCGGCGACGCAGCGGCTGCGCGCGCGCAATTCGAGCGGGCGCTCGCGATCGCCGAGGGGCAGGGTGCCAGGCTGTGGGCGCTGCGCGCCGCAACGTCACTGGCCCGCTTGGTGACGCCGGACGCGGCGGCGCGGATCTTGCTGCCCGCGCTCGCGCGTATCGAAGGCGACGAACATTATCCCGACGTAGGCGCGGCGCGCGCCTTGTTGCCCGCGTTGACCGGCTAACTCTTCGTCACACCTCCGGAGACATGGGCGGCTACGCTGCTACCATTCGTAACGGAAGAAGCCCGCCCAGGGGCCGCCAAGGCGGAGACGATGCTGGAAATCGTCGGTGGTTTATCGGGCACCGGCCGGATGCGTTCCTCCTCTGCCAAGCTGACCTCCCGGCGGGCAGCTTCGGCCGATGAACTGGACGCGCTGCCGACGCTCAAAGAGCATGGCTACGAGATCGTGCGTTATCGTTGGGAGGGGGCGGCTTCACTGAGTTGCGTCAGCTCGACGAAGTGCCGGGGCTCACCGGAAAGGCCGGCAACCTCGACGGTGCGTTGCGGGTCGGGGAGCGCTGATCGCAGTTTCCATCCGACGCCTTTCAATTCTTCCTACGATCGAGACAGACCCTGCCATATTTCATGACCGCCGAGCGGATCGTGGCCACCGAAGCGGGCGGCGCCATCCGCGGCCTGCGGATCGGGCCGGTTCCTGGGATGCGCCGGCGATTCACGGCGATGAGGTCGAAGAATTGCCCGGAGGCGCTACGCTACTTGCGACCAACCCGGTGACGCGCGTTCAGGCGGTCGAGATCCGCCATGGCAGAGGCGTTTTCTGGAGCGTCAAATACCATCCCGAACTCGCGCTTGGGGAGATTGCGATTGCTCTGCGACGTCAGGCCGATGATCTTGTAACAGCTGGGCTCACGGATAGCAGGCGTGACGTCGACGCGCGGGCAGATCAGATCGAGGCGCGGCATCGCAAGCCGGACGAGCGCGCGCTGCGTTGGCTGCTCGGCGTCGACGGTGAGTTTGCCGACGAAGAACACCGTCGTCGCGAGATCATCAATTTCGTAACGGCCTTGTCAGCAATCGACGGACGCCCCCGTAGCCGGGCGTAAAAAGCGCGTTTTGCCGAGATGAACAGATGTCTGATGTTGGAAGTCGCGAAAGCACCGCTGAATGTCGGTTTCTGGGTCGTCTTGCCGCGCGTATTAATGCTGCCGAGGCTCGGTCCTTGCGAATTTGGCGGGCTATTGGCTGTCTCTCGCCTTGTCAAACGCCGACCGGTTGCTTTCGATTTCCGCGATGTGTGCGCCGGCCCAGTATCCGAGTTCGCGGATCGGATCGGCCAACGAGCGGCCAAGAGCCGTGAGGGCGTACTCCACTTGAGGCGGCACAGTTGGGTGGACGGTGCGGGCCACCATACCATCGCGTTCAAGCGCACGCAGCGTTCGGGCGAGCATCTGCTGGCTAATGCCGCCGATGGTGCGCTTGATGTCGTTGAAGCGCCGCGGCCGCTCCGTGAGCGTCATCACAATCATTACGGTCCATTTGTCGCCGATCAGGCTGAGAACACCGCTGAACCGTTTGCATTCGACGTGGACGGGCTCGGGGGCGGTCAGCTCCATGCGACTAGGTCCTGTAAAAATGCCTTCTTGGCGGGGTGCTTCAGGTCACATAGCTTGTCTAGGTCACTTTTCCAGACCGGAGCTGATCCTATGAACATTCTGCACATCGATGCCAGTGCGAGCGACAGCGCTGCCTCGCATACACGCCGCCTCTCGAGGGTACTCGTTGAGCGGCTCAAAACGGCCAATCCCGGTTCGACAATCGCGTACCGCGATCTCGTTGCCAACCAGCTTCCGCACGTGGACATGACAATCCGGCATGCCTGGGCGGCCGAGAACACCGGCGACACCAAGCTCGCCGAGACGATGAGCCGATCCAAGGCTCTGGTTGACGAGCTCATGGCGGCGGACGTGGTGGTAGTCGGCTCGCCCATGTACAACTTTACGGTGCCCTCGACGTTGAAGGCCTGGGTCGACCATGTGGCAATCGCCGGGCAAACTTTCAGCTACACGGCCGAGGGACCACGCGGCTTGCTCAGCGGCAAGGTCTATCTCGTCCTCTCGTCCGGCGGAATTTACTCGCAAGGACCGTTCGCCGCGTACGATCATCTGTCGACCTACCTCAAGGCGATCTTCAACTTTCTTGGCATCTTGGACGTTGAGGTGATCCGAGCGGAAGGCATCGCTTACGGACCCGAGCAGGATCAAGCCGCGATGGCGAGCGCTGCTCAGAAAATTGAGGAGATCGCCGCCTGATCAGGTCGGCAGGGAAGCCAGTCACGGAGACCGGGTCGTGGCTGGCTACGTGATTAGAGCTTCGGGATAGACCTGAATGAACGGCCGGTTCTGGAGCGGAGCGACTCCAGTCTGAATGACCGGGAATGGGTCTTGCCCGCCGCAAAGCGGACCGGCGGCTCTCGCCCATTTGCAGACGTTACAGCTCGGTGTCATGATTGCGGGATGAACACCGAACGCTTCATCGCTGGTCAGCGCAAGGGGTTGAACTTGTTTTTCGCCACGTTCGCGATCCTCCTATCGGTGATGTGGGGCGCAACCCTCTGCGACCGGGCATTTCATCTCGGCTGAGGTTGGGACAGGGAGATACCCTGGCTCGCGCCGCCGATGATGCTATTTGGCGTCGTTCTTCGCTTCGTCTGTATGGCGATCTTTCGGTTCGTCGACGGTGTTCGGAACGGCAGCTAGCCACCACCTATCACCGTTCGGATACCGCGAACATCTCCTTTAATCGGCCGATCTGTCGGCGCGAAGGTTACGGTGTGCGACAGAGCGATGCGGGCAGGGGGGCGAATGCTGTCGATCGGTTGCTTGCTGACCTCGTGAGCGAATCAAAACCAGCAATGCCAAGAGCGACCATCACGACCATCTAAAGCCCAGGCGAAATGTGGGACTCAGTGTGGGAACAACATAGGCGCTAACGCCTTACCACCTGCCGTCAAACCGTTTTCCGGTTGACGCTGGTGACCCCTACGGGAATCGAACCCGTGCTTCAGCCGTGAAAGGGCCGCGTCCTAACCGCTAGACGAAGGGGCCGTACCCGATTGCTCGGGAGCGAAGGGCCGGTTAGGCAAAGTCTGGCCGGCGGTCAAGCGCTTTGGTCGTTAATTTGCCCAGGCAGCGTCATCTAAATGCAATTCTGCGCTCGGACGCGCACCCCAATCGTCGATTTTAGCGCGTCCGGCGAGCCACAGGCGCCGGTGCGGCGGCGCCCCGAGCAACGCCTGGCCGAGCAGCGTCTCAGAAGCGCGGAAGGCGACAGTCTTGAGCGTCCCCCCGCCATCGCCGCTGACGATCGCACGGACATGGCCGTTGCCGACGATATCCGCCTTGATCACGCGGACCGGTCCTGCGACGATCCGCGGTTGCGGCCAGCCCATGCCGTAGGGCCCCCCGGCTTCCATCGCGGCGATGAGTTCGGGGTTGACCCCGGCGGTCGTCAGGACCGCATCGAGCAACAGCGCGCGGTCACCCATTGCCCGCGTGACCGCTGCGTCGAGACGGTCGCTGAGGAAGTCGTCGAGCGCACCGATATTGGCCTCCGCGATCGTCAGACCCGCCGCCATCGCATGGCCGCCGCCCGCGACGAGCAGGCTCATCTCCTTCGCCGACAGCACCGCTGCGCCGAGATCGACCCCGGGGATCGACCGGCCGGAGCCCTTGCCGACGCCGGCTTCGTCGATCGCGATGACGAGGGCGGGGCGGCCGTATTTTTCCTTGAGCCGCCCCGCGACGATCCCGATCACCCCGGGATGCCAGCCGTGGCCCGCGACGACGAGCACCGCGCGATTGCTCTTCGATCGCGCGATCAGGTCTGCGGCTTCCTGGACGATCCCCTCGATCGCGCGGCGTTCCTCGTTGAGCCGGTCGAGTTCGACCGCGATCGCCTCGGCCTCCGCCGGATCCTGCGTGATGAGCAGCCGTACGCCGAGATCGGACTTGCCGACTCGCCCGCCCGCATTGATCCGCGGCCCGAGCGCAAAACCGAGATCGCTGCTCGTCGGCGCGCGAGTCAATCGCGAGGCGGTGATCAACGCGTTGAGCCCGATGTTGCGGCGCTGTGCCATCACCTTGAGCCCCTGCGCGACGAAGGCGCGGTTGAGGCCCTTGAGTTGTGCCACGTCCGCCACGGTGCCAAGCGCGACCAAATCGAGCAGGTCGAGCAACCGCGGCTCGGCACGTTTCGCGAAATAGCCGCGCGCGCGTAGCGTGCGGATCAGCGCCGCACCGAGCAAGAAGGCGACCCCGACCGCCGCAAGATGACCATGTGCAGCTCCCTCGGTCTCGTCGAGCCGGTTGGGATTGACCAGCGCATGGCTGTGCGGGAGCGCGGCAGCGCATTTGTGGTGATCGACCACCACGACGTCGACGCCCGCCTCGCGTGCGATCGCGAGCGCCTCGAACGCCTGTGCGCCGCAGTCGACCGTGACGATCAGGCTCGCGCCTTCGTCCTTGAGCTGGACCATCGCGGTGCCGGTCGGGCCATAGCCTTCGGTCAGCCGGTCGGGAATATAGGGGCGCGCTTCGATCCCGAGATCGCGCAGCAGCAGGATGACAAGCGCCGCCGAGGTCGCGCCGTCGACGTCGTAATCGCCGAACACCGCAACCTGTTCACCCGAAGCGATCGCGTCGGCGAGGCGTTCGGCGGCCTTGTCCATGTCCTGGAAAATCGATGGGTCGGGCATGAAGCCGCGGATGCTCGGGGCCTTGTGGAGCTCGATCGCGTCGCGCGGACAACCGCGCGCGAGCAGCAATTGCGTGACGAGATCGTCGGGGGCGAACCCAGGGTCGCGGGCGTCGGTTTCGAACAGGCGCCAGCGCCACGGCTGGCCAAGGATCGAGCGGTCGATGTTGAGGACGGTGTTCACAGGGGAGCCTGTACCGGATCGCGGGGGCGGCGCAAACGCTTGCGTCCCGCGCGCGCCGTCAGCTCCTGATCCAGTTGCCCTCGCGGAACCACTTGGTGATGATGTATTTCGTCCCCGATGTCACCGGCATGCCCTCGTGAAGCGTATCGGGGTTGGGGCTGCCGTCCGCGCGCATGTTGTTCCACGCGATCAGCAGTCCGCGCTTGGGCGCGATCCGCACGCCGACCAGCGGGAACCAGGTCGCGCCGCCTTCATCGACGTCGTTGAGATAGATCATCGCGGTCCAGGTCCGCTGCCCGCCGCTTTCGATCATCTTGGGCCAATAGGGCTGCGCTTCGTTGAAATAATCGTTGTGCGCGCGAAAATGCTGGCCGACCGCATAGCGTTGCCCCTGCATCGTCTCGCCGTGGACGGGATCGATCCCGAGCAATGCGGCGATCGCCTCGTCGGTCGGGCGGACGTCGGGGGACCAGCGGTCCATGTCGCAGCTTTCGCTGGTGCGGAACGCCTGCACAGCATCGTCCGCCAGAACGGTCGAGCGGCGGCGGTTGGCATCGATCATCTCGACGAATTTCGCGCAAGTCGCTGCATCGAGGAAGTCGGGATGGCGGTAGATGTGCGCGCCGTCGACATGCGACCGCGTGATCGCGGGATTGGCGGCAAGCTGGCGTGTCACGCTTTCACCGAACTGGCGACGGACCGGCGACCCGGCACCGGTCTTTTTGGAAAAGAAGCCCATGCGCCCGGACTTTGCCGTCGGGTGGGGAAAAAACAAGGGGTCCGTGCGGGACAACCGCGCGAACCCCTTGCCGAACCGTCCAATCACCAGAAGATATCGTACACCGTGTCGACGACATTGCCGGTGCGGACATCGACCAGCAGCGCGTCATTGTAATAGCGTACCCAGCGATACGGACCGTAGGCGGGCGGCAACCGGTACGTGTCGGCATCGTCGATCCAGTAATCCTGCGCGAACAGGATCGAGTTCAGCCGGAAACCGATCCCGAAGCGGCGATAGCCATTGCTCCAGCCGCTTGGCGCATAATAGCGGGGAAGGCGGTAGGCGCTGTAATTCTGGCGACGATAATCGCCGTAATTGAACCGATTGTCGCGTCGCCAGTCGCGGTTCCACGCGCCGCCGTTGCCGTTCCAGCCGCGATTGCTTCCGCCACGATTGTCCCAGCCGCGATTGTCGCCTCCGCGGTTGTCCCATCCGCGATTATCGTTGCGTTGCCAGTTGGCGTTGCCCCGGCCGTCATTGCGCCAGTCGCCGCCACGGTCGTTTCCGCGCCAGCCATCGGCCCGGCGGTCGTCATTGCGCGGCTCTGGCCGACCGTCAGGGCCCCGCCCGGCGATCCCGCCGGCGAATCCGCGCCGATCCCCGTCGCGACGACCGTCCCCGTTCCAGCCGCGCTGATCCGTCGGTCGCGACTGGACCTGACCGTCGTACCCGCCACGCTGACGCTGGAAGCCGCGATCCTGCGTCTGTCCGGCCTGGAACTGTGGCGCTTGCGCGCCGCGGTCGAAGCCGCCACGCCCGCCCGGCTCGGCACCGCGGCGATCAAAGCCACCGCGTCCACCACCGTCGGGTCGTTCCATCCGGGGCTGCTGTTGCTGTGTTTGCGGCACCTGCGCTTGCGGCTGAGGCTGAGCCTGCATCTGCGGCTGACCGCCACCGCGCTGCTGCCAGCGCTGGCCACCATCGGGGCGGGCCTGCGCGTCGCCGCGGCCTTCACCGCGACCACGCCGTTCGCCGCCATCCTGCGCGAGTGCCACCGCCGGGATCAGCGCCGTTGCCGCGATGAGAGCGGCGAGCAAAGACTTGCGCATTGAATGGTCCTCTGTCCGGCCCGGGCACTACGTCCGACCGTGAGATGGGGAATACCGCAGGGGCGATGGACCGTCGCTGAACTGTCATGACAGCGTTGCGAAAGCTTTCATCTGGGCCGGACGAGCGCGGGCACCGTTCGTGCCGCATCGGCCGGGAGGATGCCGGGGGCAGGGGGCGCAGCGACGGTCTCGTCGCCGCGCTGGATGCTTGCAGCCAGCAGCACCGCCTCAACGAGTCTGGGGTATATGCCGCAGCGACAGAGGTTGGTGATCTCGCGTCGGATATCATCCTCGCTGGGGGAGCGGTTGTGCTGGAGCAGCACGGACACCGCCATGATCATCCCGGGAATGCAGAAGCCGCACTGCACCACGTTCTTTGCTGCGAACGCGATCTGCGCGGGGTGGCTGCGGTCCCGCGACAGCCCCTCGATCGTCGTGACATAACTGCCTTCCACCGCACCGATCGTACGTCGGCACGACCGAACCGCGAAGCCATCCACATCCACCGTGCAGGCCCCGCACGCGCCGGTGCCGCAGCCATATTTCGTCCCGGTCAGGTTGGATGCGTCGCGCAATGCCCAGAGCAGGGGCGTCGCCGGATCCATGCTGTACTGGACTGGCTGGTTGTTGACGGTGAACCGTGTCATGTCGTGCAGGTCTTACGGGAACTTCGAGCGCCATCAAGCGGTTCGTGCGCGACAGCGGCGTGGGGCCGTTGACAGGGTGTTGGCCGACCGGTTCGGGCAGCGGATATTTCGGGGGCTTCATGACGTCGATCCGGACGGCAGCGCTATGGCGTGTCTTGACCACGGCTGGCGTGGCGGGTTTCGCAACTTTCGGCATTGCATCGAGCGCGACGGGTCAGTCGCTGCCTGCGTCGCCTGCCTCCTCGACCGAAAAGCCGGGCAAGGAGGAAACTGCACCGAAGAAGGACGAGACCGGCCTGCTCGTAACCGCTTCGGTCCGCGCGCGGTACGAGACGGTCGACGGTCGTCCGCGCCCGGGGTTCGCAACCTCGGAGGATGCGTTCCTCGTACGCACCGGCGTCGCGGTGGAATATGGCCCGGGGCCGCTCGCGATTGGTGGCGAGGTCGTCGACAGTCGCGCCTATGACATCGGCGGCGGGTCGCAGATCACCAACAGCGACGTCAACGCGCTCGAACTGCCGCAGGCCTATTTCAAGCTGCGGCTCGATCATGGGGTAGGGCCGGTCGGCAAGGTCGCGATCGAGGGCGGGCGGTTCCTGCTCAATCTCGGGTCAGGGCGACTTGTCGCGACCGACGAATATCGCAATACCGTCAACGGTTTCACCGGCCTGCGTGTCGATCTCGGGATTGCGCGCAACACTGATGTGACGCTCTTCTACGTCCTGCCGCAGGAACGCCTCCCCGACTATGAAGCCGACATCCGCCGCAACGTCGTCCGCTTCGACCGTGAGACGTTCGACGAAGTGTTCTTCGGGGTCGATCTGCGGCGGGCCAAAGTGCTGGGACAGGGGCAGATCGAATTGGCCTATTACCGTCTGGCGGAACACGACTCCCCGGGCCGGACGACCGCCGACCGCCGGCTCCATACGCTGGACGGGCGCCTCTCGCGCGAAGCCAAGGCCGGGACGTATGACTATGACGTCGAGACGATTTACCAATTCGGTCGGGCAAGCGACTCGACGATGGCGACTGCCGTCACCAGAGACGTATCCGCCGGCTTCGTCCATGCGGCGGCGGGGTACAGTTTTGACGGTCCGCTCAAGCCGCGGATCGGTGTGTTTTACGATTACGCCAGCGGCAACGGACGCGACGGGACCTATCATCGCTTCGACACGCTGTACGGCAGCCGCCGAGACGATCTCGGCCCCTCGGGCACCTACGCGGCACTCGCCCGCGAAAACATCAGCGCGCCGGGAATCCGGTTCGAGGCCAAGCCGGGCAAGCGGTTCGAGGCGCTGGCGGACTATCGCGGCGTCTGGCTCGCGTCGCGTTACGACCGGTTCTACAATGTGATCGACAAGACCGGCGCATCGGGCCGGTTCGGCGGTCAACAGGTCGAAGGGCGCTTGCGCTACTGGGTAATCCCGGATCACCTGCGGCTGGAAAGCAACTTCGCCCTGCTGTTCAAGGGGCGTTTCTTGAAAGATGCCCCGCAGGCCCTTGCCCGCGATCAGGCGACGGTCAAGTTCATCGAGACGAACTTGCAGGTCAGCTTCTAGCAGTAACCACAACGTCATTGAACTCCGTGCGGCTATTTGTCTGATGTACCCGGGGCGACTACAGCCGCCCCAGGTCCCGGCGCGATCGTGCCGAATCGGGGACGTGGATCGCCGAACAGGAGAGAAATTGATGACGTTTCGTGTCGTGGCCGTGCCGCTGCTGATGATCGCCACCACCGCCACCGCGCAGGTCGCCGCGCCGCCGCCTCCCGCCAAGGTCGCCCCCGACGCCGGGATGCCCGCGCTGCCGGCGTGGACCAAGCCCGCGCTGCGCGGCACGTGGAACGATACGAAGCGTACGCCCGAGGCACGCGCCAGGGCCCTCGTTGCGGCGATGACGCGCGATGAGAAGCACGCATTGGTCTTTGGCTATTTCGGGACGGATTTCCCGGTCTCGCTGTACACAGCCCCGAAGGCAGCGCTCGAGGGATCGGCCGGCTATGTGCCGCCGATCGCACGCCTCGGGATCCCGGCGCAGTTCCAGACCGATGCCGGCGTCGGCGTCGCGACGCAGGGCGGCGCGAAGAACAAGCGCGGGCGGACTGCGCTACCGTCGGGTCTGGCCATCGCCGCGGGCTGGGATCTGACGGTTGCGCGCGCCGGCGGCGCGATGATCGGCGACGAGGCGCGCCGTTCGGGCTTCAACGTGATGCTCGCGGGCGGCGTCAACCTGCTGCGCGAACCACGCAACGGGCGCAATTTTGAATATGGCGGCGAGGATCCGTTGCTGGCGGGGACGATCGTCGGCGAGCAGGTGATCGGCATCCAGTCTGAACACGTCATCTCGACGATCAAGCATTATGCGATCAACGATCAGGAGACCGATCGCAACACCGGCAATTTGATCCTCGATCATAGCGCCGCACGCATGTCCGACCTGCTCGCCTTCCAGTTCGCGATCGAGCGGGCGACGCCGGGGTCGATCATGTGTTCGTACAACCGCGTCGACGGGACGCATGCATGTGAGAACAGCTGGCTGCTGACCGACGTTCTGCGCACCGACTGGGGGTTCAAGGGCTATGTGATGAGCGACTGGGGCGCGACTCACAGCACCGTTGCGGCGGCGAATGCGGGGCTCGACCAGGATTCGGGTTTCCCGTTCGACACCAAGCCGTTCTTCGGCGCGCCATTGCGCGAAGCGCTTGCGCAGGGCACCGTAAAGCCCGCGCAACTCGACCTGATGGCGCAGCGCATTCTCCACGCGATGTTCGCGCAGGGGCTGTTCGAGCATCCGCTGCAACAGCAGTCGATCGACATGCCCGCCCACGCCGCCGTCAGCCGGAGCGCCGCGGAAGCAGGGATCGTGCTGCTCAAGAATGAGCGCAACCTGCTGCCGCTCGTCGCAAGCGCGAAGCGGATCGCGATCATCGGCGGGCATGCGGACAAGGGCGTGCTTGCAGGCGGCGGGTCGTCGCTGGTCTATCCCGCGGAAGGCAATGCCGTCCCCGGGATCGCGCCGACGACGTGGCCGGGGCCGATCATGTATTATCCGTCGTCGCCGATGGAGGAAATCAAACGCCAGCTGCCTGGTGCGACCGTCCGTTTCGCAGATGGCACCGATCCTGCCGCCGCCGCCGCGCTGGCGCGCGACAGTGACGTGGTGCTCGTGTTCGGCACGCAATGGGCTGGCGAATCGTTCGACGTCCCGATGGCGCTCGACGGGCAGCAGGATGCACTGGTCGACGCGGTCGCCTCGGCGAACCGTAATACCGTCGTCGTGCTCGAGACCGGCGGTCCGGTCGCGATGCCGTGGATCGACAAGGTCGGGGCAGTGGTCGCGGCGTGGTATCCCGGCACCGCGGGCGGCGCGGCAATCGCCAACGTACTGACGGGCAAGGTCAATCCATCGGGTCGCCTGCCGGTCACCTTTGCCCGTGGCGTGGATCAGCTACCCGATCCGGCGGCCCCGCACAGCGGCGACGTGGTGTATCGCGAGGGCGCGGCGGTCGGCTACAAATGGTTCGATGCCAAGGCGATCAAGCCTTTGTTCCCGTTCGGTTATGGCCTGTCCTACGCGCGCTTCAACACCAACGGGTTGCGCGCGAGCGTTGCCAACGGGACGATCTCGGCAAGCTTTACCGCGCGCAACACCGGTGCGGTTGCGGGGGCTACGGTCGGGCAGATCTATATCGCGCCGGTCGCGGGCGGGTGGGAAGCGCCCAAGCGGCTGGGCGGTTTCTCCAAGGTCGCGCTTGCGGCGGGGGCGAGCAAGACCGTCTCCGTCACGGTCGATCCGCGCCTGCTTGCGACATGGGACGAGGCGGGGCACCAGTGGCGGATCGCGGGCGGTACATATCGCGTGATGCTCGCGGACTCGGCTGCGGATGTGAGGCAGACGGTGACCGTGACCGTCCCCGCGCGGACGATGCCCGCAACGTGGCGCGCACGGTAAGCGGGCGAGCATGATCCCGTAACGCCGGCGGAGGCCGGGGCGGTTCGGTGGTGGGTGCGCTTGTTGGACCCACCCGCCGCCAGCCCTCCGGGAACTGCCCTGCGCCCGCTTGCGATTGGCCTGAAGTCTGGCGCTAGTTCCGCCACCCCGTGTCGATCTTGTCGACCAGCCGCACCATCGCGTCGAAATCGGCCTTGCCCGGGCCGCCGGGGATCTGGACCATGTGCAGGTCACGCTGGTGAACCGCGACGACTTCGGGCGCCACTTCGAGCGGGGTTCCCATGCTCGCAGTCGCAACTTGGATCTCGCACGCGCGCTGGAGCGACCAGTGCTTGAGGAAGGCCTCGGGCAAGGTCCGGCCCATCACCAATATCCCGTGGTTCTTGAGCAACATCACCCGCTTGCTGCCGAGATGCTCGAGCAATCGTGCGCCTTCCTCGTCACGGACCGTGACCCCTTCGAAATCATGGTACGCAATCTGCCCGGCAAAATTGCACGCATAGAAATTGGTCGGCCGTAGTCCGCCCTCGACCGAGCTGACCGCCATGCCTGCGGTGGTATGCGTGTGCATGATGCAATGCGCATCGGGCAGGTGACGGTGGAAGAGCGCGTGCTGGACGAAGCCTGCGCGATTGACGGGATAGGGACTGTCGTCGAGCTTGTTGCCGTCGATATCGATCTTGACAAGGCTCGACGCAGTGACTTCACTGAAATGGAGCCCGAACGGGTTGATCAGGAACGCGCCCTCCTCGTCGGGGAGCTTGAGCGTGATATGGTTGTAGATCATCTCCGACCAGCCCAGCATCGCGAACACACGGTAGCAGGCGGCAAGTTGCTGGCGGGCTTCCCATTCGGTTTCGGTCATGGGCGCGGTGTGGACGGCGGCAGTGGCCATGAGGCGTCTCCTGATCTGACTTTACGCGATTATCGCATGTTCGGTATGGCGGTGCAATTCAGCGCAGCGCGGCGATTTCGTCTGCGCTGAACCCCGCTTCGACAAGGATCGCGGCGCTGTCCGACGCCCCCGCCATCCGCGGGGGAACCGTCGCGCTGGCGGAGTAGCGCGGGGCAGGGGCGGGCTGGACGACGTTGCCCGCGGTGACGAAAGTGCCACGCGCGACATTGTGCGGATGCGTGGCGGCTTCGTCGAACCCGAGCACCGGCGCGACGCACGCCTCGTGCCCCACGAACGCCGCCACCCAGTCGTCGCGGGAACGCTCGCGGAACCGGGCCGTGAGCGCCTGCTTGAGGCGCGGCCACGTCGCGGGAACGAACTGCGGATCCCATTCGGGGCCATCGAGCGCCATCACGCGGCGCAGCGCCGCATAGAATTGCGGCTCGATCGCGCCCACCGCGATCCATTTGCCGTCGGCGGTTTCATAGGTGTCGTAGAACGGCGCGCCACCGTCGAGCAAATTGGTCCCGCGCTCGTCACGCCACTGCCCCATCGCACGAAACCCCCAGATCATGCTCGTCAGCACCGCAGACCCGTCGGTCATCGCCGCATCGACGATCTGCCCCGTGCCGGTCGCCCTCGCGTGGAGGATCGCCGCGAGCATCCCGAACGCAAGCATCATCCCGCCGCCGCCGAAATCCGCCGCAAGGTTGATCGGCGCGGTCGGCTTTCGACCCGCTTCGCCGAGTGCGTGGAGCGTGCCCGAGATCGCGAGATAGTCGATGTCGTGTCCGGGCTCGTCGGCAAGCGGCCCGGTTTGCCCCCAGCCGGTCATGCGCCCGTAGACGAGCCTGGGGTTGTCTGCGAGCAACAGCTCCGGTCCCAGCCCGAGCCGCTCCATCACCCCCGGGCGATAGCCTTCGATCAGCCCGTCGCAGGTGGCGGCGAGGCGGCGCACCGCGGCGACCGCCTCGGGTCGCTTGAGGTCGAGCACGATCGTCCGGCGCGACCGCAGCAGCGGGTCGCGCGCGGGATCGGTCATGCCGCCACGCGACGGGCGCTCGACCCGGATCACCTCCGCGCCGTGATCCGCCAGCATCATCCCGCAGAACGGGCCGGGACCGATCCCCGCCATCTCGAGGATGCGTAATCCAGCGAGCGGCGGGGTGGTTGTCATCAGAAAGCCGCGATGCCGGTAATCGCGCGGCCGAGGATCAGCGCATGGACGTCATGCGCACCTTCATAAGTGTTGACCGTCTCGAGGTTCATCATGTGACGCATCACCTGATATTCGCCCGAAATGCCGTTGCCGCCGTGCATGTCGCGCGCCATCCGCGCGATATCGAGCGCCTTGCCGACGTTGTTGCGCTTGACGATCGAGATCATCTCCGGCGCGAACCGGCCTTGGTCCATCAGCCGCCCGACGCGGAGCGATGCCTGCAACCCGAGCGCGATCTCGGTCTCCATGTCGGCGAGCTTCTTCTGGAACAGCTGCCGCCCGGCGAGCGGCGTCCCGAACTGCTGGCGATCGAGCCCATATTGTCGCGCGGCGTGGAAGCAGAACTCCGCCGCCCCGAGAGACCCCCAGCTGATCCCGTAGCGTGCGCGGTTAAGGCAGCCGAACGGGCCCTTTAGCCCCTGGACGTTGGGGAGCAGCGCGTCTTCGGAAAGCTCGATCTCATCCATCAGGATCATCCCGGTGATCGATGCGCGCAGGCTGAGCTTGCCATCGATCTTGGGGGCGGTGAGGCCCTTGGCGCCCTTCTCGACGATGAACCCGCGGATGCCGTCGCCATGCGCGTCCGACTTTGCCCAGATCACGAAGACGTCGGCGATCGGCGAATTGGAGATCCACGTCTTTGCGCCCGACAGCAAATACCCGCCGTCGACCTTCTTGGCACGAGTCGTCATCCCGCCTGGGTCCGAGCCCGCATCGGGTTCGGTCAGCCCGAAGCAGCCGATCCATTCGCCGGTCGCGAGTCTGGGCAGATACTTCTGCTTCTGCTCCTCGGACCCGTAGGCGAGGATCGGGTACATCACGAGACTCGACTGGACCGACATCATCGAGCGATAGCCAGAGTCGATCCGCTCAACTTCGCGCGCGACGAGGCCGTAGGCGACGTACGACGCGCCAACGCCGCCATATTCCTCGGGCACCGTCGGGCCGAGCAAACCGAGCGCGCCCATCTCGCGGAAAATCTCGGGATCGGTCGTCTCATGCTGGAATGCATCGACGATCCGCGGCGCCAACTTGTCCTGCGCATAAGCGCGGGCGGTGTCGCGGATCATCCGCTCGTCATCCTCGAGCTGGTCGTCGAGGAAAAACGGGTCAGCCCAATCGAAACGCGCCATCTCGGCCATAGGAAACTCCAGTATCAACCCAGTTTTGCGGAAGCGACGGAGGGTTTACGTGCTCAACACCCGGTCATCGAACAATCCGAACACGATGGTGGACGCATAATACGCGATCGCCCGGTCGCGCGGCATCGTGCCCGCCCATTTTCGCATATCGAATGCGGCGTTCTGCAGCGCCATCAGCGCCTGCGCCGCGATCAGCGGATCGACCGCGCGTATCGAGCCTTCGGCGACGCCGTCGCTGATCGTCCCCGCGTAGCGCCGCGCGATCCGGTTCGAGCGGTCGACCATCGCACGGCGCGCGTCGGCGGGAAGCCCCGACAGGGCGGTGGTCCTGAGCAAAGGTCCCCGCTCGGAGAATTGCACGTCGAGCAGCGTTGCGATCGTCCCCGACAGCCGCTCCCACTGCGGGCCGCCACGTTCGTCGGCGAGCTGCTGCGCGTCGGCGATCATGTCGAGGCTGCGCTTGTAGCAGGCGAGGACCAGATCGTCCTTGGCGTCGAGATGGTGGTAGAAGCTCCCCTTGGTGACGTTGAGCTGCGACGCAATCCGCTGGACCGACGCGCCGCGATAGCCGAGCTCGTTGATCAGCCGCGTCGCCGCGAGCAGGAAGGCCTCGCGTCCGGGTTCGGGTTCTTCATGCGCGAGGTCGATCAGTTCGGGCGACCAGCTGCCCCCCTGTGCCGCGATGCCGTGCGCGAACACATCCATCAGCCGCTCCTCGACGCGGGCATATTGGTCGGGCTCATACCGCACCAGCCATACCGGCAGCCAGAAGGTGTTCTCGAGCAACACATGCGCGCGTGCGCCGAACAGGTCGGTCTGCGCGCGGCTGGCCGGGTTGCCCCACAGGCTACGGGTCTTGCGGAACACCTCGCGCCAACCGGTCATAAGGCGTCCCAAAACGGGTTCTTCCATCGCCCGGAGGTCGGAAAGCACCGCAAAAGCGGTCTCTTCCCCGCGTTGAATCGCGGCAAGTCGGTCAAAATTGAGCGCGAGATAGCGCGCAACCCGCTCCCGCGGGGTCGCCAGTTCCAGCGACTCATCCAGCATCGCCTGAAGCCGTTCGAGCGTCTGTTCAAAACAGGCGGCGGCCAGATCTTCCTTGCGTTTGAAGTAGTAAGTGACGCTCGTGGTGTTCAGTCCGACCCGCCGCGCGACATCGGCAAACGTCATGCCCTTGGCGCTCTGCTCATTGATCGCCTCCGCCGCCGCCGCAAGGATCGCATCGCGCTTGGCGCGGAATCGTTTGGTGCTGGTGCCCGGATCGGTCGGATCGGCGGGGCCTGCAGTTGCTGTTTCCTCCATGCCGGAAACTGTAACAGCATCTTTTAGAAGAAACAGTCATTTTTCGACTGACCCGCCGCAGCGGTATTTTCAGGTGCAAACCGGCTTTACCGAAAACCCGGTACGGTATACCCAGCGCTCGTGAAGGCCTTTGACGGGCCCCCTTGGAGAGATGCGATGGACTTCAGCTTCACCGAACGCGAGACCTATTTCCGGGATCGCGTGAAGACGTTCATCGACGAACAGATCCGCCCCCGCCAGGCGGATTATGACGCGCAGGCGCACGAAGGCGAGCGCTGGAAGGTACTTCCGGTCATCGAGGAGATGAAGGAGGAAACCAAGGCGGCGGGTCTCTGGAACTTCTTCATGCCGCCGCATTCGGGGCAGAATCACGTCGACGATACCTTCGCGTTTGAAGGGACCCAGCTCAGCAATCTCGAATATGCGTTATGTGCGGAGGAGATGGGCAAAGTCGGCTGGGCGAGCGAGTGTTTCAACTGCTCGGCACCAGACACGGGGAACATGGAAGTGTTTCACCGCTACGGCACGCTCGCGCAGAAGGAACAGTGGCTCCGTCCATTGATGCACGGGGAGATCCGCTCCGCCTTCCTGATGACCGAACCGGCGGTCGCCTCGTCCGACGCGACCAACATCGAGACGTCGATCGTCCGGGATGGCGACGATTATGTGATCAACGGGACGAAATGGTGGTCTTCGGGCGTCGGCGATCCGCGCTGCAAGGTTGCGATCACGATGGGCAAGACCAACCCCGACGCATCGCGCCACAGTCAGCAGAGCATGATCCTGGTGCCGATGGATGCGCCGGGCGTGACGATCAAGCGGATGCTGTCGGTCTATGGCTATGACCATGCACCACACGGGCATGGCGAAGTGGTGCTCGAGAATGTCCGCGTGCCGGCGGAGAATATCCTGCTCGGTGAGGGGCGTGGCTTCGAGATCGCGCAGGGCCGGCTCGGGCCGGGGCGGATCCATCACTGCATGCGCACGATCGGCGTCGCCGAAACCGGGATCGAGGCGATGGCGAAGCGGCTGCTCAGCCGTGTCGCGTTCGGAAAGCGGATTGCGGACCAGTCGGTATGGGAGCAGCGGATCGCCAAGGCGCGGATCGACATCGAAATGACGCGGCTCTTGTGCCTCAAGGCCGCCGACATGATGGACAAGGCGGGCAACAAGTCCGCGCAGCTCGAGATCGCAATGATCAAGGTACAGGCGCCCAACATGGCGCTCCAGATCCTCGACGATGCGGTGCAAGCGCATGGCGGCGGCGGCGTGTCGGGGGACTTCCATCTCGCGCACGACTGGGCGGCGATGCGAACGCTGCGCTTTGCGGATGGTCCCGACGAAGTCCATAACCGCGCGATCGCGCGTAACGAGTTCGGCAAATATGCCGAACTGCCCGCCGCGGTCGCGGCGAAGGATGCCGTGCGACGCTGATATATTTCCCCTCCCCGATTGCGGGAGGGGGCAGGGAAGAGGGGCAGTCGGGTAACGCATCAGACCATGGCCGTTGTGGAGAGACTGCCCCTCTCCCCGGCCTCTTTCCGCAGAGCGGAGAGCGGGAGAAGAAATGAAAGCAGCCGTCCTCCACGCGCCCAATACCGATCTGGTGATCGAGGAAATCCGCGTTGCCAATCCTGCCCCGCGGGAAGTGCTGATCCGTACCGTCGCGTGTGGCGTGTGTCGTTCCGACCTGCATTTCGTCGATGGCGCGTTCCCGCATCCGATGCCTACCGTGCCGGGACATGAGGCTGCCGGGATCGTCGAAGCAGTCGGATCGGATGTCGCGCATCTCAAGGTCGGCGATCACGTCATAACCTTCTTCACGGTGTTCTGCGGCGCGTGCGAAATGTGCGTGACCGGGCGGCCCTCGCTGTGCGTCGATCCCTCGACGCGACGCCCCAAGGGGGCTGACCCCCGGCTAAGCCTTGCTGACGGCACGCCGCTTGCGCCGTTCCTGAACCTCTCTGCTTTTGCCGAGATGATGCTGGTCCATGAAAACGCGTGCGTCGCGATCGACAAAGCGATGCCGCTCGACCGCGCGGCGTTGCTCGGCTGCGCGGTCATCACCGGCGCGGGATCGATCTTCAACGACAGCCAGCTGCGCCCGGGCGAGACCGTCGCGGTGATCGGGTGCGGCGGGATCGGGCTCGCCGCAATCAACGCCGCCAAGATCGCGGGCGCGGGGATGATCCTCGCGATCGATCCGGTTGCGGACAAGCGCGCACTCGCCGAAAAGCTGGGCGCGACGCACGTGTTCGACGCCAATGCGCCCGACCTCGCCAAGCAGGTTACTGCGCTGACCGGGGGCGGGGTGCATTATGCGATCGAGGCAGTCGGGCGATCCAATACCGCCGAGCTCGCCTGGACGATTCTGCGCCGCGCCGGCACCGCCACGATCCTCGGGATGATCGCGCCAGGCAACGACGTGAAGATCGCGGGGCCGACGTTTCTGACGGGCAAGAAGCTGCAAGGTTCGCTGCTGGGATCGACCCGCTTCCCGATCGACATGCCCCGGCTGGTGCGGCTGTATCTCGACGGCAAGCTTGACCTGGATACGATGGTCGCCGAACGAATTCGGTTGGAGGACATCAACGCCGCCTTTGCCAAGCTGCGGACCGGCGACACGGTGCGTTCGGTAATCGAGTTCGAATGATGGATTTCGCCCCACAGACGATGGATGTGCCTGAGAAGGACCGGCTCGACGAGACGCGGTTGACCGCGTGGATGGACGCCCATGTCGAGGGGTTCGTCGGCCCGCTGACATACGCGAAATTCTCGGGCGGTCAGTCCAACCCGACCTTCAAGATCAGCGCGCCCTCGGGCGATTATGTGCTGCGGCGCAAGCCGCTCGGGAATCTGCTTCCGTCGGCGCATGCCGTGGACCGGGAATATCGTGTGATTGCGGGCCTGTATCCGACAGGGTTCCCCGTTGCGCGGCCCTATGGTCTATGCATCGACCCTGAGGTGATCGGTACCGATTTCTACGTGATGAGCTTCGCCGACGGGCGCAACCTCTGGGACGGAACGCTCCCAGGTTTCGCGCCTGCGGAGCGGACCGGCATCTACAACGCGATGTGCGATACGCTCGCGGCGCTCCACAATACTGATCACGATGCGGCAGGGCTCGGTGCGTATGGGCGTCCGGGCAATTACTTCGAGCGGCAGGTCGCGCGCTGGACCAAGCAGTATCGCGCTTCCGAGACCGAGCGGATGGAGACGGTCGAGCGGCTGATCGATTATCTCGGGCGGACCGTACCCGAGCAGACGCGAACGTCGATCGTCCACGGCGACTACCGGATAGACAACATGATTTTCGCGCGGGACGAGCCGCGCGTGATCGCGCTGCTCGACTGGGAGCTTTCGACTCTTGGCGATCCGCTGGCGGATTTCAGCTATTTCCTGATGAGCTGGGTGACCGCGCCAGAGGGCCGGTCTGGCGTGCTCGGGCATACCGGGCCGGAGACGGGGATCCCGACGATCGAGGACATGGTCGAGCGGTATTGCGCCGCGACCGGACGCGACGGGGTGCCCGATCTCAACTGGTATTTCGCCTATAATCTGTTCCGCCTGACCGGGATCGTTCAGGGCATCAAGAAGCGGATCGTCGAGGGGACCGCATCCAGCGCGCAGGCGGAGAAGTCGGCGGCGGGAGTGTATCGACTGGCGGACGCGGCCTGGGCGTTCGCTCAGAAAGCAGGGGCTTGAGACGAGCGTTCTGGTGTGTGGCGCGGTAGCGGGGGAGGCAGCATGTCGCAATTCGATCTGACCGGTAAAGTGGCGATCATCACGGGCTCTTCGCGCGGGATCGGCAAGGCAAGTGCGTGCGAGCTCGCCGGGCACGGCGCGAAAGTCGTCATTTCAAGTCGGAAGCAGGATGCGTGTGACGCGGTCGCTGCCGAGATCAACGCGCGCTACGGGGCCGGCACCGCCATCGCGGTCGCGGCCAACATCTCGGACAAGACGGGCTTGCAGCATCTCGTCGAGGCGACCCGCGCCGCGTTTGGCCAGATCGACGTGCTTGTCTGCAACGCCGCCTCAAACCCCTATTACGGTCCGCAGGCGGGCATTGCCGACGATCAGTTCCGCAAGATCCTCGACAACAACATCCTCTCAAACCATTGGCTGATCGCGATGGTCGCGCCCGAGATGCGCGAACGGCGCGATGGATCGATTGTCATCGTCTCGTCAATCGGTGGCCTGCGCGGCTCGACGATCATTGGGGCCTATTGCATCTCCAAGGCCGCCGACATGCAACTCGCGCGCAACCTCGCGCATGAATTCGGGCCTGACAATGTTCGCGTCAATTGCATCGCACCCGGGCTGATCAAGACTGACTTTGCCCGCGCACTCTGGGAGGACCCCGAACGGATCGCAGCAGCGAACACCACCGTGCCGCTCCGCCGGATCGGCGAACCCGAGGAAATCGCGGGTGCGGTCGTGTTCCTAGCGAGTCAGGCGAGCAGCTTCATGACCGGCCAGACGATCGTGCTGGACGGCGGCGTGATGATTTAAAAAAAGCAGGCGGAGAAGGCCATGATGCAGCGGTTCACGGGCAAGTCGATCATTGTCACCGGCGCAGGTTCGGGGATCGGCCGCGCGAGCGCCATGCTGTTCGCACGCGAGGGGGGCTCGGTTATCGTCGCCGATCTGAGTGACGCGGTTCACGAAACGGCTGCCTTGATCAATCAGGCCGGGGGAACTGCGCAGGCGATTCAGATCGACGCGGGAAACGAGCAGGACGTCGTTCGTGCAGTGGATCTCGCGACCGAACGTTACGGCGGGCTCGACGTGATGTTCGCCAATGCGGGCATTTCGGGCGGGATGGCGAACATCTTCGATACCGACGTCGCGCTCATTACCGAGGTTCTGCGCGTCAACCTGATCGGCCCGTATCTCGCGATCAAGCACGCCGCGCCCAAGATCGCCGAGCGTGGCGGCGGCGCGATCGTGCTGACTGCGAGCGTCGCGGGAATCCGCTCGGGGGCTGGGTCACCGGCCTATTCCGCATCCAAGGCGGGGGTGATCAACCTTGCAATGGTCTCGGCGCAGCAACTGTCGGGATCGAACGTACGGGTCAATGCGATCTGCCCCGGTCTGACCGAGACCGGGATGACCAAGCCGACCTTCGATTATGCACGCGAGGCGGGAAAGATCGATCGGGTCGGTCGGCTCAACCCGCTGCGGCGTGGCGCGCAGCCGGAGGAGCTTGCCGAAGTTGCCGCGTTCCTGGCGTCGGACGCAGCGAGCTACGTCAACGGACAGGCGATTGCGGTCGATGGGGGGCTGTCGAGCAGCCATCCGGTGACAAAGCAGGAATATGGCAAGACCGCGGTGTGATGTCAGTCCGTTAGCGCTTAACCTTCCTGCTTCCCCGGCAGAGGCCGGGGCCCAGTAGTGAAGCGTGGGAGAACGAGGGACTGCGCTTCGTTACCGTTGACATTCCTACTGTGCCCCGGCGTTCGCCAGGGAAGTACTAACGAGAAAGCGAGAATCCGACCTACTCACGCAGCCGGATCAACCCTTCCTGCGCGACGCTAGCGACCAGACGACCGTCGCGCGCGAAGATCTTGCCGCGATTGAACCCGCGCGCGTGGCCCGCCCACGGGCTGTCGCAGGCGTAGAGCAGCCACTCGTCCGCGCGGAAGTCCTCGTGGAGCCACAGCGAATGATCAAGGCTGGCGGTCTGGAGCTTGTTCATCATCCAGTTGACGCCGTGTGGCAGGGTAGCCGTGCCGAGCAGCGACATGTCCGACGCATAGGCGAGGATCGCGCGGTGCATCGCGGGGTCGTCGCCGATCGGTGCGACGACGCGGAACCAGCTGTTCTGGAACGGCGCGTGCGCGACCGGATCGAGCCAGCTGCGTGGGGACACCGGGCGGATCTCGACCATCCGTGGCCGGAGAAACATTGCGCGGAAGCGTTCGGGGATCCGGTCGATCATCGCAAGCCGCAGGTCACGGTCGTTGGTTAGATCTTCGGGCGGGGGGACGTCAGGCATGGCGTCCTGATGCGCGAGGCCGGCCTCCGGAATTTGCAGGGAACAAGCGAGGTTGAGGATCGGCACGCCGCGCTGGGTGGCGATCACGCGGCGGGTCGAGAAGCTCTTGCCGTCGAAATCCCGCACGACGCGGTAAAGGATCGGGTGATCCTCGGCCCCGGGCCGCATGAAATAGGCGTGGAGCGAATGCGCGCCCTTGGGGGCGTCCGTCGACCGCTGTGCCGCCTGGAGCGCCTGCGCGATCACCTGTCCGCCGAACACGCGGCCGAACCCGTCGTTACCGCGCGCGCCGCGGTAAAGGTCGGTGTCGATCTCCTCGACATCGAGCAGATCGATCAGCTCTTGCGCGAGCCTAGTTGGGTTGGGGTCGGTCATTACAGGGCTTCACTCTCTTGCACTTCCCCGGCGAAAACCGGGGCCCAGTCGCGACGGCCGAATGTGTCGCGCTCAACGCCCGCCAATCCACGTCTCACGACTGGGCCCCGGCCTTCGCCGGGGAAGCGCAGTTTGGCAAGGGCGCGCTCAGTATCCAGCTGCGCGCGCGATCCGGTCTGCGTGGAAGTTCGCGTCGCCGAACATCTCGGCGAGCACGCGTGCGCGTTTCATGTAGAAGCCAATGTCATATTCGTCGGTCATTCCGATCCCACCGTGCATCTGGACGCCTTCCTGCACAGACAGTGTGGTCGCGAGCGCGGTCATCGCCTTGGCGACCGACACCGCCTCGTCCGCATGTGCGCTGCCGGTATCGAGCAGTTGCTGTGCCTTGAGCACCGCCGCGCGTGCGACTTCCATCTCGGAGTAGAGGTGTGCCGCGCGGTGCTGGAGCGCCTGGAAGCTGCCGATCAGCATGCCGAACTGCTTGCGCTCCTTGAGGTAGCCGACCGTCATGTCCATCGCCCCGCCGCCGACGCCGAGCAGCTCCGCCGACGCGCCGGTCCGGCCTGCGCGGAGCAGGCGGTCGAGCGGGGGGCGCCCGCCATCGACATCGCCGATCACCGCATCCGCATCGATCTCAACGCCGCCGAACTCGAGCCGCGCTGCGATGCTGGCATCCGTTAGGCGTTCGGGGGTGGCGGTCAGGTTCGCGGCGTCCTTGGGGATCGCGAACAGCGTCACGCCGTCGGCATCGGAAGCGCTGCCGGCGGTGCGCGCGGCGACGATCAGTAGATCGGCGATGTGGCCGTGGGTGACGAACTGCTTCTTGCCCGACAGCTTGAAGCCGTTGCCCGATCGCTCGGCGGTCAGCGTGACGGTGTCGCGGTGCTTCGCGCCCTCGTCGATCGCGAGCGCGGCGACGGTTTCGCCGCTGAGGATCCCGGGGAACCAGCGTGCGGCGTGTGCGCTGCCCTTGAGCGCCTCGACCGCGGCGACGGCGGTCGTGAGGAAGGGGGAGGGTGACAGGTTGCGGCCGATCTCCTCGAGCACGACGCCCGCCTCGACATGGCCCAGCCCGAGACCGCCGTCCGCTTCGTCGATCAGGATGCCGGTAAAGCCCATTTCAGCGAAGCTGCGCCACAGGTCGCGGCTGAACCCGGTAGCGTCTTTGGCGTCGCGCAAGCCGCGCATGTGGCTGACGGGGGCCTGTTCCGCGACAAAATCGCGAATCGTGTCCTGCAGCGTGGTTTGATCATCGTTCAGATACAACGGCATTGTTTTTCCTTCTTCTCCCTCTCCTCAATGGGGAGAGGGTCGGGGAGAGGGGCTGTTCCGGACGCTACCGTCCGACGGCTTGCCCTCTCCCGACCTTAGTTTCGCTCGGCCACCCTCTCCCGCAAAGCGGGGAGAGGTAGAAGTTAGGCCGGCAATTCTAGGATGCGCTTGGCGATGATGTTGAGCTGGACCTCGCTGGTCCCGCCCTCGATCGAGTTCGCCTTGGTGCGGAGCCACGCCCGGGCTTCGCGGCCGCCGCCCGAGGCTTCGCTCTCCCATTCGAGCGCGTCGGAGCCGCCGGCTGCCATCTGGAGCTCGTGGCGGCTCTTGTTCAGCTCGGTGCCGTAGTATTTCATCATCGAGGGCTGCGCCGGGTGGGCGCGGCCGGCTTTCAGCTCGTCGATGAAGCGTTCGGACATCGCCCCGAACGCCTTCGCGCGGACTTCAAACATGGCTATGGTTGCACGTAGAAGCGGGTCCGCGAGGCGGCCCTCATGGTCGAGGCCGACGGTCGCAATAGCACCTTCTATCAACGGGTTACCGCCGGAACTTGCCAGACCCATGCCGGAGATCATCTCGCGTTCGTGGCCGAGCAGATATTTCGCGACGTCCCAGCCCTTGTTTTCCTCATGGATGCGCTGGGACTTGGGGACCTTCACATTGTCGAAGAAGGTTTCGCAGAACGGCGAATAGCCTGAGATCAGCAGGATCGGCTTGGTCGAGACGCCTTCGCTCGCCATGTCGAACAGGACGAAGCTGATTCCACCCTGCTTGGACTCGCGCGAGGTGCGGACGAGACAGAAGATCCAGTCGGCCTTGTCGGCGTAGGAGGTCCA
>CAZNQA010000021.1:26072-42640 GCA_964575105.1 uncultured Stakelama sp.
TTTATTGCGGCCATCTCTTCGCGCAGAACCTTGGTTTCGGCAGGCGACAGGCCACCGCCGCCATAGGCCGCGGGCCAGTCGGGGACGGTCCAGCCGCGTGATGCCATCGCGTCCAACCATTCCTTTTGCCCTGGCTGGAAGTCCGGATTGCGGCCGCCCCAGCAGGCGTCCTTCTCCGAGCGGACGGGTGCGCGCATTTCGGGCGGGCAGTTGGCTTCCAGCCATGCGCGCGTTTCAGCGCGGAATGCGTCGATATCCTGCATCATCGGGTCAACTCCTCATCAATTCGTGCGCCGCGCGCGCCACGGTTATCGCGGTAAAATCACGGTTATAGTCGGATATCACCTGCACGCCGATCGGCAGGCAGTCGGGATCGGTCCCGATCCGTACGCTGGTCGCGGGAAGCATCGGGAACGTGGCGAGCCCGGGATAGGCCATCTGAATACCCGCCGGGGTTTCGAGCCCGTCGATCGCGGTGATCCGCGTCATCAGCGGGGTGTCGTCGTGGCGGTAAGCGGTGGTGCCCCAGATCGGCGCGATCACCGCGTCATACTTCTGGAACAGGCGCGCCCAGTCGCGGCGACACCTGGCCTGAGCGTCGATCAGCGTGAACCAGTCGGGGAGCGCGAGCGGCTGCCCGCCTTCCATCGGCGCGCCGCGTGCCATCGCGACGACGAGCATGTGGATATAGGCGCCGTGTTGCGCGACGAGATCGGGCAGAAGCGTGCTGGTGTCATCGACCTGCGCGCCTGCTGCCCGAAAGGCGTTGCCGACGTCGGCAATCGCGCCCTGAATCGCGGTTTGCGATCTGGCGAGCGGGTGCTCGGGGAGGAGCAGGATCCGCCAGTCGCCGGGACCGCGCGGGGCGGGTCTGGCGAGCGCATCGCCGCCCATGACGCCGAACAGCGTTTCCAGGTCGTCGGGGTCGCGCGCGAGCGGGCCGACGACGTTGAGCGCAACGCCACAACTGAGCGTTCTCGGGAAGTTATGCCCGAAGGACGACAGCGCGTTGTAGGTCGGTTTGTGACCCCAGACGCCGCAAAAGGCAGCGGGGAGGCGGATCGATCCGCCGATGTCCGAGCCGATCTCGATGGGGACGAACCCGGCCGCGAGGGCTGCCGCGGCACCACCCGAGGAGCCGCCGGGGACGCGGCTGTGGTCGAGCGGGTTGCGGGTGCGGCCGTAGACCGGGTTGTTGGTCTGGAGATCGGCGAGTGCGACGGGGACGTTGGTCTTGCCGAGGATGACCGCGCCTGCGCGTTTGAGGCGAGTGACCTGTACGGCGTCTTCTGTGGCGACGAAGTCGGCGTGCTCCTCGAAACCCCAGCAGGTGACGAGACCGGCGACGTCGAAGCTTTCCTTGACCGTCATGGGGACGCCTAGGAGGGGGCGGCCGGTGTCGTCCTTGGGGGTGGCGTCGATGGCGCGGGCGGCGTCGCGGGCGCGGTCGAAGTCTCGGACGACGACGGCGTTGATGGTGGTGTCGCCGGTTTCTATGCGCGCGATGGCGGCTTCGCATTCTGCGAGCGCGGTGGTTTCGCCAGCGCGGATGGCGGCGGCGGTCTGGAGGGCGGACTTCACTTCTCCCTCTCCCCGCTTGCGGGGAGAGGGCAAGCGAGGCGCAGCCGATGCGAGGGAGAGGGGCAGTGCGGATGGGGTAGCGTGCTGTACTGCCCCTCTCCCCGGCCCTCTCCCCGCAAGCGGGGAGAGGGAGAAGGGGGACTGCCCTTTATGTCGGCCGTTCTCCCGCGCAGGCGGGAGCCCAGGGTTTCAAACGTTGCGCCCGTTACCCTGGGCCCCCGCCTGCGCGGGGGAACTGGTGTGATGATAGCGGGTGCCATAGTCGCACCCTTACCCATTGAACCGGCCACCGCTTTCCGCCTTGCTCTTCAGTAGCTCCGCCACCTTGAACCCATGCTTCTCTAGCCCCGCGACGATCGTCTTCAGCCCCTCGGTATCGGCCCAGAACATCGGGCCGCCGCGATAGACCGGCCAGCCGTAGCCGTAGATCCACACCACATCGATGTCGGACGCACGCTGCGCCATCTTCTCCTCGAGGATCAGCGCGCCTTCGTTGACCATCGTGTAGAGCGTCTTCTCGACGATCTCCTGATCGCTGATCTCGCGCTTCTGCATGTTGGACTTGGAGCGGAAATCCTCGATGATCTCGGCGACGCGTGCCGAGGGCGTCGGGTTTCGCTTCTCGTCGTAATCGTAGAAACCCTTGCTGGTCTTCTGCCCCCAGCGGCCCTCGGCGGCGAGTGCGTCGCGGATGTTCTCGATCCGGGTGGGGTCGCGGTGCCAGCCGATGTCGACGCCAGCGAGGTCGCTCATCTGGAACGGCCCCATCGGCATCCCGAATGCGACGTGAACCTTGTCGATCTGCTCGGGCGTCGCGCCTTCCATCAGCAACTTCATCGCCTCGACCTGGCGGGGCTTGAGCATCCGGTTGCCGATGAAACCGTCGCACACCCCCGCGACGACCGCGACCTTTCGGATCGTCTTCGACAGCGCCATCACGGTCGCGAGCACATCGTCCTCGGTCTGCGCGCCGCGGACGACCTCGAGCAATTTCATCACGTTGGCGGGCGAGAAGAAGTGCATCCCGAGCACGTCGCCGGGGCGGTTGGTGGCGGCGGCAATCTCGTCCACGTCGAGATAGGAGGTGTTGGAAGCGAGGATCGCGCCGGGCTTGGCGATCGTGTCGAGCCGCGCGAAGATCTCCTTCTTGACGGCCATGTCCTCATACACCGCCTCGATGATGAGGTCGCAGTCCGCGAGCGCGTCGAAGTCGAGCGTCGGGGTGAGCGCACCCATCGCGGCCTCGACCTGCTCGGGCTTCAACCGACCCTTGGCGGCGGACGCCTCGTAATTCTTGCGGATCGTGCCCGCACCGCGGTCGAGCGCCTCCTGCGCCATTTCGACGATCGTCACCGGGATGCCCGCCGACAGAAAGTTCATCGAGATACCGCCGCCCATCGTGCCCGCGCCGATCACGCCGACCTTGTTAATGGGTCGCAGCGCGATCCTGGGGTCGATCCCGTCGATCTTGGCGGCCTGCCGCTCGGCGAAGAAGATGTGGCGCTGGGCGGCGGACTGCACGCCCATCATCAGCTTCATGAATTCCTGCCGCTCGAACACGATGCCCTCGTCGAAGCTGGAACCGTCGGTCGCCTTCTCGACGCAGGCGATGTTGGCGGCGGGGGCGTCGAAGCCTCGGAATCGCTTGGCGTTGTCCTTCTTGAAAGCGGCGACCGCTTCGGGATCGGCCTGCGCGACCTTGTCGCGGGCTCGGGGCAGGGGGCGGGCTTCGGCGACCTCGCGCGCGAACGCAATCGCGTCCGCTTCAAGGCTGTTTTCGTTGGCAAGTCTGTCGATCAGACCGGCGGATTGCGCGAGCTTGGCGGGGATCGGGTCGCCCTTGGCGGTGAGTTCGAGCGCGAGCTTGACGCCCGCGATGCGTGGCAGGCGCTGCGTCCCGCCCGCGCCGGGGAGCAGGCCGAGCTTGACCTCGGGCGTGCCGATCTTGGCGCTCGGGACGGCGATGCGATAATGGCAGCCGAGCGTGACCTCGCACCCGCCGCCGAGCGCGGTGCCGTGGATCGCGGCGACGACGGGCTTGTCCGATGCCTCGATCATGTCGACCACGGTCGGGAGGCCGGGTTCCTGCATCGGTTTGCCGAATTCGGTGATGTCCGCGCCCGCAAAGAAGGTGCGGCCGTCGCAGCGGATCACCATCGCCTTGACCTGCGGGTTGGCGAGGCCTTCCTTGATCCCGGCTTCGAGGCCCTGCCGGACGGCAGCGCCCAGCGCGTTGACCGGCGGGTTGTTCGAGATGATGACGAGGACGTCGTCGTGGAGCTGGGTGGTGATCGGGCCGGTGATCGGGTCGGTCATTCTTCTCTCCTGTTTGTTCTCCCGCGTAGGCGGGAGCCCAGGGCCGCGGGCGCGGCGTTCGTAACTCTGGGCTCCTGCCTGCGCAGGAGCACGGCGGGTGTCAGGTCAACGCGCTGTAAATCAACGTCTTCAACTCGCGGCGGATCGGATAGAGGCTCGACGGCGAGAGCTGCGTCATGAACACCATGTGCAATTGCTCGACCGGATCGATGAAGAAGGCGGTCGAGAACATCCCGCCCCAATAAAACTCGCCGACCGACCCCGGGATCATCGAGCGCGCGACGTCGATGTTGACCGCGAAGCCGAGGCCGAAGCCCGTGCCCGCATTGGCCGCCTCGCTGAACAGCGACTTGGACATTTTCGACAGGTCCGTGCCGCCGGGAAGGTGGTTGAGCGTCATCAGGTCGATCGTCTTGCGCCCGAGGATGCGGACGCCTTCGAGTTCCCCGCCGTTGAGCAGCATCGAGCAGAAGCGATGATAGTCGAGCGCGGTCGACACGAGCCCGCCGCCGCCCGACACGAGTTTGGGCGCCCGGCTCCACGCGCTCGCGGCACCGCGGTCGTAGAGGATGCGGCCCTTGTCGGGGACGAAGGTGTAGCAGTCGGTCAGGCGATCGATCTTGTCTTCGGGAACATGGAAAAAAGTGTCGTCCATCCCGAGCGGGGCGAAGATGCGGTCGCGGAAGAAGTGTTCGAGCGGCATTCCCGAGACGCGCTGGACGACCGCGCCGAGCACGTCGGTTGCGACAGAGTAGTTCCACGCGTCGCCGGGTGAAAATTCGAGCGGCAGTTTGGCGAGCGCGGCGATGAAGCTGTCGAGGTCGTGGTTGCCGTGCCAGCTTTCCAGCCGGAGCTCGCGGTGCGCGGCGTCGACGTTGGTGCGGTTCTGGAAGCCGTAGGTGAGTCCGGCGGTGTGGCAGAGCAGGTCGATCATCCGCATCGGCTCGGCGGTCGGTTTGGTCTGGAACGGCACGCCGCCACCGCCGCCCGCGTAGACGCCGACGCCCTTGAATTCGGGAAGGACGTGGTGGACCGGCGTATCGAGCGCGACGCGGCCTTCCTCGACCAGCATCATGAACGCAACCGAAGTGACCGGCTTGGTCATGCTCGCGATGCGGAACAGCGAGCGGTCGTCGATCTGCGCAACTTCGCCCTCGCGCGCCGGGCCGAGCGAGGAAAAATGCGCGATCTCGCCGGCTTGTGCGATCAGGATCTGCGCATGCGGGAGCTTGCCGGTGTCGAGATAGCGTTCCTGCAGAAACGCATCGATCCGCGCCAGGCGGTGCGTGTCGAATCGACCGCTGACGGGTGTCGCGACATTCATCTCGGCTTCCATACCCCCCATTCGAAACGCTTGCCACCCTATTGCCTTGAGCGGCGCGCAAATCAACACTAACCTGTGCGAAACAGGATCATGCGGCAAACCCGACCTTCAGATTACGGGTCTGCGCGATGGCAGGAGAGAGTCGTCTTGGATATGCAACCGCTTGTCGCGCTCAACCCGGCCTGGCCCCGGATGACGCTCGCCGACGCCGCCGCCGCGCTGACCGCGCCGGGGACCAAGTTCGAGATGGAGACGGTCGAGATCGAGGGTGTTTCGACTCGCGTGTGGAAGCATGCGCCGCCGTCGCTCGGCTGGCTGATCGCGGCGTCGCGCGCGCATGGGGCGCGGGTGTTCACGGTCTATGAGGACGAGCGCGTCACTTATGAGGCGAATGCGCGCGCGGTTGCCGCGCTGGCGCAGGCGTTATTCGCGCGCGGGGTGGCGAAGGGCGACCGGATCGGGCTGGCGATGCGCAATCTGCCCGAGTGGCCGGTGATCTTTTTCGCCGCAGCGAGCGTGGGGGCGATCGTGGTGCCGCTCAACGCGTGGTGGACCGCGGGGGAGCTGGCGTACGGGATCACCGATTCGGGGTGCCGGATGTTGTTCGTCGATGACGAGCGCTATCGGCGGCTGGTCGAGCATGCCGTCGTGTTTCCGGCGCTCGAAACGACGATCGTCGCGCGCGCCTCGACGCCGCTTGGCGGGAATGCGGAGCGGCTGGAGGATCTGATCGGCACGCCGCACGATTATGCCGCGCTGCCCGAACCGGTGTGGCCGGAGGTGGCAGTCGCCCCGGACGATCCCGCGACGATCTTCTACACCAGCGGCACGACCGGCGCACCCAAGGGGGCGCTGGGGTCGCATCGCAATCTGACGACCAACATCCTGTCGGCGGCCTATTCCTCCGCGCGGGCGAGCTTGCGACGCGGCGAGATGCCGCCCGAGCCGACGCCCAAGACGTTGCTGATGGTGATCCCGTTGTTCCACGTCACCGCCTGCTCGGCGACGATGATGGGGTCGATCGCGGCGGGGAACACGCTCGTGTTCATGCGCAAATGGGACACCGTCCGCGCAATGGAGCTGATCGAGACCGAGCGGGTGCATATGACCGGGGGCGTGTCGACGATCGCGTGGCAGATCCTCGAACATCCCGATCGGTCGCGCTACGACCTCTCCTCGCTCGAGGCGATCGCTTATGGCGGCGCGCCCTCCGCGCCCGAGCTGGTGCGGCGGATCTATACCGAGTTCGGCGCGCTCCCCGGCAATGGCTGGGGGATGACCGAGACGATGGCGACCGTCACCAGCCATGCGGGCGAGGATTACCTCAACCGCCCGACCAGCGCGGGGCCGCCGGTCGCGGTGGCGGACCTGCGGATCATGGACGAAGCGGGCGAGCGGGAGTTGCCGACGGGCGAGGTCGGCGAATTGTGGGCGCGCGGGGCGATGATCGTGAAGGGCTATTGGAACAAGCCCGAAGCGACCGCCGAGACCTTCGTCGACGGCTGGGTCCGCACCGGCGATCTCGCGCGGGTGGACGAGGAGGGGTTCGTCTATATCGTTGACCGCGCGAAGGACATGATCATCCGCGGGGGCGAGAACATCTACTCGTCCGAGGTCGAGAACGTCCTCTACGCGCACCCCGCGGTCACCGATTGCGCGCTGATCGGCGTGCCGCACCGCACCTTGGGCGAGGAGCCCGTCGCGGTGGTCCATCTCGCTGCGGGCAGGAGCGCGAGCGAGGCGGAACTGCAGCAATGGGTCAAGGACCGGCTGGCGATCTTCAAGACGCCGGTCGCGATCCGCTTCGTCCCCGAGACGCTGCCGCGCAACGCCAATGGGAAGATCCTCAAGAAGGATTTGAAGGCCTTGTTCGCGGATCGGTTCGAGGCGGCGGCGTAAGCGACCGGCAGGGGTAGGCGGCGCGCGTTCCGCGCAGTAACGGGCGCTATGTCGCTGCGTCGTCGCTTGTTCCTCCCGCTCGCCTGGGTGCGCCGCCAGATCCGCGCGAGCGAATTTGCGCTGATCGCGCTGGCGGTGGCGATCGGGTCCGCGGCGGGGCTGGGGACGGTAATCGTCGCGGCGCTCGCGCGGACCGTGCAGCACTGGATGTTCGCGCTGCCGGTCGGGCAGCGGCTGAGCGAGACCGCCGCGCTCGGATGGCCGCAACTGGCGATCCTGCCCTTGGGCGGCGCGGTGCTCTCGATCTTCTCCTGGGGCGTGCGGAGCCGACGCCGGCGAATGGTCGATGCGGTCGAGGCCAATGCCTTGCATGGCGGGCGGATGTCGGTGTCGGACAGTCTGGTCGTGTCGGGCCAGACGGTGATCTCGAACGGGTTCGGTGCTTCGGTCGGGCTCGAGGCGGCCTATGCGCAGATGGGCAGCGTGATCGCCTCGGTCAGCGGCGCGGCGCTGCAATTGCGGCGGAGCGACTTGCGCAACCTGGTCGGCGCAGGGGCGGGGGCTTCGATCGCGGCGGCGTTCGGTGCGCCGCTGACGGGGGCGTTCTATGCGTTCGAGATCGTCATCGGCGCCTACACCCCGTCCGCGATCGCGCCGATCGCGGCGGCGGCGATTTCGGCGGTGTTCGTGTCGCAGCTGTTCGGGGCGCAGCCCTATGTCATCGATTCGTTCGCGAGCCTGCCCGCGGAGAGCCACCATTATCTGCTCTACGCAGGCCTCGGCGGCGTGTGCGCGCTGCTCGGCATCGCGCTGATGCGGCTGGTGGCGCTGGCCGAGCAGGGGTCGCGAAAAATTCCCTTGCCGGACTGGACGCGGCCGATCCTCGGCGGTGCGCTGCTGATGCCGATCGCTTTCTGGTCGCCGCAGGTGCTGTCGTCGGGGCACGGGGCGCTCCACATGGATATCGCGGTGGGGGCGTCGCTCGGCTTCGTTGCGCTGGTGTTCCTCGCCAAGGCTTCGGCATCGATCGTGTCGCTCGGGTTCGGCTATCGCGGCGGGCTGTTCTTCGCGTCGTTGTTCCTGGGGACACTGGTCGGGCATCTGTTCGCAGGGATGCTCGACCTGATCGCGGGCTATCCGGTGGTCGACCCGCACAATGCCGCGATGGTCGGGATGGCGGCGCTCGCGGTCGCGGTGGTCGGCGGGCCGATGACGATGGCGATGCTCGTGCTCGAGGCGACGCAGGATTTCGCGCTGACCGGCGCGGTGCTCGCGGCGGCGCTGGTGTCCTCGACGATCGTGCGCGAGACGTTCGGTTACTCCTTCTCGACGTGGCGGCTCCACCTGCGCGGCGAGACGATCAAGAGCGCGCGCGACATCGGCTGGATTCGCGCGCTGACGGTCGACACGATGATGCGCCGCGAGACCCGCGCGACCGACAGCGCGATTTCGATTGCCGACTTCCGCCACCGCTTTCCGCTCGGGGCGACGAGCCGGGTCGTGCTGGTCGATGCGGACCTGCGCTATGCCGGGATCGTGCAGACGCCTGCGGCTTATGCCGACGGGCTGGATGCGACGGCACCGATCGGCACGGTTGCGATCAACGGCGATGCCGCGCTGGCGGTGGACATGGATATTGCAGGCGTGATGAAACGCTTCGATGCGAGCGGCGCGGACGAACTCGCGGTGCTCGATGCGGACCGGCATGTGGTGGGGATCCTGTCGGAATCCTATGTCCGCCGACGCTATGCGGAGGAGCTGGAGAAGGCGCAGAGCGACTTGTTCGGAGAGCGGTGAGGGGCGGCGCTTGAGGGGCGGCGGCGCTTCCATAACCCGCGGCGGAACCGCAAGTCCGCGAGCGTCGTTCCGGCAGGACTGGGCAGGCGCGAAGCGATTACTCCGGACAGCGGTGCAAGCGTAGGCCCGTCGTTCGCGAGGTACAACGTTCAAGTCGCCGAAGTTCGGGACTTTTACATTGGTACGGTCGGATGCTTTTTGTATGGCGGACCGTCCAGGGGGCGTTCGGACGGCGGACGTCGCATCCGGAAGGGACACTTCGACTGACGGCCGGGTGTGCCGGCCAGCCCTCGCACGGTCACCGGCCCTCGCGAAATATCGCACGTCGGCGGCGGCTTGTACTTTGTAACCTTATCGGTGGTGGTCCGAATGGCGCGTTTGTTGGAATTTATCGAAAAGAACGATAAAAGTCTGGCCATCCTTTTGCTTGTCCTGGGCCTGATCGAACGGGTCGGCTGGCTTCTGATCGCACGGGATCAATTCGTCGGGGGCGAGGCGTTCAACGTCGCGCACTCGGTGATGCTGCACGGCACGATCGCCGACGCCTTTGCCAAGGGAAGCGGTCTGACGGCGCATCTGCCACCCGTGCTGGTCGTCTATGCGGGCTATGTGTATCGCTTCTTCGGGCTCAATTCGACGGTATCGAATGTCATCCTGAGTGGCACGTCGGTGCTGACCGTGCTGGCGGCGGGCTATCTCCTTTTCCGGAGCTTCAGACAGATCGGAATGCCCGCGCACTGGGGGCTCGGCGCGCTCGCGGCTTTCTGCCTGGTGCCGCTCTTCCCGCAGCTCGAAATGGTGGTGTTCCGGATCTGGGAGGGGGGACTCGCGAGCTTTCTGGCGGCGCTGCTGCTTTATTGCGTCACGCGTTCCACGGACCCGGGAGCGCGGACACTTCGTCGCTGGATCGTCATCACGTTCGTGGCGTCGCTGCTCTTCTTCGTGAACCCGGCGGCGGGTCTCGCGGGGTTTGTGATGGTCGGGATCTGGCTGATCCGTGAACGTCCGGTCCGCGCCTGGCCGGCGCATGTCGGGAGTGCGGCGGTGGTGCTCGCGCTCGTGCTGGCACCGTGGACGATCCGCAATTACGAGGCGTTCGGGCGGATCATCCCGTTGCGCAGCAACATGGGCATGGAACTGGCATTGGCGAACCACCCGGCAGCGGTCAGCAACCGCGACCCCAAGACCGTTTTGCTCGACCGGCTCCGCGAGATCCATCCGCAGGAAAGCCAGCGCGCGTTCGACACGATGCAGGCGATGGGGGGCGAACGGGTCTATGCCGACCGCCTGGGGGCCGAGGCAAAGGCCTGGATCGCGGCGCATCCCGCGCAATTTGCGGCATTGTGCGTGCGGCACGGGGTACAATTCTATTTCCCGCCAGCATGGCAGTGGAACCTGTACGTCGACAGCCCGACCAACACGATGGGCGTCAAGCTGCTGCTCGTTTACCTCTTCTCGGCGCTCGGCCTGCTAGGCGCGGTCGCGGGGCTCGTCCTGTGGCGGGGACCCGCTCTCTATCCGGCCGTCATGCTGCTCGTCCCGGTGGTAACCTATGCAGTCGTCCAGCCGGTGCTGCGCTACCATTATCTGATCCACGGCATTTCGATATTCCTCGCGGTCGAGTTTGTCCGCCGCGTCGTGGGGATGGTTGCGGCGAACCGCCGGGCGGTGGGCTGACGCCGCACGCCAACCCGGGCGCGCGGCGTTGACCGGCATCGACATGCGGGTGTCGCGCAGACAGAAAAACGGCAGGGGTCTCGGTTCGAGACCCCTGCCGCTGGATTGTAAACCGGCGCAGGCGCGGGATCTTGCGCTTAGCTGCGCGCTCCCGGTGCGGGGTAGGACAGATATGCCAGCCGGCGAACCTCGAGGCGGCCGCGCACCACCGTATCGAGGATCAACCCGGTAAACAGGTTGAGCGCCGCGAGGATGATGATCCCGGAGATCAGGATCGCGGTCGGGAAGCGCGGGACCAGCCCGGTCTGCGCATAGGTCACGACCAGCGGGATCGTCAGGATCGCGGCGATCAACAGGAATGCAGCGGCGATCGCGCCGAAGAACAGCACGGGGCGCTCGATCCGGTACAGCGTCATGATCGTCCGCAGGATCCGCCAGCCGTCGCGATAAGTCGACAGCTTCGAGGTCGAGCCCTCGGGGCGTGCGTAATAGGGCGTCTCGATCTCGGCGACCGGCATCTTGAGCTCGAGCGCGTGGACGCTGATCTCGGTCTCGATCTCGAACCCGGCGGACAGCGACGGGAAGCTCTTGGTAAAGCGGCGCGAAAAGACGCGGTAGCCCGACAGGATGTCGGTGAACGAGCGCCCGAACAGCTTCGCGAGCATCCCCGTGAGGAGCGCGTTGCCGAAGCGATGCCCGCGACGGTACGATTCCTGGACTTCGCTGATGCGCGAACCGACGATCATGTCGAGTTGCTCGTCGACCAGCTTGGCGACCAGCGCGGGGGCGGAGGCGGCGTCATAGGTCGCATCGCCATCGGCCATCACATAGACGTCGGCATCGATATCCGCGAACATCCGGCGGACGACGGCGCCCTTGCCCTGGATACGCTCGCGGCGGACGATTGCGCCGGCGGCCTCGGCCACCTCGACGGTCCGGTCCTTGCTGTTGTTGTCGTAAACGTAAATAACAGCATCGGGCAACGCGGAGCGGAACCCTGCGACAGTCTGTGCGATCGCTGCCTCTTCGTTATAGCACGGGAGAAGCACGGCAATCTTTGGCGCGGTCATCGCGAACTCCATTTGTTCTGGTGTCGACGCATCGGCGTCATAACGCATTCGATTCGCGCGATAGCCGGTCCATTTGGATTACGCCACCGCGCATAAGCAGGATCTGGTCGCGATTTACCCTTGATAGGACCGCCTGTCCCGCGATGGGCCAGCCCGGTCTCGCGCCGGGTCGCGCCTTCGCTCCCGCCCGTGACGGGCGCGATTACGCGGGTCGGGTGGCGCTCCTCAATCCCCCGCGGGCGTATCCGACGGGGCAAGTTCGGACGAGCGACGCTTGAGCCGGATCGCCTCGTCGATCAGATCAGCCGCGTGGCCCGCGTCGCGTTCGCGGACCGCGAACGTCACGCAATTCATCGCTTCACGGTGCAATCGTGTTGCGCGGGACTGGGAGCGGTTGGTCTTGGTCTGCATGGTCTTGGTATCGATCGTCACGATGGGGTCTGGAAAAGGCTCGACCGCGCAATAGGTTCCGTGGCGCGGACCGGGCAAGGGGAGGTGCGTTGCGGCGTCCCCGAAACACGTTGGCCCGGCGGCGGCGTGGTACGATCAGATCTGCCCGTGCAGGCGCAGGCCGAAGACCGCGACCGGCCCGCGGTCCCGGTTGTAGGCCGGGTGGTCGATCGCCTGGACATCCGCGGTCAGATGCGCGGCGCGCGCGAGCGCGATGTCGTAATAGAGTTCGGCGATGTCCTCGCTGGCGGGGTGGAGGAGGCTGCCGTCGCCGACGAGGATACCCAGTCCGCCCGCCGCAAGGTAACGCTGGCGTGCGCGCGAGGCGGCGTTGACGACCAGCGCCACGCCGACGTGATCGTCCGCCCGGTGCCAGCGGCGCCCCGCGACGGACAGGCCCGCCGAAACGCTGCGATCGACATCGGTGAATTCAAACGCCTCGTAGCGACCGTCGGCGAACCCGCCGCGCGCGAACACCCCGAGGTCGGTTCCAAGCGCCTGTTCGAGGTTGACGCTCACCCCGGCCCGGGTTGCGAAGCGGCGGACGGGTGCCGGGTCGGCGGGCAGGCCGGTCGTCGCCGCAAGCGCGGTCGCCTCGGCGAGCCGCGCCATGCGGCCGTGGTTGGCGAAGCCGGTCAGCTTGAGCTTGCCCGGTTGCCCGCCGAGCGTGTGGCGCTCCTCGATTTCGCCGACGAGTTCATACTGGCGGAAGCCGGTGTCGATCCGGTCGCTGTTGGGGACGGTCGACAGGTTGAGCAGGCCGGCGCGCACCGCGAACCGCCCGCGATACAGTTCCGCGGTGCCGCCGGTGGTGTAGCCCCATGCATCGGCGGCATAATCGAACGCGCCCGCCTCGATCACGGTCCAGTTGAGGAAGTCGGCGCGCGGGTCGTGTGCATAGCTGTTGGTATCGAACACATCGCCGACGCTGATCTTGCCGAGCGTCAGCACGACTCGGTTGGAGGCGCGTGCGCCGCCAAGCTGGTTGAGGTCGCCAGCGATCGGTTCGGACGGGCCGCCGAGCGCGATGGTCTGGCGGAGGAAAAACCGTTGCAGCCTGAAATAGGGCGCGCGCTTGCCGACCTTATACGCCTCGCCGCTGGGGAAACCCGCCGCGCCGAGCGTGTTGGCGAGGCCGAAGCCCTGGTCGATCTCGGGGTTGATCCACAGTTCCGCACCCTTCCACGGGCGGACCCCGGCATAGACGGTGAGATCGGTCGTCTCGCGCGCGTCGCCGCCCGACCTGAGGCTGTTGGGGCCATCCGACCGGGCGCGGAACGCCGGGTGCGCCTGGCCGACGAAAGTGAATTGCGCGTGGAGCGCGATCGTCTCGGGCACCGCGTCGGCTTCGGGCGCTGCGGGTTTGGGGGCGATCGGGGCGGAGCCGGCAGTCGCGGAGGAACCGGCCTGCGCGAACAGCGGGGACGCGCTGAGCGCGAGCGCGAACGGTGCCGCCTGCCGAAGCAGCCGCAGAGCTTGATGAACCATGACGCACCCCTTGTCGCAGCGCCGACGACACCGCCGTACCCCGACTCGCCGCCGCCCCTAGCCGGGGGGGCTTGACCGGTCAAAGCCGGAATGCGGGTCGGGCGGGGGGCGGTACGGGCCTCTCATGCAGCGGCGATCACCGCCTCGACCGCGCGTTTCCATCCGGCGAGCCGCGCCTGACGGGGTTGCTCGTCGAGTGTCGGCGAGAAGGTCTCGACCGCGCCGCGCATCACGCTGGCGGCCTCGAGGCTGTCGAACCAGCCGCAGCCGACCCCGGCGAGCATCGCCGCGCCCAAAGCCGTGGTCTCGGCGAAGTCGGGGCGCTCGACCTCGATGCCGAGCATGTCCGCCATGTCCTGCGCCATCCAGTTGTTGGCGACCATCCCGCCGTCGATCCGCACGCACGCCCAGTCGACCCCGTCCGCGGCGAACGCGGTCATCAGGTCGTGCGCCTGATGCGCCATCGCCTCGAGCGCGGCGCGGACGATGTGTGCCTTGCGGGTCGAGAAGCTGAGACCCGAGAGCGCGCCGCGTGCGTCGGGCTCCCACCACGGCGCGCCCATGCCCGACAGCGCGGGGACGAGATAGACCCCGCCATTGTCCGCCACGCTGTGCGCATGCGCCTCCGATTCGGCGGCGGTACCGATCAGCCCGATCTCGTCGCGCAGCCATTTGATCAGCGAACCCGCGACGAACACCGAGCCCTCGAGCGCATAGGAGCGCCGCCCGCCGATCTGCCACGCGATCGTCGAAAGCAGCCGGTTGCGCGAGGTCGGCGGGATCGGCCCCGCCTGGCTGAGCACGAACGCGCCGGTGCCGAAGGTCGCCTTGGTCTGCCCGACATTGAGGCAGCTCTGCCCGATCGTCGCGGCCTGCTGGTCGCCCGCGATCCCGCAGATCGCGATGGCGGGGCCAAACAGCGTGGTCTCGCCGAATCGCCCCGCGCAATCGACGATCTCGGGCAGCGCGCCGCGGGGCACGCCGAACAGTTCGATCAGCCCGTCGTCCCAGTTGCCGCTGCCGATCGCCATCAGCGCGGTTCGGCTGGCGTTGGTCGCGTCGGTGATGTGGAGCCCGCCACGCCCGTCGGTCGCGGTGAGCTTCCAGATCAGCCAGCTTTCGATCGTGCCGACCGCAAGCCGGTCGCCCGCGTCGCGTACCGCGGGCCAGTGCTGCATCGCCCAGCCGATCTTCGAGCCCGAGAAATACGGGTCGAGCAACAACCCGGTCTTCGCCTGGACGGTGCTTTCATGCCCCGCCTCCTTCATCGCGCGACAGATCGACGCGGTGCGGCGGTCCTGCCAGACGATCGCGGGGGCAAGCGGTTCGCCGGTCTCGCGATCCCAGAACACCACCGTCTCGCGCTGGTTGGTGATCCCTATCGCGGCGATTCGCCCGGCGCCGCCGGCTTCCGCAATCGCGTCGCGCGTCACCGCGAGCGTGCGCTCCCAGATTTCGGCGGCGTCATGCTCGACGCGGCCGGGTTCGGGATAGTGCTGGGTGAGTTCCGCCGCGCGAGTCGCCATGCAGGTGCCGTCCCGCTGGAACAGCATCGCGCGGGTCGACGTGGTGCCTTCGTCGATAACCAGGATCAGATCGGACATGAAGACACGCTAGCGCCGATTGCGGAACGAGGGAATGGCGCTAGGGTCGTCCGCATGGCGGAACGAGACGACAACACATCGGGCGCCTTCGGGCTGGCGTCACCGGGCGGCGAACCGGAGGACGAGGCACGGATCGGGCTGAGGCGCGACCGTCTGCTGGCGGCGCTGACATTGACCGCCGGGGTCGGGCTAGCGATGGCGATGCCGTTCGCGCTCAAGGCGGGGGCGGAGTTCTTCCTGCCGACGACCGCGGCGCTGGTGATCGCGATCTCGCTGGTGCCGGTGCTCGAGTGGCTCGAGCGGCGGCGCGTGCCCTCCGCGCTTGCGGCGCTGACCTGCGTGTTGCTGTTCCTGGTTGCGGCGAACGTCGCGCTGGCGGCGATCATCGTGCCGGCAACCGAATTCTTCCGGCGCTTGCCCGAGCGGATCGACCGGATCCAGATGAACATCGCGCCGCTGATCGATCTGTATTCGAGCCTCGAGAAATATCTCAACCGTACGGTCCAGCACCTCGCCGCATCGGGCCCGGTCAAGTCGCCGCAGACCGCCGCAGTAGCCCCGCCCAGCTCGATCCTCGAACTCGCCGCCACCTCGGCGCCGTCGGTGATCATCCAGGTGTTCTTCGGGGTGCTGGTGGTGTTCTTCTTCCTCTCGGGCTGGACCCGGATGCGCAAGCGCACGATCACCAGCCGGTCGAGCTTCGGCGGTGCGATGGCGACCGCGCGCGTGATCCAGGATGTGGTCGACGACACCTCGGCCTATCTCGGCACGATCACGATCATCAATTTCACGCTGGGCGTCCTGATCGCGGGCGTGTTGTACGTGATGGGTATGCCGTATCCGCTGATGTGGGGCGGGATCGTCGCGTTGCTCAACTACGTGCCCTATTTCGGCCCGATCGCGGCGGCGGGGCTGCTTGCGTTGGGCGGCTTGATGACGTTCCACGACATCTGGGTCGCGCTGCTGCCTGCGCTCATCATGCTGGGGTGCCATCTGGTCGAGGCGAATGCGGTGACGCCGCTGATCGTCGGGCATCGGCTGACGATCAACCCGATCCTGATCCTCGTCTCGATCAGCTTCTGGTCGTGGGTGTGGGGGACGGCGGGGACGCTGCTCGCGGTGCCTCTGCTGATCATCCTGCAGACCGTCGTGCGCGCGGCGGGCAAGCCCGATATCGCGGGCTTCCTGTTCGAGCACGGAACGCTGACCAAGCGCACCGCACCGAATTTCGCGCCAACCACGACAGATGCAGAAACGGTTGTTGACAGGGTAGGGGGGGTCGCTTAGGAGCCGCGCCTCACGCTTCTCAAGCGGGTGTAGCTCAGTTGGTTAGAGCGCCGGCCTGTCACGCCGGAGGTCGCG
>CAZNQA010000022.1:0-42264 GCA_964575105.1 uncultured Stakelama sp.
GATCCGGTCGACCTTGATCGGGTCGAATTCGTCGAGCCCTTCGCCCTGCAACAGCGGCAGCGTGGCGACGTCGTAATAGGGAAAGCCGAGATAGGTCAGCAGCAGCGGCCGCTTGACGTCGCGAGTGAGCCCGGTGAACGCCGCCGCAAGCCGCGCCTCGGTCTGATTGTCGAGGCCCTGCAACGCCATTGCGCTGCCGAGCCGCGCGATCAATTCCGCCGCATCGCCGCGCAACAGCCGCACGTCGTCGCGCAGCGCCTCGTACCGCTCGCTTCGCTTGCATTCGAGATAGTCGGACAGGCTGGCATAGATCGCATCGCGGATCCCGCCGAGCTCGCTTTCGGGATGGTTGCCCTCGAGTTCGGTCACCCGCCGCGCGAGCAGCCGCAACCGGCGCAGGCGGAAGCCGAGGTCGAAGGTGCGCAGGAAGCCGATCATCGTCGCGTTCGCGCCGCCAGCGAACCCCGGCTTCATGTCGTCGACCCCCAGCGCCGCGACCGATGCGGCGACGCGGTCGTGGAGCCGGTCCCAGCGGCTTTGTTCGGTATCGCCACCGGCGCCGTGGAGCATTGTGGCGATTGCCTCGACCACCCCGGTCACCTTGAGATGCCCATAGGCGGCATAGGCATAGCCCGAGCTGCGCGCCGCCGCGGTCTGCGCACGCTGCCGCCATGCGGCAAGGCGGGTGGGCGTGGGGGAATCGAGGAACAGCGTATAGCCGAACAGCGCCTCGACCTGCTTTTCGACCTCGGGCCGGATCCCCGCGACGATCGTCCGCATCCGTTCGATCCGGCGCGAGCGCTCGGCAATCTCATCGAGATTGTCGCGGATCGGCTGCTGGCGCGGGAGTTCCGACATCGCGCCGATGATCGTCTGGAAGAACCCCGGGGTCGCAGCCCTGCCCGCGCCGAACCCGAAGCTGCCGCGCGGGTGCGGATCGATATAGACGAAGCGCCGGTCGACCTGCCGCTGTGCCGGGCGCTCACGCAGCGCCTCGATCGCGGGACGGAAGGGCGCGTTGTTAAGCACCGATCCGTCGATCAGCACCGCCGCCTCGGCGGCGTTGGCGGCATATTGGCGTGGCAGGATTCGCTTGAGGAACGCATCGCGTCCCGGCCACGCGGTCGCGCGCTGTTCGAGCAAGCGGTCGAGCTCGCCGACCATGAACGGCGGGAAGGCACCGGGAAAGCACGAGGTCGCGCGCGCCGCGAAGGCGAGTTCGGCCGGGTCCGCAAGCGTCTCGAGCGGCTGGCCGTAATCGCTGAAGGGGACGACGACGCGGTGTTCGGTCTCGACCACTTCGGGGGGCGAATGGAGTGTCAGCCGCTCGGGATGCCCGCGGAAGTCGGTGACGGTGACGTACAGGTCGAGCGGTTGCCCGGGCGGGAGCAGCCGCGGCGTGCGCGGGGCTGCGGCCATCGCTTCGAGCGCGTCGAGGATCAGCCCGGAGAAGCGTTCCCCGCCGAACGGCGGCTCGAACCAGCGTGAGCGAATGAAGTGCGACAGCTTGGCGCGGACTTCCTCGCGCGCGCCCGATTCGACCGTCGCCTCGACCCCGTCGGTGCCACGCGCCGCAAGCCATGCAAGCGGGAGCGCCCAGGCCTTGGAGAACCGCGTCGCGGGGGCCTGCTTCTCGTCGACCAGCGCCTCGACATCCGCCGAATCGAGCCATAATTGCGTCAGCGGCTCGAGGCTCTGCCCGGTGCTGATCGCCTGGCCAAGGAACACCCCGTTGATCCCGCCCGCGCTCGCACCCGCGATGATGTCGATCAGCACACGCAATCGTACGCCGGTCTCGTCCGCGATCTCGGCGAGCAGCGCATGGTAGATCCCCTGGCTGCCGCTCGCGGTCTCGGCACCGGCATGGAACGCCTGGCTCGCGCGCGCCAGCCGCCAGATCTCCTTGGTGATGCCGTGCATATAGACCGCGAGGCTGATCCCGCCGTAGCAAACGAGCGCGAGACGAAGCTCCTTCTCGCGGCTCATAACGGCTCGATCAGCGCCCAGATCGGAAGGTGGTCGGATGCCTTGCGCGCGAGCGCGCTGGTGTGGACGCCGCAGTCGCGCACCCGGAACCCGCGCGTCATGATCCGGTCGAGCCGCCCGATCGCGCGGCGCGCGTGGAAGCTCGGGCCGGTCGGGGCGATCTCGAACGTCCGGCGGAAGTCGTGGAGGCACCCGCCGTTGGGGGTCCATTCGTTGAGGTCGCCCATCATGATCGTCGGCAGTCCGGCCCGGCCGTCCTCGGCGTGTTCGAGGATCGCGCGCGCCTGTCGCCTGCGCCACAGACCGGACAGGTCGAGATGCATCCCGAGCACGCGGACCGGGGCCGAGTCGATCGACAGGTCGACCCGAATCGCACCGCGCGGCTCGAGCGTGGGGATATGCAACGTACTCGCCGCCAGCACGTCGATCCCCTTGCGCGCGAGCATGGCGTTGCCGTGCCACCCCATGCTCGGCCGGTCGTGCGGCAGCGGCACCGCGCGCCACGGCGAATGATCCTCGAGCAGGCGGTGCGGGATGATCGCCGCGCGCGTGCCATAGCGCAGGTCGGCTTCCTGCAACGCGATGACGTCGCCATCGATTTCCTGCAGCACATCGAGGATGCGGCGCGGATCGCGCCGTCGGTCGAGTCCGATCCCCTTGTGCATGTTGTAGCTGACAACCTTGATCACCCGGTCGCCTATCGGGCGATTTGGCGAATCATGCAATCGCGCGCGTCGACATGCGGGCACGGGTGATCGTGCTGCACCGCGTCATCCTGAGCGCGATCATGCGGGATGGCGATGGTGTCCGGGCCTGTCAGGCAAGAATATCAACTCTGCGGAATCTCAAGAATTACTTAGAAAAACAAAATATAGCCAAGACATATCAAGAAATCATGCGGGATCTGGCTGCCACTGACGTAGCGAGCGTATGGCTCAAGGGGGCGCCCCGCCATGAGCGATATCGACGCTCGTGGTTCATCTGATGTATAGTGCTGCTTCGGACTTCTCATGGGGCTTACGATGCATCTGCGACAACGCTTCAAATGTCTGTTCGGTTACCATCATCGCAACGGCTACCGGGTGCGGTGGCAGAATGGTGTGCGGTGCGGCGTGTGCAAGGGCTGCGGGCAGCCGATGGTCCGCGAGAATCAGGGCTGGCGGCTCGTGCAGCCTGGCGAATATGCGGGATGAAGCCCCGATCCGGCGGTTGTCGCAGGCGGCTGGTGCCGTCCGAAGATATCGGTGATCGTGGTGCCGGTTGCAGGAATCGAACCCGCGACCTTCGGTTTACAAAACCGCTGCTCTACCAGCTGAGCTAAACCGGCGTCTGAAGCGCGCGCGCCTCGTGCGCGCTTCATGCGTCAAGTCACGCCGAAGGTCCAGCCCTCGGTGCGCGCGATCTGCACGGTGAGCGCGGCCGGGTGCCACAGATCCGCGCGCGCAGCGTTGCGGCGAAGCCATGCTGCGGTGAGGATCGCGTCGGTCGCATGGTCGGTATAGCGCGCCAGCGGCGCATGCGGCGCGCTCCCCATCGTGGCGAGCGCGGTGTCGAGCGCGGCACCGTCGCGCAGCTTGCTCAGCCCCTTGCGCATCCCTGCCGCGCGTGCCGCGATCGTCGTGTAGATCTCGACCACGCATGCGCCGTGCGTCGGCGCCGGGTCGATCGGCCACACCGGGATCGCATGGGCCAGATGGTGGAGCAGCCGCATGCCAGCGAAGCTCGCCTTGGCAACCTGCGCCGCGCCGATCGCGTCATAGACGGTCGAGGGCTTGCCGCCGCCGTTTGCGTTATAATGCGCTTCGCATCGGCGGTAATGCATGAAGTCCGCCTTCACCCCGTCCGCCGCGCCGAGATAAAAGTGCCGCCCACGCCGCGCCTCGAGGAACGATGCCGCGCCGAGATCCATGTCCGCGCTGTGATGGTCGACATAGGCCCATAGCGCGCGCGGATCGGCCGCGACGGTCTCGCCGGGGAGATACGCGCCGCGTTCGAGGAAGGGCGCGGCGAAGGAGAAGTCGAACCCGACCAGCAACGGTTCGGAGGCCCGATCGCGGAGCCAGTGGAGGATGTCGGCGCGCGACCAAACCCCGCGTGGCGGCTCGATCAGCACCGGCGCAGCGTCGCCCGCCGAACAGAGCGCGAGCGCGATCCCTGGATGCCGCGCGCCTTTCGCACCCGACCAGTCGATCGCGGCGAACTGCTTAAAATGGGTGGGAGTCACGCCCGACGAGGACCGGTCGGCCAAGGGTCAGGCATCCCCCGTCTTGAGGCTCGCCCACCATGCCATCCGCTCGGCGATCCGTTTCTCCATCCCGCGCTCGGTCGGCACGTAGAAGGTCTGCGGCTCCATCTCGCTCGGCCAGTAATTAGACCCTGAAAACCCCTCCGCGGTATCATGGTCATAGGCGTAGCCCCTGCCGTACCCGATGTCCTTCATCAGCTTGGTCGGCGCGTTGAGGATGTTCTCGGGCGGCATCAGCGAGCCCGTCTCGCGCGCCGATTTCCATGCCGCCTTCTGCGCCTTGTACGCCGCATTCGATTTGGGGGCGGTTGCCAGGTAGATGCACGCCTGCGCAATCGCCAGCTCCCCCTCGGGCGAGCCGAGGAAGTCATAGGCGTCCTTCGCCGCGAGGCACTGCGTCAGCGCGCCCGGATCGGCAAGCCCGATATCCTCGACCGCCATCCGGATCATTCGCCGCAACAGGTACAAAGGTTCCTCGCCCGCGGTGAGCATCCGCGCGAGATAATAGAGCGCGGCCTGCGGGTCGGACCCTCGCACGGCTTTGTGGAGCGCGGAAATGAGGTTGTAATGTCCCTCGCGGTCCTTGTCGTAGACCGCAACGCGACGCTGCAGGAACGCGGACAGCCCCGCCGGATCGAGCGGTTCGGGCAGGTTGACCGCGAACAGCGTCTCGGATTGGTTGAGCAGGAACCGCCCGTCGCCATCCGCGCTCGCAATCATCGCGTCGCGTGCTTCGCGGGTGAGGGGGAGGAGACGCCCCTCGACCGCTTCCGCGCGATCGAGCAACTGGCCGAGCGCGGCATGATCGAGCCGGTGGAGGATTAGCACCTGCGCGCGGCTGAGCACTGCGGCGTTGAGCTCGAACGACGGATTCTCGGTCGTCGCGCCGACCAGCGTGACCGTGCCATCCTCGACATAGGGCAGGAAACCATCCTGCTGCGCGCGATTGAACCGGTGGATCTCGTCGACAAACAGCAAGGTGCGCTTGCCGATCCGCGCATGCTCGCGTGCCTCCGCGAACGCCTTCTTGAGATCCGCGACCCCCGAGAACACCGCCGAGATCGCCATGAAGCGCAGCCCCACCGCATCCGCGAGCAACCGCGCGATCGTCGTCTTGCCGGTCCCGGGCGGGCCCCACAGGATCATCGACGACAACCGCCCTGCCGCGACCATCCGCCCGATCGCACCTTCGGGGCCGGTGATGTGATCCTGCCCGACCACCTCGCCGAGTGTCGTCGGGCGCAATCGGTCGGCGAGCGGCGCGGAGTCCGCCGCGGGTTCGGGGGCGGGAGGATCGAATGCAGCGAAAAGGTCGGCCATGTCCGGAAGATAGGGCCTGCGCGGAAATTTGCACTCGAACCTTGTATCGTCTGTATCAAGATATATCTTAGCGCCATCTGAGATAGAGGAAACGAGAATGACTGGATCTGAACACAATGATCATGCGGGCAGCGAGCATGGGCACCGGCATCATCCCGCCCGGGAAATGATGCGCGGCGGCGGGCGCGGTTTCGGCGGGGGCGGGGGCTTCGGCGGCGGCTTCAGTGGTCGGGGCGGGCACGAACATGGCGAGGGGCGCGGCGGGCCGCGTGGTCGGCGGATGTTCGACGGCGGCGAATTGCGGCTGGTGCTGCTCAAGCTGATCGCGGACGAACCGCGCCACGGCTATGACCTGATCCGCCGGATCGAGGAACTGACCGGCGGTGCCTATGCGCCGAGCCCGGGGGTGGTCTATCCGACGCTGACGCTGCTCGACGACATGGACCTGATCGCCGCACGTCAGGTTGAAGGCGCCAAGAAACTGTTCGAGGTGACCGAAGCCGGGACGCAGCATCTCGCCGAGAACGCCGAACGCGTCGAGGCGTTGTTCGCGCGGATCGCCGAGGTCGGTGCGGAGCGGGCGAGGACCGACAGTGCGTCTGTGCGGCGTGCGATGGGCAATTTGCGCGAGGTGCTGATGCACAAATTGCGCGACGAGGCAGTCACGATCGAGACGATCCACGCCGCGGTCGCGCTGATCGACGACGCCGCGCAGAAGATCGAGCGGCTGTGATGGCGCACGATGCGACCGCGCGCGTGCCTACGGAGCACGCCAGCAAATACCTTCAGCAGACGTGCAAGCATTGGGAGCACAACCTGACGGTCAGCTACACCGCCGAGCACGGGACGGTCGTGTTTCCGCGCGATGCGCGCGGGGCGGATCATCCAGGCGACGCGACCGTCACCTTCGACGCCGAGCCGGACGTTCTGGTCGTGCGGATCGCGGCGACGTCTCCGGAACAGTTGGACGGTCTGAAAGGGGCAGTATCCCGCCACGTCGATCGCTTCGCGTTCCGTGAGGCTCCGCTCGTTTACGAGTGGCGGTGAGGGAGCCTGTCTCGAAACCGGTGTCACCCTGAACTCGTTTCAGGGTCCACCGCGCCACTCGGGCAAGCCTGTGTTGCGCGGTAGATGGTGAAACAAGTTCAGCATGACGAAAGGGGAAAGGACAAGTCGCCCGCCAAAGACCCGTCTACCGCCGCGACCGCCGCTCGATCACGCGCAGATAGGTATCCAGCACGGTCTGGTTGATCGTGTCCCACTTATACCCCGCCGCTTTGGCATGCCCGGCGTCGCCCGCAGCGCGGCGGAACGTATCGTCCTCGCAATAGCGCTGGAGCGCGTCGGCATAGCCCTGGATGTCGGTCGGCGGGACGATCAGCCCGGTCACCCCGTCGTCGATCAGCCCGACCGCACCCGACGCACGCGCCGCGACGACGGGCACCCCTGCCGCCATCGCCTCGAGCGTCACGTTGCCGAAGGTCTCGGTAATGCTCGGGTTGAAGAACACGTCCATCGACGCGACCGCGCGGCCGAGATCGTCGCCGGTCATATAGCCCGCGAACACCGCATCTGGAATTTCCTGCGCGAACCAGTCGCGCGCGGGGCCTTCGCCGATCACCACGGTGCGGTGCCTGACGCCGCGTTCGTCGAGCGCGTGCATCGCGCGCGCGAAGACGTCGAGGCCCTTTTCCTTGACCAGTCGCCCGAGGAACCCGATCGCGATCTCGTCGTCGGCAATGCCGAGACTGTGCCGCCAGCCAAGGTCGCGGCGCGCCGGGTTAAAGCGGGCATGATTGACGCCGCGCGACCAGCGCGTGACCGGGGTCGGAACGCCCCAGTCGTGGAGGATCTCGCCCATCATCTGGCTCGGCGCGAGGACTTCGTCGACGCGGCTGTAGAAGCGCGCCTGCGCCCGGATCATCATTGGGACGAGGAAGCCGAGCCCGTAATAGGGCATGTAGGTCTCGAACCGCGTATGGTAGGACGAAACGCACGCGATATCGTGCTTCTCGGCATAGTCGAGCGCCTTGTGCCCGAGCCAGTCCGGCGCGGACAAATGGATCACATTGGGCGCGAACGCCTCGAGATCGCGGCGGACGCGGTTGCCCATCCCGCGCGTCAGCTTGTATTCGCCGCGCAGTGGAATCTTGATCGACGGGGCGCTGACCAGATCGCCGGTCGGCGGAAACGCCGGCGTGCGGCTCGTCGGCGCGTAGATGCGCACCTTGACCCCGCGACTGAGCAGATGCCCGACCAGAAGATTGAGCGTCTGGTTCGCACCATCACGCGTGTAGTTGTAGTTGCCGCTGAACAGGGCCACGCGGAGATCGGAAGCTTCCATCGGCAGGGGCCATAGCGAAGCCCGGGGGGGATGACTATCTCCCTCGACGCACAGTGCAGCACGGGATTCCGCCATGACCGATCTTTCCGCTTTTCCCATCACGCAACGCTGGCCTGCGCAGCACCCCGAACGCCTGCAATTGTATTCGGTGCCGACGCCCAATGGCGTGAAGGTGTCGATCATGCTCGAGGAGACCGGGCTCGCCTATGAGCCGCATTTCGTCGATTTCGGGAGCGACGCGCAAAAGTCCCCCGAATTCGTCGCGCTCAACCCCAATGGCAAGATCCCCGCGATCCTCGACCCCGATGGTCCGGGCGGCGCGCCGCTGGCTCTGTTCGAATCGGGGGCGATCCTGCTGTATCTGGCGGAGAAGACCGGCCAGTTCCTGCCCGCCGATCCGGTCCTGCGGTTGCAGGCGATCCAGTGGGTGATGTTCCAGATGGGCGGGGTCGGCCCGATGTTCGGGCAGCTCGGTTTCTTCGTCAAATTCGCTGGCAAGGACTTCGAGGACAAGCGTCCGCGCGACCGCTACGTCGCGGAGGCAAAGCGGCTGCTCGGCGTGATGGACGCCGCGCTCGCGGGGCGCGACTGGTTCGTCGGCGATGTCTATTCGATCGCGGATATTGCGCTGCTCGGCTGGGTCCGCGCGCTGGTCGATTTCTACGGTGCCGGGGATCTGGTCGGGTTCGGGGACTTCAGGAACGTCGGTGCGTGGCTCGAGCGTGGCCTCGCGCGGCCCGCGGTTCAGCGTGGGCTCGGGATTCCCGTGAAGGACTGAGCCGGGGTGGCGGGCGATTCGAGGATCGTGGCGAGCTGCTCGGCGAGTTCGTGGAGCATCGCGACCAGACCCGGGACCTCGACCTTGCGGGGCTCGGGGTCGAGCGCGCACAGCGTCCCGAAGAATTGCCCGTCGGACAGCATGATCGGGAGCGCGATATAGCTCTCGAAGCCGTAGAGCACCGGGGTCGGGTGATTGCGCCAATACGCGTGGCCCGACGCCTGGTCGAACACCACCGCCTTGCGGTGATCGCGAATGTCGTTGCAGATCGTGGTCTGAAGTTCGAGTTCGTCGCCCGCGTCGAGCCCGAAATCGACCCGGTCGAGCACCTGGCACGCGGTCCAGCGCTCCTCGGTTACCCGCGCGACCGCGGCGAACCCCATGCCGGTCAGGTCGCAGACCCGCTGGAGGATCGCGGCAATCCGCGGTTCCCCTGCCAACGCGACGCTACTCCCGGCAAGCTGCTGCATCTGATTTCTTCCCCGCCTCGCCTATACCGGATCCCGGCCAAACGGCAAGACGAGGGGAAGACACGGCCCGACCGGACGGTGCGTTTCAGGCCGTCGCGTGGAGCGCCGCGAACGCGGTGAATTCTGCGCGGAGCACGATGTCGTCGATCGGCGCGACCAGGCGCTCGACGATCGCGGACAAGCCGTCCTCCTCGCGCATCGTATCCCCTGCAACCGCGCGATACCCCATCGCCCATTCGCCGAACAGCCGCGTCTCGATCGTCTTCTTCGACAGCTTGACCACCGCGAAATGCCGGTCGTCGCGCGCGATCCGGTCGAACACCCCCGCGACCTGATGGTCCGGCCCCTCGAGCACCTGGAGGAACCGCCGCCCGCCGACGACGAGCAGCCCGGTCACCCCGACCGCGGCGTTGTTGCGTCGCGACACGGTGAGGATGCGGTCGAGCGCGGCCGCGTCGAGCGTCTCGCGCGCGGTGCTGATGTAGAGGATACGCTGCATGGTTACTCCGTGGGAACGCTCCCAAGATCGCCCAGGTTGGCAAATCTTTCGTTAATTTTCCCGAAAATATCGTCTTGCTTCAGCGTATTGATCCAGGTCAGTTGGCGGCGTGAGGCGAACCGGCCGGAAAGTCTGTTCCCCTATCGTTCCGGATCGGCTAGGCATCGCCACATGGCGAAACCCCAGAAACGCTACGTCTGCCAATCCTGCGGCTCGGTCTCGCCGCGCTGGGCGGGGCAGTGCGGCGACTGTTCCGAATGGAACACGATGGTCGAGGATTCGGGTGCGGCCGTCACCCCGTTTCAGGCCAAGCACAATCTGATGGGCGGCGGGCGCGCGATCCAGCTCGTCGGGCTCGACGCGGAGATCACGCTCCCCGAACGGCTGACCTCGGGCGTCGCGGAACTCGACCGCGCGCTCGGCGGCGGGTTCGTCGAGGGCTCGGCGACGCTGATCGGCGGCGATCCGGGGATCGGCAAGTCGACGCTGCTGTTGCAGGCCGCCGCCAAGATGGCGATGGCGGGGCTCCCGGTCGCCTATGTCTCGGGCGAGGAAGCCGCCGATCAGGTCCGGCTGCGCGCACGACGGCTCGGGCTCGGCAGCGCGCCGGTGATGCTCGCCGCGGCGACCTCGGTCCGCGACATCCTTACCACGCTGTCGCAGGCGACCCCGCCTGCGCTTCTCGTGATCGATTCGATCCAGACGATGCACAGCGACCTGATCGAGGGCGCGCCCGGCACGGTCAGCCAGGTCCGCGCGTCGGCGCAGGAGCTGATCCGCTTCGCCAAGGAACGCGGCACCGCGGTCGTGCTCGTCGGGCATGTCACCAAGGACGGCAGCATCGCGGGCCCGCGCGTGCTCGAGCATATGGTCGATACCGTGCTCAGCTTCGAGGGCGAGCGCAGCCACCAGTATCGCATCCTCCGCGCGATCAAGAACCGCTTCGGCGGGACCGACGAGATCGGCGTGTTCGCAATGGTCGCCGAGGGGCTGACCGAGATCGCCAACCCGTCCGCACTGTTCCTGACGCAGCGCGAGGAAGGCGTCACGGGGACGACCGTGTTCCCCGCTTTGGAGGGGACGCGCCCGGTACTGGTCGAGATCCAGGCGCTTGTCGTCCGGCTCGCGAGCGGCGCGACGCCGCGGCGCGCGGTGGTCGGGTGGGACAGCGGGCGGCTCGCGATGGTGCTCGCGGTGCTCGAGGCGCGCTGCGGGCTGAGTTTCTCGGCGTGCGAAGTCTATCTCAACATCGCGGGCGGGTACAAGGTGCAGGACCCGGCGGCGGACATGGCGGTCGCCGCCGCGCTGATCTCCGCGCTGAGCGAGCGGCCGGTGCCGGTCGATGCGGTGGTGTTCGGCGAAATCGCCTTGTCGGGCGAGCTGCGCCCGGTCGCGCATTCGCCGCTGCGGCTGAAGGAAGCGGGCAAGCTCGGCTTCGAGCGCGCGTTGCTGCCGTCTGCGGTGACCGACGACAAGAGCGGGCTGACGCTGACCGGGTTCCGCACGCTCGGCGGGTTCGTCGAGCATATGCTGGGGAAGTAGGGGGGTACTCAAGTGGGTATGGCTCGACTTAGCCCCTCCCCTTTAGGGCAGGGGTTGGGGTGGGGCTGTACCAGGCGCAGGTCTCTGCGAGGCACGCCCCACCCCCATCCCCTCCCCTGAAGGGGAGGGGCGTGCCCGTTCATACGGCCCGAAACGACCAGACAGGGTGGACCAAGTCGCACCTCTGCGGGGGATAGGCGGCGTCCCAACCCCAACACCCTCGACTCCCCCCGCCCGCACCGGATACAGCAACCCCCATGAACCTCACCGCGCTCGATATCATCGTTCTCATCGCGGTCGGCGGCTCGGCGCTGCTTGGCGTCATGCGCGGGTTCGTTACCGAGGTGCTGTCGCTGTTCGCCTGGGTCGCGATCGTCTTCGCGGTCAAGCTGTTCCACATACCGCTGACGCACGCACTGACCGGCGTGATCGGAACGACCGCGGGCGCGGCGGTGCTTGCGTTCGTCCTTCTCGCGGGGGGGACGTATTTCGGTGGGCGGCTCGTCGCCAATGCGATCGGCGCCCGGACCCGCGATTCGATCATCGGCCCGGTTGATCGCGCGCTCGGCTTCGGGTTCGGCGCGCTCAAGGGGCTGATCCTCGCGAGCCTCGGCTTCCTGATGGTCGTGCTCGTCACCGACACGATGGGCGGCGGGCCGGCGCACCGTCCGTTGTGGCTCAAGTCCGCGCGGGTCTATCCGCTGCTCAACGTCACCAGCGCGGGAATCGCCGATTTCGTCGACCGCCGCCGCAAGGGGTTGCCGCTGTTCGAGCCGACGCTCGGCAAAACCACCCCCGCTCGCGCGGTCGATGACACCAAACGGGGTGACTGAGGCACAACCGCTTCCTACATAGAAGTCATGAACGCGCCGCTGTACAACACCGAGATCCTCCGCCTTGCCGCGAGCATCCCGCATCACGCCCGCCTGACCGACCCAATGGGGAGCGCCGAGAAGCGTTCGCCGATCTGCGGGAGCCGCGTCACGGTCGATGTCGCGGTCGACCCGCAGGGGCGGGTCGCGGAGCTTGGCATGCTGGTCCGTGCCTGCGCGCTCGGGCAGGCAAGCGCGTCGCTGATGGGCGCGGCGGCGATCGGCAAGTCCGCCGAGGAACTCGCGGCGGCGCGCGATTCGCTCGCGGCATGGCTTGCGGGCGAGGGGCCGCTCCCGGAATGGCCCGGGTTCGAGCTGTTCACTCCCGCGCTCCCGCACAGCGCGCGGCACGCCTCGATCCGGCTCGCGTTCGAGGCGGTCACCGAGGCGACCCAAACCGCCGCCGCCGCGAAGGCGCCCGCATGAGCGAATCGCTGCTGTTCGACGGTGTCGTCCTCGGTGGCTTTGCGCTCGTTTTCGTCCTTATCTTCCGTCGGCTCGGGCTCGGTGCCACGCTCGGCTATCTCGTTGCGGGCGCGGTCGTCGGGCCGCAGGTGCTCCATCTCGTCGGCAATGCCGAATCGAAGATCGGGGTCGCCGAGCTCGGCATTACCTTGCTGCTGTTCATCGTCGGGCTCGAACTCAACCCGTCGCGCCTGTGGGCGCTGAAGAAGGAAATCTTCGGGCTCGGGCTGCTCCAGGTCGTACTGTGCGGCGCGGCGGTGACCGTCGTCGTGTGGATCGGTACGCATTTCTCGGGCGCTGCCGCGCTCGTGCTCGGGCTTCCCCTCGCTCTGTCGTCGACCGCGCAGGTGCTGCCGATGCTGCAGTCCGCCGGGCGGATGCGCACCCCGTTCGGCGAGCGCGCGTTCTCGATCCTGTTGTTCCAGGATCTCTCGATCGTCCCGCTGATCACGATCGTCGCGGTGCTGTCGCGCAACCCGGCGGACGCCAACGGCCCGCCGGGCTGGCTGCTGTTCCTCTACACGATCGGCGCAGTCGCTGGGCTGGTGCTCGCGGGGCGTTTCCTACTGCGCCCGCTGTTCCGGATCATCGGCAACATGGGCGAGCGCGAGATGTTCGTCTTCGCCGCCCTGTTCACCGTGGTCGCCGCCGCCGCCGTCATGGAGGCGCTCGGCCTGTCGACCGCGCTCGGCGCGTTCGTCGCAGGCGTGATGCTCGCCGACAGCCCGTACCGGCACGAACTCGAGGCAGACGTCGAGCCGTTCCGCTCGATCCTGCTCGGGCTGTTCTTCCTCGCGGTCGGGATGATGCTCGATCTCCATGCGATCGCCGAGCGGCCGTTGTTCGTCCTCGGCATGGCACTCGCGCTGATCGTGACCAAGGCGCTGATCATCTTCCTGATCGGGATCGGGTTCAAGATGACGTGGCGCAGCGCGCTCGCGCTCGGTCTGCTGCTCAGTCAGGGCGGCGAGTTCGGCTTCGTGCTGTTCGCGCAGGCGCAGAAGGCGCTGCTGATCGCACCCGAGGCGGCGAGCCTGTTCGGCGCGATCGTCACGCTGTCGATGGCGACGACGCCGTTCCTGATGTCGATCACGCGGCGGATTCGCGAGGAGCCGATTCAGCAGGGCGACCGTGATGGCCCACAATCCGACGGCGCGAATGCGCTGATCGTCGGCTACGGGCGGTTCGGCCAGACCGTCGCGCAAATGCTGATCGCGCAGGGGATTCCGGTCACGCTGATCGACATGGATATCGAGATGATCGATATCGCGGGTGAGTTCGGCGCGAAGGTCTATTATGGCGACGGCACGCGGATGGATCTGCTGCGGCAGGCGGGCGCGGGCGAGGCCGAGCTGATCCTGTTCTGCATGGATGGCGATCAGCTTTCCGCCGACTTGATCGAGGGCGTTCACCAGGCCTTCCCGAACGCCTCGATCTTCGTGCGTGCCTATGATCGTCGCGCGGTGATCAAGCTCAAGGGCGCGCCGATGGACGGGGTGGTACGCGAGGTGCTCGAATCGGCGGTGCGGATGGCGCGGCTCGCGCTGCTCAAGGTCGGGGTCGACCAGGCCGAGATCGATCGCAGCGAGGAAGTGTACCGCCGCGAGGATCGCGAACGGTTGAAGGCGCAGGTCGAGGCGGGCGACATCCGCGTCGCGCGCGACCGGATCATCACGCAGGTGTCGCGGCCTGAATTGAGCGAGGACTTGGGCGGATGACCATGATCGTGGTGCTGGCGGCATTGAGCGGTGCGCTTGCGGTCGGTGCAGGCGCGTTCGGCGCGCATGGCGCGAGCGGCGACGCCGCCAAGTGGCTCGGGACGGGCGCGCATTACCAGCTGGTGCATGTCGTCGCGGCGCTGGTCGCGGTGCGGATGGAAGCGCGCGGTCCGGCGTGGCTGTTCGTGATCGGCGCGGCGATCTTCGCGGGAACGCTGTATCTGATGGCGCTCGGACTGCCACGCTGGCTGGGGGCGATCACGCCGGTCGGCGGGGCGTTGCTGATCGGCGGGTGGCTGTGGCTCGCGTGGAGCGCGACGAAGGCGGGGGTGTGATACCCATCACCAACGGCGCTTCCCCGGCGAAGGCCGGGGCCCAGTCGAAGGGGCCGAGGTAACGAAGCACAATGCCAGCCTTTCGGCCGTTCCACTACTGGGCCTCGGCCTTCGCCGGGGAAGGACAGCAAGGGCCGGGCTCAAACCTCAGCGCGGCTTGGTCATCCGGCACTTGTCCGAACAATAGACGACATTCTCCCAGTCGCGCTCCCACTTCTTGCGCCATGCGAACGGGCGTTCGCACACCGGGCAGATCTTGCTGGGAAGATCCCGCTTGGCGACTCCGCGCGGCATCAGGCGGCCAGGAACGCGCGGACGTCGGCGAGGTCGACCGACGTGTCGAGGAAAGTCTTCCCGATCCCGCGCGCGAGTAGGAACGGCAGCGTACCTGCGTCCATCTTCTTGTCATGGAGCATATGGTCGACCAGCGTGTCCGCCGACGCGGTCAGTCCCGTCGCAGAAACGCCGTCGGGCAGGCCGATCTTGCGCAAATGCGTGCGCAACCGGTCCGAATCGGCAGTGGGCGCAAGCCCGTGTGCGGCAGAATAGCCGAAGGCGAGTGCCATTCCCGCCGCGACGCCCTCGCCGTGGAGCAGCCGGTCGGAGAAGCCCGCTTCGGCCTCGAGCGCATGACCGAACGTATGCCCGAGATTGAGCAGCGCGCGAACGCCGGTCGTCTCGCGCTCGTCCGCCGCGACGATTCGCGCCTTGGCGGCAACCGAATGCGCGATCGCATACACGCGCGCGTCCGGATCGCCCGCGAGCAACGCGGCGGCATTCGCTTCGCACCAGTCGAAGAACTCGGGATCGTCGATCAGCCCGTATTTCACGACCTCGGCATAGCCTGCGCGGACCTGCCGCAGCGGCAGCGTGTCGAGCACTTGAGGGTCGATCAGCACCAAGGCGGGCTGGTGGAACGCGCCGATCAGGTTCTTCCCTGCACGACTGTTGATCGCGGTCTTGCCGCCGACCGACGAATCGACCTGCGCGAGCAGCGTCGTCGGGATCTGCACGAACCCGCACCCGCGCTTGAGGATCGCGCAGGCGAACCCGACGAGGTCGCCGATCACCCCGCCACCCAGCGCGACGACATGATCCCCGCGCTCGATCCCGAGGTCGAGCAGCCGATCGGTCAGTGCCTCGAGCTGCGACCAGCTTTTCGTTGACTCTCCGGGGTTTAAAATAATTGCCTCACTCGCGACGCCAGCGTCAGACAACGACTTTTGCAATGTTTCGAGATGCGGCAGCACGTTCGAGTCGGTGACGATCGCCATCTTCCGCCCGCGCGACAGCGGCGCGAGCCAGTCGGCGGCGCGGGAAAGCAGCCCGGCCTCGATCACGACGTCATAACTGCGGGCACCAAGCGAAACGGGGATGGTCGTCATATCTGGCCAAGGGCTTTCAGGATGGCGTTGACGGTGGCGTCGTGTGGCGCACGGTGGCTCGAGACGCGGAGCGGGGCCATCGCGTAGAACGGGTTGCGCACGCGCGCCAGTTCCTCGAGCACCGCCAGCGGATCGCGCCCGCGCAGCAACGGCCGGGTATCGCGGCGCGAGACGCGGTCCGCGAGCACCGACGGCTTGGCGTCGAGCCACACCGCGAACCCCCGAGCGAGGATCGTCTCGCGCGTCCGGTCATCGACGAACGCGCCGCCGCCGGTGGCGATCACGCGCCGGTCGCCGTTCATCAGCCGCGCGATCACGCGGCGTTCGCCGTCGCGGAAATACGCCTCGCCGAATCGCTCGAAGATATCGGGGATCGACATCCCCGCCGCGCTCTCGATCTCGGTATCGGCATCGACGAACGGCAGTCCGAGCCGGATCGCGAGCCGCCGTCCGACCGTGGATTTGCCCGCGCCCATCAGTCCCACGAGCACGATCGGCTGCCCGCCCCAGCGCATCGGGTCGGGCAGGGCGGTGTCGGGGGAAGGCGGCGGGCTTTGCAACATCGAAGCTGGGGCTATACAGCGCACCGGCGCATCGGGCAAAAGCTCGCTTGCACTGCTTTTTCTTTCCGGTCGGTTACAGGTCCTTGCCCATGCCTCGCTTGCTTCTCGTGCTTCTCGTCGTCGTGGCCGTGGTGGTCGGCGGCCTGTTCGCGCTGTCAGGGATGGCGCATGAAAAGCCGATGAAGCAGGTCGAGAAGGCAGTGCCGCTTGCGAACCTCCAGAAGTAGCCGCGCGCTCCCGGCACTCCTCGCCACCGCCGCACTCGCGGCGACGCTGACGGTTCCGGCGCTCTTTCCAGCGATCGCGCAGAACCGGCCCGAATCGATCCTGCCGCCAGGGTTCGGCGATCCCAACCCCGCGCCGACGGCTGCTCCGGCACGTTCGCGTCCGCGCGCGCCGGGTCCGGCAACTGCCCCGACGCCGTCCGCTCCCGCCGGACCGGCAAGCGCGCCGGTCAGCCAGACCGTCCCGCCGCCAGCCGTGGCACCGCTTCCCGGCGCACCGCTGCCGGCCGATCCGCCCATCCCCGGCGCAACGCCGACACCGCTCCCGACACCGCCGTCGCCGACCGATTTCGCGGCGTTCGTCCGCGCCGACACGCCCAGCTATGCGCGGCGGTCGCTCGACCGGATTGGCGTGGCGGGGCCGACCGAAGGCGCGATGGCACCGAACGCGTTCGGCCGCTCGGATGGCCGGTTCCTCGAAACACTGATGCGCCGGCTGCGCGCGCCCGTTGCGTCGCGCTGGGTCTCGATCGCGCTGCGCCGCGCGCTGATGGCGCAGCTCGATACGCCGCGCGGCGTGGGCGGCGCCGATTTCGCGGCGGAGCGGGCGTGGCTGCTGGTGCGGATGGGCGAATCGGTCGCGGGTCGTGCAATGGCGCAGGCAGTCGATACCGAGGATTATACGCCGAAACTGTTCGAGGCGGCGATGCAGGCCGCGCTCGCCACCGGCGACCCGGCAGGCTTGTGTCCTGCGGCCGAGGCCGGCGCCGCGCTGGGGCGCGAACGCGGCTGGGTGGTGGCGCGGGCGATGTGCGCCGGGCTGTCGGGTACGCCGGCCCGCGCACAACCGCTGTTCGCGGCGGTGCGCAAGGACCGTGTCGCCAGCGGGATCGATCTGTTGCTTGCGCAGAAGCTGGTCGGCAGCAACGGGCGCGGGCGGCAGGCGGTGACCGTCGACTGGGACCGCACGCCGATGCTGACCGCGTGGCGCTACGGGCTCGCGATGGCGGCGGGAGTGGAGATCCCCGATTCGCTGCTCACGGCAAGTGCGCCTGCGGTGCAGGGCTGGCGCGCGCTGTCGCCGGACCTTGCACCCGGTGTTCGGGCCTCCGCCGCCGAGCTTGCGGCGGCACGCGGGATCCTGTCGAGCGCGGCGCTGGTCGATCTGTACGCAGCGGTCGATGCGGGGGACGATCAGCTCCCCGCCGCAGCAAGCGTCGCGCGCAGTCTGCGCACCGCGTTCGAGGGGAACGACGCGGCAACGCGCGCGGCGGCACTCGGCAAGCTGTGGGACGAACCGAGCGGCTATGAGCGACGCTATGCCCGGCTCGTCCTGACGGCGGGCGCGGCGGCGCGTATGCCGACCACGCTCGAAAAGCCCGACACCGACCGGCTGATCGCCTCGATGCTGAGTGCAGGGCTCGACACGCCGGCGCTGCGCTGGCGCGACAAGGCCGCGCGCGGGAGCACCGGCTGGGCAATGCTGACCCTGGTCGATCCAAACGCGCCTTCAGTAAGCTATGGCGACGTCGGTGCCTATGTCCCGGCGAACGATCCGCAGGGGGGCAAACAGCGGATGTTCTTCGCCGCGCTCGCGGGGCTTGGTCGTCTTTCCGGCGGCGATATCGAGCAGGGCGCAAAGGCGCTGGGTGTGCCGATCGCCGCGACCGATAGCTGGAGCCGCGCGATCGCGCAGGCGGCGGCGGACGGCGAACCCGGTACGGTCGTGCTGCTCGCGGCAACGGGAATGCAGTCGCGCGCGTGGGCGGGCGTGTCGCCGGCGGCGCTGTACCATATCTGCGCTGCGCTCCGCGAAGTCGGGATGATCGGCGAGGCGCGGATGATCGCGGCCGAGGCGGTCGCACGGTCGTGACCGACGCCCCGCTTGGCAGCGGCGAGGATCGCGCGCTGATCGAGCGGTTCCTCGAGATGATGATGGCAGAAGCCGGAGCGGCGAAGAATACGGTCGCGGCCTACCGTAGCGACCTCGCGCTGGCATCCGGCCTGCTCGGCGGGCGGCTGGCGAGCGCCACGCCGGACGATCTCGCGCGGGTCGGGGCGGCGTGGCTGCCGCTGTCGAAAGCGACGGTCGCGCGCAAGTCCGCGGCGCTGCGGCGGTTCTTCGCGTTTCTCGAGGAAGAGGGGCATCGTGCGGACGACCCGGGCGCCGCACTGCCCCGCCCGGGTGCCGCGCGCGGGTTGCCCAAGGTGCTCGATCATGCCGACGTCGACCGGCTGTTCGCTGCCATCGCTGTCCGGATCGCGCGCGATCCCCCCGATCCGAATGACCTGCGACTCTCGGCACTGGTCGAACTGCTGTACGGATCGGGCCTGCGCGCGACCGAACTGGTGTCGCTCCCGCGCCGCGCGATCGCGCCCGATCGTCCGTATCTGATCCTGCGCGGTAAGGGCGAGAAGGAGCGGCTGGTGCCGCTGTCGGACCGGGCCCGCGGGGCGGTCGCTTCGTGGCGGCTGCACGTTGCCGAAGACAGCGCGTGGCTTTTCCCGTCGGGCAAGGCGCATCTCAGCCGCATCCGACTGTACCAGTTGCTCAAGGCGCTGGCAGCCGAGGCGGGGATTCCCCCCGACCGGGTCAGCCCGCATGTGCTGCGGCACGCCTTTGCAACCCACCTGCTTGCCGGGGGCGCGGATCTGCGCGCGCTGCAGGCGATGCTCGGGCATGCCGACATCGCCACCACTGAAATCTATACGCATGTCGATGCGAGCCACCTCGTCGAACTCGTCAACGCGCGCCATCCGTTGACCGACGATACGCACCGCGTTGACGCGACGACACGCGAAGCCTAACCGCGCCAACCTATGGCAAGCTTCCTCGATTTTGAAAAACCGATCGCCGAACTCCACGGCAAGATCGACGAATTGCGCGAGACCGCCGCCGACGGCACGGTCGATCTCAGCGCGGAAATCTCGCGGCTGCAGGCGCGGTCCGACAAATTGCTTCGCGATACCTACGGCAGACTGACGCCCTGGCAGAAGACTCAGGTCGCCCGCCACGGCGACCGGCCGCATTTCAAGAATTATGTCGCCGGGCTGTTCGACGACTGGATGCCGCTGGCCGGCGACCGGGCGTTTGGCGACGATCAGGCGATCCTCGGCGGATTCGCGACCTTCCGCGGGCGTCGGATCCTCGTGATCGGTCACGAGAAAGGCGACGATACCGCGAGTCGCCTCAAACACAATTTCGGGATGGGCAAGCCCGAAGGGTATCGCAAGGCGATCCGGCTGATGCAGCTCGCCGACCGCTTCGGGCTGCCGGTGGTGACGCTGGTCGATACCTCGGGCGCTTTTCCGGGGATCCAGGCGGAGGAGCGCGGGCAGGCCGAGGCGATCGCCCGGTCGACCGAACAATGCCTTGCGCTCGGCGTGCCGATGGTCGCGGTGGTGGTCGGCGAGGGCGGCTCGGGGGGGGCGATCGCGCTGGCGGCGGGCAATGCCGTGCTGATGTTCGAACATGCCGTCTATGCGGTGATCTCGCCCGAGGGCTGCGCCTCGATCCTTTGGCGCACCGCCGACAAGGCAGCGGACGCCGCCGAGGCGATGAAGGTGACCGCGCAGGACCTCAAGGGCCTTGGGATCATCGACACGATCGTCCCCGAGCCGCTGGGTGGTGCGCAACGCGATCCGGCTGCGGCGATCAGTGCGCTGGGGGATGCGATCGATGCGGCGCTGGTCCGGCTCGCCGATTACCCACCGGCCGAATTGCGACGGATGCGGCGCGAGAAGTTCCTCGCAATGGGGCGGCTCTGAAACAGAAAGGGCGGCGGAACCGGAGTTCCGCCGCCCTTCGAGCAGCGTCGTCAGATCAAGCTGGATTAGAGCTTGGTCGAGACGTTGTTGAAGGTGTTCGACAGCTTGCCACCCAGCGACGACATCGCGGTGATTGCGGCAACTGCGATGAGGGCAGCGATCAGACCGTATTCGATTGCGGTCGCGCCCTTGGAGTTCTTGATGAACTTGCGAATGTTCTGCATGATTCCGGTCTCCGTTGATTAGCTTCAGTACCCGGTCGGACCGGATTGCCGGACCAACGAGGGTAGTTTTATGGTCGGCAGGGTTGAGAAAGATTTAAGTTCACAAAATTAATTTCGTCAGCGCGGACGGTTTACTGTCAGCCCGCGCCAACGACGGCGGTGCTGACGCGATTCCACATACCAGTTGTCGCGCTGGCGAACTGGCCGAGCGCAGCGATCATCGCGAGTACGATCAGCGCGATAATCAATCCATATTCGATGGCCGTACCCGCCTTGCGGCTGGCCATCAGTCGTTTGATCACTCCGACGAACATGTCGGCAACGCCTCCGGGCCGTGTACGATGGGGGCGGATGTAACGCGGGAGCATTACCGAATGGATAAGAACGGCACACAGACCGCGCTGATGCTCGTCGTCGCCGCTGCGCTGGTGGATCGGGACGGACGTGTCCTGGTCCAGCAGCGTCCGGCGGGGGCCGCGCTGGCGGGCCTGTGGGAATTTCCGGGGGGCAAGGTCGAGCCGGGCGAAACGCCCGAGGCCGCACTGGTTCGGGAACTGGCCGAGGAACTGACGATCCGCGTCGACCAGGCCGCGCTTACGTCGCTGACCTTCGCGAGCATGCCGCTGCCCAAGCGTCATCTCCTGCTGCTGCTGTACGTCTGCCGGGACTGGAGCGGCGACCCGACGCCGCTCGCCGCCGATGCGCTGGCGTGGCACCGCCCCGCCGCGCTGACACGGATCGCGATGCCGCCGGCCGATCTGCCGTTCATCGCCGCGCTCGAAACCGCGCTGGCGGAACGCGCCTAGCCATGCCCTCGGCGGCCGGCTGGCGTGAATGTCTGGAGGCCCGACCGGGAATCGAACCCGGGTGCGAGGATTTGCAGTCCTCTACGTCACCACTCCGCCATCGGGCCGGAGAGCGGCGCAGATGCAAGCGGACGGCCCCGCTGTCAACTCTGGGCCTTCAAAAAATCGCAATCGAAGTTAACCCGCTGTTTACCAGAAGCAGGCGAGACGGCATTTGCAACAACCGCTCGCTTGGCGAAGCGGATGGCGCGCGATAGAAGCGGTGCATTGACGATAAGTGTATTGCGTTACTATAACAGTTGCGCGACGAGGGTGGCATCATGAATTTCGATTTGCGCGGGCAGGATATGACGGCGATGCGCCATGCGATGGTGGCAAGCCAGTTACGGACCAATGCGGTGAGCGACGCCCGCGTCGTCGCGGCGATGGATCTCGTCCCGCGCGAGGCGTTCCTGCCCGAGGCGGTCGCCAATCTGGCGTATCGCGACACCGCGGTGCCCCTGACGCACGGGCGCGCCCAGAATGTCCCGATCGCGACCGGGCGGCTGCTGACCCAGGCGGAACTGCGCCCGACCGACACCGTCCTGCTGATCGGCGCGGCGGGCGGCTATACCGCCGCCGTGCTGGCTGAATTGGTGGCAAGCGTCGTTGCGGTCGAGAGCGATCCTGCCCTGGTAACGCTCGCACGGTCGGCGTTGGCCGGTCATGCCACGGTCACCCTGGTCGAGGGATCGCTTGCCGAGGGTCATGCCGCCGGCGCGCCGTATGACGTCCTCTTCATCGACGGCGCGGTGGAAGAGGTTCCGCAGGCGCTGGTCGATCAGCTCGCGACCGGAGGGCGCATCGTGAGCGGTCTCTCGGATCGCGGCGTGACCCGGCTTGCGTCGGGCCGGCGCAGCCCGGGCGGTTTCGCGCTGCTTGATTTCGCCGATATCGATTGTGTTGCGCTTCCTGGGTTCGCGCGCCCGCGTACTTTCACTTTTTGACCAGAAAAGAGCCGCCTGCGATGCGATTTCTTTCCCTCCTGAGCGGTTCGGCAATTCTTCTGGTGACAGCGACCCCGCTGTCGGCGGAGACGCTGCGCGAGGCTTTGGTCAAGGCCTATACGAGCAACCCGACGCTCGCCGCACAGCGCGCCAACCTTCGCGCGATCGACGAGAACGTCCCGATCGCACGGTCGCAGGGTCTACCCGGCGTCCAGCTGCAGAGCGCCTATACCGAGAACGTCGTGAAGGCCGCGAACAGCTTCGTTTCTCCCGATCGCAGCGGTACTGCGAACGCGACCCTGTCCGTGCCGCTCTATGCGGGTGGCGCGGTGCGTAACTCGGTCCGCGCGGCGAAGACCCGCGTCGAAGGCGGCCAACTGAGCCTGCGCGGAACCGAGAGCGATCTCTTCTCGGCGGTGGTCGGGGCCTATATGGACGTGATCCGCGACGAGGCGATCGTCGGCCTCAACACGCAGAACGTCCGCGTTCTCGACGTCAACCTGCAGGCGAGCCGCGACCGGTTTCAGGTCGGCGACCTGACCCGCACCGATGTCGCCCAGTCCGAAGCGCGGCTCGCGCTGGCACAAAGCCAGTTGCAGACCGCGCAGGCGCGGCTCATTTCCAGCCGCGAAAGCTATATTCGCCTGATCGGCGCTGCGCCCGGGCGGCTCGATCTGCCGCCCGCGCTGCCCAACATGCCGGGGGATCCCGACAATGCGGTCTCGGTCGCGCTCAAGAACAATCCGGCGCTGCTCGCGGCTGCCAAGGATCGCGACGCGGCGGGCTTCGACATCGGGACCGCGCGCGCCAACCGGCTCCCGCGGATCAACGCGAATATCGGCGGCAGCTACTACAATTATCTCGGGACACTCGGTTCGGGCACCGCGAGTGCGGTCGGCCAGACCGGTACCGCCGCCACGGTCGGGCTCGGGCTGACGCTGCCGCTGTATCAGGGCGGGCGCCCCGCCGCGCAGATCCGGCAGGCACAGGACACGCGGCTGCAGGCGATCGAGCGAGTCACCGAAACCGAACGCAGCGTCATCTCGCAGGCACGTTCGGCCTATGCGGTGTGGAAATCGTCGCTGGAGGTGATCGCGTCGAGCGAGGTCGCGGTCAACGCCAACAAGCTGTCGCTCGAAGGCGTCCGCGCCGAGAACAGCGTCGGCAATCGCACGATCCTCGACATCCTCAACGCCGAGCAGGAATTGCTCAACTCGCAGGTCACGCTCGTGACCGCGCGGCGCGACGCCTATGTCGCGGGTTTCGCGTTGCTTGCGTCGATGGGGCGGGCCGAAGCGCGCGATCTCGGGCTTGACGGCGGCCCGCTCTACGACCCGGTCCGGCATTATGAAAGCGTGCGTAACAAGATCTGGGACTTCGCTTCCGAGCCCGATCCCGCCGTCACCGGCACGCGTACCACCGATACTGCGGCGCAGACGTCGGCCGTCACGCGGACGCTCGACCCGATGCTCGACTCGCGGCCAGTTGACAGAAGTGCCAAGATTACCGCAGGTGAACAGACGCCGAACCGGTAACACGGCGTGACGGTTTACTTTCGCGAGGATTTTCGATGGGGGATTTGAGCGGGGAGCCTTCGATGGAGGATATTCTTTCATCGATCAAACGGATCATCGCCGAAGAAAATGACGCGACGCCGAGTCGCGCCAAGCGCCCCGAACGCCCCGAACGTACCGTCCCGCGCCGGACCGAAACCGATCCGTCGAGCCGCGACGAAGTCCTCGAATTGCGCGAGGCGGTCGAGCCGGTTCCGCAGGCCGCACTTTCCCCCCCGCCGGCACCTGTCCCGCCGCGCCTTCCCATCGACCTCGATACGCCGTCATCGCCCCCGACGGTTGCCCCGCCCGAGCCCGAGAAACCCAAGGCGGCACCCGACGGTATCCTGTCGCAGCGGACTGCAGCGGCGACGCGCGGGCCGCTCGATACGCTGTCGCGGCTCGTGGTGAAGCCGGAGGTTCCCGGCAGCGATACGCTCGAATCGATGGTGCGCGAGATGCTCCGCCCGATGCTGCGGGAATGGCTGGACGCCAATCTGCCGCACATGGTCGAGGCAATGGTCGCCAGGGAAATCGACCGTATTACCGGGAAGTAACTGAACCGGTTCGATTCGTTTTGGTGATTGGGGAACCCTCGCGGACCCATCGAGTTTGCCACTCGATGAACGACACCGACCCCGCTGGGCTGCCGAGTGCCGGCGACGACGTCACCGTCCCGCCCTCGCACATGCTGAATGTCACCGCGCAGGACGACACGCCGAGCGACATCTTCTTTGCGGCGGTCAAGACGACTCGCATGCCGATGGTGGTGACCGACCCGCATCGACCCGATAATCCGGTAATCTTCTGCAACGAGGCGTTCCGGCACATGACCGGTTACACCGATGCCGAGATCATCGGGATCAATTGCCGGTTCCTGCAAGGCCCCGAGACCGACCGGGACGCAGTCGCACAGGTCCGCCGGGCGATCGCCGAGCGGCAGGAAGTGTCGGTCGAGATTCTCAACTACCGCAAGAACGGTTCGACTTTCTGGAACGCGCTGTTCATTTCGCCGGTGTTCGACGAATCGGGCAAGCTGATCTATTTCTTCGCCAGTCAGCTCGACGTGTCGCGTCGACGCGAGGCGGAGGAAGCACTGCACGAGGCGCAGAAGATGGAAGCGGTCGGCCAGTTGACCGGCGGGATTGCGCACGACTTCAACAACCTGCTGCAGGTCATCATCGGGTACATCGATATGCTCGGGGCACGGGTCGATCCCGGCGACCGGGCCGCTTCGCGCGCGGTCGAGGCGATCGGCGCGGCGGCGCAGCGCGGCGCGACCCTGACGCAGCAACTGCTCGCCTTTGCGCGCAAACAGGAACTGCGTGACCGGTTGCTCAACCTGAACACGCTGGTCGGCGATTTCGACCCGGTGCTCGAACGCAGCGCAGGCGGAATGACGCTCCGCTACGATCTGGCGCAGGAACTGTGGAATTGCCGGATCGATCCGGTTCAGGCCGAGCTGGCGATCCTCAACATCCTCTCCAACGCGCGTGATGCGAGCGGCGACCACGGGACGGTGACGCTGGCGACGCGCAACGCGGTCTTGCCGGGCGATGGCGAACTGCCGGGCAAGCTCCGCCCCGGCGAATATGTCGAATTGACGATCAGCGACGATGGCCCGGGGATCGACACCGCGGCGATCGACCGGATGTTCGATCCGTTCTTCTCGACCAAGGACGTCGGCAAGGGCACCGGGCTCGGACTCGCGATGGTCTATGGGTTCATGCGGCAATCGGGGGGTGCGGTCGCGGCGACCAATCCGTCCGAAGGTGGTGCACGGCTGACATTGTATTTCCCGCGCGCGAGCGGTGCGGTCGAACGCCCCGCCGCGCCCGCCCCGATGCTGGCGGAGTCGCAAGGTGTGCGAATCCTGATGGTCGAGGACCAGCCCGAGGTCGCCTCGCTCGGCAAGGCATTGCTCGAGATGCACGGCTATCACGTCGTCCAGGTCTCGAACGCACGGACCGCGCTCGACGTCCTCCGGACCGATCAGGATTTCAAGCTATTGTTCAGCGACATCGTGATGCCCGGCGGGATGAACGGCGTCGAACTCGCGCGGCAGGTGCGGCGCGATTTCCCCGCGATGAATGTGCTGCTGACCACCGGTTATGCCGACGACGCGATCGACGATAGCAGCAAGAGTTTCGAGCTTTTGCGCAAGCCGTATCGCGGCGGCGATCTCGAAGCGCGGGTGCGTGCGCTGATCGACCGGCCGGGCGGACGCGAGTAGCGGCGCCCTTTCCTTTTGCGCGCTCCCGGCTAAAGCCGATGGCATCATGAGCGAACTCCCCAAAACCTTCGACCCCGCCGAACTCGAGCAGCGCTGGTACGCGCATTGGGAGGCGACCGGCCAGTTCCGGCCCGACCGTCCCGGTGCCGAGCCGTGGACGATCGTCAACCCGCCGCCCAACGTGACGGGGTCGCTCCATATCGGCCACGCGCTCGACAACACGTTGCAAGACATCCTGACGCGGCACGCGCGACTCAAGGGCAAGGACGCCTTGTGGGTGGTCGGTACCGACCACGCGGGCATCGCGACGCAGATGGTGGTCGAGCGCCAGATGGGCGCGCTAAACCCGTCGCAGAAGCGCACCGACTTCACACGCGAACAGTTCGTCGAGAAGGTCTGGGCGTGGAAGGAAGAGAGCGGCGGCGAGATCACGCAGCAGCTCCGCCGGCTCGGCTGCTCGATGGACTGGGCGAACGAACGCTTCACGATGGACGAGGGCTTTTCCAGGGCCGTCCTCAAGGTGTTCGTCGACCTCCACCGCGATGGCTTGCTGTACCGCGACAAGCGCCTCGTAAACTGGGATCCGGGTCTCGGCACCGCGATCAGCGACCTCGAGGTCGAGACGCGCGAGATCAAGGGCAGCTTCTGGCACCTGCGCTATCCGCTCGAAGACGGTTCCGGCTTCATCGAGGTCGCGACGACGCGGCCCGAGACGATGCTTGCCGACATGGCGGTCGCGGTGAATGCTGCGGACGAGCGCTACACGCATCTCGTCGGCAAGCAGGTGCGGCTGCCGATCACCGGGCGGCTGATCCCGATCATCACCGACGACCATGCCGACCCGGAGCTCGGGTCGGGCGCGGTCAAGATCACGCCGGGGCATGATTTCAACGATTTCGAGGTCGGCAAGCGCGCTGGCATGGCGGCGGGCACGATGCTCAACATGCTCGATGCCAAGGCACAGGTCGTGCAGGTGTCCGACGGGCTGATCCCGGAGGCGTTCCTCGGCCTGGCCACCGCGGAAGCGCGCAAGGCCGTCGTCACGCAGTTGAAGGCGGAAGGCTTCCTGATCCCGCACGTCGACAAGGACGGCACCGAACACGACGCCGAGCCGCGCACGATCCAGACGCCGTATGGCGATCGCTCGGGCGTGGTGATCGAGCCGTGGCTGACCGACCAATGGTATGTCGACGCGGCGACGCTGGCTAAGCCCGCGATCGAGGCAGTGCGGTCTGGCGCGATCAAGCTCGTGCCCAAGACGTGGGAGAAGACGTTCTTCAACTGGATGGAGAACATCCAGCCGTGGTGTGTCTCGCGGCAATTGTGGTGGGGGCACCGGATTCCGGCTTGGTTCGCTGAGGATGGATCGGTGTTCGTCGCGATGAGGGAGGCCGAGGCGCAGGCGCAGGCAGGCAAGGGCGTTGCTCTCACGCAGGACAATGACGTGCTCGACACGTGGTTCTCCTCGGCGCTCTGGCCGTTCGCGACGCTGGGCTGGGACGGTTCTTCTTCTTACCCCTCCCCTTCAGGGGAGGGGCCAGGGGTGGGGGATGCCTCGCAGAGCACTCCGCTCGCTGGACGGCCCCACCCCAACCCAGTGTCAGGTCGGTCAGGCTCCCAGCCTGACCTGAATAGCCCGGGGGGCTATTCACCTGACACTCCTAAAGGGGAGGGGCTTAAGAACAGCCTGGGCGGCCGTTACCCCAATGACGTGCTCATCTCCGGCTTCGACATCCTGTTCTTCTGGGATGCCCGGATGATGATGCAGGGTTTGCACTTCATGGGCGATGTGCCGTTCAAGACCCTGTATCTCCACGGTCTCGTCCGCGCGGCAGACGGCGCGAAGATGTCGAAGTCGAAGGGTAACGTGGTCAATCCGCTCGGCTTGATCGACCAGTACGGTGCGGACGCGTTGCGTTTCTTCATGGCGGCGATGGAGAGCCAGGGCCGCGACATCAAGATGGATGAGAAGCGCGTCGAGGGCTATCGCAACTTCGCGACCAAGCTGTGGAACGCGTGCCGTTTCGCGCAGGGCAATGGCATCGGCGCGAGCAAGACGCTCGAAGCGCCCGAGGCTACGCTCGCGGTCAACAAGTGGATCATCGCCGAGACGATCGCCACCGTCCAGGCGGTCGACCTCGCGCTCGCCGACCTGCGCTTCGATGGCGCGGCGAATGCGGTGTATCAGTTCGTGTGGAGCCGCTTCTGCGACTGGTATCTCGAGCTGATCAAGCCCGTCCTCGGCCAGATGGACGCCCCCGCCACCGGGCCGGATGCGGACGAGACGCGCGCGGTCGCCGGCTGGGTGATCGACCAGATCCTCGTCCTGCTCCATCCGTTCATGCCCTTCATCACCGAGGAGCTGTGGAACGCGATGGGCCCGCGCGACACCAACCTGATCGTCGCCAAATGGCCAATGGCGGACGCGCGTGCGCTCGATCCTGCGGCAAGCCAGGAGATCGACTGGCTGATCCGCCTGATCGGCGAAGTTCGCGCGGCGCGGACCGAGCTCAACGTCGCCCCGGGCACGCGGATGCCGGTGCATGTCCGCGACGCCGGACCGGAGACACGCGCACGGCTCGAGCGTCAGGCGAGCGTGATCGCGCGCCTCGCGCGAATCGATCTGGCGACGGGAGATGCGCCCGCAGGCGGCGCGGTGCAGGTCGTCGTCGACGAGGCGACCTTCGTCCTTCCGCTCGAAGGCGTCATCGATCTCGACGCCGAGCGCACGCGACTGACCAAGGGGATCGCGGCGGCATCCAAGGAGCGCGACGCGCTCGCCGGGCGGCTTGGCAATGCGAGCTTCGTCGAACGCGCCAAGCCCGAAGCGGTCGAAAAGGCGCGCGCGGATCATGCCGAAAAAGCCGCCGAAGCCGAGCGACTGAGCGCGGCGCTCGCGCGTTTGGGCTAAAACCCCCGTCACCCCGGCGAAGGCCGGGACCGCCAGATGGTGTTCCGCAACGGGCGTTGCGCGCTCCAACCTGGCGGCCCCGGCTTGAGTCGGGGTGATGGCAAATGTCTTCCGGTGGAAGGCGAACGGAGGGCAAGTGAGCGAAATAGCCGACAGGACCAGCCCCCCGCCGACCGCGTCCCCCGGTCGACCCAAACGTGACCTCACCACCGGCCCGATCGCGACGACGCTGCTTGCCTTCGCGCTGCCGACGCTCGGCTCGAACATCCTGCAATCGCTCAACGGGTCGATCAACACGATCTGGGTCGGGCGTTTCCTCGGCGAAGGCGCGGTCGCGGCGACCGCCAATGCCAATACGATCATGTTCCTGATGTTCGCCGCGGTCTTCGGCTTCGGCATGGCCGCGACGATCCTGATCGGCCAGTCGATCGGTCGCCGCGACGTCGAGGCCGCCCGGCGCGCGTTCGGCGCATCGATCGGGCTGGTGATGGGCGGCGCGGTCGTGATAGCCGCGCTGGGGTGGATCTTCTCGCCCGATATCCTGACCAGCCTTTCGACGCCCCCGACCGTCCAGCCGCTCGCGCTCGCTTATCTGCGCGTCATTTTCCTCGGCCTCCCCGCGACGATGCTGCTGGTGCTGCTCGGCATGGCGCTGCGCGGCGTCGGCGATTCGGTGACGCCCTTGTGGTTTACAGCACTCAGCGTGCTGCTCGACAGCGGTCTCAACCCCGTCTTCATCCGCGGCTGGTTCGGGATGCCCGAGATGGGGATCGCCGGGTCGGCGGTGGCGACGTTGATCTCGGTCCATGTCGCCTCGCTCGGGTTGCTCGCGTACATCTACAAGCGCGACCTGCCGATCCGGTTGCGCGGTGCGGAACTCGGCTATCTGATCCCGTCGGCAACGCTGGCGCGGACGATCCTGCTCAAGGGCCTGCCAATGGGCGCGCAGATGCTCGTCGTCTCGGTCGCGGCGCTGACGATGACCGGGCTGGTCAACCGCTACGGCGTCGACACGACCGCAGCGTACGGCATCTCGATGCAATTGTGGGGCTATATCCAGATGCCCGCGCTCGCGGTCGGCGCTGCGGTCAGCAGCATGGCGGCGCAGAACATCGGCGCGGGGCAATGGGGCCGGGTGGATCGAATCACCGTGGCGGGGCTGGTGTTCAGCGCGGTGCTGACGACGACGATGGTGATCGCGATCATCGCGTTCGATCGCCCGGTGATGTTGCTGTTCCTTGGCGGCGAAAGCGCGGCGTTGCCGATTGCGCGGCATATCCAGGTGCTCGCAAGCTGGAACTTCATCATCTTCGGGATGACGATGGTGCTGTTCTCTACTGTCCGCGCGAACGGCGCGGTCTGGGCGCCGCTGACGATGCTGTTCATTGCGATGTATCCGGTACGGCTCGGGTTCGCGCTTGCGTTCCAGCCCGCGCTCGGCGCCGATGCCTTGTGGTGGAGCTTCCCGCTCGGGTCGGTCGCCAATTTCGTGATGGCGGCGGGCTATTATCGATACGGCGGATGGCGCAGGCAACGGCTCGCGGTCCCGTCTGGCGAAGCGAACGAGCAGAGCCAGAACCCGGCGGAACCTGGCGGGCGGCTGCATCCGGCGGGGTGAGGCAAGGGAGCCCGCTACCCTACGACCGTCATTCCCGCGCAGGCGGGAATCCATACTGGCTGGCCTTCGAAAGCGAATGTGGCACCAATGGATCACCGCCCCCGCGGGGTGACGAAAGGTCTGGGGCAGACGCGGGAGGGAGGAAGCGTCCACCGACGTCGTTACAACCCTTGCGCCACCCCGAGCGAAGTTCCAAAACGCAGCCCATGACCGCATCCTATCCAGCCCTCCGCCTCCGCCGTACCCGCGCCAGCACGTGGAGCCGCCGCCTTTATGCGGAAACCGTGCTGACCCCCGCCGACCTGATCTGGCCGCTGTTCATCACCGAGGGGCAGGGGGTCGAGGACCCGATCGAGTCGCTCCCCCGCGTGTCGCGCTGGTCGATCGACGGGATCGTCGCGCGCGGGCGCGAGGCGCGCGACCTCGGCATCCCGTGCATCGCGCTGTTCCCAAACACGCCGTCGCACCTGCGCACCGACGACGGGCGCGAGGCGCTCAACCCCGACAATCTGATGTGCCGTGCGATCCGCGCGCTCAAGGATGCGGTGCCCGAAGTCGGCGTGCTGACCGACGTCGCGCTCGATCCCTACACCACCCACGGCCACGACGGGCTCGTCGACGCGGCAGGCTATGTCGTCAACGACGCGACCGCCGAAGCCCTCGTCGGCCAGGCGCTGACCCAGGCCGAAGCGGGCTCGGACATCATCGCGCCATCCGACATGATGGACGGGCGGATCGGCGCGATCCGCGAAGCGCTCGAAGGCGGCGGGCACCATAATGTCCAGATCATGTCCTATGCCGCCAAATATGCGAGCGCCTTCTACGGTCCGTTCCGCGATGCGGTCGGCAGTCGCGGGCTGCTTAAGGGCGACAAGAAAACCTACCAGATGGATTCCGCAAACGCCGAGGAAGCGTTGCGCGAGGTCGCGCTCGATCTCGCCGAGGGCGCGGACAGCGTGATGGTCAAGCCGGGAATGCCGTATCTCGACATCATTCTGCGCGTGAAGTCGGAGTTCCAGGTCCCTGTATTCGCTTATCAAGTTTCCGGCGAATATGCGATGATCGAGGCCGCCGTCGCTGCCGGCGCGGCGGAGCGCGACGCGATGGTCCTCGAAAGCCTGATGGCGTTCAAGCGCGCGGGCACCTCGGGCGTGCTGACCTATCACGCCGCACACGCAGCGCGGCTGCTCGGCGCGTGAGCCTCGCATGATCGAGACCGCGCGGCTCGTGTTGCGGATGGTCGAGCCACGCGACCGGGCGGCGCTGTGGGCGCAATGCTGCGACGCGGAAGTGATGCGCTACCTTCTGCCGGTCGCGGACGAGGCGGCGCTCGATGCGATGATCGCGCGGATGCATGCCTCGCAGGCGGAGCATGGCTTCGCCTTCTGGATCGTCGAACGCCGCACCGACGGCGCGCTGCTCGGGATCTGCGGCCTCAAGCCCGGCGCGCCCGACACGCCGATCGAGGGCGTGCTCGAGATCGGCTGGCGGTTCTCGCAAGCCTATTGGGGGCAAGGCTACGCCCGCGAGGCCGCGCAGGCGACGCTCGACTGGGCCTGGGCGAACCTGCCGGCACCACAGATCGCCGCGATCACCGTGCCCGGCAACGCCGCGAGCTGGGGACTGATGGAACGGCTCGGGATGCACCGGATCGCGGACGGCGATTTCGATCATCCGCTCGTCGCCGACGACAGCCCGCTCAAGCGGCATATCCAATATCGTATCGACAGGCGCTGAATGACCCCACCTTCCAGTCGGCCCCCTGGCCGGCACACTGTGGTGCGCCCGCTGTTCGTCCTGACGATCCTGGCGAGCGCCTTCCTGCTGTTCCTCGTCCAGCCGATGGTCGCGCGGATAGCGCTGCCGCGGCTCGGCGGCGCGCCCGCGGTGTGGAACTCGGCGATGCTGGTGTATCAGGCGTTGCTGCTCGGCGGCTATGGCTATGCGCACTGGCTCGGGCGGTTCGAGCCGCGGCTGCAGGGACGGGTGCATCTCGGCGTGCTGCTCGTCGCCGCGCTGTGGCTGCCGATCGGTCTGGGGGCGATGCAGCCGGGGCCGGGCGCGCAACCGGCGCTGTGGGTGCCGTGGCTGTTCGTCCTGTCGATCGGGCCGCTGTTCTTCGCGGTTTCGGCGCAGTCGCCGCTGCTGCAACGCTGGTTCAGCCTGTCGAGCAAGGGGCAGGACCCCTATGCGCTCTACGCCGCGTCGAACCTTGGCAGCTTCGCCGGGCTGATCGCCTATCCCTTGCTGGTCGAGCCCGCGATGGCGCTGACCGGGCAGCGCGTGCTGTGGAGCAGCGGGTACATCCTCGTCGGGCTGCTGGTCGCGCTCTGCGCCGGGACGCTCCCGCGCGACCGGCCGCTTCAGGCCGCGACGCCGATCACCTCGCCGCCCCCAGGGCGCAAGCGGATCGCGCACTGGATCCTGCTCGCGTTCGTGCCCTCGGGGCTGATGCTCGCGACCTCGACCTATATCACTACCGATATCGTCGCGATGCCGCTGCTGTGGGTGATCCCGCTCGGGCTGTACCTGCTGAGCTTCACGATCGCCTTCGCCAACAACCGCATCGCCGCCGACAGCCAGACGCGGATTGCGCCGGTCGCGATCCTGCTGTTCGGCGGGATCCTCGTCACCGGGCTGCCGGGGATGCCGTATCTCGGCGCGATCATGGCGCTCGCGTTGCTGTTCCTGGTGTCGGTATCGCTCCATACCGGATTGTACCGCCTGCGCCCCGCGCCCGACCGGTTGACCGGCTTCTATCTCGCCATGTCGTTCGGCGGGGCGCTGGGGGGCGTGTTCAGCGCGCTGCTCGCGCCGCTGCTGTTCGACTGGACCTATGAATATCCGATCCTGATCCTTGCCGCAGGCGTGCTGACCCCGCACGCCTATCTGTTCGCGCCGTTGCAACGGATGTGGGAGCGGCTCGCGCAGCGGCGCTCGGTCCTGCTTGGCGGGTTGGGCATCGTGATGATCGCGCTGGTCACCGCGATCATCGTGTTCCAGGGCACGAACGACAAGCCGACGACCGTGCAGCAGACCGCGCTGCTGGTCGTCGTCGCGATCGGTATCCTCGCGATCGGCGCGCCGGCTGCGTACGGGATGGCGTTGTGCGCCACGCTGGTCGCGTTCGGCGGGTATCAGGCGATCTCGATGTCGCTCGAGGGCGCGCGGACGCGGAGCTATTTCGGCATCTATACGGTCCATGAGATCCCCGGTGCCCGGGAACTCGTCCACGGGACGACGGTCCACGGCACCCAATTGCGTGGATCGCCAGCGCGCGAGCGGACACCGACCGCTTATTACGTCCCCGGCTCAGGCGTGGGTCAGGCGCTGCAGGCGGTGCCCGCACTCTATGGCCCGCGCGCGCGCATCGGCGTTGTGGGGCTCGGGACCGGAACGCTCGCCTGTTATGCGCGCCCCGGGCAGGACTGGCGCTTCTACGAGATCGACCCGGCAATCGCGCGGATTGCGCGCGATACCGGGCAGTTCAGCTTTCTGTCGCGCTGCCTGCCGCACCCGACGATCCTGCTCGGCGACGCGCGGCTTAATATCGCGGCGGCGCGCCCGGTGTCGCTCGATCTGCTCGCGCTCGATGCGTTTTCGTCCGACTCGGTGCCGATGCACCTGCTGACGCGCGAGGCGTTCGCCAGTTACGCGCGCGCGCTTTCCCCGCGCGGGCTGCTACTGGTGCATATCTCGAACCGTTTCCTCGATCTCGAACCAGTCGTCGCGGCGGCGGCGAAAGCGGGCGGGTGGCAGGCGGCGACCTTGTTCTACACGCCGCCGAAACCGATCCGCGACGCCGCGACCATGTCGCAATGGATCGCTTTGTCGCGCGATCCCGCGACGATCCGGGTGCTCGAGGCGCGCAATCCGGCATGGCAACCGACCCGCGGTCGCGCCGGGCTGGTGGCGTGGAGCGACGGCTATTCCACGATCCTGCCGCTGGTGAAGGGGCTGTAAAGCGGGCTCCAAACCCTTTCCGTTCGTTTCGAGCGAAGTCGAGAAACCGGGCACAGCGCAGGTTTCTCGACCACGCTCGAAACGAACGGTGGGGAGGGGGCGGTAAGCGGCAATCCGGCCAGCCCCCAAACCCCTCAGCGTTCGCGCAACCGCGGCATCAGTTCGACGAAGTTGCAGGGCTTGTGCCGGCTGTCGAGCTGGTCCTTGAGGATCCCGTCCCAACCGTCCTTCACCGCGCCGGTCGACCCTGGCAGCGCGAAGATATACGTCCCGCGCGTCACGCACGCGCACGCGCGCGACTGGACGGTCGACGTTCCGATCGTCTTGAAACTGAGCCAGCGGAACAGCTCGCCGAACCCCGGGATCATCTTCTCGGCGATCCGCTCGATCGCCTCGGGGGTGACGTCGCGGCCGGTCACGCCGGTGCCGCCGGTGGTGATCACGCAGTCGACCGATTCATCGTCGATCCAGCGATGCAGCACCGCCATGATCAGCCCGACGTCGTCCCTGACGATCTCACGGTCCGCAAGGACATGCCCCGCCTCGGCCAGCCGCGCGACGAGCGTATCGCCCGAGCGATCCTCGGCGAGCCCGCGCGTGTCGGAGACGGTCATGACGGCGATGCGGACCGGCGTGAACACCGCGTCGAAATCAATTGGCACTGGCGACCGCCTGACGCGCGTTGCTCGAACTCAGCCGGACCGCAGGCGCGCCCGGCATTCCCGGGAAGCGCGGCCACAGCCCCTGCGCGAGTGCCGCACGACTGACCGACGCCTTGCGCCCGGTCTGCGTCTCATAGACCCAGTAGTTGCGCAGCACCGTCGTCACATAGCCGCGCGTCTCCCAATAGGGGATCGACTCGATGTAGAGCAAAGGATCGCCATCGTCGCGCGCCTGCAGGTTCCACATCTGCACCGGACCCGGCCCGGCGTTATACGCCGCGATCACCTTGGGCAGCAGCCCGTTGGTGCAGCTCTGGTCGCGCAACTGCTCGAGATAGCTTTGCCCGACCTCGATGTTGGTGCCGGGGCGCGACAATGCGGTGCGGTCGAAGATCCGGCCCTGCTTGCGCGCGATATCGGTCGCTGCGCCGGGGCGAACCTGCATCAGGCCATAGGCGCCCGCCGGACTGACGACATCGGTCCGGAAGCGTGATTCCTGGAGCGTGTGCGCATAGACCAGCGCCTTGTCGACCCGCCAGCCACCGTCCGGCGTCCAGTTGGGCGCCGGGAATCGCGCCTCGACCGGGGGCGATGCACCGAGCGGGCCGTTGTGCGACAGCCACACCTGCGTCGAGGGAAGGTCGAGCGCAGCGGTCAGCCGGACCAGCGACGGATATTCCGACGCGCTACCGATCCGCGCCTGCTGCTTGATCACCTGATCGGCAAGCCCCGTCTCACCGATCTCGACGAGCGCGGCGGCGACATGAATGTTGGGACGGCGTTCGAGCACCTGCCAGTCGCCTGCGAACACTTTTGCGTTCGACTTGAGCGGCGCTTCCTTGATCCCGAGCGCCTGCCGCGACAACAGGCCGTAGAAGGTCTCGCGATATTGCGCTGCGTTCTTCAGCCGCGCCTCGACCTTATCGGGACGCCCGCACTGCATGTCCGCCCGCGCCGCCCAGTAAAGCCCCGCAGCGCGCAGATCGACGTCGCCCGCGCGTGCGGCGACGTTCTGGAAGGCGGTGCCGGCAGCGGTGCAGTCATGTTGCCGCCATGCCGAGAGCGCACCAACCCACATCGCCTCGACCGCGAAGTCACCCGAGCCCGACATCGCCTTCGCGGCCATCGCGCGTGCATTATTGTCGTCGCCCGCGAGGTAATACATCCACGCGACCTTGCGCTGCCATTCGGTCAGCGAATCCTGCGACAGGCCGTAGGTCGATTCGAGCAACGCCTGCGCCTCGGCACCGCGGTCTTCCTTGACCAGCGGCTGCATCTTGATCGCGAGTTCGGCGGCGATCATGTCGCCCGCGACCAGGCTGCGCGCGCGCTTGCGCACCGGCGCGCCGTCGATCCAGATCAGCGCGCGCGCTTCGGGGAGCGGGGGCAGGTCAAAGCCGCCACGCGAGGCCGCCATCGTCGCGAGCTGGCGCGCCTGGGGCAGTTCGGGCGCTTCGGCGAGCAGCTTGAGCAACGGGTCGAGATCGGCCTTGGGCGACCCCTTGGCGGTGAGCATTTCGGCGCGCGCAATCGCGTGGAGCGGGCCGGGCTTCATCGAATCCAGCGCGAGCTGCGCGTCGAGCCATTTCTGGTCGCGGATCGCGGCGAACACAGCGCGATACCCTTCGCGCTGCTCGGGGTCGAGCTGCGGCGGGATTGCGGGACGCGCCGCGGTCGTCTCATAGGCGGGCGGCTCGATCGCAGCCGGTTCGACCGCGGGCGGCTCGATCGCCGGGTTCGCGACCGCCGGAACCGCACCGAGCGCGCAGACCAGCGCGACCGAAACCTTGAGGAATGTCTTTGCGCTCATGCGCCCAACCCCGCGATAAGCATTTGTAAGTCCTTCCACGCGCGCGCCTTTTCTGCCGGTCGCTCGAGGAGGAGACGCGGATGAAAACTCGCGACCGCCTCGACGCCGACTGTCACGCCGGATTGTCCAACTTCCAGATTAACCAATTGCAAACTACCTCGCGACCGCGTGACATCTGCCCCGGTGAGCGCACGGCTCGGCGCGTTCCCTAGCACGAACAGCCGCTTCGGCGCTACTATTGCGACGTGATGCCGGATCAGCTCGGCAAGCCGTGCCTCGATCTCGGGGGCGATCCGTCCCGCGACCGGGCGGATCGTGCACATCGGTACGATATAGACGCTGTCGCGGTCCCGCCCGATCGCGGCGAGCATCCGGTCGAACAGTCGCCCCGCCGCGCCGCTGAGCAGCGTGCCCGATTCGGAATCGTCGCGATCGGGGACGTCGGTGACGACCATGATGTCGCATTGTGCATTGCCGCATGCCGCCATCGGCGAACCCGTCCACCCCGCCTCGGGCGCATCGGGCCCGGTCCGCCACGCGGCGAACGCCTCGACCGAGGTCGGCAGCGGCGCGGCGAGCGGCTGCGCGGCTTCCGCTACGGCGTGCCGCTTCGTTTCACGAACGACCGGCGCGGGCGTGGCGGTCCAGTCGCGCGGCGCCTCGTCCGCAAGCGTGTCGACGCCCGCGTCACGCCACCATTCGAGCGCGCTCGCCGCGACGATCTGCCAATCGAAATTCTGGTCTGCCCCCATATATTCCCTAGAGTCCTATGTTGACGCGAAGGTCAATTCACTGGCACTCGCTTTTTACGGCGATGGGGCCGGACGTTCCGCGCGCGCGACAAGACCGCGCCGCCCCAACCGCAGTGGAGAAACAGCGTGAGCGATACCGACAACCAGCGCGAATCGATGCCCTATGACGTCGTCATCGTCGGCGCGGGCCCAGCGGGCCTGTCCGCCGCGATCCGGCTCAAACAGGTCGCGCTCGAACGCGAAATCGAGCTTTCGGTATGCGTGCTCGAAAAGGGCTCGGAAGTCGGTGCGCATATCCTCTCGGGCGCGGTGATCGACCCCAAGTCGCTCGACGAACTGCTGCCCGACTGGCGCAACATGGGCTGCCCGCTCGCCGAGGTGCCGGTGACCGACAACCAGCACTGGATGCTGTCGAAGCGCGGCAAGACCGCGGTGCCGCATTTCATCACCCCCGGCTTCATGCACAATAAGGGCACCTATACCGGCAGCCTCGCCAATCTGTGCCGCTGGCTCGCGGGGCAGGCGGAGGAGCTCGGGGTCGAGATCTTCCCGGGCTTCGCTGCTGCCGAGGTGCTGTTCAACGAAGACGGCTCGGTCAAGGGCGTCGCGACCGGCGACATGGGCGTCGCGCGCGACGGGTCGCACAAGCCCGATTATACGCCGGGTCTGGAGATCCACGCGAAATATACCTTTCTCAGCGAAGGCGTTCGTGGGTCGCTGTCGAAGCAGATCATCGCCAGGTTCGACCTCGCGCGCGACAGCCAGCCGCAGGTGTACGGCATCGGCATCAAGGAACTGTGGGACATCGCGCCCGACAAGCATGTCCCCGGCCGTGTCATCCACACGCAGGGGTGGCCGCTCAACGAGACGCCGGGCTCGAACGGCGGCGGGTTCCTCTATCATCAGGCGAACGGGCAGGTCGCGCTCGGCTTCGTCACGTGGCTGAGCTACACCAATCCGTATCTCTCGCCGTTCCAGGAGATGCAGCGGTGGAAGACCCACCCCGCGATCGCCGAGCTGCTCAAGGGCGCCAAGCGCGTGTCGTACGGCGCGCGCGCGATCAACGACGGCGGGTTGCAGTCGATTCCCAAGCTGGTGTTCCCGGGCGGCGCGCTGATCGGCTGCTCGGCAGGCTTCCTCAACGTGCCGCGGATCAAGGGCACGCATACCGCGATGAAATCGGGCATGATGGCCGCCGAGGCCGCGGTCGAGGCGATCGCGTCGCAGCGCCAGCATGACGAACTCGTCGCCTATCCGGCGGCGTTCGAGGAGAGCTGGGTCAAGAAGGAGCTTTCGGTCGTCCGCAACGTCGTGCCGCTCGTTGAGAAGTTCGGCGAGATCGTCGGCTCTGGCCTCGCGAACGTGACGATGTGGCTCGAGACGTGGGGGGTTAAGATGCCCTTCACGATGAAGCACCACGTCAACCACAAGACCTTGTGGCGCAAGGATCAGGTCCGGCCGATCGCCTATCCCAAGCCCGATGGCGTGCTGACTTTCGACCGGCTGTCGTCGGTGTTCATCTCGAACACCAACCATGAGGAGAACCAGCCGGTTCACCTCAAGCTGACCGATCCCGATATTCCGGTGAAGTACGACCTGCCGCTCTACGACGAACCTGCGCAACGCTATTGCCCGGCGGGGGTGTACGAGATCGTCGGCGAGGAAGAGGGTAACCCCAAGTTCGTCATCAACGCGCAGAACTGCGTCCACTGCAAGACTTGCGACATCAAGGACCCGACGCAGAACATCACCTGGGTCGTGCCCGAAGGCGGCGGGGGGCCGAACTACCCGAACATGTGATGGGACGCTGCCCCGGCGCAGGCCGGGGGCCAGTCGCGAAGACCGTTGTTATCGACGCCGCCGATCACCATAAACTTCCTATGACTTGACCCCGGCTGCTGTCGGGGAAGTAGACCTCGCAAGACTGGCCTCGATGATCACTGAACGCGCCCCGGCGAAGATCAACCTCGCGCTCCACGTCCGTGCGCGCCGCGCGGACGGCTATCACGAACTCGAGACGCTGTTCGCCTTCGTCGCGGACGGCGACACGGTGACGCTCGCGCCGGGTCCGCTGTCGCTGACGATCACCGGGCCGTTCGCCGCCGGATTGTCGGGTGAGGGCGACAATCTTGTGCTCCGCGCCGCACGTGGCTTTGCCGAACGCTTCGGGACGAGCGTCGGTGGCGCGTTCACGCTCGACAAGCATCTCCCCGTCGCCTCGGGGATCGGCGGCGGCTCGGCGGACGCCGCCGCCGCGCTCCGCACGCTGGCACGCGCAAACGATATCGTGATCGACGATCCCCGCCTGTTTGCGCTCGCGGCGGAACTTGGATCGGACGTTCCCGCCTGCCTGCTCGGGCGAACCGCGCTGGGGCAGGGGCGTGGCGAGAAGCTCGAACCGCTCGACGGGCCGAGCGGGATGCCGGTGCTGCTGGTCAATCCCGGCGTCGCGGTCTCGACCGCAGCGGTGTTCAAGGCGTGGGACGGTGTCGACCGCGGCGCGATGCCCGACGGCGACGTCCTCTCGCTCGCGCGCGCCGGTCGCAACGACCTCGAGGCACCCGCCCGCGCGCTCGCGCCCGAGATCGACGCGGTGCTGGCGCTGCTCGCCGACGGGGCACCGGTCCTCGCGCGGATGTCGGGGTCGGGTGCGACCTGTTTCGCGCTTTATGCCAGTACCGCCGACCGCGCCGCCGCCGCCGCGACCGTCCGCGCCGCATATCCCGCGTGGTGGTGTCTCGAAACGGCACTCGCGTGACGCTTTTCGGTGTCATATCGGGACCAGAACGGCGTCGAAACCGACACGAATGGCGCAAAACCGTAGCTGGCGCGATGCTTGCTGAGCAGATCCGCGATGGGTCCGCCGCCCCCCGTGGTACGCCCATCGATGGTCCGTGTTCCAGCCGCGCGCCATCCCGGAGGCGGGGCGGCAAGGGTAACCTTGCCGCCCCCACGCCTCGATGACCGTCGCGCGTTTCGTCGAGGGGCAACCCGGCGGCATCCTGCTGATCTGCGACCACGCCTCGAACGCGGTCCCGTCCGGCATCGATCTCGGCGTCGCCCCGGCGTTGCTCGACAAGCATATCGGCGTTGATATCGGGGCAGAATTTCTGACCGAGGCACTTGCCGCCACGCTGCACGCTCCGGCCGTCCTCGCGACGGTCTCGCGACTGGTGATCGACCTCCATCGCCAACCCGATCATCCCGGGCTGATCCCGACGGTCAGCGACGGCCATGCCATTCCCGGCAACGAAGGCGTCGACCGGCTCGACCGGATCGCGAGCCTCTACGCGCCCTATCATCGCGCACTTGAGGCCGAGATTAGAAGGACTTGCCCGACGTTGCTGGTGTCGATCCACAGCTTCACCCCGCAACTCGAAACCGCCGACGGACCAATGCGCCCTTGGGAAATCGGCATTTTATCGAACCGGGACCGGCGCGCGGCGGATCTCGCCTTGCCGTTGCTGGCGGCGCAGGGGCTGGTCGTCGGGGACAACGAACCCTATTCCGGTCGCGTTCTCAACGCGACGCTCAACCGCCACGGCGAAGCACGCGGAATCGCCAGCATCGCGATCGAAATCCGCAACGACCTGATCTCGCATGGGGGTGGCGTCAAACGTTGGAACGACATTCTCGCCCCGGTTCTCGCCGAGATACGTAATAGACTTGCGCCGAAGGGCCTTCTCGCGACATAGGCGCGCGCATGACACGCAAATTCGACAAATCCACACTCCCCAGCCGTCACGTTTCGGTCGGCCCCGAGCGCAGCCCGCACCGTAGCTATTATTATGCGATGGGGATTGCCGAGGAGGATATCGCCAAGCCGTTCGTCGCCCTCGCGAGCGCCGGCAACAACTCTGCGCCGTGCAACACCACGCTCGACGCGCAGGCCGACGCCGCGCAGGCGGGCGTCATCGCCGGCGGCGGAATGCCGCGCCGATTCAATACAATCACGGTCACCGACGGAATCGCGATGGGGCATCAGGGGATGAAGTCCTCGCTCGTCAGCCGCGAAGTGATCGCCGATTCTGTCGAGCTTTCGGTCCGCGGTCATTGCTACGACGCGCTGGTCGGCTTCGCGGGATGCGACAAGTCGTTGCCCGGTATGATGATGGCAATGCTGCGGCTCAACGTGCCGAGCATCTTCGTTTACGGCGGGTCGATCCTGCCGGGCCGTTTCCACGACAAGGACGTAACCGTCGTCGATGTGTTTGAAGCCGTTGGCAAATACG
>CAZNQA010000023.1:0-1178 GCA_964575105.1 uncultured Stakelama sp.
ATGGCTGACTATGATTTCGACGTTCTGATCATCGGTGCCGGACCCGGCGGCTACGTCGCGGCGATCCGTGCGGCGCAGTTGGGCTTGCGCACGGCGTGCGTGGAAAGCCGCGAGACGCTTGGTGGCACCTGCCTCAACGTCGGCTGTATCCCGTCCAAGGCGATGCTCCACGCGTCCGAATTCTATGCCGACGCGAAGGGCGGCATGATGGCCAAGCTCGGCATCAAGATGGATAACGTCTCGCTCGATCTCGACACGATGCACGCGCAGCGCCGCGATGCGGTGAAGCAGCTTACCGCGGGCGTCGCCTTCCTGTTCAAGAAGAACAAGGTCGAATGGCTCAAGGGCCAGGCGAGCTTCACCGGCAAGGACAGCGTCGAGGTTGCGGGCCAGACCTACCGTGCCAAGAATATCGTGATCGCGACTGGCTCGTCGGTGACCCCGCTGCCGGGCGTGACGGTCGACCAGAAGGTCGTGGTCGATTCGACTGGCGCGCTCGAACTGGCGAAGGTGCCCGAGCATATGGTCGTCATCGGTGGCGGCGTGATCGGGCTCGAGCTCGGCTCGGTGTGGAAGCGGCTTGGCGCGCGGGTCACCTGTGTCGAATATCTCGACCAGATCCTCCCCGGCTTTGATGGCGAGATTCGCAAGGAATCGAACAAGATCTTCAAGAAGCAGGGGATCGAGTTCAAGCTGTCGACCAAGGTCACCGGCGTGACCGTCGAGAGTGAAAAGGCGACGATCACGGTCGAGCCCGCTGCTGGCGGCGCACCCGAGACGATCGAGGCGGATACCGTGCTCGTGTCGATCGGGCGTCGTCCCAATACCGACGGGCTTAACCTCGAAGCCGCGGGTCTCTCGACCAACGCGCGCGGGCAGGTCGAGACCGATCACCGCTTCCAGACGTCGGTCCCCGGTATCTGGGCGATCGGCGACGTCATCCCCGGCCCGATGCTCGCGCACAAGGCCGAGGATGAGGGTATTGCGGTTGCCGAGAACATCGGCGGCCTCACCGGAATCGTCAATCACGACGTCATCCCGTCGGTCGTTTACACCTGGCCCGAGATCGCAGGCGTCGGCCTGACCGAGGAAGCCGCGCGCGAGAAGGTCACCGAGGTCAAGGTCGGCAAGTTCCCGATGGCCGCCAACAGCCGCGCCAAGACCAACCACGAGCCCGA
>CAZNQA010000023.1:1278-41795 GCA_964575105.1 uncultured Stakelama sp.
TCGGCAAGTTCCCGATGGCCGCCAACAGCCGCGCCAAGACCAACCACGAGCCCGATGGCTTCGTGAAGGTGATCGCGGATGCCAAGACCGATCGCGTGCTCGGCGTCTGGGCGATCGCCAGCGTCGGCGGCACGATGATCGCGGAAGCGGGCGTTGCGATGGAATTCGGCGCAACCAGCGAGGACATCGCCTACACCTGCCACGCACATCCGACCCATGCCGAGGCGATGAAGGAAGCCGCGATGGCGGTTCGCGGCAAGGCGATCCACGTCTGAGCCGTGCTGCGCGGGGCAGGTCGGACACGACGACCTGCCCCGATGCGGGGGCGGAACGAATTTCCGTGCCGCCGGTTCTCCCGTCCGTGCCGATTACAAGCACGGGTAACAGGGATTCACCGATGAAAAAGACGATGTTCTTCGCGCTGGCCGCACTGGCGCTTCCGCTCGCCGCATGCGGCGGTAATGGCGACGGCAAGCTCGCTAAGCAGGTCGAGAAGGCCGCCGATAACCGCGCCGACGCAATGGAAGCGCAGGCCGAGAACCTTCAGGCCGCCGCCAAGTCCGAGCGCAAGACCGCCGACGAGCGCGCCGATGCGATCCGCGCAGCAGACGTCAACGCACAGGCGATGACCCCGGAACAGCGGGGCGAAGTCGTCGCGAACGAGGCGGCCGCGGTTCGTTGAGGCGCCGGCGCGCGGCAATACGGTTGCGCGCACCAGCCTGAATGCAACGCCACTCCGGCTGTGCCGGGGTGGCGTTTTGCTTTCGGACGCGGGTGTCCTAGGATCCTGGCCATGTGCAATGAAGCAGCCCGCCGGATCGCGCTTGGCCTGATCCGTGATGATTTCGCCGCGTTACGGATCCCGCTGCGTTTCCCCGAGGCGCTGCCAAATCTCGCGGATATCGACAGTTTCCGTATCACCGATACGACCTTGATCGTGCGCGCCAGCGCCGCTGGCGACGATGCCGCATTTGCCGCGGAAGGGGTCATGCGCCGCTGGAGCTGGCCCGGCCCGACCGGCAAGCCGCTTTATAACTATCGCTCGGACGGTCGTGAGTTCCGCAACAGCGCAGCGCAGGGCCGCTGCCTGATCGCGGCGGACGCGTTCTACGAATTTACCGCTCCGGCCGATCCGCGGCAGAAGAAGAAGGATAAATGGTCCTTCAGCAAGGTTGGCGAGGCGTGGTTCGGTATCGCCGGCTTGTGGCGCGAACACGCTGCGGTCGGCGAGGCCTTCACGATGCTGACCTGCCCGCCGGGACCGGACATCGTATCGTATCACGACCGCCAGATCGTGATCGTCGAACGGCGCGACTGGGCGGGCTGGCTTTCGGGAGAAGCACCCGCGGCCGAGATATGCGTCCCGTTGCCCGCCGGGTCGCTGACGGTAGAGCCCGTGCTGCGGTAGGTGCGGCACACCGTTACCTTGCCTCTTGCCTGGGCGCGGGCACGGTAGCGCTTGACGGTATCGGCGATCGAGGGACGTCCGGCGGGGTCCCGCCAATTCGATCCTAGCCGCGCCGCGCGGCACGCCCCATATGGTGCAAGTGCCTCCACCTGCGTCGTCTCTTCCCGCCGTCCTGACCGACTGGTTCGCTGCCAAGGGCTGGGCACCACGACGGCACCAGCTCGACATGCTCGACGTCGCGCGCGCCGGCGCGCACGGGTTGCTCGTCGCGACCACCGGCGCGGGGAAGACGCTCGCCGGCTTCCTGCCGACCTTGGCCGAATTGATCGAGATGCCGGGGGAAGGCCTACACACGCTCTACGTCTCGCCGCTCAAGGCGCTCGCGGTCGATATCCAGCGGAATTTGCTTGCCCCGGTCGAGGAGATGGGCCTCGACATCCGGATCGAGACCCGCACCGGGGACACCCCCAGCGATCGCAAAGCGCGCCAGCGGATCCGTCCGCCGCAGATTCTGCTGACAACGCCCGAGTCGCTCAGTCTCCTGCTGAGCTACCCGGACGCCGCGACGATGTTCGCGGGATTGCGCACGATCGTCGTCGATGAGGTTCACGCCTTCGCGACCGGCAAGCGGGGCGATCTGCTGTCGCTTGGCATGGCACGGCTCCAGACGATTTCTCCGGGACTGCGTCGCGTCGCACTGTCGGCGACCGTGGCGGATCCCGATGGCTATCGCGCGTGGCTCGCGCCCGACGGCGATATCGATACGGTCCGGCTGGTGAAGGGCGATCCCGGTGCGCCGCCGAACATCGCGATTTTGCTGCCCGAGGGACGAATTCCGTGGTCGGGCCATTCGGGGCGCTATGCCGCCGAGCAGGTGATCGCGGAGATCGAGACGCACAAGACCACGATCGTCTTCTGCAACACCCGGGCGCTTGCCGAGCTGATCTTCCAGGATCTGTGGAAGGCCAATGCGATGAACCTTCCGCTCGGAGTCCATCATGGGTCGCTTAGCCTCGAGGCGCGGCGCAAGGTCGAGGGGGCGATGGCGGCGGGCAAGCTTCGTGGGCTGGTCGCGACCGCCAGCCTCGACCTTGGGGTCGACTGGGGCGATGTCGATTGCGTGATCCAGATGGGCGCTCCCAAGGGGTCGTCGCGCCTGCTTCAGCGGATCGGGCGCTCGAACCACCGGCTCGATGAATCGTCGGAGGCGATCGTCGTCCCGGGCAATCGGTTTGAATATCTCGAGGCGCGTGCCGCGCTCGACGCGGTCGAGGCGGGCGAACTGGATGAGGATGTTTTTCGCATGGGCGCGCTCGACGTGCTGGCGCAGCACGTCATGGCGTGCGCCTGCGCGGCACCGTTCCATCAGGCGCGGCTGCTCGACGAGATCCGCTCGGCCTTGCCCTATTCCGCGTTGACCGAGGAGACGTTCGTCCAGGTCCTCGGCTTCATTCGCGACGGCGGCTATGCGCTGCAGGCCTATGACAAGTTCAAGCGGCTGACACAGGACGCGGACGGGACGTGGCGGATCACACACCCGCGGTTCATTGCGCAGCATCGGCTCAACGCTGGGATCATCGTCGAGGCGACGATGCTGAGTGTCCGGTTCAAGAACGGCCGGACGCTTGGTCGGGTCGAGGAAGCCTTTGCCGCGACGATGAGCCCGGGGGACACCTTTTTCTTTGCGGGGATGAGCCTCGAGGTCGAACGGATCGATACCGAGGATCTGGTCGTGCGCGCGACCGCGCGGCCCGCGCGAATCCCGAGCTATGGCGGATCGCGCATGCCGCTATCGACCAATCTTGCCAACCGGGTCCGCGGGTTTCTGGCGGACCCGACCGAATGGCCGCGGTTCCCCGACGACGTGCGCGAATGGCTCGAGGCGCAGCAGGCGCGCTCGACCATGCCGCGCCCCGGGGAGTTGCTGGTCGAGACCTTCCCGCGCGAGGGGCGGCATTACATGGTCGCGTACAGCTTCGAGGGGTGGAACGCGCACCAGTCGCTCGGGATGCTGATCACGCGGCGGATGGAGACGCAGGGGCTGCGCCCGATCGGTTTCGTCTCGAACGATTATGCTTTGGCGTGCTTCGGGCTCGATCCGATCACCGATCCCGCCACGCTGTTCTCGCCCGACATCCTGGAGGATGAGTTCGTCGAATGGGTGCAGCAATCCGCGCTGCTCAAGCGTGCGTTCCGGGAGGTCGCGGTGATCGGCGGGCTGGTCGAGCGGCAGATTCCGGGGAAGCGCAAGACCGGGCGACAGGTGACCTTCTCGACCGACCTGATCTACGACGTCCTGCGCAAATACGAGCCGGCGCATATCCTGCTGCAGGCGGCATGGGCGGACGCCCGCGCGCGGATGACCGACGTCGGGCGGCTCGCCAGCCTGCTCGATCGCGCGGCGGAGACGATGCTGCACGTCGATCTGCCGCGGATCTCGCCGCTCGCGGTCCCGGTGCTGACGTTGATCGGCCGCGAGAAAGTTGCCCAGGGCATGTCCGACGACGCGCTGCTTGCAGAAGCCGAGGCGCTTGCGGAGGAAGCGATGCGGCTCGATTAGCCGTGGCTTGTTGACGCGGGGGAACAGGCGTAGCGTGGCGGGCATGTTTCCGGCACTGTTCCTGGCGGTTTCTCTGGTCGCAGCGGGTGAAACCGGACAGGCTGTGCTGCAGCCGCCGATGCAGCAAAACGCGCAGCAAAACCCGCCGCTCTCCCCGCAGGACGAACTCGCGTTCGGACTCGACGAGACACGCATGACCGTTCCGGTCACGATCGGCACGGCCGGTCCGTATCGCTTCATCGTCGATACCGGATCGGAACGCACTGTCGTGTCGCGCGAGCTTGCGACGGCCTTGGCGCTCGCGCCGGGTCCGATCGTGCGGGTGACCGCGATGGCGGGGACGGAGGCCGTGCCGACCGTCGTCGTGCCGCAGATCCTCGTCGGAACGCCGCGCAACGGTGCCAACCTCACCGCGACACGGATCGAGGCACCGGTGCTGTACACCCGCAACCTCGGCGCGGCTGGTCTCGTCGGGATCGATACGTTGCAGGGAAAGGCGGTGGACATCGATTTCGCGCGCAACGTGATGACCGTCACCGCGGCAACCCGACGAACCCGCCGCGAGACGTTCGGCCCCGACGATATCGTCATTCGGGCCAAGAACGTCCTCGGTCAGCTCGTCGTCACCGATGCGGTCTATTACGGGCGGCGGATCCGGGTGGTGATCGATACCGGCTCGGTCGTGAGCATGGGCAACAGCGCGTTGCGGCGGCTGGTCGGACGCGGCAGCGGAGCGTTGCCGTCGGTCCGCCTGCTGAGCGTCACCGGAGCGATGCTCGACGCGGACTATGGCATCGTCACCGGCGTTCATATCGGGGAGATCGGGCTGGCCAACCTGCCGATCGCCTTTTCCGACGCAGCGCCGTTCCGGCGGCTTGGGCTGGCGGACCGTCCGGCCCTGCTGCTCGGGATGGACGCGCTTCGTCTGTTCGGGCGGGCGCGGATCGACTTCGCCAATCGCGAGCTGCATCTTGCGCGACCGAGGGCTGCGCCTGCGCGCTGATGGTGCCGCCCATGTTCGCGGGATTTGGGCGGGGCGCCACGCACCCCGTTGCGTTCGCCGGATACTGCGCTAGCCTCGCGGAAGAACCAAACAGGGGGCACCATGCGCGCGATCACTCTGGCGATCCTACTCGGCACGACGGCAGCAGGGGCGGGGCTTTCGCCCGCCGCGGCGCAGGACCGGCCCGACCAGAAGGCGTTCTTCGAGGTCTACAAGGAACTGGTCGAGACCAACACCACGCTGTCTTCGGGAAGTTGCACGCAAGCCGCGGCGCAGATCGGCGCGCGGCTGAAGGCGGCGGGCTATGCTGATGCCGACCTGACCTATTTCTCGGTCCCCGATCACCCCAAGGAAGGCGGGCTCGTGGCGATCCTGAAGGGCAGCAATCCGCGCGCGAAGCCGATGCTGCTGCTCGCGCACATCGACGTGGTCGAGGCCAAGCGCGAGGACTGGACGCGCGACCCGTTCAAGCTGGTCGAGGATGGCGGCTATTATTACGCGCGCGGCAGCACCGACGACAAGGCGCAGGCGGCGATCTGGTCGGATGCGATGATCCGGTTCAAGACCAGCGGGTATCGCCCCAAACGCACGATCAAGCTCGCTCTGACCTGTGGCGAGGAAACGACCTTTGCGTTCAACGGCGCGGAATGGCTCGCGAAGAACAAGCCCGAGCTGATCGCTGCCGAGTTCGCGCTCAACGAAGGCGGCGGCGGGCTGCTGACCGAGGAGGGGGAGCGCAAGACGCTGTTCCTCCAGGTCGGCGAGAAGGCCGCGCAGAACTTCACGCTGCTCGCCACCAACCCGGGCGGGCACAGTTCGCAACCGACCCCCGACAATGCGATCTATCAGCTGTCGGATGCGCTGAAGGCAGTGCAGGGGTATGAATTCCCGATCCGCTTCACCGACACGACGCGTGCGTTCTTTGCAGGCAATGCGGCGGCACAGCCGGGGCCAATGGGCGACGCGATCAAGCGGCTGCTCACCAACCCCGCCGATGCCGAGGCGAATGCGGTGGTCAGCGCGAACAAGACCTATCACTCGATGCTTCGCACGACCTGCGTCGCGACGCTGCTCAACGCCGGGCATGCCGAGAATGCGCTGCCGCAGCGCGCGACCGCGAACGTCAACTGCCGGATCTTCCCGGGCGAGACGGTCGACGCAACGCTTGCCAAGCTGAAGGCGCTCGCTGGAGCCAAGGTGACGGTCACTGCGAACCAGCCGGTGCGCCCGACCGCAGTGCCGCCGACGCTCGACCCCAAGATCCTGGGACCGGCGAAGGCGGTTGCGGCGAAGCATTTCCCCGGCACCGCAATCCTGCCGCTGATGTCGACCGGCGCGACCGACGGGATCTTCTTCGAGGCGATCGGGATCCCGGTCTACGGCGTCCCCGGGCTGTTCATCGGCGCGGATATCAACCGTGCGCACGGGCTCAACGAGCGGATGAACGTCAAGTCGCTGTACGACGGACGGGATTATCTGTTCGACGTGGTCAAGGCATACGCAGGCTAATCAAAGCCCGGCGATATCGAGCGCAGCGGCGAGTTCGTCGCTGATGCCGGTGTCCTCTTTCGGCGAGAGGCGGTTCAGCACGGTCTGGACCCGCTTCTGCGCGACCTGCAACGTCTTGTGGCGGACTTCGCGGATCTGGTTGGTCCGCCACGACTTGCTTTCGCCGAGCAGCGCGGCCCATTTGCCTTCTTCCGCCGAGAGGATGGCGAGCGCGAGACGAAGGCCATCGCGCCTGCCGTGGTCGTAGTCTTGGGACATGAGTCTCCTGTCGACTAGGCTGTTGCCATTTTCAAACCGTAACCTGTTCGCCCAGCTCAAGCACTTTGCCCGGCGGGATCTTGAGGAAGTCGGTCGGGTCGCTAGCGTTGCGCTGGAGGAACATGAAGATCCGGTCCTGCCAGAGCGGCATGCCCTGGTCCGCCGCGGGCTTGATCGTGTTGCGCCCGATGAAATAGCTCGTCTTGGCGGGGTTGAGCACCTTCTTGTGCGAGGTCGCCTCCAGCCCGAGGTCGCGCGGCACGTCGGGGGATTCCATGAACCCGTATTGTAACACGACGATCGTGAAATTCGGGTCGACCTGACGGATCTCGGCGCGCTCCTCGGGGGCGACCGAGGGGCGGTCGGCGGTGCGGATGCTGACGATCAGGTTCTTCTCGTGGAGCACCTTGTTGTGCTTGAGATTGTGGAGCAACGCGCCCGGCGCGCTGTCGGGGTTGGCGGTGAGGAACACCGCAGTCCCCTCGACCCGCTCGGGCGGACGCTTCGCCAGCGCGGCGGCGAGATCGGTCAGCGGCACGCTCTGACGCGCCTCGAACGCGCGGACGATCCCGCGCCCTCGGTTCCAGGTGTAGATCACCAGCCCGATCCCGCCTGCGACCACCAGCGGCACCCAGCCGCCTTCGATCACGCGCAGGATGTTCGCGCCGAAGAAGATCAGGTCGAGCGTCAGGAACGGCAGGATCACCGCGAGCGCGACCGGGCGGCTCCAGCTCCAGCGATGCCGCACGACGATGTATGCGAGCAGCGTGGTGACGACCATCGTGCCGGTCACCGCGATGCCATACGCTGCCGCCATCGCGGACGAGGTGCGGAACTGGACGACGAGGATCAGCACGCCGAACAGCAGCAACCAGTTGATCGAGGGGAGGTAGATCTGCCCTGCCTGCGTTGCTGAAGTCTGCCGGATGCGGAGGCGGGGGAGGAGCCCGAGCTGGATCGCCTGTTGGGTCAGCGAATAGGCACCAGTGATGACCGCCTGGCTGGCAATCACCGTCGCCGCCATCGCCAGCACGATCAGATACGGGCGGAGCCCGGCCGGGGCCATCAGGAAGAACCAGTCCTGGTTATGGAACGGCTGCCCCGCCGCTTTTGCGGCCTCGAGCGCATTGAGTGCGAATGCACCCTGACCGAGGTAATTGCAGATGAGGCACGGGAAAACGAGCGCGAACCAGCCGATCCGGATCGGAAGCCGCCCGAAATGCCCCATGTCGGCAGTCAGGGCTTCTGCGCCCGTCACGGTGAGGAACACCGCGCCGAGCACGAACAGCCCGGTCACGCCGTGGTGGATCAGGAACAGCGCGCCGTAATGCGGCGAGACGACCCGAAGGATCGAGGGCTCGTCGGCGATATGCCACAGCCCAAGCGCGCCGAGCACGAGGAACCAGACGAGGCAGACCGGGCCGAACAGCCGCGAGACGCTCGCGGTACCGCGGCTCTGGATCGCGAACAGCGCGATCAGGATGACGATCGTCATCGACAGGATCACCTGTTCATCGATGACGGTTTCCATCCCCGGGATCGTCTTGAGCCCCTCGACCGCGGACAGCACCGACAGCGCAGGCGTGATGATCGCATCGCCATAGAATAGCGAGGCACCCGCCGACCCGAGCACCAGCGCGATCAGCGAGCGCTTGCCAAGCGCACGGCGGGCCAGCGCGGTCAGCGCGAGGACGCCGCCTTCGCCCTGATTGTCCATCCGCATCAGGAAGATCACGTATTTGACCGTGACGACGAGGATCAGCGACCAGATCGCAAGGCTCAGCACGCCGAGGATCTCGCCCGGATCGAGTCCGTCCTTGCCGGTGAGTTCGAGCGCCTCGCGAAACGCGTAGAGCGGGCTGGTGCCGATATCGCCGAAGACAACCCCGATCGCGCCGATCGTCAGCGCGAACAGCGCCGGATGCGGTGTCGCGCCATGGGGGCTTGCGGTAGTGGGCGTGGCGGTGGCTACGGACATGATAATAAGGCGACCTGCCAATAAGGACGGCGCGCTTTACGCTTGTGGTCCCTCAGCGCAAGCGCTTTCGTGAACGTTGCATGAAGCGTAACCTTAAGTCATAGCACCCGATATGGTTCCCTTTTCGTTCGCCGGTCACGATTTGCTAGCACTCCGTAGCGGCGCGCTGTTCTGGCCGCGGCGCGGGGCGTTGCTGGTGGCCGACCTGCACTTCGAGAAGGCGAGCTGGTTCGCGCAGCGCGGACAGATGCTTCCCCCCTATGATTCGCTCGTGACGCTCGAGGCGCTCGAGCAGGACGTGGCCACGACGGGCGCGACCGAAATCTGGTGCCTGGGTGACAGCTACCACGACGACGAGGGATGCGATCGCTTGCCCGCGCAGGCGCAGGCGCGGCTGCGCGCGCTGACCGGCGCGACGCGCTGGACGTGGATCACGGGCAATCACGACAGCGGGATGGTCGATCGTTGTGGCGGCGCGGTGGTGGACGAGGCGGTGGTCGACGGACTGGTGTTGCGGCACGAGGCCGACCCGCGCGACGATCGACCCGAGCTTTCGGGTCATTTCCATCCCAAGCTGCGACTGCGCGTTCGCGGGCAGAATGTCTCGCGGCGGTGCTTCGTCGCGACGCCGACCAAGCTCATCCTCCCGGCGTTCGGCGCACTGACCGGCGGGCTTGATGCGCAGCATCCCGAGATCGTTCGCGCGGTCGGGAAGGGAGCGGAAGCGCTGATTCCGATTGAGGACCGGCTGCTGCGGTTTCGGCTCGCAGCTTAGGGGTTGCTTGCTCCCGATTACCTTCCCCGCAGAGGCCGGGGCCCAGTCGAGATGGCCTACGTAACCAAGCGCAGCGGTACATATTTGGCCGTTTCGCTACTTGGCCCCGGCCTTCGCCGGGGAAGGAGAGGCGGAGCGGTACGCCCACCCCCTCAGCTTGCCAGTTGCGGGAACCCCGCGCGGAACGCGGCGACTTTCGGCTTGTCGAACGTCACGATATACGGGTGGTTAGGGTTCCGGTCGTAGAAGTTCTGGTGATACGCCTCGGCCGGGAAAAACGCGCCGGTCTCGATTTTGGTGACGATCGGCTTGGGGAACACCCGCGCCTTGCCGAGCTGCGCGATATACGCCGCCGCCACGCCGCGTTGCGCGGCGTTCTGCGGGAAGATCGCCGAGCGATAGCTGATTCCGCTGTCGGGGCCCTGGCGGTTGAGCTCGGTGGGGTTGTGCGCAATCGAGAAATAGACGCGCAGCAGCGTGGCGTAGCTGACTTTGGCGGGATCGTAGACGACGCGGATCGCCTCGGCATGACGCGTCGTCTCGGTCGAGACCTGATCGTACGTCGCGGTATCGCGGGTGCCGCCGGCGTAACCGGCAGTGACTTGACGCACGCCCTTCACATGCTCGAACACCGCTTCCATGCCCCAGAAGCAGCCACCCGCGAAGACCGCGGTCTGCGGGGCGGTTGCACCGGTGACGTCGGCGACGGCGGCGGGGATCGGGACGGCGCGTTCGGCCTGGGCAGCGCCGCCGGCGAAGACGAAGGTGACCGCGCCGAGACAGGCGGCGGTAAAGAGAACGGGCTTGAGCATCGCAGCGGACCTTTCGACGAGGCGCGGGCGACCGGCCTGACCGGATAAGCTACGCGCGCCTGTACAAATGGATGTCGGGATGGATCAGTGCCGCTTCAAGCCACGGACGCGGTGCCAGATGTAAAAGGCGACCGCGGCGATCAGCACGATCCCGATCACGAGATCGGCGCTGTGGAACGCCGCCTTGACGCGCGGGTCGCTGTTCCATTTGTCGCCGAGCTTCATGCCGACCCAGGCGAGCCCGAAGCACCACGGCCACGACCCGAGGAAAGTGTAGAGGTGGAACGGGATCAGCGGCATCCGCGCGACGCCTGCCGGGAACGCGATGAACGAGCGAACCACCGGGAGCAGACGTCCGATCAACACCGCGATGCTGCCGAACCGCGCGAAGAAGCGGTCGGCGGTGTCGAGTTCGCCCGGGCCGATCAGCAGGTAACGGCCCCAGCGTTCGGCGAGCGGGCGACCGCCGCGCTTGCCGATTTCGTACGCGACGATCGACCCGAGGTTGCACCCGATCGCGCCTGCGGTCGCCGCCCAGTAGAGGTTGAACCGCCCGATCGAGACGAGATAGCCCGCGAACGGCATGATGATCTCGGACGGGAGCGGGATGCACGCCGATTCGATCGCCATCAGCAAGGCGATGCCGACATAGCCTCCGCTGGAAATGACCCAGATGGTGAAGGTGGCGAGCGTGGCCAGGATCTTTTCGAACATGGGTCCGCGCTTTGCCCTGCTCGCGCGCGAGGGGCCAGCAGAAATATGCCCCGGTGGGGAACACGGGGTTCCCGGCGACGGTCGCGGTGCTAAGGCAGCGGCCATGAACGAGTCGGACAAACGCGCCGCTGCGCTCGCCGCGATCGAGGAAGTCCGCGCCGGGATGGTGGTCGGGCTGGGGACGGGATCGACCGCCGCGTTCGCGATCACCGCGCTCGGGGAGCGCCGGCTGGATATTCGTGCGGTTGCGACCAGCCTCGCGAGCGAGGCGCTGGCGCGCGCGGCGGGAATCTTGTTGATCGATTTACCCGCAGAGATCGACCTGACCATCGACGGCGCGGACGAGATCGATTCGCGGTTCCGCGCGATCAAGGGGGCGGGCGGCGCGATGCTGCGCGAGAAGGTCGTCGCGAGCGCGAGCAAGCAGATGATCGTGATTGCGGATTCGTCCAAGCAAGTCGCCGCGATCGGGGCGGCGTTGATCCCGGTCGAGGTCCTGCCGTTCGCCGAGGCATTCGTCGCGGCGCAGCTCACGCGGCTTGGCGCCCGCGTGACCCTGCGCGCTGGCTTCCTCAGCGACCAGGGCAACATCGTGCTCGACTGCCGCTTTCCGGTCGACGCGGATCATGCCCGGCTCGACATTGGAATCAGCGGAATTCCCGGCGTACTCGGCCACGGCCTGTTTCTCAGCCAGGTCTCCACTACCTATATAGCCGAACGTGGCGTCGTTACGCGACTGGAACGCGACGCGCCTGCGGATTAAAGCCCATCCACCACCGCAACCCGACCGACGCGCAAGCGTTTACGGCGAAACGATAAGGCGAACCCCCTTCATGGCCGATACCCAGACCCAAACCGCCGCGACCGGCGTCCACGAAGACGGCAGCGCCGACCGCCTCGCGATCGACACGATCCGCACGCTCTCGATGGATGCGGTGCAGGCCGCCAATTCCGGGCACCCCGGCACGCCGATGGCGCTCGCGCCGGTCGGCCAGACGCTGTGGACCAAGTTCCTGCGCTACGATCCGACCACGCCCGACTGGCCCAACCGCGATCGCTTCGTCCTGTCGGTCGGCCATGCGTCGATGCTGCTCTATTCTCTGATCCACCTCGCCGGGATCGAGGAAATCGATGCCGAGGGCAACAAGACCGGCAAGCCTGCACTCAGCCTCCACGACCTCGAGCAGTTCCGCCAGCTCGATTCGAAGACCCCGGGCCACCCCGAATATCGCCACACCACGGGCGTCGAGACGACCACCGGCCCGCTTGGCCAAGGTTGCGGCAATTCGGTCGGCATGGCGATCGCCGAGCGTTGGCTCGCGGCCAAGTTCAACCAGCCGAACTTCACGCTGTTCGACCATGATGTCTATTCGCTGTGCGGCGACGGCGACATGATGGAGGGTGTGACTGCCGAGGCCGCTTCGGTCGCCGGGCATCTCAAGCTGTCCAACCTGTGCTGGATCTACGACAGCAACCATATCTCGATCGAGGGCAACACCGCGCTCGCGTTCGACGAGGACGTCGGTGCGCGTTTCGTGGCGTATGGCTGGAACGTCATCCACGTCGACGATGCGAACGACACGGCGGCACTGAGCGCGGCGCTCGAGACGTTCAAGGCGACCACCGACAAGCCGACCTTCATCGTCGTCCATTCGGTGATCGGCTTTGGCAGCCCCAAGGCGGGCAGCGAAAAGGCCCACGGCGAGCCGCTCGGCGTCGACAACGTCCGCCTGACCAAGCAGGCCTATGGCTGGCCCGAGGACAAGCAGTTCTACGTCCCCGAAGGTGTTGCCGAGCGGTTCAAGGCGTCGATGATGGACCGCGCCGGCCCGTTGCGGCAGGAGTGGGAAGCCAAGGTCGTCGAGTATCGCGCAGCGCATCCCGAGCTCGCCAACATGCTCGATTCGATGCTGTCGGACAGCCTGCCGGACGGCTGGGATGCCGATATTCCGGTCTTCGAGGCGGATGCCAAGGGCGTCGCTTCGCGCGATTCATCGGGCAAGGTGCTCAATGCGATTGCGCCCAAGCTGCCGTGGCTGCTCGGCGGTTCCGCGGATCTTGCGCCGTCGACCAAGACCGACATCAAGGGTGCGCCCTCGTTCGAGGCGGACAATTACGGCGGGACCAACTTCCACTTCGGCGTACGCGAGCATGGCATGGGCGCGATCGTCAACGGCATGACGCTGTCGCACCTGCGCGGTTACGGCTCCACTTTCCTGGTGTTCTGCGATTACATGCGCGCACCGATCCGCCTGTCGGCGATCATGGAAGTCGGCTCGGTCTGGGTGTTCACGCATGACTCGATCGGCGTTGGCGAGGACGGCCCGACCCACCAGCCGATCGAGCATCTCGCGACGCTCCGCGCGATCCCGGGGCTCGACACGATCCGTCCGGGCGATGCAAACGAAGTCGCCGCCGCATGGCGCGCGATCGTCGAGGACGCCAGCCACCCGACTGCGCTGGTGCTCTCGCGCCAGGCGCTGCCGACGCTCGACCGGACCAAATACGCAGGCGCCGATGGTCTGAAAAAGGGCGCCTATGTCCTCGACGGCGACGAGAACCCCGAGGTCATCCTGATCGCCACGGGTTCGGAAGTGTCGCTCGCGGTCGCCGCGCACGAGAAGCTCAAGGAAAATGGCGTAGCCTCGCGCGTCGTGTCGATGCCGAGCTGGTATCGTTACGAGTTGCAGGATGCGGCGTATAAGGAGTCGGTCCTGCCCAAGAGCGTCAAGGCGCGGATCGCGATCGAGATGGCGGGCGAGATCGGCTGGGATCGCTATGTCGGGCTCGACGGCGAGACCGTCACCATGTCGACCTTCGGTGCGTCCGCGCCGATCACCAAGCTTCAGGACAAATACGGCTTCACGGTCGACAATATCGTGAAGCTCGCCACCGAACTGCGGGAGAAGAACTGATGGGCAAGCTCAACGACATGGCCGCACTCGGCCAAGGTGTCTGGCTCGATTTCGTCGAGAAGAAGTTTCTCGCCGAGGGCAGCCTCCAGAAGATGGTCGACGAGGACGCGCTGACCGGCGTGACCTCCAACCCGTCGATCTTCGAAAAGGCGATGGGGCATGGCGACGCCTATGACGCCGAGCTCGCCGCCTATGACACGACCAACCCCGACGCGCCGACGATCGACCGGTACGAGCATCTCGCGATCCTCGACATCCAGGCGGCGGCGGACACGCTGCGCCCGGTCTATGACCGGCTGAATGCCAAGGACGGTTATGTCAGCCTCGAGGTCTCGCCTTATCTGGCGAACGACACGGACGGGACGATCGCCGAGGCGCAGAAGCTGTGGAAGGCGGTCAACCGGCCGAACGTAATGATCAAGATCCCCGGTACGCCCGCCTGTGTTCCCGCGATCGCGGCGACGATCGACGCCGGGATCAACGTCAACGTCACCTTGCTGTTCTCGCAGAGCGCATATCAGGCGGTGGCGGAAGCCTATGTCGAGGGTCTCGAGAAGCGCGTCGCGCGCGGCGAGTCGATCGAACGGATCGCCAGCGTCGCCAGCTTCTTCGTCAGCCGGATCGATTCGAAGATCGACGACAAGATTGACGCGGGAGTTGGCGGTGACGAGGCCAAGTCGCTCAAGGGCAAGGTCGCGATCGCCAACGCCAAGATGGCGTATGCGTGGTATGAGGAGTTCATCAAGTCGGCGCGCTGGCAGGCGCTTGCCGCCAAGGGTGCGCAGGTCCAGCGGCTGCTGTGGGCATCGACCGGGACCAAGAACCCGGATTATCCCGACACGCTGTATCTCGACTCGCTGATCGGCAAGGACACGGTCAACACGATCCCGCCGAAGACGCTCGACGCGTATCGCCTCCGCGGCACCGCGACCGAGACGCTGACGCAGGATATCGCGGGTGCCCGCCATGTCCTGTCCGAGGCCGAACGGCTCGGGCTCGATCTTGACGGCGTCACGGACGAACTGGTCGACGAGGGCGTCGCCTCCTTCTCCAAGGCGTTCGACGATCTGCTCGGCGCGATCGCTGCCAAGCATCCGGTTGCAGCCTAAAGCGACCTTGCACGTTTAGCCGTCCGTCCCGGAAGTCTCCGGGGCGGACGTTTCTTTCCCGAATCCCCTCAGGAGTGCGCGCGACATGAAAATCGGTATCATCGGCCTTGGCCGAATGGGCGGCAACATCGCGCGCCGGATCATGCGCGCGGGTCATCAGACGGTCGTGTTCGACCGCGACGACGCTGCGGTCCAGAAGCTCGTCGGTGACGGTTCGGTCGGCGCGACCTCGCTCGAGGACATGGCGGGCAAGCTCGACAGCCCGGCGATCTACTGGGTGATGCTCCCGGCGGGCGAGCCGACCGAAGAGACCGTTGCTGCGATCGGCGGCTTCGCCAAGTCTGGCGACATCGTGATCGACGGCGGCAACAGCTTTTACAAGGACGATATCCGCCGCGCCAAGATGCTCGCGGAGAAGGGCATCCGCTATGTCGACGTCGGCACGTCGGGTGGCGTGTGGGGGCTCGAGCGCGGGTTCTGCATGATGATCGGCGGCGACAAGGACGCGGTCGATCATATCGACCCGATCCTCGCCGCGCTCGCGCCCGGCATGGGGACGATTTCGCGCACGCCGGACCGCAACCTCGAGCAGGAAGACCCGCGCGCGGAGCAGGGCTATATTCATGCAGGACCGGCGGGTGCGGGGCATTTCGTCAAGATGGTCCACAATGGCATCGAATACGGGCTGATGGCGGCCTATGCCGAGGGTTTCGACGTGCTCAAGGGCAAGGCGTCCGACAAGCTCCCCGAGGACGAGCGGTTCGACCTCAACCTGACCGACATTGCCGAAGTGTGGCGGCGCGGGTCCGTGATCTCGTCGTGGCTGCTCGACCTGTCGGCATCGGCGCTGGCAAAGGACCAGTCGCTCGCGAAGTTCTCCGGCCATGTCGCGGACTCGGGCGAGGGGCATTGGACCGTCCAGGCGGCGATGGAGGAGGCGGTCCCCGTCTACGTCCTCTCGGCGGCGCTGTTCGCGCGCTATCGCAGCCGGGTCGAGCATACGTTCGGCGACAAGCTGTTGTCCGCGATGCGCTTCGGCTTCGGCGGGCATGTCGAGATGCCGCAGTGAGCGAGTCCACGCAGATCCGGCTGGTCGTCTCCGACGTCGACGGTACGCTAGTGGACAACACCAAGCAGGTCACCCCGGGCGTTCAGGCTGCGGTTGCAAAGCTGCGTGCCGCCGGGATCGGTTTCAGTATCATCAGCGCGCGTCCGCGTTCCGGGATGATGCCAATCGCGGAAACGCTCGGAATCGACGCGCCGATGGGGGCCTTCAACGGTGGTACATTGTTCAAGCGCGACGGCACGGTGCTGAAGGCCGACCGGATCGACCGCAAGGTCGTCGACGGGACGCTGGCGGCGGCCGAAGGTGCCGCGGTCGACACCTGGGTGTTCGCGGACGACCAATGGTATGCGACGACGGACGTTGGCAGCCATGTCGACAGCGAGCGTCGCGCGTCGAATCAGCAGCCGGTCGTCACGCAGGACTTTGCCGACCTGCTCGACCGGGCGGACAAGATCACCTTCGTCAGCGACGATCCCGATCTGTTGATCGACCTGCGCAAGCGGATGGACGCCTTCGCCGACGCGGCGACGATCGTCCAGTCGCAGACCTATTACCTCGACGTCACCCCGCTGTCGGGGAATAAGGGCGACGGGTTGACCGCCTTGTCCGAGGCGATGGTCGTTCCGCTCGACCAGATCGCGGTGTTCGGCGATCAGGCGAACGACTTGCCGATGTTTGCGCGCGCGGCCATTTCCTACGCGATGGGGCAGGGACCCGAGCCGGTCCGCGCCAAGGCAGCGCATGTCGTCGCGAGCAACACCGACGACGGCGTGGCAGAAGCAATCGAGGCGATCCTGGCTGGACGCTGACCACCGCATCCGCCATCCTCGTTCACAGTGAAAAGGGAATGGGGACAGGCGGATGCGGTATCTGGCGGCAGTTATGGGGTTGGTTGTTGCAACTCCTCTTGCAGGCAAGACGGTCGAGTTGCCCGCGACCCCTGCCACCGTCGCCTGGGGGCATTACGATGCCACCTCCAGACCCGTCCTGACGATTGACTCGGGCGACACGGTCATCGTTCACACGCTAATTACCAACAGTCCTACGGGGCTCGAAAAGGCTGGCGTTGCCCCGGCCGAGGTCGAACCCGCATTGCGCGCAATCTATGCTGGAGTGCCCGCGTCCGAGCGCGGCCCGGGCGGGCATATCCTGACCGGGCCGATCGCGATCGCCGGGGCCGAACCGGGCGATACACTTGAGGTCCGCATCCTCAAGGTCGATCTGGCGATCCCTTATGCATATAACGGCTTCCGCTATGGCGTGGGATTCCTGACCGACGATTTCCCCTACGCACGCACCAAGATCGTCCCGCTCGACACCAAGGCGATGGTTGGGCGGTTCGGTCCGGGGATCACCGTGCCGTTGCATCCCTTCTTCGGCAGCATGGGGGTCGCCCCGCCACCGGCGTTCGGGCGCTACGACAGTGCGCCGCCGACGATCAATGGCGGCAATATGGACGACAAGGCGCTGGTCGAGGGGACGACGCTGTTCCTCCCGGTCTACGCTCCGGGGGCATTGTTCCAGGTCGGCGACGGCCACGCGGCGCAGGGGAATGGCGAGGTCGACATCACCGCGCTCGAGACCTCGCTCACCGGGCGGCTCCAGTTCATCCTGCACAAGCACAAGGCGTTACCCTATCCGCGCGCGGAGACGCCGACCCAGTATATCGCGATGGGGTTTGACGACGACCTGAGCAACGCCACGCGCAAGGCGTTGCGCAACATGATCGACTTCCTCGTCGCGGAGAAAGGCATGACGCGCGACGACGCTTATATGCTGCTCAGCGTCGCGGGGGATGTCGAGGTGACCGAACTGGTCGATCGCAACAAGGGCGTCCACGTCGCGCTGTCAAAAGCGGTGTTCGAGCAACGCCGTGTGAAATAAGCGGCGACGGTCAGGACCGTCTGGGCCACATCCGCTGGAGTTCCTTGGTGCCATCGAGCAATTGATGCTTCATCGCGCCTGCGACATGCAGCGCGAACAGCGCATAGACGAGGTAGGCGATGATCTCATGCGCCGCGCCGAACCCGTCATGGACGCTCTTCTTGGTCGCCGGATCGAGCGCCATGATGAACCCGAGCCGCGGCCACTGGAACAGCCCGAACCAGTACATCGGCGTTGCGGCGGCATGTTCGTAGGCCGAATCCATGATCCAGCCGGTCAGCGGCATCGCGAACAGGATCGCATAGAGCATGTAATGCGTACCGTGCGCGAGACGCGCCTCCCACGGGCCATAGCCGCGCGGAAAGGGCGGGGGGCGGTGCGCGAACCGCCAGAGCAGCCGCAGGATCGCGAGGCCGAGGATCGTGATGCCGACCGACTTGTGCAGATCGATCGCCGGGCGGACCTGTGCATCGGGCAGCCACCCGTCCCAACTCCACGCAAGGGCGATGTTGAGAACGACGAGCGCGGCGACGATCCAGTGGAGCAGCATCGCGATTCCGGTATAGCGTTGAACCAAGCGACCGCTCCTAAACGTACAACATGGATCAACCCTAGCCGTCCAAGCGATCGTGCGCTAGCGGCGTAAGCCACCGTTCATCCTCCATCGGTATCCGCATCCGAATGATCTCCCTTGCCCAGACGCTCGTCGTCGAGTCGCCGCGGCACACCCCGCGTCGGATTCCGTTCGCCAGCCGGATGATCGGGGCCGTGGGACCGGTGCTGTTCCTTGCCTTGCTGGTGCAGGCCTTCCTGCGGCAGGGGGTGGCGGTCTGGTCGATCGGGATCGCCTATATCCTGTACGATACCGCTCTGTTGGTATTCACCGCGTGGAACATCCGCGGATTGCGCCATGCCCCCGTTGCTTCGGCCACCACGCCAACCCCGAGTTTCGGCGTGATCGTCGCTGCGCATAACGAAGCGTCAGTGATCGCCGCCGCGATCGATCGGCTTGCGGGGCAAGCGGAATCGCCCGACCTGATCCTGATCGCGGACGATGGCTCGAGCGATGCGACCGCCGAGGTGCTGTCGCGGCGGTACGCGCTCGCGGTGCCTGCATTGGGCGATATTACCGAGCGGTCTTCGGTGCTGCCGTCGCTACGGTGGCTGCGGTTGCCCCACGGCGGCAAGGCGCGCGCGCTGAACGACGCGATGCTGCAGATCGATACCGCGGTCGTGCTGACGGTCGATGCGGATACGCTGCTCGAACCGGGGGCGATTGCCGCGATGCGCGCGGCGTTCGCGGCCGAGCCCGAGCTTGTTGCCGCAACCGGCGTGCTTGCGCCGATCTGTGGGCCGGACGTGCAGGGACGGCTGTTTCAGTGGTTCCAAAGCTATGAATATGTCCGCAATTTCCTGTCGCGGCATGCGTGGGAGCAATTGGGGAGCCTGTTGCTGATCTCGGGCGCGTTCGCGGCATTCCGACGTGACGCGGTGGTCGCGGTCGGCGGGTTCGACCCCGATTGCATGGTCGAGGATTACGAGCTGATTCACCGGCTCCACCGCCATGCGGTCGACCACGGGTATGACTGGCGGGTGCGCGTGGTCGGCGGGGCGCTTGCGCGGACCGATGCGCCCGCGAGCCCGATGGCGTTCCTACGGCAGCGGCGGCGCTGGTTCGGCGGGTTTCTCCAGACGCAATATTGGAACCGCGACATGGTCGGCGCGCGCCGGTTCGGCTGGCTCGGCACTGCGATGCTTCCGGTCAAGGCGCTCGACACGCTGCAACCGATCTACGGGCTCGCGGCGTTCGCGATCCTGATCGGGCTGGTCGTGACCGGGCGGTTTGCGGTCGCGCTGCCGATCCTCGGGGTGATGGTCGCCAAGATCGTGATCGACCTCAGTTTCCATCTGTGGTCGCTTGGCATCTACAAGCGCTGGACCGGGCAGCGCGATGGCCTGTCGTTGCTCCCCGCGCTGGTCGCGGCGATCGCGGAGCCGTTCAGTTTCCAGCTTTTGCGGCATGCCGGCGCGGTGTGGGGGTGGCATGCGTTCCTGACCGGCCATGAAAGCTGGGGGCAGCAGCGGCGTACGGCGATTACGGACGATGCTCCGGCTCCGGTCCCCGAGCGGATACGCTAGCGTTACGATTGTTCATCGCCCGTTTCAGGCAAAGCTGGCAACAGGGCGCTGCGCCGGGCCGGTTTGCCTGGCATATTGGGAGATGACGATGCGTTCGACGATGTTGCTGCTGGCCCCAGCGGTTCTGGGCATGGCCGCCCCCGCCCTGGCGCAGACCGCGCCGACGATCCTCCCCGATGCGACAGTGCTCGACGTTTCGGCCGAGGGGCGTACCACGCGGGTGCCCGATGTCGCGACGATCCGCGCCGGCGTCGTGACGCAGGGGCAGACCGCCGCCGCCGCGCTGTCGGAGAATGCGACGCGGATGACCCGCGTGCTCGCCGCGCTCAAGCAGGCAGGCGTCGCGCAGCGTGACATCCGCACCGCAAGCGTCGCGCTCAACCCGCAATATCGCTATGCCGAGAACCAGCCACCTGCGGTCACCGGCTATCAGGCGAGCAACAGCGTCTCGATCCGCTTCCGCGACGTCGCGAAGTCGGGGGCGATCCTCGATGCGCTGGTCGCGCAGGGGGCGAACCAGATCGACGGGCCGACCCTGTCGCTCGACCAGCCCGATGCGGCGCTCGACGAGGCGCGGGCAAACGCAGTCAAGATCGCACGCACGCGCGCCGAGCTTTATGCCAGGGCCGCCGGGCTGAGCGTCGCGCGGATCTTGACGATCAGCGAGAATGGCGCGAACGACGGGTCGAACCCGCAGCCGCCGATGTTTGCCATGGCGCGCGGGATGAAGGTCAGCGAGTCGACCCCGATCGCGGCCGGGGAAACGCAGGTCAGCGTCACCGTTTCGGTCCGCTTCCTGTTGAAATAAAACGATAAATACGAAAAGGGCCGCTGGGTTTCCCCAGCGGCCCGCCGTGTCCGGTTGGACGGTTCGGTGTTAGCGAACGGTACCGCGACGCACGAGGTTGACGATAGCTAGCAGGATTACTGCGCCGATCAGCGAGTAGATGAACGTGTTGATGGTGATGGCTTCGTTGATGCCGGCACCGAACAGGAACGACGCGATCACCGAACCGATGATGCCGACGACGACGTTAAGCACCATGCCCTGCTGGCCATCGGTGCGCATGATCATGCTTGCAAGCCAACCACACACGCCACCGACGACGAGCCAAACGATAAGTCCAACCATGTTACCCTCCGTTACCCGGGTACGTCCGGGTTTACGGAAGCAAGACTCCCAAACCGCGAATTTTGTTCCGGCCCCGGTTCGAGCGAAATGCGCGTTACCGCTTTGGCAATCAGTATTTTTGCTGACGCTCGTACAACGACTTGTAATGCTGGATCCGCGTGACACGCAGCCCCGGCATCCCCGAGCGATCGATCGCACGCTGCCAGCCGGCGAATTCCTCGACCGTCAGGCCATAGCGTTCGCACACCTCGTCGACCGACAGCAGCCCGCCGTTGACCGCCGCGACGACCTCCGCCTTGCGGCGCACGACCCAGCGCGTCGTCTCGGGCGGGGGCAGCGAGTCGAGCGTGAGCGGCTCTCCAAGCGGTCCGATCACCTTGGCCGGGCGGATCTTCTGGTTCTCGATCATTCTAAAGGACCTCGTGTTGGGGCGGGGGGGCCCCGGCATTTCAATCGTTACGGTCTTAAACAGTGGACTTGAACGCTCGCTAAAGCGTCAGGGTAAACGGCGCGTTCATGGCTTCCTCCGCTCGCCGCATTTTTCGAGCATTTCCCAGACGGCAAGGTTGAACGCCCCGTGCGCCGGGACGAACGGATCGCTGCGATGGATTCGCGGCAGCCGCGCCTGGACCATCGCGGTCGGGCTCGCCGCCTGTCGCGCCGCCACGCCGACCATCAGCACGGCCAGATCGGGCGGGAGCGCCACGACCTGTACGTCTGCTTCAAATCGGGAAAAACTCAGGTCCACACACGTACTTCCAAGAGGCGAGTCCCGGTGTTGTAGAGGGAAGGTCTTAAAGGGCGCGTAAAGCCCGGGAATATTTTCGGACGATTTTGCATGTCCGGCCCGGAACGCCTATCTGGACGCATCATGACAGACGCAGATTTCCAGTTGGGGCCCGACATCGCGGGCAAGCGCATCGTCGTGGCGATGTCGGGCGGGGTCGACAGCTCGGTCGTCGCCGCGCTCGCGGGGCGCAGCGGGGCCGAGGTGATCGGGATCACGCTCCAGCTCTACGATCACGGCGAGGCGGTCGGGCGTGCGGGGTCGTGCTGCGCGGGGCGCGACATTCGCGATGCGCGCGGGGTGTGCGACCGGCTCGGGATCGCGCATTATGTGTTCGACCACGAGACGCGGTTTCGTGACCAGGTGATCGACCGGTTTGCCGACGATTACCTCGCCGGACGGACACCAATCCCGTGCATTCAGTGCAATATGGGACCGAAATTCACCGATTTGTTGACGGCTGCGCGCGATTTGGGGGCGGATTGCCTCGCTACCGGTCATTATGTCCGGCGGGTCGCGGGACCGGCCGGGGCCGAACTCCACCGCGCGATCGACCCGGCACGCGACCAGAGCTATTTCCTGTTCGCGACGACCCAGGCGCAGCTCGACTATCTGCGCTTCCCGCTGGGCGGCCTGCCCAAGACCCGCGTGCGCGAGATCGCCGCCCAGCTCGGGCTGGGGGTTGCGGGCAAACCCGACAGCCAGGACATCTGCTTCGTGCCGGACGGCAATTATGCCGCGCTGGTGAAGAAGCTGCGCCCCGAGGCGGATACCGCGGGCGAGATCGTCGATGCGGCGGGGCGCGTGCTCGGGCGGCACAAGGGGCTGATCCACTTCACCGTCGGGCAGCGCCGTGGGCTCGAGATCGGCGGGACGCCCGAACCGCTGTACGTCATCCGGCTGGAGGCGGACACGCGACGGGTCGTCGTCGGCCCGCGTGCGGCGCTGGCGGTACGCGCGGCGCGGCTGAGCGGGATCAACTGGCTCGGGGGCGGGTATGACGGCCCACTGACCGCCAAGGTTCGCTCGCTCGCAAAGCCGGTGCCGGCGCGGCGCGAAGGCGATTGGGTCGTGTTCGATGCACCGGAATACGGCGTCGCGCCGGGGCAGGCGACGGTGCTGTACGGCGGCGACCGGGTGATCGGCGGCGGGTGGATCGAGGAGACCGAGAGCGCCTATGTGGCGGCGGAGGCGGTTTCGGTCTGAGGGTTCGGCTTAACGACGGAGTTCCGCTCCGTTCGTTTCGGGCGGTATCGGGAAACTCGTGTCGTGCCGGGTTTCTCGACCTCGCTCGCAACGAACGGGTAGGGGGCGACCCGGTTCGCGGGTTCACCGCCCGAAACCATCGGCGACATGCTGTGCAATCCGCGCGGACGCATGGCCGTCGCCGAACGGATTGTGCGCGCGGGCCATGACCCGATACGCGGCCGCGTCGTCGATGAGTGTCGATATTTCGGAAACGATCCGGTCGGTGTCGGTGCCGATCAGCCGCGCGGTGCCCGCTTCGACGCCTTCGGGGCGTTCGGTCGTCTCGCGCATTACCAGCACGGGCTTGGCGAGCGCGGGGGCTTCCTCCTGCACGCCGCCCGAATCGGTGAGCACGATATGCGCGAGATCGAGCGCGCGGATGAAGTGCGGGTAATCGAGCGGGGCGATCCGCGCGATATTGGCGTGCTTGCCGAGCAGCGCGTCCATCACTGCGACGACGTCGGGGTTGGGATGGACCGGGAACAGGATCGCGGTATCGCTCCGCCCGGCAATGCGCACGAGCGCACGCGCGATGTTTTCCATGCTCCCGCCCAGATTCTCGCGACGGTGCGCGGTGACGAGGACGATCCGCTTGCCGGCGAAACGCTCCGCGATTTCATCGAGCCCGGCGGCGAGCGACGGATCGGCGGCGAGTTTCGCGCGGGTCGCGTGGAGCGCGTCGATCACGGTGTTGCCCGTGACGTGGATCGTGCCGGGGGCGATGTTCTCGCGGCGGAGCGCGGCGGCGGCGGTTTCGGTCGGGGCGTAATGCTGGTCGGCGATCGGCGCGACGATCCGGCGGTTCACTTCCTCGGGCCAGGGGTGATAAATCGCGCCCGAGCGCAGGCCTGCCTCGACATGCGCCACCGGGATCCTGCGATAATAGGCCGCGAGCGCACCGACCATCGCGGTGGCGGTGTCGCCCTGGACGATCACGCGATCGGGACGCTCGGCGTCCATCACCACGCCGAGCGCGGCGAGCAACCGTGTGGTCAGCCGGTCGAGCGACTGGCCGGGTTCCATCAGGTCGAGGTCGATATCGGGGGTCAGCCCGGCGATCGCGAGCACTTGGTCGAGCAGTCCGCGGTGTTGCGCGGTAACGCAGGTACGGACCAGCAGCCCGGGCGTGGCGGCAAGCGCCGCGACGACCGGGAACAGCTTGATCGCCTCGGGGCGGGTCCCGAAGATGACGAGGATTTTACGGGGAAGGGGAGGCTGCATCCCCCCGGGTTACCCGCGATCGTTCAGGCCCGGGCTAGCCGCAACCCGGGCATCCGGGGTCCTTGGGCAACAAAATCGTGCGGAAACGGAAGGCGAGCGCATCGACCAGCAGCAGCTTGCCCGCGCTGTCCTCACCGAAGCCGACGATGCTGCGCATCGCCTCAAGCGCGGCGAGGCTGCCCATCACCCCGGTCATCGCGCCGATCACGCCTTGTTCGGCGCAACTGTCGCCCGCGGTGTCGACGCTGTTGCCGACGAAGCAGCGATAGCATGGCTTGTCGGGCTCCCACCCGCGGAACACCCCGAGCTGCCCCTCGAACTGGCCGACCGCGGAGGAGACCAGCGGGATGCGCAGCGCATGCGCGGCATCGGCGACCGCGAGGCGGGTGGCGAAACTGTCGGTGCCGTCGAGCACGACATCGACCCCGGCGAGCAAGGTCGCGGCGTTGGTCGCGTCGAGGCGTTGCCGCAGCGGTTCGATCGTGACGTGCGGGGTGATGCGTTCGGCCGCGGCGCGTGCCGCCGCCACCTTGGCGGTGCCGACGTCGGCGTCGCCGAACAGCGTCTGGCGCTGGAGGTTGGACAGGTCGACATGATCGTCGTCGATCAGCACCAGCCGGCCGACGCCCGCCGCGGCGAGATACTGGATCGCGGGGCTGCCGATTCCGCCGGCGCCGACCACCGCGACGCTCGCCGCCTTCAGACGCAACTGCCCCGCGCCGCCGACTTCGCGCAGGACGATGTGGCGGGCATAGCGATCGAGTTCGGCGTCTTCGAGCGTGCTCATTGGTGCCAGTCGAACACGATCGCGGTACGATACCAGGTATCGCTCGCACGACCGCTCGGGATCAGGTTGCCGCGCGCGAAGCCGGTGACGAGGCCGACCGCATATTGCTCGACCGTCGGGCAGCCGATCGCGTGCGGGACGATCCGGCGGACGGTGCCGTCGGTGGCGACCAGCGTCGCGACATCGACGCGCACGACATAATGGCCGTCGGACGGGCGTACGGTGGCGCAGCGGCCGGCGGCGATCTCGCCTGCGACGAAGTTCGTCACCTGCGGCGTCACCTGGCGTGGCGCGACATACGGCAACTGGATCATCGCCGACCAGTCGGACGGGAGCGCGGGGGGCGGGGCGGGGGGCTGCTCCGCCTGTATCAGAAGCAAGGCTAGTATCATCGTCCCTTCGATCTGCCCGTACGGGCCTGCGTTATATCGGCCGTTCCATCGCGACTTTCCACCGTGGCGCGTTCAACGGACACCGAAACAGGCTCGAAACGATCAACCCGCGTCGGGTGCGCCGCGATAGCCGGTCGAACCGAAGCCGCCGAGGCCACGGGTCGTCCCGGTGCTGAAAGTGTCGACGACGCGCAAGGTGGGGCGCAGGATCGGCACGAAGACAAGCTGCGCGATGCGGTCGCCGGGCTGGATCACCAGCGGTTCGGAGCCCGGCGGCGTGCGCAGCCACGCACTGATGAAGATCTGGTCGCAATAATCCGCGTCGATCAGCCCGACCGACTGGCCGAGGATCAGCCCTTTCTTGTGCCCGAGCCCCGAGCGCGCGAGCAGGATCGCGGCCATGCCGGGGTCGTTCATCAGCACCGCGATGCCCGACGGGATCAGCACGGCGGGGGCCTGGGGCTGGAGCGTCAGCGGTTCGGCGATACAGGCGTGGAGATCGAGCCCCGCCGCCATGTCGGTCTGGTAGCGTGGCAGGCCCCAGCCGTGGAGCCGGTCGTCGAGGATCCGCAGTTCGACGTCCATGCGGGCCGGGTCTGTCATCTCAGTCTGTTCCCATCTTGCGCCGGTTCGCCTGTCGCGGCGGAAATCCCGCCGGTCGCGGTGGCGCAGCGCGTGCCATACCGGCAAGTCCGCGGCGGGCCAACATCCGTCATGGTCGGTCGGCGTGTCTGTCGCGCCCGTCGGCGCACAGGTGAAACGCGCGTTTTCGCGGTGCAAGCGAAATCTCAACTCGGTAAATCCCTAGCTGGGAAAGTCACCAGCTACGGCATGTCACACGAACGTCCCAAACGATGGTCTAGATAGTGAGTGTCACCACGACTCAATGCGAGTAATCATGCCCGCCATCAACCGAATCAACTTGTTGAGTATGTTTTGCTCCTGTGTGGCACATGCGGCAATCCTTGGTGGTTGCTTGCTCGCCGGCTATCGTGCGCCGCACGTCGCAACCGTTCAAACGCAGCAGGTTACGACGATGGCGGTGTCGTTCGCGCCGGCGCGGCGCGTGACGCCGCCGCAACCCGACGCGCCGCCGACTCGCCCCGTGGGGACACCGGTCGGCACCGTATCCCCCGGGCCGCGGCATCCCGAGGCGTGGAACGCCGCGCCGGATGCGGCCATCGTCCCGGTCGGTGCCGTCACCGCGATGCCGGTGCCGGTCGCCGCGACGGCAACGCCCCCGGCGCCCGATGGCGCACCGTCGCGCGATGCGCTGGCAAGCTATCAGCGGCAATTGTACGAGACGATCGCCCGCAACAGTCGCTACCCGGCGGCGGCACGTCGCCTGCATCTGTCGGGCGTGACGCAGCTTGCGTTTCGCCTCGATCGCGCGGGGACCGTGCTGGACAGCTGGATCCAGGAAAGCTCGGGGTCCGACCTGCTCGACACCGCCGCGACCGACGCGTTGGCGCGGGCACACCCCCTGCCGCCGATTCCGGCCACGTTGCCGGCGCGCATGGACTTCGTGATCGAACTCGACTCGTCCGTCATCCAGCAGGTCGCCACCGGATCGGCGCACTAGACAGATGACGAGCGACCGTCACGAAGCGGTATCACGCGCGACCGGGACGTTCGCGTGACGACAACACGCAACGGGCTCGTCGGCCTGCTGATTTCCGCATATCCCGAATTCCGACGCCGGCTCGCCAGCAGGCTGGGGTCGGCGGATCTTGCGAACGAGGCGTTGCAGGATACCTATATCCGGCTCAGTCGCGCGGAGAATCTCGGCGAGATCCGCAACCCGCGCTCCTATATCCTCGTCACCGCGCTCAACATCGCGAAGAACAACACGCGCTCGGAAGCGCGCCACCTGTCCTCGGCGGAGATCGATCGGCTGATCGAGATCCCCGACGAAGCGCCCGATGCGTTGCGAACGCTCGAGGCGCGGTCCGAGCTTGCCGCGGTCGAGCGCGCGTTGGGCGACCTTGCGCCGCGGCGCCGCGCGATGTTCCTGCGCTTCTGGGTGGAAGGATCCGGATACAAGGATATGGCGATCGAGTTCAGCGTGTCCGAACGGACGGTGCGGCATGAATTGCTGCTGGCGAACCGCCACGTTCACGCGGCGACCGCGAATTTTTGTGTGGCAGAGTTGCAAAAACGGCTCGCCCAAGTGTCATCACGATAGGGATCAAGTACGATGCTGGCTGGCAGCGCGTTTGCCCTTGAGCGATTGGGTACCATGTCACGATGACGGAACGCCGGGATTGGGAGGACGACCTGGCGCGTCTGCGGCTGGAGGGGCTCGATCATCTGACCCGCCTTCGCTCGGGCGAGGCGACCGACCATGACGCCGCCGCCTTCATCACCTGGCGCGCGACGAGCCCTGCGCACGAAGAGGCGTTTCGCTCGGCGGTTCGCCTGACGCGGATGATCGAGCACGCAGCGCCCGGCTCGTCGGACCGCAGCGGCCGGGCGGCGAACGACGACATGGCGGGGGCGGTCTTTCATGCCGTCCCGGGTCCGCGGCTGACCCGGCGCGGCCTTCTGGGTGGGGCGCTGGCCGCCTCGGTGGCGGGGGGCGTCCTGTTCGGTGCGCGCACGGCCGATATCCTTCCGATGCCCTCCGCCCTGACCGCGGACGTCCGCACCGGGCCGGGCGAACGCCGTCGCCTCCGGCTGCGCGGTGGCGCGCTGGCCGATCTCAACACGCGGACGAGCATCGGCTTGCGGACCGGTCTGGGGATGCCCGCGATCGACCTGCTCGACGGCGAGGCGATCGTCGCGAACGGATCGTCGGCGCGCGCCGCGGTGGTCGCGGGGGCGGGGCGGGGCACCGTCACCGGCGGGCGGATGAGCGCGCGGCGCGATGGGGACAGGGTCTGCATCACCTGCCTTGCGGGGACGGTCGCGGTCGCCTGGTCGAGCGGCGACCACGACAGGTAGCCGCGATAGGGCTGCGGGATCCATTGCAGCACGAAGAACGCGCCCGACAGCGGCATCGCGATATACGTCAGGGGGTGGACGAACTTGTTGAACGCCTTGCTGAAATAGGAGCCGGTCGCGATCCCCATCGACAAGGCGAGCGAGAACCAGGTCAGCAGCAGGATCCCCGCGAGCAGCCGCAGCGGGCGGGCGGGCCAATCCGCGATGCCGAAAACGACGGCGAGCGACAGGAGCAGGGCAAGCGCCGCCATCGTCGCGAGCAGCTCGAGGATCGCGCGGGCAAGCAGCATGTCGAGGATCGAGACTGCGCGGTGGAACAGCAGGGTCTTGTTGGAATCGAGCGTGGTCTCCGCCCGCGTGACGATCGACCGGAAGATCATGAAGGTGCAATATCCGATCAGCGTGAAGGGGATCAGCCGCAGGTCCGAGGTGTAATGCCCGCCGCCGCTCCCGCCGCTGCCGACATGGATCAGCGCGACCGACGCCGCGAGCAGCGCGGGTTCGGCGAGCATCCACATGTATCCGATGTTGGCGCGTCCGTAGCGCGTCTGCAGTTCGCGCATGATCAGCGCACCGATCACATGCCGCTGGACATCCGCACCGTCCGCGGTCCGCCGCAGCCACGGCCGCACATCCTGCGGCATCAGCATGCCGACACCCCGATCATGCTGCCGGTTGCTGGTCTTTCTGGGAAGCGTGTCATCTGGGTCCGGCGGGGGCAGCGGCGATGTGCCCGTTTCCGCTATCCCTGAAGTCCCGCGCCGGGCGGCTCGGGATTCCCCGAGTGGCTGCGAAGAAATCGCGATGCTGCGTTATTCTGGAACCGGAAAGTCCTTCGCGTGTTCGGAACATACGAGAAACATCGAGAGATCCATCATGGCCGAACAGCTGCACAACCCGAAACTCGACGAACACCCCGATTCGAACACCGAGAAAGACCCGGCGGACTGGGTCTCGGGCGGAGATCCGATGACGGGTGCGCAGGCATCCTACCTCACCACCCTGTGCGAGGAAGCCAAGGTCGAGGCGCCCAGCGCCGATCTGAGCAAGGCCGACGCCTCGAAGATGATAGACGAACTGAAAGAGAAGCTCGGGCACTGAGCCCGGGCCACCGTCCGCCATCCCTGTCCTCAGGGGTGGCGGCGGTCCGTCTCCAGCGCGATAAGCGCCGTCGCGATCCGATCCGCGAGCAACTCCGCGACCCGATCCTTCGGCATCCGCGCCCACGTCTCGACGCCGGTCGCGGTCACGATGTGCACGCTGTTGGCGTCGCCCCCCATCACATCCCCCGAAACGTCATTGGCGACGATCCAGTCGACGTGCTTGCGCAGCCGCTTGGCGGTGGCATGTTCCACCACTCGCTCGGTCTCGGCCGCGAAACCGATCAGCAACGGTGGTCGATCGACGCTTTGCGCGAGCGTCGCGAGGATGTCCGGATTCTCGACCAGCCGCAGGACGGGCGTCTCTGCCCCTTTCTTGATCTTCTGCGTCACGCCCTCGACTCGCCAGTCGGCGACGGCGGCGACCATCACCGCGGCATCGACCGGGAGCGCAGCCTCGACCGCCGCCGCCATTTCGAGCGCGGTCTCGACGTCGATCCGCTCGACGCCCGCGGGGGTCGGCAGTGTCACCGGCCCCGCCACCAGCGTCACCCGCGCACCCCGTAGCGCCAGCGCGGCAGCGATCGCGAAGCCCTGTTTTCCGGACGACCGGTTGGCGAGATAGCGGACCGGATCGATCGGTTCGTGCGTCGGCCCCGCGGTAACGAGGATGTGCTTGCCTTCGAGCATCGCGCGTCGGTCCCTCAGCCGGCCAGCATCTGCAGGATCGCCGCGAGAATGGCGGGGGGCTCGGGCAGGCGACCGGGGCCGAATTCGCCGCACGCCATCGCGCCCTCGTCGGGGTCGAGCACGGTGATCCCGTCACTGCGCAGGGTCGCCACGTTGCGCACCGTCGCAGGGTGTTGCCACATCCGCACGTTCATCGCCGGGACGGCAAGGACTCGCTTGTCGGTCGCCAGCAGCAATGTCGTCGCGAGGTCGTCCGCGATTCCCCCCGCCATCTTCGCCATCAGGTCGGCGGTGGCGGGCGCGACGACGACCAGATCGGCCTCGCGGCTGAGCTGGATATGCCCCATCTCGACCTCGTCCTTCAGATCCCACAGGCTGGTATGAACCTGATTTTCGGAAAGCGCCGCGAGCGTCATCGGCGTCACGAAATGCGCGCCGCCATCGGTCAGCACGCATTTGACCGAAATCCCCGCCTTGCGGCACAACCGGATCAGTTCGCTCGCCTTGTAGGCGGCGATCCCGCCCCCGATGATCAGCAGGATCTTCATCGCACCAGCCGCGTGACCGTGATCCGCCGCCGGTCCCGCGCGCGCGCGACGAGATCGCGCAGGCCATCGGGCGCAAACGCAAGGCCGACGAGGAGCACGGGGGCGATCATCAGCCCCCAATAGAAGGTGTCGGCCCGCCCGAACACCCCGAGCAGCGCGGCATAGCCGCAGAAGACCGTCAGCGCGCGCAGCGCCAGCGGCTCCGCCCAGCTCGCCCAGCCGAACAGGGCAAGCCCGACCAACGGCGCCGCGACCACCAGCGGCACGATCGTCAGCGCGGTCGACGCCGTCATCGCGCGAAGGAAGAAACCGAAGCCGAGAAGACCCGCCCAACCCGGCGATTCCGGGTCGGTCGGGCGGACGACTTCTGCCACGGCATGCGCATGAAAGGCGAGGACCAGCGCGAGCACCGCGATCGTCGCACCCCAGCCAAGCGCCTCGCGGCGATTCCCCTCGGCGAACGCAAGCACTGCCATGATGCCGACATACAGGACCGCCGTCTCGCGGATCAGCATGGCGACCAGCCCGATGGCGACGGCAGTCGACCAGCGGTCCTCACGGCGGAGCGCGAGCGACAGGGCAATCAACAAACCCGCCCAGATCTCGTGAAAGCCGATCAGGTCCCGCTGGACGAAGGCCGCCATCCCGCCCGCCAGCAACAGCATGGCGACCGTGAACGGCAGGGCGCGTTGCAGGGCGGGGCGGAGCCGCGCGAACCAGGCAGCGGCGGTTCCCGCCACCAAAGCGTACAGCAGCGTCGCCATCACTGCGGGCGCGACATGCGCCTCGACCATCGCCAGCGCAGGCAGCCGAAACGTCACGAACGGCCGCAGCGGATACTCCCCACGCCGAAGCGCATTGGCGGTTACGCTGTAATAGTCGCCACCGCCGCGGATCCCGGAGACGATCGCGCTGTACAGGGCGGTATCGGTCTGCGCCGCATCGCCCGCCGCGGTGGCGGGCGGCGGGCTCGCAAGCGCGAGCAGCGTCGCCGCGAGCAGCAGCACGAACACCCCCAACCCCCAGCGTGCCTGTGTCCGGTTGAGCATCGCGAAGCGCGACGGCGCAGCGAGCCAGAGCGGTGGGCGTGGAGTCGTCGGTGGCGGCGTGGCTACCCCCACAGGGTCCATCCGATGCCAAGGCTCGCGGCGGCGCTCACGAGGGCGACCGCGGCATAGCGCCAGCCCCCGCCGAAGCGGACGATCTCGATCTTGCGGAGCGGCGGCTCGGGCGGCGCGCCCGGCGGGTTGGGGAAGCGCAGTTCGATGTTGCGGATCAGGTCGGGCAGCCGCGCGAAGGTGCGCAGGTCGGTGACGATCCGGTCCGCAATCGCGGCTTCGGGCCCGAGCTCGGTGCGGATCCACTCGCGCACGAACGGCGCGGCGGCATCCCACAGGTTGATCTCGGGATCGAGGCTGGTCGCGACGCCCTCGACCATCACCATCGTCTTTTGCAGCAGCAGCAGATGCGGCTGCGTTTGCATGTCGAAATCGCGGGTGATGTTGAACAACCCGTCGAGCATCATCCCGATCGACATGTCCTTGACCGCCATCCCGCGCATCGGCTCGCCGACCGCGCGGAGCGCCGTCGCGAATTCGGCGACGTTGTGGTGCGAGGGCACATAGCCCGCTTCGAAATGGATCTCCGCGACGCGTTTGTAATTGCCGGTGATCAACCCGTAGAGGATCTCCGCGAGCCAGACGCGCGCGCGCCGGTCGATCCGCCCCATGATGCCGAAGTCGATCGCCGCGATCTTGTTGCCGGGTAGCGCGAACAGATTGCCCTGATGCATGTCGGCGTGGAAGAATCCCTCCGCGATCGCCTGCCGCAGGAACGCGTGGACGAGCGTGTCGGCGAGCTTCGGCAGGTCATACCCCGCCGCGATCAGCGCGGTGCGGTTCGACAGCTTGATCCCGTCGATCCATTCGAGCGTCAGCACCTTGCCGGTGGTGCGCTGCCAGTCGATCTTGGGGACGGTGAAATCGGGCTCGGCTTCCATCGAATCCGCGAGCTCGGACGCGGATGCCGCCTCGCGCCGCAAATCGAGCTCGCGCGCGGTCCAGCGTTTGAACGTCTCGATCGTCAGCCGCGGGCGAAGGCGGGAGAGTTCGCCGCCCATCGCCTCGACCTGCGCCGCGGCCCATTCGTACGTGTCGATCGCGCGGGTGAAATCTTCCTCGACTCCGGGGCGGAGCACCTTGATCGCGACGGTGCGCCCGTCGGTCGTCACCGCACGGTGGACCTGCGCGATCGAGGCGGCGCCCACGGGGACGGGTTCGATCGACCGGAACAGCTCGGCCGGATCGCGCTGGAACGCGCGGGTCAGCGCGGCGTGGATCGTCTCATACGGCACCGGCGGCAGCGCATCCTGCAACCGCAACAGATCGAGCGCGGCGGCGTCGCCGACCATGTCGGGGCGAGTCGCGAGCGTCTGCCCGAGCTTGATCGCGGCGGGACCGATCGCCTGGAGCGCATCGGCATAACGCGGCACCTTGGGCACCCGCGCCCCGAACCGCGCGATCCGCGCAAGACGGCGGACGGGGGCGGGGGTGTTGGGATCGCGCTCGATGCCCTGCAGCGCGCCGTGACGCGCAAGGATACGGCCCCACTTCAGCAGGCGCCAGAGGTGAACAGCAGGCGCGGTCATATGCCTCTCCCCTCCCCTTCAGGGGAGGGGCTGGGGGTGGGGCAGGACTGGGTAGTGGACGAGGCGTAGGCGCGATGACCCAGTACGGCCCCACCCCAACCCCTCCCCTGACGGGGAGGGGCTTTAAGGGACGCCCGCATCAAATCTTCCAGCCGTGGTGAATCGCGACAAGCCCGCCGAGCATCGGTTCGACCCCGGTCTGGATGAACCCCGCATCGCGGATCATCCCCTCGAAGGTCGGCATGTCCGGAAAACGCCGGATCGATTCGATCAGATAGCGATAGCTCTCCGAATCCTGCGCGAGCAGCTTGCCGAGCTGCGGCACGACCTTGTGCGAATAGGCGTCATAGACGTCAGCAAACCCCGGCCACACGGTGGTCGAGAATTCGAGGCAGAAGAACCGCCCGCCCCGCCGCAACACGCGGTGCGCCTCGCGCAAGGCCTTGGGAATGTCGGTCACGTTCCGGATCCCGAATGCGATCGTGTACGCATCGAAGAAACGGTCGGGAAAGGTCAGCGTCTCGGCATTCGCCTCGGTCCACACCAGCCCGTCGATCCCGCGCTTCGCCGCGCGCTCCATCCCGACTTCGAGCATCTGCGGGTTGATGTCCGCGACCGTCACGCTCGCCCCCGATTCGGCGATGCGGAACGCGATGTCGCCGGTGCCCCCCGCCATGTCGAGGATCTGCTCGCCGTCGCGCGGCTTGAGGCGGCGGACGAAGCGGTCCTTCCACACGCGGTGCATGCCCCCCGACATCGCGTCGTTCATGATGTCGTAGCGGGCCGCGACGCTGGAGAAGACGCCGCCGACGCGGGCGGTCTTTTCGGAGGCGGGGATGTCTTCGTAGCCGAAGGAGACGGTGCTGGGCGCGGGGTCGTTCATGCCGCCTGCTCTAGCCAGTGCTTGTGGCGCGGGCAAACGCAACCTAGCTGATTGCGATGCCAGAATTGCCCGAAGTCGAAACCACCGTGCGGGGCCTGCGCCCCGTGCTCGAAGGGCAGCGCATCACCGCGGTGCAGATCCGCCGCCCCGATCTCAGGCGACCGTTCCCCGAGGATCTCGGGCAACGGCTGACCGGCGCGACCGTGACCGCGCTCGGGCGCCGCGCCAAATACGGGCTGATCGACACGGATCGCGGCGACACGATGATCTTCCACCTCGGCATGTCGGGGCGCTGGCGAGTCGACCCGGACGAGATGCTGCCGCACGATCACCTGATCCTGGAGACCGCGCAGCACCGCCTCGCGCTCAACGATGCGCGACGGTTCGGCTCGGTCGATCTGGTCGCGACCGAATCGCTTGCGGCGTTTCCCGCGTTCCTCGCGCTCGGCCCCGAGCCGCTCGGGCCCGACCTGACCGCCGCGTATCTCCACCGGATGCTGAAAGACCGGATCGCATCGATCAAGCTGATGCTGCTCGACCAGCGGATCGTCGCGGGGCTTGGCAACATCTACGTCTGCGAGGCGCTGTTCCTCGCGGGCATCTCTCCCAAACGCGCCGCCGGCAAGGTGTCCCGCGCCAGGCTCGAGCGACTCGTGCCCGCGATTCGCACGGTGCTGCTCGCGGCGATCGAGGCGGGGGGATCGTCCTTGCGCGATTATGCCCGGCCCGACGGCGAGCTCGGATATTTTTCTAAGCAGTTCGCGGTCTATGGTCGGGAAGGGCAGCCCTGCGCCTGTGGCGGGCTGGTTCAACGCTATGCCGAAGGGGGGCGGTCGACCTTCTGGTGCCCCGTTTGCCAACGCTAATCTTGGCGACTGTTCTTGACCACCCGAATGCTTCTCGCTAAGGGACGCGGCTTCCGGGGCCGGGAGACATCTCCCGCCCTTTCTTATTTTCTAAAGTCAGAGGGCTTCATGGCGAACACGCCACAGGCGAAAAAGCGTATCCGTCGCAACGCTGCACGGGCACTGGTGAACGGCAACCGCGTCGGCCGAATCCGCACCTTCGTCAAGAAGGCCGAAGCGGCGCTCGAGTCCGGCGACAAGGCAGCAGCCGCTGCCGCGATGCTTCAGGTTCAGCCTGAGCTGATGCGGGGCGTCGCCAAGGGCGTGCTCCACAAGAATACCGCGTCGCGCAAGTTCGCGCGCCTGACGAAGCGGCTTACCGCGCTCGCCTGATCGGCTTTCGCCGTTGTAACAATTCGCCCGTCGGACAGTGTCCGGCGGGCTTTTTGTCGTGCTTTGTGCACTGCAAAATGGTGTATTTTCGGCTAACCAGGAACATCATAAGAACAACTTTCGGATGATGTTCGCAAACCCCCGTTTTACTGCGATTCGCATAACCTTCACGGAAGTGTAACGATAATTAATTGAACTATTACCGTTACTTATGCGATTTCTGACGCGAATCCTTGGCTGAATCCGAGTCAATGCTGATTATTTCAAAAATCTGACATGGGCGGGCCTTGATAGACTCGGGTCGTTCTTCATAACTGGCCCTCCACCGCGCAGACGATCGTCTCGCGACTCAATTCGAATGGCACGTTCAGGCGGACTCGATTCCGGCTGTGGGGGTTTTTTGTCTGTTGTAAATTAGGGCTCCGCCAGCATGGCTGGGGGGCCGAGGAAGGGTTTTGTCGTGGCATCTTTGGGGCAGGGGGCAGCAATCGCGAACAACCATAGCGCCGACACGACGCAGGACGACATGGTTGCACATGCGTGGGCCACGGTCCGTACGAATCTCCGCGAATCTTCGGGCGTACGGTTGTTTGATCAGTGGCTTAAGCCAATCGTCTTGATTCCCGGCAGCGATCTCGACGCAGTGCGTCTCGGGTTGCCGTCGGCATTCATGACAAATTGGGTACGGAATCATTACGCCGACCGGCTGTTGCACGAATTCCGTGTCCTCATCCCGGCGGTGCGCAGCGTCTCGATCGAGACGGTCGCGCGGGCGGCGCAGGTCGTGACGGTCGAGACGATCGCCGCGCCCGCGCCGGTCGTCGCGCTGGAGGCGGCACCGACGATCGAGCAGCCGTCGCTCGACCCGCGCTTTACTTTCGACCGCTTCGTGGTCGATCCGTCGAACATGGTCGCGTACAACGCCGCACTGGCGCTCGCCCAGCCGGGGGTGCCGCGGTTCAGCCCGCTGTTCCTCCACAGCGGCACCGGGCAGGGCAAGACCCACCTGATGCACGCGATCGGCGCGGCCTATCTCGCGGCGGTGCCGAATGCGCGCGTGCTGCTGATGTCGGCCGAGCGGTTCATGTACGAATTCGTCCAGGCGCTCCGCACCCGCGAGACGCATGCGTTCAAGACCCGGCTGCGCGCCGCCGATCTGCTGCTGATCGACGATCTCCAGTTCATCGCCGGCAAGGACGCGACGCAGGAGGAATTCTTCCACACGATGAACGAGGTGATGGGCGCGGGGAAGCGTCTCGTCATCTCCGCCGACCGTTGCCCGCAAGGCCTCGACGGGGTCGAACAACGCATCACCTCGCGGCTGTCGTGCGGGCTGGTCGCGGACATCAAGGCGCCCGACCTGGCGCTGCGCCGCCGCGTGCTCGACCGCAAGCTCGCCGACATGCCCGGCGCGCGCGTCCCGGTTGCGGTGCTCGACCTGCTCGCGTCGCGGATCAGCGCGAACATCCGCGACCTCGAAGGCGCGCTCAACCGCGTCGTCGCTTATGCGCAGCTCAGCAACGTCGAGATCGACCTCGATTTCGCGATCGCGACGCTCGGCGACGTGCTGCGCGGGGCGGAACGCCGCGTGACGATCGACGAGATCCAGAAGGCGGTCTCCGCGCATTTCGAGATCAAGCCGATCGACCTCGTGTCCGCACGCCGCGCGGTCGTCGTCGCGCGGCCCCGGCAGATCGCGATGTATCTGGCAAAACGCCTCACCACGCGGTCGCTCCCCGAGATCGGGCGGAAGTTCGGCGGGCGCGATCATTCGACCGTGATCCACGCGGTGCGCCGGATCGAGGACCTGCGCGACAAGGATCACGAGATCGACAGCTCGGTGCGCACGCTGATGCGCCAGCTCGAGGGGTAACGGGACGCGGAAGCATGCGCCTCGCGTGTGCTTCCCCCCTTACACTTCCCCGGCGAAGGCCGCGGCCCAGTAGCGATGGCGGCGGTAACCGCGCGCAGCCGCCAGCGCTCTTCGGTTCGTCGACTGGGCCCCGGCCTTCGCCGGGGAAGCACCTGCTGAAACTCAGACTTGCAACCCAACCGCGCGCTGCGCCGCCGCCAGCGTCGGCGCTGCGAGCGTCGCCGCCCGCGCAGCCCCATCCGCGAGCACCGCGCCCACCGCCGCGCGATCCCCGAGCAATGCGGTCAGCCGCTCGCGAATCGGCGCAAGTGTCGCCACCGCGAGATCCGCCAGCGCAGGCTTGAACGCGCCGAACCCCTGCCCAGCATATTGCGCGAGCACCGCGTCCGGGGTCGACCCTTCGAGGGCCGCATAGATCGTCACCAGATTGCGCGCCTCGGCGCGCTCCGCCAGCCCTGCCACTTCGCTCGGTAACGCATCCGCATCACTCTTCGCCTTGCGGAACTTCGCGAGGATCAGCTCGTCGCTGTCGACCAGGTTGATCCGCGATGCATCCGACGGATCGGACTTGGACATCTTCCCGTTCGCATCGCGCAGGCTCATGATCCGTGGCGCAGCCTTGGAGATCAAAGGCTCGGGCAGGACGAACGTGTGGCCATAATCGCCGTTGAACTTGACCGCGATGTCGCGCGCCAGCTCGAGATGCTGCTTCTGATCCTCGCCGACCGGCACATGCGTTGCCTGATACAGCAGCACGTCGGCGGCTTGGAGCACGGGATAGGTGAACAGCCCGACGCTTTGCGTCTCGCCCTTCTTGCCCGCCTTGTCCTTCCATTGCGTCATCCGGCTAAGCCACCCCATCCGCGCGGTCCCGCCCAGAATCCAGTAAAGCGCGCTGTGCGCAGGCACGCGCGCCTGGTTGAACAGGATCGCGCGTTTGGGATCGATCCCGCACGCGAGCAGCGTCGCCGCCATCTCGGTCGTGTTCGCATCGAGCTCGGCGGGCACCACCGGCTGTGACAAGGCGTGAAGATCGGCGAGGAAGAACAGGCAGTCGTCGCCCGCGGGCATCGAATCCTGCATCGCGACCCATTGCCGGATCGCGCCGAGATAATTGCCGAGGTGGAGATTGCCCGTGGGCTGGATGCCGGAGACGACGCGCATGGTTTATTCCTGAACGTTTTTGGGGGTCGCGGCGCGCCGACGCAGCAGCGCCTTGATGTCGCCAATGCGATAGGCGCCGGTAAGGAAGCACGCCACCACATAGACCGCGCTTCCCGCACCGACCAGAACGGAGAGCGCCGCATAGCGGACGATCATTGCGCCGCCGAGATAGGGGTCGAGCAGCCGCTCGAACGCATAGACCGTCGCGCCCATCAGCAACGCGGCTAGCAAAAGTCGGGGAACCTTGCGCTGAAGCGCCGCATCGGCAACGAAATGCCCGCGCTGTCCGAGCGTGCGGTACAACATCGCGACGTTGACGGTCGATGCCATCGCGGTCGCCAAAGGCGGGCCAACATGGCCGATCAGCGGGATCAGGATGAGATTGCCGACGATGTTCACGGCGATCGAGACCATCGCGAAGCGCACCGGGGTCTTGGTGTCGCCGCGGGCATAATAGCCGGGCGTCAGGACTTTAACGAGCACATAGGATGGCAGGCCGATCGAGAAGGCGCTAAGCGCCCAGCCGCAGCGACGCGCATCCATCGCGTCGAACTTGCCATATTCGAACAGCCCGCGGACGATCGGTTCCGCCGCGATCAGGAACGCCATCGTCGCGGGGAGCGTAAGGAACAGCGCGAGTTCGATACCGCGATTCTGTGTGTCCATCGCCGCCTGCTCCTGCCCCGACGACAGCAGCCGCGAGATCGTCGGAAGCAGGATCGTACCGAGACCGATGCCGATCAGCCCGAGCGGTAACTGGTTCAGCCGGTCGGCATAATAGATATAGGTGATGGACCCGGAGGCGAGCAAACTGCCGGCGAGCGAGGTCGAGATCAGCAGGTTGATCTGCGACGCGCCCGCGCCCGCGGCGGCGGGAACGATCAGGCGGAGCATCTCGCGGACGTCGGCGTCGAGCCGCGGCATCCGCAGCCGCATGTCGACTCCGGCGCGATGGCACGCCAGCATCAGCCACAACAGTTGCAACACCCCGCCGACCGTCACCGAAATCGCCTGCACGCGCGCGGTCTCATACACGTCATGGCCGTGAAAGAACCACAGCCCGCCGATCATCGCGAGGTTGAGCAGGATCGGTGCGGCGGCATTGACCCAGAATTTGTCGAGCGAATTGAGGATGCCGCCCAGCAGCGACGCGAGTGAGATCAGCGCCAGATACGGCAGCGTGATGCGCGACAGCATGACTGCGAAAGCGAATTGCTCGTGCGTCGGATGCTGCCGCGCGAACCCGCCCGACAGCAGCCAGGTGATCGGCCAGGCGGCGATCAGCAAGGCGGCGGTAAACAGGATGAGCACGGGCAACAGCACCGCGAGCGCGCGTTCGGCAAAGGCATAGCTCGCGGGCAAGCCACCGGGTCCAGCCGCCTTCTTGTTGAAGAGGGGGATGAACGCCGCCGAGAAGGCCCCTTCCGCGAACAAGGCGCGGAACATGTTCGGCAGGCGAAAGGCGACGCCATTGAAGGCATCGGACGCGAACCCGGCGCCGACATAGCGCGCCGCCAGCGAATCGCGCACTAACGCGAGAATACGGCTGGCGAGGGTCAGGCCACCAATCGAACCGAGCGCACGGATAAGCTTCATGTCAAATCGGACCGCTTCTTACAATCGTCGGCAACCGCAGTCCGAAAGCCCCCCGGCGTAGGGCCGGGGGGATCAGGGTGTTCAGGCGGAACCGAGCGGGTTGGCGGTCGCGCCGGCTTCCTGCTGCGCGAGGAAGAT
>CAZNQA010000024.1:0-41062 GCA_964575105.1 uncultured Stakelama sp.
CGACCTCATAGGTGCCGGCCTGATCGACCGCATGGTCGTGCATGCCCTTGTCGCCGTCGAGATGGATCGACCAGGTGAAGTAGGGCGACGGCTTATAATCGTCGATCTTCTTCTTCATCAGCAGCGCGTTGGTGCATAGGATGACGAACTTTTTCTTGGCGATATATCCCTCGACGATCTTGGGCATGTCGCGGTGGAGCAACGGCTCGCCGCCTGCGATCGAGACCGCGGGCGCGCCGCATTCGTCGATCGCGTCCATGCACTGGTCGAACGACAGGCGCTGGTTGAGGATCGCGTCGGGATAATCGATCTTGCCGCAACCGGGGCACGCCAGGTTACACCGCAGCAGCGGCTCGAGCATCAGCACGAGCGGGTATTTGCCGCCCTTGATGTGGTTCTTGAGGGTATAGGCGCCGATGCGCGCCAGCGGGGCGATGGGGAGGCTCATGTCGGCTCCTATGCGCTGATTACAGCAGCTTGGGTAGGGGTGACCACGTCGCGCAACTCGCGCGGCAGGCCGAACTGGATCGATTCGTCGACACCGTCGAGCTGGCTGACCTCGACCGGACCGAGCTTGCGCAAAGCGGTGATGACGCTGTCGACGAGTTCGTCGGGGGCGGAGGCACCTGCGGTCAGGCCGACTCGCTCGATTCCGTCGAACCACGCCGGATCGATCGCGCTGCCATCGGCGACGAGGTAGCTCGGCAAGCCTTCGTCCGCGCCGAGATCGCGCAGGCGGCTCGAGTTCGAGCTGTTTTCCGACCCCACGACGAGGATCAGGTCGGCGACCTTGCACAGGTCGCGCACCGCGCTCTGGCGGTTCTGCGTCGCGTAGCAGATCTCGGACACGTCGGGGCCGATCAGGTCGGTGAAGCGATTGCCGAGTGCCGCGATCACGCCGCGCGTGTCGTCGACGCTCAGCGTCGTCTGCGTGATGTACGCAAGCGGCGTATCGAGCGGCAGGTCGAGCGCCGCGACATCCGCCTCGGTCGAAACGAGATGGACCTCGGCATCGACCTGTCCGCGCGTGCCGATTACCTCGGCATGACCTTCGTGGCCGATCATAACGATCGTCCGGCCCGCCTTGGCATAGCGGCGGCCCTGGAGATGGACCTTGGTGACGAGCGGGCAGGTCGCATCGAACACGGGGAGGTTGCGACGCTTGGCCTCTTCTTCGACGGTACGGGCAACGCCGTGCGCGCTGAACACGGTCATCGCGCCCTCGGGCACTTCGTCGAGATCCTCGACGAACACCGCGCCCTTGCCGCGCAGCGTGTCGACGACATGGCGGTTATGGACGATCTCGTGCCGAACATAGACCGGGGCACCATAGCGATCGAGCGCACGTTCGACGATCTCGATCGCGCGAACGACGCCGGCGCAGAACCCGCGCGGGTTGGCGAGAATCACTTGCAAGCAAAAACCTTTCCGTCCGCCTTTTGGGCGACAAACCACGGGGAAGACACCATAGGCCAATCAGCCCGGTCTGTCGTGCACGCCCCCAGATAGATATTCTAATCGCCCGGCAACATATGGCAAAGCCGGAAATTCGTGAAGAATTTATCATGTTGCACGGAAAGCCCGCCAATTGTCGCCGATATGGTGGCAGTCCGCGACGTTCATCGGCGCTACAGCCGTTTGTGCTAGCGCCTTCGTGGTGTTACCGCCCGCGCTCGGTTTCGCGGGTGTGGCACTCTATCCCGCAAGGAGTTTTCGATGACTTTCCCCATCCGTTTCGCGCTGGCCGGCGTTGCCCTGGCAGCGTCCGCGCCGGTCGCCGCGCAGACCGCAGACCCGGCCCGTGCGCAGGTCCAGACGCTCGATGACGGGCTGATCGCGATCATGAAGGGGGGCAGCAGCCTCGGCACGGCGGGTCGCGCAAGCAGGATCGGTCCGGTGGTCGACCAGACGTTCGACATTCCGCTGATCACGCGCCTGTCGGTCGGTCCAGACTGGGTCAAGGTCGCGCCCGCCGATCAGACCGCGCTGGTTGCGGCAATGCGGCGGATGACGGTCGGGCAATATGCGACCAACTTCAGCAGCTGGTCGGGCCATACGATCACGATCGATCGGCGGATCGAGACGCGCGGTGCGGACAAGCTGGTCCGTACGACGCTTTCAGCGCCAAAGGAGGAGGCGGTCCCGATCGCGTACCGCCTGCGGCAAAGCGGCGGCAAATGGCGCGTGATCGACGTCTATTATCGCAATGCGATCAGCCAGCTCGCGACCCGGCGCGCCGATTTCGCGAGCGTGTTTGCCCGGGGCGGGGCAAAGGCCCTCATCGCGCGCCTCGACGCGTTGGCCACCAAGAGCGTGCGCTGAGCATCGTGGGGGTGCGGGGGGGAAGCAGCGTACTCGCGCTCGCGGCGGTGCTGATCGCGACGCCGCTCGCGGCGGCGCAGGAGAGCAGCGTCAAACCGGCCCCGGTCGGTACGATCACGCGCGCGGCGGTGCGTGCGGAAGCGCAGCCCGCACGCCCGCGTCCGCGCCATGCCAGGGGCGATCCGCTCGAGGGCTTCAACCGCAAGATGTTCTCGGTCAACGCGGTGTTCGACCGGATCTTCTTCCGGCCGGTCGCGATGGTCTACAAGACGATCGTCCCGAAGATCGCGCGCAAGGGCATCCGGCACTTCTTCTCCAACATCGGCGAGCCTTTGGTGTTCGCCAACGACGTGCTCCAGTTGAAGCCCGGGCGCGCGGTGAAGACGCTCGGACGCTTCGTGGTCAATTCGACCTTCGGGGTCGGCGGATTGCTCGATGTCGCCAAGACGCGCGATTTCCGGTTGCCGCACCGCGACAACGGGCTTGGCGATACGCTTGGCCATTACGGGATCGGGCCGGGGCCATATCTGTTCCTGCCGTTCCTCGGGCCGAGCACGTTCCGCGATTTCGCGGCGGGCGCGGCGGAGGCGCAGGCGTTGCCGACAGTGATCGGCTCGCCGTTCGACCGAGCCGAGTTCCGCATCCCGCAGGCAGTGTTGACCGGGTTGGACCTGCGGGTCGAATCGGATGAACCGCTCAAGGCGCTGACCGCAGCCGCGGTCGACCCCTATGCGACGCTGCGGTCGTCGTATCTGCAGGACCGTGCCGGGCGGGTCGCTGCGACACATGCGAATGGCGGGACGACGACGGGGGCACTCGCCGACCCGCTGGCGGACCCGCTTGCCGATCCGGCGGGGGGTGCGGCGTCGAGCGCGCCCGCAACCGGCGCGGCGACGACCGATCTCTTGGCCGACCCGCTCGCCGATCCGGCGGCGGGGGCTGCGAACCCGACGCCTGCAACATCGCAGACTGCCGATCCGCTAGCCGATCCGCTGCAAGACCCGGCCGCGAGTCCCACGCCAGCGACCCCGCCGCGCTGAACCCGCGCACCCGTCACCCCTAAGAAGGCCCAGTCCGGGCTCGCGGAGGGCTGGATCCTGAAACAAGGTCAGGATGACAGTCGGTCTGCAAAAAATCACGCCTTCTTGCGCGGCGGCCCCAGCAGCGCAGGCTCGAAGATCAGCGCGCACACCAACGTCCACGCCAGCGAGATCATCAGGATCTTCCCCATGCTCGCGGTCCCCGGATGGTGCGACAGCCACAGGCTTCCGAACGCGCTTCCGGTCGCTAGCGCGCTGAACAGCACTGCGCGCGCGAGGCTCGACTGCAGCAGGTCGGTCGCCCCGCCGCGCCACGCCATCACGAAATAGATGTGGAACGCGACGCCAACCCCGAACAACAGCGGGAAGGCGATGATGTTGGCGAAGTTGATCGGCTGCCCGATCAGCACGCAACTCCCGAGCGTCAGGAACCCCGACAGGACCACCGGCGCGAGCGTGAACGCGACCTCGCGTACGTCGCGCAACACTACGAACAGCAGCACGCTGACCAGCGCGAGCGCGAGGATCCCCGCCTCGACGAACGCCCACGCCACCGTCTTCGCGGCCTCCTGAGTCGCGACCGGCAGCCCGCTCGCGCTCGGCGCGACCGTGCGGACCGCAGCCGTGAAGCGGCGGAGCACCGCATTGTCGTTGCTGTCGCCCTTGGGGAAGACCTGCACCAGCGCGCGGCCATCCTTCGCGACCCAATTGCCCGCAATCTCGGGCGGGAGCGTCGCGCGCGTCACCGCTTCGGCCTGAAGCGCTGAGCGGATCTGGTCGAGCATCGTCCCGAGCGGCGGGACGAGCAGCGCCGTCGCGGCGGCGCGGAGCGCGGGCGCACCCGCCGCAAGCCGCTCGAACGCAGTCGCCAGACGGATCGCATCGCCAGCGGCGGCGCCCGGATGCGCGGTGGCGGCGGCGCGAAGGTCGCTCGCGGTCTTGCGCAAGGCGGCGGCGTTCTCGGCATCGCCCGGCGTGGCAGCGAGGTCGAACGGATTGATCGTCGCATCCAGCAACAAGGATGCATCCTGGATCAGCGCGAGCTTGGCGTCCTGCTCCTGCGGCACATAGCCATCGACCGAGACCGCCTCTGCCACCTCGGGCAGCGCCGACAGCTTCGCCGCAAGCGCCTTTGCCGCCTCCGCATTGGGGGCGAGCACGTTGATCGTATTGGGGGTGCGCAGTGGATCGCGCATCAGGTCCACCAGCGCGCGCATCGCCGGGCCGTCCTTCGCGCGCAGGTGAAGCGGGTTGAAGTCGAACTGGACGAACGGCAGCAGCGCGATGCTCCCGGCCATCGACAGCGCGAACGCCCACAGTACCGTCTTGCGGTGCGTATGGAGCCAGCGGTCGAGCGGCGCGGCTTGGGCGAACCCGACCTCGCGGCGCGGCGTGCCCGGCTTGAGCAGCATCAGCAACGCCGGAAGCAGCGTGACGCTCGCCGCGAGCGCAACGAGCATTCCGAGCCCGGCGATGATCCCCAGTTCGGCGATCCCGACGTAATCGGTCGGCAGAAACGCCCCGAACCCGAGGAACACCGCGCCCGCCGCGAGCGCGAGCGGCGCCCCCAGCGCACTGGCCGCGCGTTTGAGCGCGGGCCCGGTGGTGGCCCCGTCGAGACGCTCGGCGTTGAAGCGCACCGCGATCTGGATGCCGAAATCGACGCCCAGCCCGACGAACAACGGGATGAACGCGACCGAGATCAGGTTGAGCGCCCCAACCGCGAGCAGTCCGAGCGCTGTCGTCACGACCAGCCCCGCGACGATCGTCAGCAGGATTGCCGCGACGATCTTCGCCGAGCGCACCGCGAACCACAAGGTCACCAGCATCGCCAGCGCCATCACCGCGCCGACCCAGCCGATATTCTCTTCGAGCGTGGCGAACTCCTCGTCCGCGAGCGGAACCTCGCCCGTCGTGCGGACGGTGACGCCGTGCGCCGGATCGAGCCCGAGCTTCGCCGCCTCGGCAACGATCGCGCCGACCGCGTCCTCGCCCGGCTGGAGCGCGCCATAGTCGAGCCGCGGTTGCGCCAGAATCAGGCGACGGCGTGGCGGCGCGGTCTGGCCGGTGCTGGCGAACAGGTCCTGCCACGAGAAATACGCAGGCTTCCCCGCCGCCGACGCATCGAGCGCCGCCGCCATCGTCCGCATCGGGCGCGCGATCCGCGAGAGCGGGATATCGCCACGCTCGACCCCGGTCAGCATCGTCGAGAACGCGCCTGCGACCCCGCGCAGCGACGGGTCGTTCGCGAGCGGGCCGAGCAACGGCTGCGCGTCGATCAGCGCCTTGGTCGAGGCGCGCACCTCGTCGACCGAGCCGAACAACAGCCCCTCGCGGTCGAACCAGGCCCCGCCATCGGGGCGCTGAATGCTGCGGAAATGCTTCGTGTCCGCGGCAAGCGCGGTGGTCAGCCTGGCTGTCGCGGCTTCGGCCAGTTCGGGGGTCTTGCCGTCGACGACGACGAGCAGCACGTCCTTCAATTGCGGGAACGCCTGCTCGACCGCTTTCTCCTGCTGCCGCCAGCCGATCGTCGGCGAAATAAGGGCCGCGGTATCGGTCGTCATCGCAAAATGCCCAGCGGCATAGACCATCGCCCCCGCGACGAGCGCAAGACACAGGCCGAGAACCGCGAACGGCGCGCGCACGCCGAATGCGACGAGCCGCTGGAGCAGGCGTGCGATCATATTCTAGGGCCGTGCCGTCGGGGCGTTCGGCCCCATGAAATAGCGCAGCTTCAACCGGATCGTCCGCTCCTGCCCGTCATAGTCGAACACCGCTTCCTCCCATTTGGGCGGTGCCATGCGAATCCTGGCATCGTTCGAGAAACCGACGCCTTCCCTGGGGATGCCGAACAGCGCGCGGTCGATCTTCCCGTTGCCATTCTGGTCGTAATAGACCTGCGCGGCATAGCGCCCCGGCTTGAGGTTGCGCAGCGTGACCGTCGTCAGCCCGACGCGCGCGGTGGCGTCCGCCGAGACCGGGCAATCCTTAAGGAACTGCGCTTGCGTGCAGAGATCGACATGGACGCGGCCGGTCTGCGCGCGGACATTGTCGACCTGGACGTTGAGCGTGCCCATCGAAGGCGCGGCACCGATCGTGAACGGTGCGAGCGGAAGAAGGAGCAGCGCGCTAAGCAGGGAGGGGGACCGAGTCATCGCGCGGCTCTAGCCGGGATTGCGCCCGAGATTAAGGCCGCATCGGTTCGCCACGGTGGCGGCTCAGGCGAAGATGTCCGACAGCTGGTCGACCTGCGGGCCATCCTTCCAGTCACGCAGCTCGACATAGAGCGAGGTCTGGACCGCCGCGACGACCGCGGTGCTCACCGTCGTCGACAGCGCGGTCAGCACCGAGGACAGCGTCCCGAACGCCGCCGCGCCATCGCGCCCGGCGGGGAGACCCGTCACCGCAACCGTCGCGATCCCGACTGCCGCGATCAGCACGTAATAGAGCACCAGCATCACCAGCCCGATCCCGAACACGTTCCAGCGCGCCCCGTGCGTCAGGAAGCGACTGCGCCCGAACGCCTCGAAGATGCCGGTACGCTCGACCACCAGCGCCGGAACCGCGACCGACCACGCGAGATACAGCAGGATGCCCGGGACGATGAAAAACGCAAAACCCAGCATCAGCCCGAGCCCGAGCAGGATTCCGAGCGCAAGCAGCGGCAATGCGACGCGGACGCCGGTCGCGACACACGCGCCGAAGCTGACGGTACGGAGGTCGGTATGCGCGATCGTCGCGCGAACGAGCCCGCCTTGCGCGAGCTGGGTCAGCACGAAACTCGCAAGGTAGATCCCGCCGACCACCGACGCGTTGGTGATATAATCGCGGGTCGGGCCGCTGCCCGCCTGCGAAAGGTTGAGCAAGGCGATCGGCAGCGCGCTGAACAGGAACGCGATCCCGAACATCGTCGCGGCATTCGCGCCGAGCGCTGCGAACGCGCGATTGAAGACCCGGCCAATCGACATGCGGCGTTCGGACAAGGATGCTACGCTGGCCATCGAATACCCCCGGTGTGAAGGGACCGATCCTGACGCGGGATGGTGGCCGGAGCAAACGGATTCGGTGCCGGGGCACGTCACCCCTGGAACCTGCGTCGCCCCGGGGCTGGTCGCGGGCACAACCGGAGTTCGCGTCCGCAAACCGTTGAGATGGCTGTACGGTTTACTTAAGGCAAAGCCCGGGGTGACGGCGGTGTCTGTGCTTGCACCAAACGCCAAACCCCAATTTGCCGTTTGCGCGCATCCCCGGTTGCTCTACGCTCACCACCGTAGCGCCAATTGCGGCGAGGGGATGCCACGTGAGCGGGGGAACAGCGCAAAACGCCGCCGCCAGCAGCGACCGGTTCGCCGCCGCCCACGCCGCGCTCAAGGCGGATCCGCAGGTACAGTTCACGCTGTCGCTCGCGCCGGCGCGGCCCAAGCCGCCCGCGTGGGTCGAGCAGGTGCTGCACTGGCTGGCGAAGGCGCTCGAGCCCGTCGCACGCCTGCTTGGCTGGATCACCCGCCAGATGCCCGCAGCGCCCTACGCCCAGATTCTTCTGTGGACCCTGATCGCGGTCCTCGTCGGGCTTCTGCTGTGGGTCGTCTACCAGCGGATCCGCCACGGCGAATGGCGCTGGCCGACCCGCAAACGCGCCCGTCAGGCTGCGGTCGTCGAGGGCGATCCCGAGTGGCAACCCGAAACCGCCCCGGCGCGCGCGTGGCTGCGCGAGGCGGACGCACTCGCAGCGGAGGGGCGTTATGCCGAGGCGGTGCATCTGCTGCTGATCCGCTCGGTCGATGACATCGCACGGCGTCGCCCGCGTCTGGTGCGCCCGGCGCTCACCGCGCGCGAATTGGGTGCGGCGGACGCGGTCCCGAACGCCGCACGCGGACTGTTCGCGAGCATTGCGGCGCTGGTCGAGCGCAGCCTGTTCGGTGGGCGTCCGGTCGACGCGGGCGAATGGACCGCCGCGCGCGCCGCTTACGCCGATTTCGCGCTACCGGGGACGTGGCGCGAATGAGCGACGTGCCGGTCACCGACGCAGGCGAGCGCGGCGCGTTCGACGTCCGCACCGTCGCGATCCTGATCGCGGTCGGGATCGTCGCGTTCCTCGGGATGGTAGTGCTCGGCGCCTATGCGCCCGAGTTGCGCTCCGGACGCAACGGCGGCGCGCATGCGCTGTCCACCGCCGCGACCGGGTTCAGCGGGATCGTCACGCTGGCGGGCGCGACCGGGCGCAACCCGTCCGTCGTCCGCAATGCCAACGCGCTGACGACCGAGAACCTCGTCGTGCTGACCCCGGAGCGTGCCGCGACCGACATGACCAGGGTGCTCGCGTTGCGCCGGGTCAAGCCGACGCTGGTGATCCTGCCGAAATGGGGGACAACCCCCGATCCGCGCCACAGCGGGTGGGTCAATTTCGTCGCGATGTTGGCGGTGCAGGAACCGCAGGGCGTGCTCGCCCCGCAATATCCGCTCGAGGTCAGCCGGTTTCGCAGCGGTGGCCGTCCGCTCGCCGCGCTGTCGTGGATGCCGCAGACCCTCCGCTTCGCCGCGCCGCGCCCGCTCCAGACGATCGCGGGGCCGGGGGTACGCCCGTTGCTGAGCGATGCGGCGGGGCATGTCGTGCTCGCGCAGATCGGGCAGGGGCCGTTCTACGTCCTCGCCGATCCCGATCTGCTCTCCAACATCGGAATGCGCGATGCCGGCCAGGCGCGTGCCGCGCTCGACTTGCTCGACTGGCTCAACTCGACCGGCGCGGACGGGATCGTGTTCGATGTGACGCTCAACGGCTTTGGCCGCTCGCCCAGTCCCTTGAAGCTCGCGTTCGACCCGCCGTTCCTCGCGATGACGCTGACGCTCGCCGCGGCGTTGCTGCTCGCCGGAATCCAGGCGACCGCACGCTTTGGCCCTGCGCGGCGTCGCCCGCGCGCGATTGCGTTCGGCAAGACCGCGCTGATCGACAATGCCGCCGCGCTCGTGCGCAAGGCGGGGCGGCAGGGCGGTCTCGGCGACCGCTACGCGCAGGTGGTGCGCGACCGCGCGGTCGGCGTGTTCGGCGTCCCCGCGCGGCTGCGCGACGCCGCGCTCGACACCTATCTCGACGGGCTGGCGGGGCGCACGCGCTTCACCACGCTGGTCAACGACGCGCGCCGCGCACGCCATCCGCGCGACATGCTCGCGGCGGCGCAGGCGCTGCATCACTGGTTATGGGAGAAGACACGGTGACGGTAGACGATGTGCGCAACCTCGCGCAGACGATCCGGCAGGAGATCGGCAAGGCCGTGGTCGGGCAGGAGGCGACCGTCGACATCCTGCTGGTCGCGCTGTTCTCGGGCGGGCACGTGCTGCTCGAAGGCCCGCCGGGGACCGCCAAGACGCTGCTCGCGCGCACCTTCGCGCGGGTGGTCGGGCTCGACTTCGGGCGGATCCAGTTCACCCCCGATCTGATGCCCGGCGACATCATCGGCGCGAACCTGTTCAACTTCCAGACGAGCAGCTTTACCCTGACGCGCGGGCCGATCTTCACCGACCTGCTGCTCGCGGACGAGATCAACCGCACCCCGCCCAAGACACAGGCGGCGTTGCTCGAGGCGATGCAGGAACGCACCGTGACGATCGATGGCGAGAGTCTCCCGCTCGGCGCGCGCTTCATGGTGGTGGCGACGCAGAACCCGATCGAGCAACAGGGGGTCTATCCCTTGCCCGAGGCGCAGCTCGACCGCTTCCTGTTCAAGCAGACGGTCGATTATCCGTCGGCGGCGGAGGAACGCCGGATCATCGCGGCGCATGGCGCGCACCAGCAGGCGATGGCGCCCGAGGAATGGGGCGTGGTCGCGCGCGCCGACGCGGGCGTGATCGAAGCGAGCGTCGCGACGGTCGCAGGCGTGCGGCTGGCGGACGAGGTGATCGATTATATCGCCGCGCTGATCCGCGGTACGCGCGGGGTCGCCGATCTCGAGAGCGGCGCGTCCCCACGCGCGGGCGCGATGCTTGCGGGCGCGGCGCGCGCGCGCGCGGCGCTCGACGGGCGCGATTTTGTGATTCCCGACGATGTAAAGGCGCTCGCGCCCGCGTTGCTGCGGCATCGCCTGATCCTGTCGCCGGCCGCCGAGATCGACGGGCGGACGGTCGAGGACGTCGTGACCACGATCATCGAAACGATCGAAGCGCCGCGGTGAGCGTGAGCGGCCTGTCTTGCACAGCGGTGAAAGCGCGCGCGTGATCTACCCGACTCGCCTGGCGGTGCTGGCGGCGGCGGCGGGGGCACCCGTTGCGTTGCTGATCGGCGTGCTGATTCCCGGGCGCTGGTACGCCGGGCTGGCGTGGCCGCTGGCGGCGCTGCTGCTCACCGTAATCGACGCGGCGACGGGCGTGCGCCGGGCAAATGCAAAGATCGACGCCCGCGCCACCGTTGCGGTCGGCGAGACGATCGACGCGACCGTCACCGTCACGCTCGAAGGGCGCGACCCGCCGCGCAGCGCGGAGGTCGCGCTACTGGTCAACCCGCTGTTCGCGACCGACGACGATGCGCGCGCCCGCGTCGGCCTGCGCGACGGCAAAGGCGCGGTGCTGCTCGCGCTGACCGCATTCCGGCGCGGGGCCGGGCGGATCGAGCGGGTCTGGCTGCGCTGGCCGGGGCGGCTCGGGCTGGTTTGGCATCAGCGCAGCATCGCGACCGACACGCGTATCGTCATTCTCCCCGATATCCGCTTGCTCAAGGACAAGGGTGCCGAGATCTTCCGCCGCCACGCGATGGAAGGCCTCCTCACCCAGGTCGATCGCGGCGACGGGACCGATTTCGATGCGCTGGTCGAATATCGCTCGGGGATGGACCGGCGCGCGATCGACTGGAAGCAATCTGCGCGGCACAGCAAGCTCCACGCCAAGGAATATCGCACCGAACGCAACAACCAGATCGTCTTCGCGATCGATTCGGGACGGCAGATGTCCGAGCCGGTCGCGGGCGTCCCGCGGATCGACCGCGCGGTGTCGGCGGCGCTGCTCACCGCATGGGTCGCGCTCAAGCTCGGCGACCGGGTGGCGTTGCACGCGTTCGATTCGCGCCCGCGGATCGCGAGCGGGCTAGTCTCGGGAATGCCCGCCTTCGCCAGCCTCCAGCGGCTCGCCGCCGAGATCGACTATAGCGCCGAGGAAACGAACTATACCTTCGCGCTGACCACGCTCGCGACGCGGCTGACGCGGCGGTCGATGATCGTGCTGTTTACCGAATTCACCGATCCGACCAGTGCCGACTTCCTCGTGCGCGCGGCGATGCGGGTGGTGAAGACCCATCTGCTGCTGGTCGTCGTGCTGCGCGATGCGGACGTCGAGGGCATCGCCGACCGCGCGCCCGCGACCGCGGACGACGTGACGCGGTCGGTGACGGCGGCGGCGTTGTTGCAGGATCGTCGGCTGGTGCTCGCGCGGCTCGAGCATCTCGGGGTGCATGTGATCGAATCCGAGCACGACCGGGTCGGCGAAAGGCTGGTCGCCGGTTATGTCGCGCTCAAACGGAGGAACCTCCTGTGAGTGCGCCCGCGCCCGTTCTCGTCAACGCCAGCCGCTTCCGCGCGGCGCATTCTGCCGAATGGGAGCGGCTCGACACCATCGTCCGCCGAATCGAGAAGCGTTCGATCCGCGCGGTAACACAGGAGGACCTGCTCGCGCTCCCGCTGCTGTACCGGACCGCGCTGTCGTCGCTGTCGGTCGCGCGCGAAACTTCGCTGGATCGTGCGCTGGTCGACTATCTCGAACAGCTTTGCACGCGCGCTTATTTCCAGATCTACGGCGTGCCCGGATCGGCATTCTCGCAGCTCAAGCGGTTCTTTACCCACAGCTGGCCGGCGGCGGTGCAGTCGCTGTGGCGCGAGACGCTCGTCTCGTTGCTGCTGACGGTGGCGGGGACGGTGGTCGGCTATCTGCTCGTCCGCGGCGATTCGACGTGGTTCTTCGCGATCGTCGGGGACGGGATGGCGGGCGGGCGCGATCCGTCCGCCTCGGTCGAGGCATTGCGCAAGACGATCTACGCGACCGACCAGCGCAACGCGCTCGGCACGTTCGCGGCGTTCCTGTTCACGCACAATGCGCAGATCGCGATCCTGTCGTTCGCGCTAGGCTTCGCCTTTGCCGTGCCGACCGCGTTGCTCATCACGTATAACGGCCTGATGCTGGGGGCGTTTCTCGCGGTGTTCGTGCCCAAGGGGCTTGGCGTCGGCTTTACCGGGTGGATCATGATCCACGGCACCACCGAACTCTCTGCGATCATTCTGTCGGGCGCGGCGGGGTTCCGGATCGGCACCGCGATCGCCTTTCCCGGTCGGCGCACGCGCGGGGATGCGGCGGTCGATGCCGGGCGGACCGGCGCGGTGGCGATGGCGGGGACGGTGGTGATGTTGTCGGTCGCGGGGCTACTCGAGGGGATCGGGCGGCAGGTGCTGACCGATGATCTGACGCGCTACGCGATCGGCCTCGTCATGCTGGTCGGCTGGATGCTGTATTTCTATCTCCCGAGGAGCGCCGATGCGACCGCCCCGGCCTGAGCAACCGTCGCTGCGGCGGCGTTTCGTCACGCCCGAGGGGGTCGATCTGCGGCTCGAGCTCGGCACCGCGGGCGTGCGGGTGTCGGCGTTCCTGATCGACGCGGTCGCGATCCTGACGATCCTCGTCGTCGCGACGGTCGTGCTGCTGGTGCTGTTCTTTTCGGTGCATGACAGCGGGCTCGCGATCATCTGGCTGCTCGGCAGCTTCGTGCTCCGCAACGGCTGGTTCACGCTGTTCGAGATGGGCGGGCGCGGCGCGACCCCGGGGAAGCGGATGATGGGGCTGCGCGTCGTCGCGCGGGATGGCGCGCGGCTGACCGGCGGCGCGGTGATCGCGCGCAACGCCATGCGTGAGATCGAGCTGTTCCTCCCGCTGACCTTTGCCGGGCAGCAGGCGCTGACCGGGCAGGCGGATGCGTTCGTCGCGCTGTTCGCGCTCGGCTGGAGCGGGATTTTCCTGTTCTTCCCATTGTTCAACCGCGATCGGTTGCGGGTCGGTGATCTGCTGGCGGGAACCTGGGTGGTGCGGACGGTGGTGGACCGGCTCGCCGCGGATCTTGTGTCTGTCGAGCGTCCGGCGCAGCGGATGTTTCCGGAGGCGGCGCTTGCGCTGTATGGCGAATTCGAGTTGCAGACGCTGGAGGACGTGCTCCGCGTCGGGAGCGATGCGGCGATCGCGACGGTGGCGGCGACGATCCGGCGCAAGGCGGACCTGCCCGACGATGGCGACGACCGTGGCTTCCTGACCGATTATTATGCCGCGCTGTGCGTACGGCTGGAGCGCGGCTTGCTGGTCGGTCGGCGGCGCGCGAACAAGTTCGCGGGGGGGATCTAGCTCGCGGTAATTATCCCGCAAGCGCTTCCCCGGCGAAGGCCGGGGCCCAGGTGTGGAACCTGTGAAAGCGCTGACGGCGCTTCGTTACCTCGACCTTCTCTACTGGGCCCCGGCCTTCGCCGGGGAAGCAAGTCAGGGAAACGGCAAGAGCCGAAGGTACGGTAACCGACAAACACCGGTGCGACAGCGTCGCACCGGTGTCGATCAGACCAATAAGCTCAGCGCTTCTTGGCGTCTTGTCCCGAGGCGCCCGAAACGGCGCCACCGGCGGACTTGAGATCCTTGCCCGCACCGTTGACGGTGTTGCATGCCGACAGCGAAACCGCCGCGACGGCAGCAAGAACGAAAAGCGACTTGGTCTTCATGATCAGTTCCTTCTCTAGGGTTCCAGGCCCTCAGCCCTTGCGGGCGCTCAGGCCGGTGACCAGTGCGCCGAGCGCGAAGCCGGCGATCGCGGTGATCCCGAGCGCGAGCAACGGGCTGTGCTCGACGGTCGCGCGGGTCGCGTCGACTGCGTCGCCATAGGCGCCCTCGAGTTGCCCGGCAACCTTGCGTGCGGCACCCGCGACTTCGGTCGAACGGTCGCCGGTCATCCGGCCGAACCCTTCCTCGATCGCGCCTGCGGTGTTCTTGATGCCGCCGGTTACCTGATGCGTGTCCATAACGATCTCCTTCTATAATAATGATAAGTTCGGAAACGACGGCCGCCGTAGGGCTACGCTACGCACGGCGACCGCCGCTCCCGGCGCGCCCGGGGGGCAGGCGCGCATCCATTCCGCGCGGATCAGGCGCGGCGGACCTCGATGCCACGGCGACGCGTTGCGGCAGCCCCGGCAAACCCTGCGGCGGCTGCACCGAGCAGCAGCGCGATGACCGCGGTGAACGACGTTCCGGCAGCGGCGCTGGCGCCTGCGTCGGCGGCGGACTTGGCGGTCTCTACCGTATTGTCCTTGGCGGCGACGAACTGCGCCTTGGCGCGAGTCACCTGGGCGGCGGCTTCCGCGCGCGGAATCTTGCGCTGTGCGGCGACGATGTCGACGACGCGTGCTTCGGCCTGGTTACCCTCGGCACCACCACGCGCCATTGCGGGCAACTGCTTGGCGACTTCCTTCTGCGCTTCTTGCGGGGTCATCTGCGCAGGGTCGGTCGGCGCGGTATCGAGATAGGCGGCTGCCTGATCCTGCACGTCGATCCCTGCTGCCTTGGCGACGGTCGGTGCGGATGCGCCGATGCTGCTGCCCGCTGCGGACGCGACGCCACCGATGGTGCGGAACGTACCGCCGATGATCGACCCGACTGCCGAGGTCAGCAGGTACAGCGTGATGATCAGCGTGACGCCCCAGATGACGAGCCCGTGGACGAAACCGTCGAACCGCTCGGTCAGACCGGCGAGACGCGATGCGGCATAGCTGCCGGCACCCAGTGCGACGATCGTGCTGACGACCCACCACAAGGCCGCGCCGATCCCGAAGCCGCTTGCGCTCGGGGTCGAGCCGCTCATCGGATCGACGAGGCTCATCCCGATTCCCGTGCCGAGCAGCCCGAGGACGATCTGGACCGCGATCGCGATCGTGACGCCGGCGAATACCGCCTGCCACGACATTCGCGAGCGCGGGACGACTGCACCGGCGGCGCGTTCGTGGGGAAGGAGGGGGTCGCCAGCGTGCGCTGGTTCACCGTAGACATGTGCCATATAAATTTCCTTCTTGAGCGTGACGTCGCCGTCCGGCGGAAGACGCCATCATTCTCGCGTTATTTTTTCGTCTGGTCCTGCGCGCTGGCGGTTCCGCGCTCGATCTGCGCCTTGCCCGCGGCCTTTTCGGCAGCGCCCTCGGCCTGGGTGGCGGCGTCGCCGGTGATCTTGCCGATCGCTTCCTTGATCGATCCGAGCGCCTGCTTGCCGGCGCCTTCGATGCGGTCGTCCATCGTGCCTTCCTTTCGATTCTGTCGGCAGACCGAGCGATCTCGCCGACGAACGATGGAGATAGGGCCTGAACGGGCGCGCCCTAGATCGATCTGCACCAAATCGTCTAGTGCAGATTCATGTGAAATTAACCTTCACCCCCGCCGTGACGACGGCAGCGGGAAACCGCGTTCGCGCGCCCAGATGATCGCCGCGCCGCGCCGGTTGACCCCGAGTTTGCCGTAAATCCGCGCGACATTGTTGCGCACGGTGTTGCGCGACACCCCCATCGTCGTCGCGATCGCTTGGTCGTCGAGCCCCTCGCACATCAGGCTCAGAGTCTCGCGCTCGCGCCCGGTCAGCGCGGCGACTTCGGTAACCCGGTTGGCGTTGCTGGGCGCACGGAGATTGGCGAGTTTCTCGACGATCGTCCGGCTGAACCAGTTGGTGTCGCGCATTACCGTCTCGATCGCGCCGATCAGCTCGCGTTCGGAACGGCGGCGTTCGGCGATGTCCTGAATCACCCACAGGACGCAGTTGCTCCCGTGCATCGGGATGATCCCGGCGGAAATGAGCACGTCGACCCGTTCGCCATCCTTGCGGTGAAGGCAGGCATCGCGCGCCTGGAAACCGCCGTCCTGCGCAAACGCCTGTTCGAGTTCGGCGCGGACGCTCGCATTCTCCCACAACTTGAGCGAGCCGACGGTCTGGTGCTTGATCTCGTCGGCGGTGTAGCCGGTCAGCTCGAGCAGTGCGCCATTGCCCTCGAGGAAGCGGTGCCCGTCGAGCGTCGCGACCGCGAGCCCGATCGGGGCGAGCGAGAACATGCGATGGGCGCGCGCCTCGCTCTCGCGCAATTCGCCCTCGATCCGGCGGCGCGGTTCGAGATCGGCGAAGGTGAACAGCATGCAGGGTTGCTCGTTGAGGTCGATCGGTTGCCCGCCGACGATCACCAGCTTGCGTCCGCCGTTCGGCAAGTGAAGATCGGCCTGCATCTGCGGGATCGTCCGTCCCTCGCGCAGCCGCTGCTTCGCCAGGCCGGGATCGTCGACGTCGGCAAGCACGTCGAGATCGTAGACCGTGTGGCCGAGCACATCTTCGCGCTCGCGCCCGGTCATCTCGAGGAACCCCTGGTTGACCTTGACGAAGCGCTGGTCGGACAGGCGACAGATCACCGCGGGGGCGGGGTTGGCCTTGAACGTCTGCTCGAACCGCTCCTCCGCCTCGAACCGGAGCGAGACGTCCTGGATGACCAGCACGAGCAGGTCGGGCTGATCGTCCCCGTCCGTCAGCACGAGGCTGCGGATCTGGTGGATCCAGCGCGCGTCCTCCTCGCCCTCGCGGACGACCTCAACCACGACTTCGCTGAAGGTCTCGCCGGCGACCGCGCGGTCGAGCGGATAGTCGCGCGCGTCGAGCCAGTGGTTGTTGCGGTAACGCAGCCGGAACCGCTGGCGGTATTCGTCGATCGTCTTGCCGAGTTCGGGGATCCGGTCGACCCCGTGCATCCGCAGCCCCGCCTCGTTCGCCCACAGGATCTCCTGTTCGGGCGAGACGATGATGACGCCTTCGGTCAGGCCGGAGACGATCTGCTGGAGGCGGCGGAGATCGACGCCGGTATGGTGTAGTGCGGGCATTGCCTGAAGCTTCCGTCCGTTCGCAAGTCGCGAGATAACGCGGAACGGGGCAGATCGGGGGCAAGGCGGACATGGGTCGCCTTGGCGTGATCATTCGCGAGATTGTACAAGCGGCTGGCGCGGGGCATGATCGCTGCAAGATTGCTCAGGGACTCAAACGCTATGAATCGCCCATCTGCCGCCTTCGCCTGCCTTGCCACGCTTCTCGCGACGGGGGCGGTCGCGCAGTCCGCCGCGCCATCGCGGGAGATCGCCACGGCGGTCGCGTCGCCGACGCGGACGCCGGAGAACCGTGCCCGCGATGCCTACCGCCACCCGGCGCAGACGCTGGCGTTTTTCGGTGTCAAACCGACGCAAACCGTCGTCGAATTCCTACCTTCCGGTGGCTGGTATGCCGAAATCCTGGCACCGCTCGTCAAGGAACGCGGGCACTATGTCGCGCTCGTACCGACCGCGCAGGCGGACCGCACGCGTACCGGCTTCGCCGGGAAGGCGTCCGTCTATGGCCCGACCCAGGTCGCGACGATCGATTTCGGCACCGGCGCATCCTCGATTCCGGCCGGAAGTGCGGACACCGTGCTGACGTTCCGCAACGTCCACAACCTGTTGATGCAGGACGACCCCGCCGCAGCAGGACGCGTTTTCAAGGCGTTCTACGCGGCGCTCAAGCCGGGCGGCGTGCTTGGCGTGGTCGATCACCGCTTGCCCGAGGAAATGGATACCGCACGCGAGAAGACGAGCGGCTATATCAAGCGTTCGACGGTCATCCGGCTGGCGGAGCAGGCAGGCTTCAAGCTTGCCGGGGAATCGCCCGTCAACGCCAACCCCCGGGATTCACACGATCATCCCGCAGGCGTCTGGACGCTGCCGCCGACGTATCGCCTGAAAGACGTCGACCATGCGAAATATGCCGCGATCGGTGAGAGCGACCGGGTCACGATGAAATTCGTAAAACCACGGTGAGCGCGACGTCGGCGTGCCGTGGTGCTCCCCCGGGACGCCGCGACACGCTGGCACCGCTCGGCGGATATGCTACGGCCCTGAAATGGCGAACATCCGAAGCACCACCGGCACCGTCGAGGTCGACGGCACACGATACGAATGGCAGCTCCAGCGCGAGCCACACTGGTCGGATGCGGATGGCTGGAAGGGGATGACGGTTTCGCTGCTGGAACAGGACGCCCGACGGGAGGCGCTGCTGGAATTTCCGGCGCCCAAACGCTTGCTGAAGGGGCTGCCACACGGCCGGCTCCAGATCGACGATGCGACGGTGGTCCGGGGTGTCCGGGCAGCGCTGCAGGCCGGCTGGGAACCGATGTCGCGTGGCAAGCCGATGGTCTTCACGGTAGATTCCGAAGGGAATTGACGCGGGCGTGCGTTTCGGACGGGCGCGCGCAAGGAAGTCATTTTCGGGGACGATCGTCAGTTTCCGGGCGTTGCCCCGCGCCGTTCTGCACCCGTCCAGGCTTGCGCCTGCCGTACATCCAGCCGGCACAGGCGCATCAAGCCGTGCCGCCGCGCATAGGCGCGCACGCGGGTGTCGTAATCGGGCGCCATCGGCCCGGCAAACGCCCAGTCCGGCGGATTGAAGGTCGAGACGCCGTTGATCGTCGGGACGTTCCACCGTTCGGCCAGCAGCATCGCGTCGACATTGTGCGGGTAAAGCGCCTGCAAGGCAGCGTTGCCGTACAGCGGTTCATTCCGGCGACTGGCGACGACGTAGAAGCTGTCGCAGGCCGACGGGGGCGCTGGGATGCTCCACAAGGCGGCGCGCTGTTCGGATCCGCGCAACTGCGCGGGGGATGCCGCACTGAGATTTTCGACCACCAGCACCACCGCAATCCCCGCTGCGCGCCACGGGTACGATCTCGCAAGGACGGTCCCACGCTCGCGCCAGACCGCGACGACAAGCAGCAGCAGCGGGAGCGTAAGCCACAGCTGATACCGTGCGACCACACGCATGCCCCTTGCGCCCGGCACGAGATCGAAGACGAGCGCCCACGGCGATGCCGCTCCGAGATCGAGGGTGAGCAGCCACGCGATCATCATCGCAAGCGCGAAAGTCTTGAGGTGCGGCGTCACGGCGCGGCCCGATCCGTCGCGGTTGCGTACGAGGATAAGCCAGGCTGCGGTAACGATCAGCGCGAACAGGACCAGCGGGAAACCGGACTGGTGCTCGCCGCCAAGCCGGGACGAGGCGATTGCAGCGGCATCCCGCGATCCGTCGCTGATCGCCGCCCGCAAGGCACGAAATAGCCAGCCCCACAGGTAATTGTCCGGGCCGACGTTGATCATGCCGACGAGTGGCGTGACCAGCCAGGTTCGCATTGCGTCGACCGTTTCACCGCCGGTTTCGCGCATTTTCGGGAGGTAGACGTGCAGGAACGGGAGGAGCAGGATCGCAAACGTCACCGCGCCGTACAGGAATGTCCCCACGTGCGCGCGGACGAGACGAGCGACGGCCGCCGGTCGCCAGTTTCCGGTCGCCAATCCCCAGCAAAGGAGGAACAGGCCGCCGGAGAACAGCGTGAACCACGCCATGTAATAGGATGTCATCAGCCAGGCACACAGCAGGGCCGCCAGGGCAATCGCACACCCCCGCGCGGTCCGGGTGCGGCGTGCCTGCGAGGCCCGGACACACTCGACCGCCAGGATCATCGCGACCGGAAGCAGCGCGACGCTTTGCAATTGCGCGTGGACCGCCTGAAGCGAAAGGTTGCCCGAGATCGTCCAGAGTACCGCAACACCAAGCGCCGCGCCGCGGCCCCAGGCGAGCGTCCGCGCGACAAGCCAGTACGACGCCACGAAACCGATCGTCTTGAACGTCGCGAGGTTGAGCATGTCCGCATGGAACGGATCGAACAGCAACCGCCAGACCGAGTAGACGCAACCGTACAGGAAATACCCGTCGTTATACCCGAGCGTCCCGCCATAGGGGTAAAAGTACGCCGTCGTATCCCAGCGCGCCAATCCGCCGAATACGTTGCGCCAATGCTCGAGCACGGAGATTTCGATCAGTCCGTCCGCACGGTCGCCGAAGCCGAGGTCGAAGCCGCTTGCAAGCTGGGCCTGGAAGAAAATTGCCAGGGCAAAGATATATGCAGCACCGAAGACAAGGCGTCGGCGCGCCGCCGGATACGGTCTCGCCAGCGGCGAACCTTGGGGAATATCGACTTCGGCATGGACGGACGGGTCGCCGGATCTTGCCCGCTCGCTCATACCGACGGTGACCCTCTGTCCAACGGCACTTGACCCCCCACCGATACCTGCAACGCCGACTGCCGAAAGCGGGGACAGGGTAATGGCGCGCCCGGAGGGAGTCGAACCCCCGACCGAGGAGGTAGAAGCTCCTTGCTCTATCCAACTGAGCTACGGGCGCGCACTGACGGTGGCTTTAGCGCGGATTGCGGTTGCGCGAAACGGTCTTCATACCGCTTATCGCCAGGCGGACGGGGACGGCAACGGGTACGGGCAGGGGGCCACCAATGGACACACCGGAGAACATCAGCGCGCGCGATCTCGGCGGGCGGGCGTTGCGCTATTATGATTTCGTGATGGTCGCCTTCGTCGTCATCCTGCTGCTGTCCAACGTGGTCGGCGCGGGGAAGCGTTCGGTGATCGATCTCCCGTGGATCGGGCCGTGGCCGTTCGGCGCGGGGATCCTGTTCTTCCCGGTCAGCTACGTGATCGGCGACGTGCTGACCGAAGTCTATGGCTATGCGCGCGCCCGGCGCTGCGTGTGGGCGGGTTTTGCGGCGCTGGTGTTCCTTGCGGTGATGGAACAGGTCGTCGTCGCCTTGCCCCCCGCCGCCGGATGGAACGGGCAGGCATCCTATGAATATGTCTTCGGTCGTTCGGTGTTGATCGATCCCGCCGCGGCGACGGGGCTTCGGATCATTGTCGCGTCGGTGATGGCGTTCTGGGTCGGGGAGTTCGCCAACAGCTTCGTGCTCGCCAAGCTCAAGATCCTGACCCAGGGGCGGATGCTCTGGACCCGCACGATCGGCAGCACGATCGTCGCGCAGGGGTTCGACAGCCTGATCTTCTATCCGCTCGCGTTCCTCGGCGCACCCGACTGGCCCGTCGGCGCGATGCTGCTGGTGATGGCGAGCCAGTTCGTGCTCAAGGTCTCATGGGAGATACTGCTGACGCCGCTCACCTATCTGGTCGTCGGATACCTCAAGGCGCGCGAAGGTATCGACGTCTATGACCGGGGAACGGACTTTTCCCCCTTCAGGGCGGAGGTTTAGCCGTCCGCGGCAGCACAGCGTCAGAAGGCCGGAGCGGCACGTCACCCTAGCATGCACGGCATTTCACGCTTAGGCTTCGGGCTGGAAGGAATCTCTGATGACCACGGCCTATGACAAGCAAAAGAGGCTGCATTTCGATCTTACCAACGTCGGCCTGCGCGCGCAGGCGACCGCGGTAGGGCTGGTGCACCTGTGTCAGGAATTGCAGCGCGCGAACGTGCTCGACGATCCCGCGATGGCGCGGATCAAGGACGCGATCGCCGACGAACTCAGCGTCTCCGCACCGCGCTCCCTGTCAGCAAAGGGATATCGCGACGAAGTGCGGGCCCGCCTCGACCGGATCTTCGAGGGCGAGCAGGAAGTCGGTTCGGCCGAAGCGCTGTCGTTCGGCGAAAAACCGGACTGACCTTCAGACGGACAGGATGCGAATGCCGACGGGGCGGGGTTACACCCCGACCGTCTCGAGCAACCCCTCGAACAACCGCCGCCCGTCGTCGCCGCCATGCGCGGCGGTGTCGATCCGGCGCTCGGGATGCGGCATCAGGCCGAGCACGTTGCCGGCCGCATTGAGCACGCCAGCGATGTTGCGCGCGGACCCGTTGACCGACTCACCGTAGCGGAACGCTACCCGGCCTTCGCCTTCGAGCCGGTCGAGTGTTTCGGGATCGGCGGCGTAATTGCCGTCATGATGCGCGACCGGTACGATGATCCGCTCGCCCGCGGCATAGCGGCTGGTGAACGCGCTCTGCGCATTGTCGACCGTCAGCGGGACTTCGCGGCAGACGAAGTCGAGCCCGGCGTTGCGCATCAGCGCACCCGGCAGCAGGCCTGCCTCGGTCAATACCTGGAAGCCGTTACAGATCCCGAGCACCGGAACGCCGCGGTCCGCCGCGTCCTTGACGGCACGCAGGATCGGCGAGCGCGCGCCGATCGCGCCGGAGCGCAGATAGTCGCCATACGAGAAGCCGCCCGGCAAAGCGACGAGGTCGATCCCGTCGGGGAGCGCGGTGTCGCCGTGCCACACCATCGTCGGCGCGGTCCCGCTGACCTCGCGGAGCGCAACCGCGACGTCGCGGTCGCAATTCGAGCCGGGAAAGACGATGACCGCGGTCTTCATGCGCGTTCCACCCGGTAATTCTCGATCACGGTGTTGGCGAGCAACTTGCGGCACATGGCGTCGATCTGCGCGTCGTCGACGCTATCCTCGACCTCGAGTTCGATCAGCTTGCCCGCGCGGACATCGTTGACGCCGTCGAAGCCGAGGCCACCGAGCGCCTTGTGGATCGCGCGACCCTGCGGATCGAGCACGCCGGGCTTCAGCGTGACGAAGATGCGGAGCTTCATAGATATGTCCTGCTGCGACGGTAGGGAATGCGCGTCGCTATGCTCGCGCATGGCGCGGGTCGCAAGGGGGAGGATTCGCAGGATCGCGGGTCGCGCACCCTCAATGCAGCTTCCCCGGCGAAGGCCGGGGCCCAGGAGAGGGCGGGTCATGGCGGGCGCTGTACCCGTTACCACAACCCGTCCGCCTGGGCCCCGGCCTCCGCCGGGGAAGAGAAAGTAAGCAAGTCAGCCGAGCGGCTTACTTGCCCTTGTTGAGCCGATGCTGTTCCATATCCAAAACCGCGCCATCCGCTTCCTCGGGCAACAGCCCGAGCCGCCGTGCGACTTCCTGATACGCCTCGACTTCGCCGCCGAGATCGCGACGGAAACGATCCTTGTCGAGCTTCTCGTTGGTGGTCATGTCCCACAGGCGGCAGCCATCGGGGCTGATCTCGTCGGCAAGGATCACGCGGGGATAATCGTTGTCCCAAACGCGTCCGAACTCGAGCTTGAAGTCGATCAGGCGGATCCCGATCCCGGCGAACAGCCCGCACAGGAAATCGTTCACGCGAATCGCAAGGTCGGCGATGTCGGCCATCTCTTCCTGCCCGGCCCAGCCGAACGCGGCGATATGCTCGTCGGTGATCATCGGATCGCCGAGCGCGTCGTCCTTATAGTAATATTCGATGATCGTGCGGGGCAGCTGCGTGCCTTCCTCGATCCCGAGGCGAGTCGAGATCGACCCGGCGGCAACGTTGCGGACGACGACCTCGATCGGGATGATCTCGACCTGGCGGATCAGCTGCTCGCGCATATTGAGCCGGCGGATGAAGTGCGTCGGCACCCCGATTGCGCCAAGCAGCGTGAAGATATGCTCGGAAATCCGGTTGTTGAGCACGCCCTTGCCGCTGATCGTACCCTTCTTCTGGGCGTTGAAAGCGGTGGCATCATCCTTGAAATACTGGATCAGCGTACCCGGCTCAGGACCCTCGTACAGGATCTTGGCCTTGCCCTCGTAGATCTGGCGGCGGCGTGCCATGTTTGCGCTAACCCCTGGAAATGAGCGGCCCCGGCAACGCGGATCACGCGGGCCGGGGCGGGAAGATCACGCCTATACCGGATCGATGCCGGGGGTGCAATCAATCGCTTGGCGGTCAGGTGACCACGTTGCGCTGCTGGAACGCCGGGTCGTTATATGCGCCGGTCGCGAGGATGTCGCCGAGGATTTCCCCTGCGCGAACCACGTCCTCAAACCCGAGATAGAGCGGGGTCAGGCCGAAGCGCAGGATATCGGGATCGCGGAAGTCGCCGATCACGCCACGCGCGATCAGCGCCTGGCAGAGTGCATAGGCGTCCGGATGGCGGAACGAGATGTGGCTCCCGCGCTTCGCGGAGTCCGCGGGGCTGACGCATTCGAGGCCAAGCCTCTCGCCGATCGTCGCCATTTCCGCGAACAAGGCGGCGCTTTTGGTCGCGACTTGGTGCTGATCGACGTCCTGCCAGATGTCGAGCCCGGCTTCGAGCGCGGCGAGCCCGAGCATCGGCGGGGTGCCCGCGAGCCAGCGGGTCATGCCGGGGGCTGGGGCATAGGCGTCGGCAAACCCGAAGGGTGCGGCGTGGCCCATCCAGCCCGACAACGGACTGGCGAGCTGATCCTGCAACCGTCTGGAAACGTACAGGAACGCCGGGGCACCGGGGCCGCCGTTGAGGAACTTGTAGCCGCACCCGACCGCCAGATCCGCCCCCGCGGCATTCAGGTCGATCGGGATCGCGCCGACACTATGGCTCAAATCCCAGAGCATCAGCGCGCCCGCTTCATGCGCCTTTGCAGACCATGCAGACATATCGAAACACTCGGATGTCTTGTAATGTGTGTGCGTCAGCATCACCAGCGCGGTGTCCGTATCGAGTGCATCAACGAGGCGCGCACGCGGGACGGCGTTGAGCCGGGTGCCCGGGACGCATCCGGCCGCCCCCTCGGCAATATGCAGGTCGGTCGGGAAGTTCCCGGTCTCGCTCAGGACCTTCGTACGCGGCGCGGCATGGCGCAGCGCGGCGACGAGCAGCTTGAACAGATTGACCGACGTCGAATCGGCGACGATCACTTCGTCTTCCGCAGCGCCGATCAATCGCGCGATCTTTCCGCCGACGCGACGGGGCGCGTCGATCCAGCCTTCGTTCCAGCTGCGGATCAGGCGGTCGCCCCATTGGCGTTCGGCGATATCTGCCAGCGCCGCGGGTGTCGCGCGCGGAAGCGGGCCGAGCGAATTGCCGTCGAGGTAGATGACGCCTTCGGGCAGGATGAACGCGTCACGATACTGGCGCAGCGGATCGGCGGCGTCGCGAGTGCGGGCTTCATCGGGGGTCATTGGTCGGTCCTTGCGTCACCCCGGCGAAAGCCGGGGGCGGCTGGTTGGAGGCGCAATAGCACGGGCACGGCGCGCCACAGCGCGGCCCCGGCCTCCGCCGGGGTGACGGAGATGATCACTTCGCCAACGCCGCGCGGATCAGCCGTTTCGTTTCCGCCCAGGCGGCGGTCTCGGGCGCGATCAGTTCGACGTGGCCGGTGTGGTCGATCACATGGAGCTCGGCGCGGTCGCCTTTGGCACGCGCTGTTGCGACATAATCCGTCCCCATCCGCAACGGGATGATCTTGTCCTCCCGCCCATTGACGAGGTCCTGCTTCACCCCGTCGGGCAGCAGCCGCGGGACCGACGTGTCGGCATACACATCGGGTCGCGTCCCGGGTGCCCCCACCAGCTTGGCAACGACTTCGACGCCGCAGCCATTGTCCGGGCTTGCGGCGGTCGCCTCGAGATCGGGCAGGCCGCCGAGGCTGACAACCTGCGCGATCTTCAACGGATGCCGTTGGTACAGCGCGCTGTTCTTGGCAATCCGCCCGCGCGCGGCGAGCCACAGCGCAAGGTGTCCGCCCGCCGAATGCCCCACCGCGACCACGCGCCGGGGATCGAGGTGATACTTTCGGGCATTGGCGCGCAGCGCGTCCGCCGCCGAGGCGGTATCCACGAACGTGCCCGGATAGCCGCCACCCGGCCGGTCGACCCCGCGATAGTCGACGTTCCACACGGCGATCCCGTCCTTGCGCAGATCGTCCGCGATCCAGTTCATCAGGCTGCGATCCGCGATGCTCGTCGTCCAGCAGCCGCCGTGAACCATCAGCACCGTGGGGAACGGCCCCTTGCCCTTGGGTACCCAGACGTCGACCTTCTGATACGGATCGCTGCCGTAATCGACCGTCGCATCGGGCACAGGCTTGGCGCGGCCGGTCAGGTCGGGCCACTTCAGCAGCGGTTTGGGGGCATCCTGCGCGGGGAGCGCGGTGGCGGTGAGCAGCGCGGCGGCGGCAAAAGCGAATCTCAGCATCGCCCCATCGATACGACGGCATCGGGCGCTTGTCGAAGGGCCAGCGTCGCGGTGGACGTGGGCCGCCCCGGCCTGCTACCCGGAACAGATGGCGACCGACATCATCGACCCCAATGATCCCTTCAACGCGATCGCCGACGCGCCGTTCGATAGCGCACTGTCGGATCGCTATCTCGTCTATGCGCTGTCGACGATCACCGCGCGCTCGCTCCCCGACCTGCGCGACGGGATGAAGCCGGTGCACCGCCGCTTGTTGTGGGCGATGCGCGCGCTCCGGATGGACCCGAGCAGCGCGTTCAAGAAATCCGCGCGCGTCGTCGGCGAAGTGATCGGCAAATACCACCCGCACGGCGATCAGTCGGTCTATGACGCGATGGTCCGGCTCGCGCAGGATTTCTCGGTGCGCTACCCCCTGGTCGAGGGGCAGGGCAATTTCGGCAATATCGACGGCGATAACGCTGCCGCCTTCCGCTACACCGAAGCCCGGCTGACGCAGGTCGCGATCGACCTGATGGACGGGCTCGACGAGGACGCAGTCTCGTTCAAGCCCACGTATAACAACGAGGAACAGGAGCCCGAGCTGTTCCCCGGCGCTTTCCCCAATCTGCTCGCCAATGGCGCGGCGGGGATCGCGGTCGGCATGGCGACCAACATCCCGCCGCACAACGTCGCCGAACTGTATGACGCCGCGATCGCGCTGATCGACCGGTCGGGCGATCTCGCGGGGTTCAACATCCTCGATCACGTCCGCGGGCCCGATTTCCCGACCGGCGGTCTCGTGGTCGATTCGCCCGCCGCGATCGCCGAGAGCTATGCGACCGGACGCGGTGGCTTCCGGGTGCGCGCGCGCTGGCAGGTCGAGGATCTCGGGCGCGGCACGTGGACCGCGATCGTCACCGAAATCCCGTATGGCGTGCAGAAGGGCAAGCTGATCGAGCAGCTCGCCGCGATCGTCAACGACAAGAAGCTGCCGATCATGGCGGACGTCCGCGACGAATCGGACGCGGTGATCCGCATCGTGATCGAGCCACGCAGCCGCACGGTCGACCCGGTCGTGCTGATGGAGAGCCTGTTCAAGCTGTCCGACCTCGAGAGCCGCTTCAGCCTCAACCTCAACGTGCTCGACGCGAGCCGGACGCCGCGCGTGATGAGCCTGGCGGAGGCGCTCAACGAATGGGTCCAGCACCAGTTCATCGTGTTGCGGCGGCGCGCCGAGCATCGGTTGCGCAAGATCGCGGACCGGATCGAATTGCTCGACGGCTATATCGTCGCCTATCTCAACCTCGACCGCGTGATCGAGATCATCCGCACCGAGGACGAACCCAAGCCGGTGATGATCGCCGAGTTCGAGCTCAACGACCGCCAGGCCGAGGCAATCCTCAACATGCGGCTTCGCAGCTTGCGCCGGCTCGAGGAAATGGAGCTGCGCAAGGAGCGCGACTTGCTCGACCGCGAGCGCAACGGGCTCGAGGGGCTGCTCGCGAGCGAAGCGAAGCAGCGGACGCGGTTGAAGCGCGACTTCGGCAAACTGCGCGACCGCTACGGCCCCGAGACGACGCTCGGGCGGCGGCGGACGACGATCGAGCAGGCCGCACCGTTGCGCGACATTCCCCTAGACGCGATGATCGAGCGCGAGCCGATCACCGTCATCCTGTCGCAGCGCGGGTGGATTCGCGCGATGAAGGGGCATGTCGATGCCGCCGGTGTCGCCGCGGTCAAGTTCAAGGACGGCGACGCGCCGCTGTTCGATTTCCACGCGCAGACCACCGACAAGGTCGTGGTCGCGGCGGAGAACGGGCGGTTCTTCACGCTCCCCGCGGACAAATTGCCCGGCGGGCGCGGGTTCGGCGAACCGCTCCGGCTGATGATCGACCTCGACGGCGATATCGGCATCGTCGGGGTGTTCCGCGCGAGCCTGTCCGACCGCTGGCTGGTCGCGGCGACCGACGGGCGCGGGTTCATCGTGCGCACCGCGGATATTCATGCCGAGACGCGCAAGGGCAAGACTGTCGTCACCCCGCGCCTTGGCGCAAAGCTCAAGATCGTCCGCCCGGTCGCGGTCGAGGACGATTATGTCGGCGCGATCGGGGACAATCGCCGGTTGCTCGTCTTCCCGATTGCCGAACTCCCCGAGCTGACGCGCGGGCAGGGGGTGCAATTGATGCGCTTCCGCGACGGCGGGTTGTCGGACGCGATCACCTTCGTCTTCGCGAGCGGGTTGAGCTGGCAGATGGGCGGCGACAGCAAGCGAATGCGGACCGAGACCGACCTCGGCCCCTGGCGTGCGGCGCGCGGGGCGGCGGGGCGGATGCCCCCCAACGGGTTCCCGCGGGACAACCGTTTCGGGTAAGGCCGCCTGAAATCGCGGCGACCGCGGGACGCCCAACGTCCGTCGATTGATCTCGCACAAAGCCACAAAGCCACGAAGAAGCAGAAGTCTCTGTCGCTTCGTGCGAGACCTCATTCTGCTTACGAAGGTCGGTTGGCGGAAGAAGCAGGATCTCGCGCAAAGCCGCAAAGCCGCAAAGAGACTCTCGTAACCGAGGATCGCAACCCATCCGATCGCTTCCCCGGCGAAGGCCAGGGCCCCGAAGCGAGACACCAGCATGTCGGCGTCCACGCTCCCTCGTGCCCCATGTTCACCCAGGAATGCGGCGTGGTTCAGCTCGCTTATTCTCAATCACCCCGACCAGTATCCAGCACGATCCCGAAATGCGTCTGCAGCGCCCGCACCCCCGTCCGCGTGACGAGGATCGCCCGCGAACCGTCCGCCGCGCGCATCCAGCCCTGTTGCAGGAACGCCGCCAGCATCGCGGTCCCGATCGTCCCGGCAAGATGCATCCGCCGCTCGCTCCAGTCGAGACACGGACGGCACAGCATTCGCCGCGGTGTGATGCGTGCGCGGGCGGCGTCGACGTCGACGCCGATCGAGCCCAGAAACGCTGCGCCGTCCGCGGTCAGCCTGCCGCCATCCATCAATGCCGCGATATGCCCGGACGCAGCCAGCCGATCCGCGATCGTCACCGCGATCTCCCCCGCAAGATGATCGTAGCACGACCGCGCCTGCCGGAGTGCGGCGTCGCGCGGTCCGGTTCGCACCGTTCGAGCGGGGCGATTGCCCGGGGCGGCGGCGACCGTCATGATCGCTTCGAGCATCGTTGCCACATGCGCCGACGCCAGCCGGTGATACCGATGCCGCCCCGTTTGCGTCACGTTCAGCAACCCCGCCTCGCTCAACTTGCCGAGATGGCTGCTTGCGGTCTGCGGCGTGACCCCGGCCACGCCGGCCAGCTCGCTCGCGGTCAGCGCGCGGCCATCCATCAGCGCTACCAGCATTGCGGTGCGCGTGGGATCGCCGATCAGCGTGGCGATTTCGGAAATTCCCGTAGTGGTCAGCATTGTCCGTCCAGGCTGGTATGCCGCGTCGTCCAGCATCGCAGGAAAGGTCGCGGTCATGCTTCGATCGTCGCCGAAGCATCCTTGCGGGTCAGTACGCTATTCGGCCCTCGCATCACACCGCAGAGGGGCCGCACATGATCACCTGTTTCATCCGCTACGAAATCGATCCGCACCGCGTCGATGCGTTCGACCATTATGCGCGCACCTGGGGGCAGGCGATACCGCGCTGTGGCGCGGATCTGATCGGGTATTTCGCGCCGCACGAAGGCTCGGCGACGACCGCTTACGGTCTGTATTCGGTCGCCGACCTTGCCGCCTACGAAGCCTATCGTACGCGGCTCCGCGATGATCCGCTCGGTCGCGAGAATTATGCGTTCGCGCAACGCGAGCAGTTCATCCGGCGGGAGGACCGGATGTTTCTCCGCCGCGCCTCCACGCCGCATGCGCCGCTGGTCCGGCCATGATCGCGGTCATCTTCGAGGTCGATCTCGCCCCGGGGCGACGCGATCAATATCTTGCGCTCGCGGCGGCGCTGCGCGCGGAATTGGAGGGGATCGACGGGTTCGTCTCGGTCGAGCGTTTCCAGAGCCTTGCAACCCCAGACAGGATGGTGTCGCTCTCCTTCTTCCGGGACGAGGATGCCGTCCGGCACTGGCGCACCACCACCGCGCACCGCGCGACGCAGACACGGGGCAGGGCAGGGGTTTTCACGGGCTACCGGCTGCGCGTCGCACATGTGCTGCGCGATTACGGAATGGACGACCGTATCGAGGCCCCGGAGGACAGTCGTTTGCTCCACGCTTTCTGAAAAGGGAGGAACTCTTGCTTCCCCGTTCGTGACGTCGCGCGAAACGAACAGGCGTGCGAATGCCGGTTTTGCACCATCGCAACTGGTCCGATCTGTCCAGCGGTGTCAGGTCGGGGAAGCGCTGGTAGATCAACACGCAAGCGGCTTATTAACTATTCGACCCTAGGACCGGGTCAATGGCGCTCAGGACTCACCCTGTCTTGGTAGAAGATCCCGTGGTCGGTGCGCTGACCGCGTTGGACAGTAACGCCCTGTCGGTGATGCTCGTCTCGCGCGCGATCGACCTGTTGCCGATCCCCGCAGTGCTCGTCGTGCTCGGATTGGGCGGGGTGCGGGTCGAGGCCTCCAATAGCGCATTCGAGCTCGCTGGCCTTGGCCCCGCCGACCGCCGTCAATCGCTGATCCAGCAGATCGAACCGCAGATCACGGCGTTCATCCGCGGCGAGTCGCTGCGCGCGGAATTCCGGATCGACTTTGGCGACGTGGTCGATGGCCGCCATTATCAGGCGACGCTCGCGCGGTTGATTCGCAACCCGGAGCAACGCTGCATCCTGACGCTGGTCGACCAGACCGCCGAACTGCGCACCGAGCAGAATCTCCGCCGCGAGATGCTGACCGACAGCCTCACCGGCCTCCCCAATCGCGCCGGCTTCAGCGACCGGCTCGAGACGCTGATCGAAAACCCGCTGACGCGCGATCGTTATGCAGTACTCGTGATTGATCTCGACCGGTTCAGCCGCGTCAACGCGTGCCTCGGGTCGATGGCAGGGGACGAACTGCTGATCACCGTCGCGCGGCGGCTGAAGGGCGCGCTTCGGGCGCAGGACGTGCTGGCACGAACGGGAGGCGACGAGTTCGCGATCCTGCTGACGCTGGAGGATGGCGCGATCGACGCCGAGCATGTTTCCAAGCGGATCTTCGGTGCGCTCGCGACGCCGTTCCGCCTGTCCGACTTCGAGATCCGCGTGGCCTGCTCGATCGGCATTGCGTTCGGCGCGGCGGCGATCGACGATGCCGAGGAGCTGATCCGCCACGCGCAGTTCGCGGTGAAACGGTCGAAGGTCACCGGCAAGTCGGAAGCCTATCAGACCCAGGCGTTCGACATTGCGCGCGAGCAGTTCGGAATCGAGACCGCGCTCCGCCGCGCGATCGAGCGCGGGCAGATGCGGCTATGCTATCAGCCGATCGTCGATCTCGCGACCGGCAAGCTCGTCGCGTTCGAATCGCTTGCGCGCTGGCGCGACGAGGACGGGACCGAATATTCGCCGAACGATTTCATCCCGGTCGCCGAGGAATCGGGGCTGATCGTCCCGCTCGGTCGCTGGGCGATTCAGGAGGCGGCAGCAACGCTCGCCGGGTGGGATGCGCGGCTTGGCGGAGCTTGCGCGATCAAGCTCGCGGTCAACCTGTCGGCAATCCAGCTCCAGCGCGATTCGATCGCGGCGGTCGTCCAGGCGGCGCTTGATTGCAACGGGTTGAGCGGCAACCGCTTCACGCTCGAACTCACCGAAAGCGCGCTGGTCAGCGATCCCGACCGGATTGCGGGGATCATGCAGGCATTGAAGGCACTCGGCACGACGATCGCGATGGACGATTTCGGGACGGGCTATTCCAACCTCGCCTATCTCCAGAAACTGCCGATCGACGTGCTCAAGATCGACCGCAGCTTCGTGACGGGGATGCTCGCCGACCGTGACAAGATCGCGATCGTCCGCGCGATCCTGAGCCTCGCGCAGGCTTTGGGGATGCAGACCACTGCCGAGGGGATCGAGACGATCGAACTGTCGCAGACGCTGGCGGCGCTTGGCTGCACCTTCGGGCAGGGGTATTTCTATGCGCGTCCGCTCGAAGCGGATGCGGCTTATGCGATGCTGGTCGAACGCCGCCACTGATCGACCGCCGCGTCGGCGATCGCGGCAGTGCGATCGGCATCGGGGAAGCCTTCCGCGATCCACGTTTCCTCGACCTGCCGCAGCATCCGCGCGACATCCGGGCCCTTGCCGACGCCACGCTGGACCAGCGCGCCGCCGGTGAGCGGGAAGGCGGGGATGTCGAATGCGGCAATCGCCTGCGCACCCGTCACCGCTTCGGTGCCGCGCGTAGTCAACAGCCACCGGTCGAGCGCACCGTCGCGACCCAGCCGATAGGCCAGCGCGGGCGGAGTGCCGCCGGGTTCGCCGAGCGCGGAAATGATCCGCTTGCGCTGCGCGTTCGACAGCTTGAGCCGATTGGCGACCGCTTCCCCCAAGGCAGGATCGCGCGGCAAAAGCGCAGCCAGTCGGCGCAACGGATCCAGGGGAATCGTCGCTAAGGCTTCGTAGTCCGCCACTTCCTGCAGCTTCGCGACGCCAGCTGGCGTGATTTCGGGCAACACCGGGAGCAGGATGCCGTGCGCGATCATCAGCTCGAGCGTCGGCACCGCGCCGGGCGCGACGAGCAGCTTGAGCGTCTCCGCCGCGATCCGCTCGCGTGACAGGGCCATCAGGTCGTTCGCGCGTGCAGTGCAGGCGGCAAGGCCATCGGCGTCGGGCACGTCGCCGAACCGCGCGTGGAAACGGAAGAACCGCAGGATCCGCAAGTGATCCTCGGCGATGCGTTGCAGCGGATCGCCGATGAAACGGACCCGGCCCGCCGCCAGATCGTCGATCCCGCCGAAATAGTCGAAGATCTCGCCCGATACCGGGTCGGCATACAAGGCGTTGATCGTGAAATCGCGCCGCGACGCATCCTCGCGCCAGTCTTCGGTAAAGGCGACGACCGCGTGGCGGCCATCGGTCGAAAGGTCGCGCCGCAAGGTCGTCACTTCGACCGGGCCATCGGCAAGGACCGCGGTGATCGTGCCATGCGCGATACCGGTCGGAACCGCCTTGATCCGCGCACGCCGGAGCAGCGAGAGTACGTCATCTGGCGCATGGCGGGTCGCCAGATCGATGTCGGAAACCGCGGCACCCAGCAACGTATCGCGCACCGCGCCGCCCACGACGCGGGTCTCGCCCGTCTCTGCCCCAAGGACGCGGCACAGGTCGATCAGGTCTTCCCGGTCGCGCCATTCTGCGGCGGGGAGCGTCACGCGTTCCATCGTAACCGCCGCGACAGGTTGACGATCATCGCCGCGGTCGCGCCCCAGATGCGGTGCTCGCCCCACAGGATCTCGTAGAAATGGCGGTTGCGCCCCTGCCACTCGACGCTCGCCTCGATATGGTTGCCCGAATCGAGCAGGAAGCCGAGCGGCACCTCGAACACCACCGCAACCTCGGCGGCATTGGGGGTGAACACCAGATCGGGCGGGACGACGCCGATCACGGGCGTCACCTCGAACCCGGTGACGGTGCGATAGCGATCCGCCTCGCCGACGACGTGGACGGCACCGCGGGGAAGCGCGATCTCCTCCTCGGCCTCGCGCAGCGCGGCGGCAATCGCATCGGCATCGCCGGGGTCGATCCGGCCACCGGGGAAGGCGACCTGACCCGCGTGGCGAGTCATTGTATCGGTGCGGCGGGTCAGGATCACGCCGGGCTCGGTCCGGTCGGTGACGGGGACGAGCACCGCCGCCTGCGCGAGCACCGACGGGATCGGATCGTGATCGACATGGTCGCCGGTCAGCAGCACCGCATCGTCGGCGGGGCCAAGCGCGAGCGCATGGCGCAGACGTTCGACGAGAATCATGCCTCGGGCTCGATCGCGAAGAAGCTGCCCGCGCTCCACACGCCCGGGGGCGTCTCGCCCCCCTCGATCGCGCGTTGCGCGAGTTCGTAATAGACCGGGCGCGCGACCACCGCGTCAAGCCCGCCGCGCACCCTCAGATAGGGACGGGGGCCGTCCTCGCGCGGTTCAAAGCGGAGCGGATGCTCGGCATTGGCGGTCACGATGTCGCCGGTGTTGAGCCGGAACGCGAGCACCGCATCCTTGCCCGACCGCTCGACCTTCATCTCGACCGCGATGAACGGCGCGTCCTCGACGTCGATGTCGAGCTTCTCGACCGGGGTGACGAGGACATAGCCGCCATCCGGCTCGCGCCGCAGGATCGTCGAGAACAGCCGCACCATCGCGGGGCGGCCGATCGGCGAGCCCTGGTGGAACCACGTTCCGTCGCGCGCGATGCGCATTTCGCTGTCGCCGCAATGCGTCGGGTTCCAGCGTTCGACGGGCGGCAGCTTGTGCTCCTCGGCAAGCCGCGCGATGTCGGCGAGCGAGAGGGATGCGAGGTCGGGGATCGGCTCCATTGGCATGCCGCAGGCGGTAGGACAGCGCACGGCGTGCGTAAAGCGGTGCCGCGCCGAACTGGCGGTAATCAGGCCGGAACGAGGATTCGCGGCGCAAGGACGCCCGCACCGGCCGGCACAGCCGCCCCCCGCGCGAGCAGGCGATGCCGTTCGACCGGCCCGGGGACTCGCCACAGGGCGGTACGGCTCGCGTCGAAGCCGAAGAACCGGCCGTAATATTCCGGGTCGCCGATCAGCGTCAGCGCATCCGCCAGGCCATGCGCGGCGGCGGCTGCCAGCGCGTGCGCGGTCAACTGCCGCCCGATCCCGGCCTGCTGGCGCGACGGATCGACCGCGACGGGGCCGATCTGGACCAGAAGAACGTCGCGCCCGTCATCGCCCGCGAAGCGAATCGGCCAGCACTGGATCGTGCCGACCAGCGCATCCGCATCGCGCACGGCGAAGCTCAGGTCGGGGATCATCGCCATCCCCTCGCGGATACGATAGGCGGTACGCGCATGGCGGCCCGATCCGAACGTCACGTCGAGCAACTGCTCGACCCGGTCGGGGGCGATCTCGGCAATCGGCACGATATCGATCACGGGCCAAATCCTCGCCGCCGCACGTCCCGGATGGACCGCAGGGGCCGCGCGCTTTAGCCTCCACCTCGTCGAACGCAAGACCGAAGGAGCGCAGACGATGAAACTCTTCGATGCGGATTGGGCTCCGAGCCCCCGGCGGGTTCGCATTTACCTGGCGGAAAAGGGAATTTCCGTCGAGCGCACGACGATCGACTTGCGGCAGGACGAACAGCTCGGGGACGCGTATCTCGCGCTCAACCCGCGCGGCGTCGTCCCGGCGCTGCAGCTCGACGATGGCGAGATGCTGTGCGAGTCGGCGGCGATCTGCCGGTATTTCGAGGCGCTCGGCGAACCCTCGCCGTTGTTCGGCCAGTCGCCGCTCGACATCGCGCGGATCGAGAGCTGGACTCGGCGGATCGAGAGCGAGGGCTATGCCGCCGTCGTCTATGTCCTGCGCAACCAGCGTCCGGCGTTCCGCGATCGCGGCGTGGCGGGGAAGTGGCCCGCGATCCCGCAGATCCCCGAACTGGTCGAGCGCGGGCAGATCCTGTGGGATCTGTTCGTCGGCGCGCTCGACGCGCATCTGGCAGGGCGCGACTGGATCGCGACCGGGGCGTACAGCTTCGCGGACATCTCCGCGCTGGTCACGGTCGATTTCGCGAAAGCGGCAAAACTTCACGTCCCCGCGGGAGCGGCGCATCTGAAACGCTGGCACGCGGCGGCATCGGCACGTCCCAGCGCGACCGCGTGACGGCTGTTCCCCCGCCGCGCCGATCTGCTATGGCGCGCGGCCATATCTCCCCGCTCCCATATCCCCGCCCCCTGTTTCGGCGGTGTATCGAATGAAGGGTTCCCCTTGGACGACCGACTGACGCTGAACGTGCACGACCTCGAAGTGCAGGTGCTGACCGGCATATACTCCGAGGAAACGCACCTCCCGCAACCGTTGCGGATCTCGCTGACGGTCGATCTCACGGTGCCCGATCGTTACGACCCCGAGACGCCGCTGAGCGCGTCGAAGAATTACCTCGACCTCAAGCATGCCGCGACCACCGCCTTGCCCGAAGGGGTACATTTTACGCTGATCGAGGCGGTTGCGGACCATATCTGCGAGACGTTGTTCCTTCAGGACAAGCGCGTGACCAAGGTCGAGGTGACGATCGTCAAGCTCGCCATCGCCGAGGCGGGCGAATCGATCGGGATCACGCTCACGCGGCACCGGCGGTGATCGCGGCGGTCGCCGCGGCGCTGGGTACGGACGCGACGCTGGTCGTGGCCGAAGCCGATTGCACCCCCGGCACGGTGATCGACACGGTTCGCGCGGCGCAGGCAGGGGATGCGGTGGTGCTGCTGCTGCTGCCTGCCGTCGTAGCGATCGAGCGGGCGATGCTGCTCGCGGCGGTCGGGCCGCTTGCGGACGAACTGGCACCGCGCCGGATCGGCGCGATCGACGTGGCGGAAAGCGCGTCCGCCGACCGCGTCGTCGCCGCCGCTTGTTTTCTGGCTGGGGCACAGTCGACCACCGGGCAAGTGCTGCGGGTCGCCTGATGCGCATCGTGGTGCCTGCAAACCGGCGTTCCCGGCGAAGACCGGGGCACGGGCGGCAGGACCGGGGTAGCGGCGGGCTTTCGTCAGGAAGCCGGATCGGCCTTCACGCCCCCAACCGTCCGGTCGCATGGACCAAGCCCCTGCAGCACCGTCGCATAATCTTCGCGGACGATCGCATTGTCCGCCTCGCTGCCGTGCAAAGCGGCATCGGGAAGCGTCGCGGGTAACGTGCAGGCAAGCCGATACCACAGCAGCGTCTGCCGCGCCGGGGGTGGGGCGGCTTCGTCGACGACTTCGCTCAGCGCGACCGACCAGCGCGGCGGTTGCCCCGCCTTGCGCAGGACGTTGAGCGAAATCGGGCGGTTGTCCGCGGTGGTCAGGAAGATCTGCGTCTCGCCGTCGCCGGGCAGATCGCCCGCGGTAAAGAAGGCATTGCCGATCCCGGTCACCGTCGGCGGCGTATCGGGCGCGAGCACCTCGCGGACGATGCGCCGGGTCAGCGCGTCGCTTGCCGGCGTCCAGTTGCGCTGCGCATCCGAGCGGACCAGCTGGACCTGCCCCTGGTTGTTCGCGACTCCACGCGCGAACAGCAGAACGCGCATCTTGCGATACCGTGGCGGACGTCCGCGCGCGTCGAGCGGGACGTCGATCGTATAGCCGATTCTCGGCGGAACGGCGCCGGTACCGCGAATCAGCGCGGTCACATCGGCCTCGATATACAGTCGAGTGGCATTTTGTGGGACACCCGGCGCCTCCGCCGGCTTGAGCCGGACTTCGCTCCGAACCGTCGCATCGAGGATCACCGGGGACGCCAGGACAAGGTCGGCATAGTCCGAATAGGGTAAGGGCGCCGCCTGTTGCGGAACCGCAGAATCCAGCGGTTTCAGAGGAGTTTGCTGCGCTGCAACAAGACTTGGAGACGCGGCCAGCAACAGCGTTGCCAGCAGCCGGTTGGGTGCCGTCATCATGCTTATGCGTTACCCGACCGTGTCAGTTTTAAACAGAAATAATTCTGCCACGCGACGCTTGTACGTTTGTTGCGCCAGACAAAGCGTTTGCGTCGTGGTTTTTGGCGCGATAGAGGTTACGACCTGTCCAGGATATATTAACCCATGACAGGCCGGATAACGAGCGGACGTTACGGATCGGGCTTGGACCGTCGTGCCGGAATAGAGGAGTTTCGTTTCTGAATGGCTTACGCTGATCGCAATACAAGTGGCAGCCGCGCCGTGTCGATCGTGATCGTTTCGATCATCGTCGCGCTGTTCGCGTGGGGCTTCGTGAACGGGTTGACCTTCAAATACATCAAGAAGGTTACCGAGAAGCTAAACACGTTCGACGTCGTCGAGCCGCCACCCCCGCCGCCTGACAAGCCGCCGCCCCCGCCGCCCGAACAGCCGCAGCTGCAGACCCCGCCGGTCGTGTCGCCGCCGCCGATCGTGCGCGTGCAGGCACCGCCGCCGCCTGTCACCACAGTCATCACGCCGCCGCCGGCCGCACCGATCACGGTCCGGGCAGCAGCGCCAGCACCCGTGCCCGTCCCGGCTCCGCCGGCTGCGCCGACGGTCAGCAAGGCCGCCGGTCCGAAGGGCAACCCTGCCGACTGGATTACCAACGACGACTATCCGTCCGACGCGCTGAGCGCCGAGGCACAGGGTACGACGAAGATCCGTTGGGACATCAGCCCGGCAGGTCGCGTCGAGAATTGCACGATCGTCGCTTCGAGCGGCAACTCGTCGCTCGACCGCGCAGCCTGCAGCGCACTGACCCGGCGTGGGCGCTATACGCCCGCGCTCGATCAGAACGGTGCACCGATGCGGACCAGTGGACAGTCGCGCAACGTCGTGTGGCGCTTGCCCGAATAAGACCCATCCCAGTCGTGCGGCTCCCGGCGGGTCGCACGGCTTCATAATCGAGAAGGAAGTACCCCCAATGTCGACCACCATCCTCGCCGCCGGAGCATCGGCTGCTGACAACTTCGGCTTCATGAACGCGATGAAGCAGGGCGGCCCCGTCACGTGGACGACGGCCGCGATCCTGACGATCTTCCTGTTCTTCACGCTCTACATCCTGTTCACGAAGATTTTCGAGCAGCAGAAGATCATCAACCAGGGCCGTCGCGTCCGGGCGACCTTCTGGAACTCGAACTCGCTGAAGGAAGGCGCTGCCAAGCTCGAGAAGAACTCGGCCTACAAGCAGATCGTCGATGACGGCCTGGCCGCTCAGGAGCAGCACGGCCGCCTGACCGATCCGGTCGAGGCACATGACTGGCTGCACGGTTCGCTGTCGCGTTCGGAAGCCGTCATCAATTCGCAGCTGGGTGGCGGTCTCGCCTTCCTCGCGACGGTCGGCGCAACCGCACCGTTCGTCGGTCTGTTCGGTACGGTTCTCGGTATTTACCGCGCCCTGATCGGCATCGGCCAGGCTGGCCAGGCATCGATCGACAAGGTCGCAGGCCCGGTCGGTGAGTCGCTGATCATGACCGCTTTCGGTCTGGTCGTCGCAGTTCCGGCAGTGCTCGCGTTCAACTTCCTGCAGCGCCGCAACAAGGCGATCGCAGAGCATCTGAGCGCGTTTTCGACCGACGTTCTCGGCTACCTCGCTTCGGACGGCGCAGTTCGTCCGGCAGCAACGCGCGCAGCCGCACCGGTCAAGGGTGCAGCGGTCGTGGGTGGCACGAAGGCAGCTGCTCCGGGAACGACGAGCGCCGGCCAGGCTGGTGGCGTCCAGACGCGCGTCTAAGGACGATACGGGGTCGTCCATCCGGACGGCCCCGCTTTTCTAGCCGCCCGGACGTGCCGGGCGGCCTGACTGATACGGATAGGATGGCCTTTCATGGCGATTAGTACTGGTGGTGCAGAAGACGCCCCGATGTCCGACATCAACACGACGCCGCTCGTCGACGTTATGTTGGTGTTGCTGATCATCTTCCTCATCACGGTTCCGGCGATTGTGCAGAGCGTCAAGCTGAAGCTGCCCGACGTTAAGTACGACCCGACCGTGACCAAGCCCGAGAACGTCTCGCTCTCGATCACGCGTGATCCCAGCGGCGCCTGCGCCGTCTATTGGGGTCTCACCCGCGTGACGCATGAAGAACTGCTCAAGCGCGCGACCGACAAGCTCAAGGAAATCGTCGACAAGGCAGGTGGCGCCGCCAACCTGACGACCGAGGATCTTCCCGAAGCGCATATCCGCGGCGACGTGGAAACGCCGTACAAGTGCATTGGCGGCGCGATCTACACGATGCAGTCGGCCGGTTTTGCCAAGGTCGGCTTCATCTCCGAGCCGCCCCCCACCGGCGGCCCGTCATCGTAAGCGTGCGCTAGCACCGAGGAGTAATACCCATGGCAATGAGTGTAGGCGGCGCCGAAGGCGAGCCCATGATGGACATGAACACGACGCCGTTGATCGACGTCATGCTCGTGCTGCTCATCATGTTCATCATCACGATCCCGATCCAGACGCATGCGGTGAAGGTCGATCTGCCGATCAACGATCCGAACCAGCAGAAGCCGGCGATCGATCCGCAGAAGAACAAGATCGTCATCACGCCAGATGGCGTGGTGCTGTGGAACGGTGCACCGACCGACGCGGCGACGCTGCAGCAGTATCTGACGCAGACGACTCAGTTGACCCCCGAGCCCGAGCTGCACTTCCAGCCGGACCCTGCGGCACGCTACGAGAAGGTCGATCAGGTCCTCGCGATCATCAAGCGGTCGAACGTCTCGAAGCTCGGTTTTATCGGCAACGAACAGTATCGCGGCGAATTCTGATCTGATTTCAGGGTTCTGCTACGCCAACAGGGCGGTCCTTCGGGGCCGCCCTTTTTTTTGGTCTGGGTCCTCATGCATCATCACAAAAGCACGCTTGTCAGCATTTCACATATGTGACACTTTACTGTCACAAAAGTGAAACCTCTATGTAATGGAGGGCTAGGAGGCCTGATGATGAAACGACTGGGGCTTGGTCTGGTGATGGCGTTGGGGACGGTTGCACCGGCCTGGGCGCAGGACGATTTCAACGGTGCGACGCAGATCCTGAAGGGCGACTATGCCGGTGCCGAGCGGGTGATTCTCGCGCAGCAGCGGATGTTTCCCGCCGACGCGGACCTGATGCTCAATCTCGCTGCGGCCTATCAGCGGACCGGACGGACGACGGAGGCGCGCGCCTTGTATCGCGCAGTGCTGTCGCGACCCGATGAAGCGATGGACCTGCCAAACGCAGATCGTCCGCGCTCGTCGCACGCGCTTGCGGAGGCGGGGCTGGGGCGGTTGGCCGGGGTCCAGTTCAGCGCGCGCTGAAG
>CAZNQA010000025.1:0-40184 GCA_964575105.1 uncultured Stakelama sp.
CCGAAGCGCAACGCCTCGAACCCGGCGACCTGATCGTCGAGGTGGTCCAGCGCGGCTGAGAGTGGTGCCCCCGAGTGACTTCTAACTACCTGTTCGCAGCCGTTCGCTAATGCCCGACAACCCTAGGAATAGAGCGGGTTTCCTTTACCAATCGTCCGCACGTGTTCGTTGACGTTGCCCTTTAACCGCGCTTAAATGTGGGAACGGTTAGGGGAACATCATGGGCAAGCTTACGGCGCTGACGGTCAAGAACGCTAAGCCCGGCAGGCACGCGGACGCAGAGGGCCTTTATCTGCTGGTGAAGCCTACGGGCGGCAAGTCATGGCTGTTGCGTGTACAAGTCGACGGGAAGCGCCGCGACATTGGCCTAGGAGCCGCCAACACGTCCGCGCGATCGATCGGGAAACCGGGCGAAACGCTGATTAAAATTCCGATCCTGCACCGCAAGCTGCTCACTCTTAGCGAGGCTCGCGAGAAAGCCAGCTTGTTGCGTGGCGCAGCGAAAGCGGGGCTAGATCCAATTGCGGAGCGTGACCGCGAACGCGAGGCCGTCCCCACCTTCAAGGTCGCTGCACAAGCGGCGCATTTGGCACTCAAAGCGGGATGGTCGGAAAAAGGCGGCAATACCTTTCTAAGCTCGCTGACCAACCATGCCTTTCCGCTGCTAGGATCAATGCGGGTGGATGCGATTACGGCGAACGATATTAGCAAGATCCTCGCGCCGATATGGTCGAGCAAACCCGATATGGCGCGCAAGGTCCGGCAGCGCGTCGGAACGGTGCTGAATTTCGCGCACGGTAAAGGCTGGCGTCCGACCGAGGCACCGGGAAAGTCGGTAACGGTCGGCCTGCCCCGGCAACCGAAGTCCGGTAATTACGACGCAATGCCGTATCTGGACGTGCCCGCGTTCTTTAGCAGCCTGAACGCCAAGGTAGCGACTGGTGGCCGGTCGGCGTTGATGTTCCAGATATTGACGGCGGCGCGTCCAGGCGAGGTCCGCGCGGCCTGTTGGGGGCAAATAAGCGTGGAGGATCGCACGTGGATACGTCCGGCAGCGAGCATGAAGGCGGGGGTAGCGCACACCGTCACGTTGAACGCCGCCGCACTGGCGCTGCTGGCGTCGATCAAAGGGGATCGCACCCCTCGAGCCGATGAGCTGATATTCCCCGGCAAGAGCGGCGGGCTTCAATCCGATATGACGATGAACAAGGTTCTTCGCACGGCGGGCCTCCAACACGACTCGCACGGCTTCCGAAGTTCGTTCCGCGATTGGGCAGCGGAAAAGATGCCGCTTATCCCCGATCCGGTGGCAGAGGCTGCGCTTGCGCACGAGGTCCCCGACAAGGTGGTGCGGGCGTACAAGCGCACGAAGTTTATCGAAATGCGCCGCGAATTGCTCGAGGCTTGGGGCATGTATTGCACGGGGGCCGATGCTGGCGAGGCGCAATAGACCACCCTGCCCTTCCGTTGTGACGCTCGAAAAGTAGGACACAACACGCCTAGGTTTCGCTAGTCTAATACGTCCGTTGTCGCCGGTGTTCGCCGGGGTCCAAACGGAGAGTTAAAAATGGACGAACCTTTTTATTCCATTGCGCAAGCCCGAGCCGACTTGGGCAGCATTGGCCGTACGAAACTTTATGAGCTGGTCAGTCGCGGGGATCTCGAGCTTTTGAAGCTGGATGGTCGCTCGCTGATTACCGGGCGCAGCCTTCGAACCTTCAAACAGCGGCTAATCAGCCAGATCGCTGATAGCCAGATCGCTGCATGATCTAATGACCAACGGGAAAGGGACCGCCCCCGTAAAGGCGATAGAGGCCAGCACCGCCACAGTGCCAGCCCCTACGAAACTCACGCCAACCAGCGTTACCGCATCATTTAACCGTTCCGCCCCTTCCGATCAATCGGCTTTTGCTGGCGGCGAATATGACAACGGCCCCGGACACTATGCGGTGGACACGTCCGCCGAAGCCGCTGCCGCAATCGCGCCAGTATCGGGGCAATACCGCGCCGTGGTGCATAGGTTGCTTTGCTCGCACCCTGACGGCCTTACAGTGGACGAGACGTGCGCTATCGCGATGATGCCGCGCTACCAGCTACAGCCACGTTTTACTGAACTGCTGCGAAAGGAAATGATCCGCGATACCGGCGCACGCCGCCGCAACGTCTCGGGTCGGCGCGCGATCGTCTGGCGTGCCACCGTCCTTGACCGGATGGAGGGCGAAGCATGATGGACGTGCATCACGCAAAGGCGACAAATGCGCGCCTCGATTATGCAATGCAGCATTGCGCACCGCATCTTTACCCGGTCCTGCTGGCGGTTCGAGATTGGCCGGTGGGCTTGCTGTTCGTGTCTCAAAAGTCCGGGCGGTTCTCGGTCCCGACCGACAGCGGAATGAGGCGCGCCGCCGTCCTGCTGGTCGGTGATGATACCACTCGGTCTCTTGGTCCGAACGGTTTCCACACTGCATCGCTTTTTGCTGCGATCCGCAACACTGACGCTTTCGTAATCGTGGCTGGTGCGCCTTCTGACGAGATTTACGCGGCTGGGGCGGCGGTAGCGGTCGGCGGCAAGAATGCGATGATCGTGGAGACGCGACCGCGCCATGAAGCCGACTGGACCGACTTAATCGGTAAGCTAGCGCCGGGCCGCCCGATCCTGCTGTCGACGGTGAAGGGGGGCACGGCATGACCCAGGCTATCCGAAAGCCATACGATCGCACGCCGTCCGATCCGCACGCCTTCCGCCGTCTGGTGGATGAGGTGAAGGCAAATCACAACATTTCCGATGTGGTCGCGCTCTATACCAAGCTGCACAAGCGCGGCGCTGCTGAGATGGTCGGGCTTTGCCCCCTCCACAATGAACGCTCGCCTAGTTTCGAGGTGAACGACAACAAAGGCACGTGGCACTGTTGGGGCGGGTGCGGCGGCGGCGATATGTTCGCCTTTCTGATGAAGCGCGAAGGGATGACCTTTGCCGAGGCATATCGGGCGATCGCTGGCAGCACGCTTCCGCTAGTCACCGAGGAAGACCGAGCCAAGCGCAAGGCCGAAAGCGATGCGATCCTAGCAGCGCGGGTGCAGCTTGCCCGCGAGATATGGGACCAAGCCGAGGGCGCAGAGGGCACACCGGCGCAGGTCTATGCCCTGTCGCGCGGTATTACGGAACCGCTTCCCAACACTGTCCGGTTCGCCACAATCCCGCGGTGGCGCGACGCTGAGACGGGCGAGGTTGGGCGCAGCTACCCGGCAATGGTCTGCGCGCTGCAAGACGTGGCGGGCGAGCTGGTGGGCGTCCAGTGCGTGTTTCTCGCTGACGGCGGCAAGCGCAAGTATTCCGCGGTGAAGGCGGACGGGACCAAGGCCAAGGCAAAACTGAGTTACGGCAATGTCATGGGTTCGGCGTTCCGTGCCAGCGGTTCCGATCGCACCGCGCCACCGCCCGAGCATGTGACACTTTGCGAGGGGCCTGAGGATGGCCTCACGCTCGCACAGGCGCTCCCGGGTAGTGCGGTCTACGTCGCGTGCGGAACGGCTCTCATGCCCCGTCTGTGCCTGCCTGAGACGGTGGAGCGGATCACGCTTGCCGGGGACAATAACCCGGCTGGGCAAGAGGCCGTTGCAAAGTGCGTGGTCGAGTTCGAGCTACGCGGCCTCGAGGTCCTGCAGATGTTCCCCGTGGAGGGTTTCAAAGACTGGAACGACGAATTGCGGGGGATCAGGGCATGAACGCCGTTGCACTGGCGCTTGCCGATCGCGCGGAGCCTGTGACGAGCTGGCCCGCTCCCGATTTGTCGATCCTTGCCGGTGGCCGCACCACGCCGCCGACAATGCCTGGCAGTATCTTCGGGAAACTGTGGCCGCTTATTCACGATCTTGCGGCAGGAGCGGGAGCGCCCGTCGATTACGTGGCGGCGAACGTCCTCGCCGTTTCGGCCTCGCTGATCGGGGCCAAACGCCGAGTCCAGCCTTACCCGAACACACCGGGATGGCAGGACGCTTGCGTTCTTTGGGTCGCGCTTGTTGGCGATCCCTCATCAAACAAGTCGCCCGCGATCGACGCAGCTACAGAGCCGCTGCGCGCGATGGAAACTGAGCTTGCCGAACATCACAAGACTCGGCTGATTACGTACCAGACGGTTGCGGAGCGGGCACGGCAGGAAACTCTAGCGTGGCAGGCGGACGTGAAGGACGCGACCAAGGAGGGGCGCTCGACCCCAACGATGCCCGACGCAGCCGTTGCCCCGATCGAGCCGCAGCGGACGCGGCTTGTCGTGCAGGACGCAACCCCGGAAGCAATGTGCGATATTCTGGCAGGCAACCCAAACGGGACTCTCCTCAAGCGCGATGAGCTGGCCGGATGGCTGATGAGTTTTGAACGCTACTCGACTGGCGGTCGCGAGTTCTGGCTAGAGGCATACGGCGGGCGCGAGCATACGATTGACCGCAAGGGCAACAAGGCAGGTCCTGTAACAGTCCCCTTCAATGGGGTATCAGTCCTTGGAGGTATCCAGCCCGACAAGCTGCGCGAATGTCTGCTTACCACGCCGGATGACGGTCTAGTGCCTCGCTTCCTGTGGGTATGGCCGGAAGCAAAAGAGTACGTGCGACCGACCCGCGTTGCCGATGCGGGCTACCTCGATGCGATTTATCGACGCCTCCAAACGCTGCAGGCTGACCGAAAGGAAAGCGGCAGGATCGAACCGCGAGTGATGCTACTCTCAGACGCAGCCGCAAACGTCTTCGAGGCATGGATACGGGAGAATGACGTTGCCGTGCGTGAGGCGTCATCGCTCTACAAAGGCTTTGTTGGCAAGCTGCGCGGGATGGTGCTGCGGCTCGCGCTGGTGGCCGAAATGTTGGCTTGGGCGGACAAGGGCGGGCGCGAACCGGACGCGATCAGTTTGGAAACGCTCGCCGCCGTCCTCGAGTTTGTGGATGACTATGCCAAGCCTAGCGCGCTTCGCGTATTCGGGGACGCGGCATTGCCGGAAACCGAGCGCAACGCGGCGGCGCTCGCTCGCTACATTGTGAAAACCAACGCCACCCGGATCAATGCCCGTGACATTCGCCGCACCAGTGGGATCGCCACGCTCAAGCACGCGCAAGACGTGGACGCCGCAACCGAGGCGCTAGAGGAAGCGGGGTGGTTGCGGGCCTTGAAGCAACGTCAAGGTGATACGCCGGGACGGGCGAGCAAAGACTACACCGTCAACCCCGCCGTGTTTCGCTAGCCTGGTGGCTGGGTGGCGCGAGGTCGCTGCAAAGGCGCTAGCAGCACAGGCGGGGGAAGCGTACACCGACACTACCCCCGCCCCCGTAATCGATCGCTACGGCCTCGAGGCGGACTTGTACCGCAACCTCTCCCGGCTGGTTTCCCTCCCGCCGCCTGCGAAGATCGAAAAAGCGGAGAATTGGCGCGAGGTCGTCCAGGATGCGCAACGCCTCGCACGAGATGGCTGGGCAGCTAGCGCGCTGGCCTTGGGGTGGACGGTCGGGGATCTGTTCGGGGTCGGCGCACGGGATAGCTGGGATTTTGAAGGGCTGGCCGTGTGGCTCGCTGGTCGATCCGTAACGCTACTGGACGAGCGGGTATGCGTCGCAGGTGATGGTATCAGGCGAGACGTGTTCGTGCGCGGTGGGCCGCAACATGGAACGCTACCTAGTGTCGTGCCTGTGCTGCTGTGGGATTTTGGGCAGTAATGGAGATTTGAGAACGGAGCAGTGATAAACCTTTACTCGGCTGAAACCATCGATACCTAAGCGCTACAGAACTTTGCAGGGGATCCACGTGAGCGCTGAACAAACGGTTGAGCAATTCGCAGAGCGAATGTTGACTTGGGCTCGCGACCATGGCGCTCTTGCCGATGACTTTGCTGTTCCTCCGCTTCCTGCTGGGACCGATGGCAACATTTTTCCGACTCCGGTAGCGATCGAAGATCAGGAGAGTGTGGCCAAGGCCGAGCGAACGCTTGAACGCGTTAAGGTTGTCTCCGTCGCCGTCAATGAAAACAGCGGCAAGGCGATCGTGCTGACTCGGAATCAGATCAGCACGTCGGCTCAAAAGGCGCTTCCCGAGATAATTGAAGGGGTAAAGGTTGAATACGTGGGGCATGCCGCGGTCGAGCCAAATCCGCCCGCGCTTCCTCAGTCAGCCATCGACGCCGCAGTGCGGTGCTACGTCAACGACAACCGTCTTGCATGCGGCAGCTCGGTGACAGCGGCCTCCGTCTGGGGTGCGGGTACTTTGGGTGCGTTGGTTAGACTCGGAGATGGAAAGGTCTGCGGGTTGACCAACAACCACGTAACCGGTGGCTGCAATCACACTCGCGTCGGCATGCATATCCTATGTCCATCACCTTTCGATGCTGATCCCGACCAACCGGCCCCACTCGCCATTGGCCGACACCTCTCCTTCGTTACTTTGGCAAGTGGAGACCCTCGTCAGGTTCAGTTACAGGAACTGGATGCGGCACTGTTCGAGGTCATGGATAACGATTTGCTTACCTCAATGCAGGGCACCTATTACGACACCCCCGACGACGTAGCTGACCCTATCGGCGACATGCTTGTGAAAAAGGTTGGGCGAACCACCGGACTTACGTCCGGGGTTATCCTAGGTCGCTTTTCCACCCCGCTCGGCATTCCATACGAGTCCGACCGGTTCCGGTCGATGGTTTATTTCCAAAACGCGTGGGTAATCAGGTCGCTTGACGGCGGTCCATTCTCTGCGGGTGGAGATAGTGGATCGTTGGTAGTCACCCAAAATGGGGATAAAGCGGTCGGGCTGATTTTCGCGGGCACCACTAACGGCTCGGTCAGTTATATGATACCGATCCGTTCCGTACTTGACCACCTGGGGGCGTCGCTGATCCGAGGCCACAACACATGATGACTACAAATACCGATACACTCAGTTTTGGCCTTCTGGCTCATCTCCATTTGAGCGCTGCTGAGGCTGCGGTAATGGTCGATAGCAGGCAGCGATCGTGCAAGCTCGTCGTTTTCATATACGATAAAGACGCTGCGCGTCGAACCAAACACATCTCAGAATGGGCAGGAGTGCCTGTCGAGTACGTAGCCGAAGGGCATAGTCCTTACCGCACATGAAGCGAATCATCTTCGTGTTCGTCATCCGCGCCATCGGATCAAATGCAACGATCTGTTGCGCCTGAAGATGTCGTGACGGTTTGAGCGCTAATGCGAGACGCGATAAGCGGGGGAAGACGACCCTACAGTAAATCGCGAGTAGATTGGGCAGGTTATTACTAACAACATATCAACGAAGGCGTGGCAACTCTGCGGGGCTGCTGCGCCTTTCCGTTGTGGGACCCATCGCGCGTGCGCGCGAGGGCCGTCCGCGCAACTACGGTAGATATACGGGCAAGGCCAGACACGAAAGGGCCTGCCTGGTGGGGTGCAAGTTCCGCCCGCTTCGCGCCAGAGCGCGCGTCCCTTAAAATAGTCTCTTTCAATACCGATTTTAGTAATCTCACCTTGGTCTTCGCTGCGATCGGCCTACAAGGTCCACCGCAGGGCAAAAAGTGCTCTCGAAGTGCAACGAAGAGGCATCGAGTATGGCTACGATAGACGGCAAGCCGGTCTTTGGCGCTGGAATCATTCAATTCTTAGGAACTGAGCGGGCTGATACGGAAACGACGCCGCCCCTGCGTTTCCGTAGCTCCACCACATACGCAACTGGAGTATCGGCAGAAGCTGACGGTCTAGGTTTCGTTCTGAACATTAATCTTGCGCCAGGTAACAATTTTTGCGGGTTCTTCAATGCCAATGTCGGGACGTTCGCATACAGGATCGTTTATTCGGTTGAACGCGTCGCCGAGTTAGAGGCGGGGGCGTTTTACGAAGCCCGTTATACGATCTCGAACCAATAGGCACGGACGCGGCATCCGCCATGCCCGCCAGCGGTTTACAATTATTGGGGGACCTTAGCGGGTCTTAATCCGGACGTCTCGCCAACGCATGGCACGCCGTGATTCAGTTTTGGGCATAAATCTTTGCCTTCGTTCGCCAGTCCGACTGATCACGCCCTCTGAGCCGATCGAAAGCAGCGTCTATGTCGGTCCGGCGCCAACGCTCTGCCATGCTTAGCATAGCTGGGGTTTGGCGCAATTTACTGTCCGCGGTCGAGAGTATCGCTTGGGTTGCGCGCGTCGCCTTCCTTCTGATGCTCGGTCGAGATATTCGGCGCAGGCTGCGTCTCAGTAGTGGCGTTCTCAGCCATTCCCTTCTTGCCGGGCTCAGTCGAAATGTTCGGGCTGGGTTGCGTCTCGGTGTGCTCATCGTTTGCCATTAACACTCTCCTTGCTGATACAACGGCTCTGGAGGCGGCGGCGTTCCGTTCCCCGGATGCGAAGAGATAACCGCAGCTAGGCTATTGTTTTGGCGACACTATGGCGCAATTTCTTCGCCGGTTTGAAGTGGGGAACACATTTCGCGTCAACCGATACCGCTTCGCCGGTACGCGGATTGAGACCGGGGCGAGCGACGCGTTGACGGGTTTCAAATGTTCCGAAGCCGCGGATCTCCACCCTCCCGCCCTTAGCCATTTGGGCTATGATGGTGTCAAAGAACGTCGCAACCAAGCGTTCGACCTGGGGAAGCGATAGCCGCGTATTTTCGGCAGAGACTGCGTCCACGAGTTTGGATCGGATCATGTCGTACCTTCGCCCCGCGGGAGACTAATGGCAGAAAACGCCACATCAAATTTACCCAGCGAGCCCGGCTTAGACGGGACTGCAGGGTAAGTCCTCAGCAAACTTGAGCAATCTTTTAAGGTCTCTCACGATCGACGGAGGAATAGTCTCTAAATTCGACAATTCTTGTCCCGTACCTACGCTCGATTTTTACGATGCTGACATCAAATCGAGCTGATTGATAGCGATCGTGGCACCCTCAAGCTTATGCCCATCGAACCATGCACAACGGGCAACCGGCACGGCACCGTCGTCATGAACGGCCATGACCAGCATCATTGGCCCGCCCGACTTCCGGCAAACCATGCTGTCGACCGCGATAATCTCAGTCATAGTCCCCCTTCAATTCTTAGGGACTCACTCGCGCTCAGGTACGCGAACGCGAGTGAGTTACGCCTTACTCGTGTATGCAAGCCTCTTTTCAACGGAGCGACTTGCACACAGGCGACAGATACGGCTTAGGCCCAAAAAATACTCAATTAGTTTTGAACGCGGGAAGAAGGCGCAATACGACCCGAAGCCAACGGAGAATCGCCATGCCCCAGGTTTTCAGTGTCGCTACCTTGGCAGAGCATTGGCAGTGCGGAACCGACACGATTTACACGCTTGTTCGAAGCGGCGCGCTTCCTCATTTCAAACTTGGTGGCAAGTTGATCCGCATAAGGGGGGAAGACGTGGAGCGGTATGAAACACGTGGAGCGGACAGTGGGACGGGGCAGTGAAGTATGTGCTGCTGCCTACGCCGGCTTATCCATCACTCGGTTGATCAGGGACTCGGTTCCCGCCTCGCTGATGGTGCGGCCTAAGTCGATCGCCACCTCGGGCGTCATGCTAACGATTTTGCCGTCATACCCCTCTACGAGAACATGACCATCTTCGACCCATACCTTACGCGGAGATCCGTAGGGCTCGATCCGATCGCCGCGCTTTGCGTGGTGCAGTATCTCACTTGGCGTACGAGGCAAAAAGCGTGAGGGGCGGGTCATAAAGTTAGCCTTCGTGTGGCGGGCACGGTCGTATTCGCCATGAACGTACGTTTGGCACGCGTGATTAGACGACATGGTTCGGACAAACTTACGTAGTTAATTTTCCACGGAGTTCGCCCGTCGCGCTGAGCTGTGTCCCAATGATGAAGGGTTTTTTACCAATCAGACCAAAAAATAATTTCGGATCTGAGACGCTCAAGAACGACAGTAGCGATCAAGGCAAGGGGGGCTTGAAACTAGGCAGAAAACGGGCAATGCATCCAAACCAGAGGTAGCACCGTAATGAATATAGTACCGCTACTTTGAGTTATTGGGCACTGTCGAAGGCGAGGTGGGCTTGTGACCGAACAGGTAAAAACTGTCGAGCGTTCAACGATATGACCGGTTAGGCGATGGTTTTTTCCATAAGTGCCGACCACGAGCTTCGTCGTCAGCATGCGGTTGACGCCATAAGGCGAACGACTGCTGAACGAGAGCGCGCCTTGCAAGCAATCGTTGAACAGGCAATTTCTGTTGCGCATGCCCCGATTGGCGCAATCTCCATAATTGATCGCGATCGCCAATGGATAGCTGCGCGCGTCGGTATTGCTGCCATCGAAACTCATCGTTCCGAATCAATATGTGCGAAAACTATTCTGCGGCCAGGTGAGCCACTCATAATCTACGATACGACAAGGGACGAACGTTCTGCATTTTTACCAATGATTGTCAGCGCGCCTTATGTCCGCTTCTACGCTGGCATTCCCCTGGTAAGTCATTCGGGATATGCCTTGGGAGCATTGTGCGTTGTTGATGTAGCCCCGCGAAACTTAACACCGGATATATTAGAGCTTGAAAGACTTGCACGGCAAGCCGAACGCATCCTAAATGGTTAGAACGCGACAATTCGACGAACTGCCCTCAGGGTACAACGTCACTGCATTTTTGGCTCGAACCAGAATCTAACCATGAAAAGTCGTTTAGATCGACGTTCCCCATGCCAAAACGAACCTCATAGTCTTCTTCAGCTTCCTGGCACCGAATTCGCGCTTCGGTCGGCGTGGCGAAAATGCCGAGCAAGTGCCAGGGTTCCAATCTGAAGACACCCCATCCTGTAACCTTTTTCATCGTTCACCGGCGAGTAGGGTGGGCACGAAGATTAATGTCGTTGTTTGACGGACTGGCATTCTGGAAACCTGGCGGTGGAGATCGTAGCTGGACTAAGCAATTAGCGGGCCAACCCGCGTTTTCAGCGCTTACCGGCACTTTTTGACCGTTGGCTGTAAGGCAAACCGACATAAACAAAAGCGGTAGTCCTTCGTAGCGGCGGACTGTTTGGCTTTATTGTGGTGCCTCCGGTTTAAGCACGGCATCCCATGGGTTCGCCTGGAGCGCCGGACCTGCGACAGATCCCGCGGCGATCGTGATGTTGCCGTTCGGATCGATCGTAACGCCGCCGATCACTAAGCCACCCTTGCGCGCTCCGGAAACTGCCCTGGCGACGTTGGACATTGTAAATCGTGCTAGCGCCGTCATTGCTTCCTGACGGCGGTTTCTGGCAGGCAAAGTGATGGTGACAATTGTCATTGTTAGCAACGGCGGAACAACGCAGCACAACCTGTTCTCGCATGATTTAACAGGGCTTATGGCGCGCCTTCAATTCCCCGAGCGGACCCCCGCTCCGCCGCCCATAGAAACCTCACCAGCGCCGACAAACACAATTCCCGCCTGTTCCATCGCGGCGCGTAACTTCTGCACCGTAGAGCGGCGTGCATCGCCTCCCCGTTCATAATCAGACACAGTAACTTGTCGCATAGCGGCGGCATCGGCCAACTGCTGTTGCGACCATTCGAGGGCGGCGCGTGCCATGCGGCACTGTTGCGGTGTCATATCCATAACCGCATAAATAACCCTATTTCACCGTTGACGCAATACGTCTAAGCGTATACATGATGCGGTATCGGATGCGTTCGGCATTTGACGGCCCGATGCGAAGCTACCAACAACGCACCGGGCCTCATCGCAAACCTCGCTCGAGAGGCAACGACTATGAAGACCCTTACCACGCAAGCCACCCGCCGCGCCATCTTCGGAACGATCGGCCTGGGTGTCGCCGCCGCCACCGTCACCGCAGCCGCCCCGATCGGTGCACTGACCACCCCTGCACGGGCAGGTGTTTCCCCCGACCTCGCCCGCCTGATCTTCGAGGCCGATCGCGCGGACACCACGTCCGAGCGTTTCCAGAATGAGGTCTACCGACCTGCACGCGCCGCCAGTGGGCATAATCTCGCTGCTCTGCGGGATGAGTCCGACCGCCTTGATGACAGGCTGGTCGACACAATCGACGCTGTGATCGCGTTCCCCTGCCGTTCAATTGCGGACCTCAACGCCAAGATGGCAAAGGTCATGGAATGGGATGCGCTCGCCAATGAGGGCACCGGCATTATGATCGCCGCGGACGTTGCCCGCCTCGCACGGGAGGCTTGAACGATGGCAACTGCTAACCTCGCCTGCTGGACGCAGGATCGCCGCGCCGTAAAGCTGCTTGCATCGTGCGCCGCTCTCCCGCCCGTCTATGCCGAATGCACCAGCCGCTATGGCAACGCGACCGATCGCTGGGCCGAATATGTCGGCTACCGTGTCGAGGCCCTTGCAGCGATCCGCCTCGAGGTAGGAGACGAGCTGTTGCGCGCCTATCACAGGCATGGTGCCGAGGCTTACGCAGCGTTCGGGCACTGGTGCGAGCAACCGAGCGCAAGCGATGCCGTGGCGGGCGTCCTAGCCGCCCATACGCGGCATTAAGCGATAGGCGGGCCGTACATGGAGCGTCCGGCCCTCCTGTAACTCGACAAAAGGAGTTGGAAATATGACTGATGCCAACGCAACCCAACTAATTCAAAAGGATCGTAGGCGCGATTGCTTGTTGCGGTTCCCGGAAGTCCGACGCCGGACGAGCCTTGCCAGCTCGACCGTGTACCGCCGCATGGCAGAGGGCACGTTCCCACAATGCAAGAAACTCAGCATTCGAGCCGTCTACTGGTACGAGAGCGACATCGAGGAGTTCATCGCCGATCCGCTCGGGTACCGGACGCCGCGCCAGATTGATCGGACCGCAGGCGATGAGTGACCTACTGACCGCGGACGAGGTTGCGGCTCGTCTGAACATCAGCGAGCGAACCCTACGCAAACTTCGCCAGACCGGGAAGATCGCTTACATTGCGCTCACCGATCGCCTGTTCCGATACACCACCGAAGACTGCGACGAATACGTTGCCTCAAGCCGCCGGATTGATAGCCCACGCCCATTAGCGAAGGCCTCCGCCCGCTGTAGCGGAAGGCTGATTATGAGGGGCGACCAACCCGGCTTCATGGCCCTGCAAGCTGCAAGGAAAGACGCGACCCGCAAGCGCCCATGAACCACATCCTAATGCCGCGTACAGATTGCGGTAAGTCCAAGAGTATATGTGAGCTGTTGGAAGCTGCGCCGCCCTGGGAAGCGGATAGCGGCATTGCGCAGGAGATGCACTTTGAGCGACCAGCAGAAAATGCGGCCTTTATGGGCTGTCGTTCTATTCCTGCCACTTTGGGTTTTGTATTTTGTGGCAAAAGTTTTTGTCACTTGGATGGATGACAACCTTTGATCCGATAAGCTGGCAGGGTTCGAGGTTCATCTTCCTTTTGTGACGACCTCAAACTGATGTCTTTACCCCAGGTTCGATAGCAAGCCCCCGTGATTACCGGCCCGCTTGCCGGTCCCGACAAGGCAGGCTGTTCGCATTGTCGACCATAAAAGCCGCCATTCGGGTCTCCTGCATTTGCCGTCGTCCCTGCGTCGTGGCTTACTCCGAGCAAGGCAGTTGGTTACATTCCACTGTCAACCGATTACGAACCGCGCGGTAGCGGCCGGCTGGGGTAGGTCGTGAAGCCTAACGCAATGCCGGAGAGGTCAGATGATCACGTTGATTTTAGCAGCAGCTGCCTTTGCGGGTCCGGCCAAGCTCGTATGGGGAGTAAGTGACCAGCCCCTTGTAATCGACTATCCTAGCTCAGCTCGTTGTGAGGAAGCCCGTAAAATTATCGATGCGGACATAAAGGCTCGCTACCAGATCGCGCAAAGTCGGCTTGAGCCTGGAGCAGTTCTGACGAAAGTAGCTTTGACAGGGCCGACTGTGTGCATTCCGGCCTAGCTCGCCGTTCAGCCGTTTAATTTTCGGAGGCCCTAAAGGTTCTGGCAGCGCGACGGGGTTGTGGGTCGAAACTGGGCTATCGGCACTATTGGCACTAATGGCACGGGGTCACTTCGTCTGTCTCACCCCCTCGCACCCTCGCTTTTCTTAATATAAGTTAGTTAGTAGTCTTTTTTGGTTACGACACGAGGGCACTGCTAGAAACACTCAGAAAGAGACAGACACCAATGCCATTAGTGCCATTAGTGCCAATAGGTCGGCTGCTAGATCATTAAGGGCCGGGGGTTTCGGGACCAATACGCGCGCGCGCGTGAGGCAAGCCACACCAGTAAAGTGCAGGCGTAGTGCACGGCCAATCGAGCGACATCGCGCGCGCGTGCGTGAGGCCGCGAAAACCCTCGAGCCGATCGAACCATGACTTTCGCGAGGCAGTCATTCGCAGGCGCGCATTAGTTTTGTCAGCCAGTCATGCGCCCTCGGATCGCACCGCCGCCGTCACGTCCTACCGTAAAATAGGGAATGGCTATGGTTCCCCGCTCTGCCCTGGGGCGGTGTCGGCGGGGGTTATTGCAACCCGTAAAAGACTCCGGAACGCAATTCGGGACGAAAGGCGCTGCTCGGGCGCTTAGTAACGCATACGTAAACCGATGTGACGCGCCGAAGTAGGACACAAATGCGCCTAGGGTTCTTGCGCTATCCTCTGCGGCATGAGGAACGCCACACCCCCCGCCGCTAAGACTGGCCCAAACGGTACAGTCTGCGAAACCGCATCCATAATTTGCGCGGCGGCTTTGGCTAGCCTGATCATTGAGTGTTCAACGCTCGAGTGCCTGCCGGTTATTCAGCAAATCATTATGACGCCGCATTTCGAGGCGGCGCTAATTAGTCCGGGGGGCTGGGAAGCCTTGGCCGCCGTCGTCCTTGGCGGCGACACCAGCAACTTCAACGTGACGGTGCATTGATATGGCGAGCCTAGCAATCGGCGCGGGTGCTTCGGTCCTCAGCGGTGTTTTGGGCGGCAAGGGAGCGCAGAAAGCCGCCAAACAACAGGCGGCAGCGCAACAGGCCAGCCTTGCGGAAACCCAGCGCCAATTTAATATCACGCAACAGAATTACGCGCCGTACCAAGCGGCGGGGACCAATGCACTCGGCGGCGTGCAGGATCTTACCGGCCTCAACGGCAACGACGCCCAGCAGTCCGCAATTGACGCGTTGAAGGCGTCGCCGGGGTTCCAGTCGCTGTACAATCAGGGCTCCGATGCGATTCTGCAGAACGCTTCGGCAACGGGCGGGCTTCGCGGCGGCAACACCCAGAACAGCCTCGCCAATTTCGGTTCGAGCACGCTGGCGACCACGATTCAACAGCAGCTCGCCAACCTTGGCGGTCTGGTGAATACCGGCGCTGGTGCAACTGGCCAGATGGCGGGCGCATCGCAGGCTTACAGCGGTCAACAGGCTCAGACGCAGGGGATGATAGGCAACGCCAACGCGTCCGCCTCTGCCATCCCCTACGCGGCCCTTCAAGGGATCGTCACGCAGCTCGGGTCGCAGTTCAGCAAGCCTTCGCTGAATAGCCTTCTGTCGCAAGGCAACGGCGCACCCGCCCCCGTCAAGCTGTGGTGATCGCCGCCGCCGCCGAATTATTGCCCTTCAAGCTCTCGGACCCTCGACGTTATGACTGACGGGTTCGGCTGGGAGTGCGGCGTAGTCAATGAGAGCCGCCTTGTAGCGCTCTGGAAGCCGCCTTCCGAATTTATTAAACTCTGCGCGAACGTCACTTCGGTCTTGAATTACTCTAAGTCCAGCTTCTGCGGATGTTTTCGGTGGTAAGTGAAGCGATGCGGCATATCTAGCTCTCTCCAACGAAACGAGAGCTGAATTACGCGTCGACGGATTGTTTACTGACTTTATCCACAACTCAGCGTTATCGTTTGGAGAACCAAGGCAATTCGTTACAATTTCTACAGCGTTAATATTCAACGTGTAAACTGATCTTACTCGATCGTACCCCTCACGCGCTGCAACCGCGTTACCTAACCCGCCCGCAGCGCATGCTTTCAAGGCAACATAGTAACCAAGAGCGGCCGGTGCTTCCACCTGGTTCTCTTTCGGGAAAAAGCGATCTAGTAAAACAGCTGATCCTTTGAAGTCCTTCTGCATAAGCATCTGTCTAACGAGATTGGGAACAATGTTATGTGCTACGCTACCTTCCGGATCAGAGTCATTGAGCGCAGTTTTCATCAATGATATGCCTTCCATGCGCTGGCCTGATTCTCCAAGCAGTCGGCCAAGCGATGTTATTACCTGCATTTTATAAAAAGGGTCTTGATTTAACGATGACTCTCTAGACCAATGCTCTAATTCCGCGATTGCTTCAGTACTGCGACCGGTGTTGTATAACGCGTTTATATACGCGATGCGGCTAGTAGGAGATTGGGCAGTCCGGTAGGTATTCGTTGCGCCGTCAATTAGAGCTCGTCTTTGGACCGATAGGTCGGTGCCTCCCCAGCGCTCGATCTCCGTCCATATTCCGGAATAGCGCCGATCGATAAGCATTCCGACGCCCGAGCGAGGCGTGATAACACTTGGCAGGAGTTCCAGAGCGCCCGCTTTGTCGTTTGCGGCAAGCCGATGGCGAATCGCTTCCGCTACAACCTCGGAATAGGCGGCAGGATTCTCCCTGCTCCATCCCGCCTTGACCAAGGTCTCTGTCAGTCGATCTGACAGCTGCATAGCACCAGCGTAGGCAAGCTTTCGTTGGAACGAAGAAAAGTCTTCAGCGTCAATGTATTTAGCGACATCTGGATCTAACCCAATCGCTTGAATAATGCGTTCGACTCCCTCTTTAGGGTTCTGGCTTGAAACCTCAGCCAAGCCTAGGTTGTATAACGCGTTGGAATCATTTGGAATTAACTGTAGACATTGCCGAAAACCGACCAACGCATCCTCTGGACGGTTCAGTGAATCTAGCGTAATTGCCCGCTCACATAGGATCTGCCCTCGAAACGACGTTGGCTGCACGAGTAAGGTTAGGACACGGTCGATCAACAACAGGCGAGCTTCCGGAGTTGCCTGCTTATCAACTGTATTTAGAAGCTTGAGCGCTGGTAGCTCTGCCGGAAGCGGTTGCAGCACTGCTTCTCGGGCAAACATCTGTGCTGGCAACACGATCGCGACTGAAAACAGCAGCTGATTTACCAGTTTCATACTTTTCTCCCGCTGCGCCTAAAACAAAAGCTGGCCCCTCCCGTCGCTTTTAACTCGGGAAAATGCGTTTTGGAAAGCTGCGATTACTGTTACATCTGCTAGGGATGGCGCCAGAGTCAGTCTTGATTAGATCCAGGATTTAATGGGAAGTGCGCATCACGAGGCGCAAGCCGTATAAATGCCATATCGAAGAACTCGAACAGGCCATAGCCGAGGGACAGTGTGGGAACGAAGTGGGGTACGCTACCCCACACCGAGAAAAAAGACCTTGTAATCCTAAGGGCTTATGTAGCTGTAACTGGTGCCCCCGAGTGGATTCGAACCACCGGCCTGCGGTTTAGGAAACCGTCGCTCTATCCACCTGAGCTACGGGGGCGTAGCGCCGGACCGTAAAGTGTCGGCCGGAGCCGGTCAATCGCGCGTCGGCGGATCGCCGTCAGTTGACGATCTCGGGGGGTGTGACCGGGAGCGGGAGCGGCGCGACCGGCACGCCTTCCTCGACCAGCGCCCTGGCTTCGGCGAGCGTGGTCTGGCCGTGGATCGGGGCTTGCTCGACACTGCCCTCGTGCATCGCACGCGCGGTCTCGGCAAACCCGCGTCCAACCCAGGTCGATCTGGCGAGCATCTCGGCCTGCGCCCTTGCGATGACCTGCAGCGCGGCCTTCACGTCGCTGGGGGACGACTGGCGATCGGGCTCGGCGACAGCGCCGGCAGGTGGCGTGGACCGGGCGGCACTGTTGCCCTTGGCGGGGATGTTCGGTGCCATCACCGCCTTGGTCACGTCGGTATCCGCGCAGATCGGGCACGCGAGCAGGCCGCGCGCTCGCTGTTCGTCATAGGCCGCGCTGGACCCGAACCACGCCTCGAACACATGCATCGCGGAACATCGCAGGTCGAAAACGATCAAGCGCGCTCGACCTCCGGGATCGCGCGGCGGTGCGCCAGCACCGGGATCCGCGCGCGTACGTCGGCGAGCCGCGCCGGATCGATCTCGGCAAAACCGACCCCCGCCGCATCGCCCATGTCGAGTACGATCTCCCCCCACGGATCGACCACCAGCGCGTGGCCATAGGTCGCGCGGCCGTCCTCATGCGTGCCGGTCTGCGCCGCAGCGACGACGTACGCCGCCGCCTCGATCGCGCGTGCGCGCATCAGCACGTGCCAGTGCGCCGCACCGGTCGGCCGCGTGAAGGCGGCGGGTATCGCCAGCACGGTCGCGCCCGCATCGCTCAGCGCGCGATACAGGTCCGGGAACCGCAGGTCGTAACAGATCGACAGCCCCAGCGCCCCGGCGGGCGTATCGACCACGACCGCCCCGGCCCCCGGCGCGTAGGACGCCGACTCCCGCCAGCGTTCGCCCGTCGGCAGATCGACGTCGAACAGATGGAGCTTGTCGTAGCGCGCGCGAACCGCCCCGCTGTCGTCGATGACGAACGCGCGGTTGGCGAGCCGACCGTCCTCCCCGTGGACCGCAAGCGACCCGAGATGGACCCAGATGCCGTGCCGCGCCGCCGCCGCGCGCACCGCGGCAAGCACTTCGTCCTCACCCTCGGATCGCAGCACCAGGCTGGCGCGCGCGCGATCCTGGTCGACCAGCCCCGACATCTCGGGGGTAAACAGCATCGCTGCCCCGCCCGCCGCCGCCGCCGCCACGGCGTCGACCAGCGTCGCGGCATTGCGCGCCGGATCGACCCCGCTGGTCAGCTGGGCAAGCGCGATCCTCACACGCCGAGCAGGGCGTCCAGCTTGCCGTCGCGCTCGAGCGCGGCAAGATCGTCCGACCCGCCGACATGCTGGCCGTCGATGAAGACCTGCGGAACGGTCGTCCGACCGTTGGCGCGCTCGAGCATCTCGGCGCGCTTGGGACCGCCCATCGTGATGTCATACTCTTCCGGCGTGACACCCTTGGACGCGAGCAACTTCATCGCCCGCGCGCAATAGGGACAAAAGGCTTTGGTGTAGATTTCGATCTTGGACATGCCCCAGAAATGTGGGGTGCCCGTCGCAATGTCAATCTTTTGGCATCAATGGTTCGTCTCGAGCACGCGCGCCCAGCACAGAATCGTCACGCTTCTGGCCCCCGCGTCGAGCAAGGCGGCGGTGCAGCCGTCGGTGGTTGCGCCGCTCGTATGGATGTCGTCGATCAGCACCACCGCCTTTCCCGCGAGCGCCCCGTGCGGATCGATCGCCCGAAACACCCCGGCGACGGCGCGTGCCCGCGCCCTGGCACCCATGCCGCGCAGGGGCGGCGTCGGCTTGATCCGGCGCAGCAGCAGCGGGTCGGCCGGCACTCCGCTCGACCGCCCCAGCGCCGCCGCGATCAGCCCCGCCTGGTTGAACCCGCGCGACCACAACCGCCAGCGATGCAGCGGGACCGGTACGAGTATCTCGGCGTCGCCGGGCAACAGGCGAGTCAACTGCCGTGCGATCGTCTCGGCAAAGGCGATCCGTCCGCCATATTTGAACCGCAGCGCCACGGTCCGCGCGACATCGCCATACGCTACCGCGGCGAGCACACCCGCATGACGCGGCGGATCCGCGACGCAATAGGGGCAGCGCGCGCCCTCCCCCTTGTCGAACGCGAATGGCGTGTGACACCCCGCGCACCACGGCGGCGCGAGAAACCGCAACCGGCCCCAGCACGTCGCGCAGAAGCGATGGTCCTGCCCCGTCACCGCGCCACAGCTCGGACAGCGCGGCGGGAGCGCGAAATCGGCGGCGAGGCGCAGCGGGGCGAGCCAGACGGACACGACGGCCCTTGTCGCGCGCGCGCGCGCGCGGCACAAGCGGCGCGGTGAGCGCCCCAGACATCTTCGACCGCACCGCCCGCCGCACCCGCCGCGACCGTGCCGCCCCCGACTTCGCCGATTATGACTTCATCCGTGCGGTGATGATCGACGGGCTGGCCGAACGGCTTGCGACGGTGAAACGCGATTTCACCGACATGCTCGACCTCGGCTGTTTCGACGCGAGCTTCCCCCCCCCGCCCGGCACGACGGTCACGCGGTGCGATGCGGGTGCCGCCTTCGCGCACGCCTCGAACGGCGTCCAGGCGGATGAGGACATGCTGCCGTTCGCCTCCGGGTCGTTCGATCTGGTGGTTTCGGCAGGCGTGCTCGACAGCGTCAACGATCTGCCCGGCGCGCTGGCGCTGGCACGACGCGTGCTGCGCCCCGACGGGCTGTTCCTCGCGGCGTTCTGTGGCGCAGGCACCCTGTCGACGCTGCGTGCGACACTGCGCGAGGCGGAACGCGACCGCCCGGCCGCGCGGATCCATCCGCAGGTCGACGTGCGCTCGGCGGGTGACCTGCTGATGCGGGCGGGGTTCGCGCTGCCGGTGGCGGATATCGAGCCGCTGACGGTGCGCTATTCCAGCATCGGCGGACTGTTGCGCGACCTGCGCGGCATGGCAGCGACCAACATCCTGCGCGACCGTGTTCCGCTCCGTCGCGATACGCTCGCGCTGGCGGCGGAGGCCTTCGCCGCACGCGCCGATCCCGATGGCAAGACCGCCGAGCGGTTCGACATCATCTATCTGACCGGCTGGGCGCCCGCGCCAAGCCAGCCACAGCCCGCGCGCCGGGGCAGCGGCACCCAGTCGCTCAAGACCGCGCTCGAACGCTTCCCGGAGCGCGGCAAGGAATGACGCGGGGCGCCGCGGCGATGCGAGCGGCTAGAGGATCATTCCGTTGTCCGCGCCGCGCGCGAGCGTCCGCCCGATCGAGTCGAACAACGAGTCCATTGCCACGGGTTTGAACAGAATGTCATCGGCGCCGTCGGCAAGGCATCGTTCGCGCAGGTCGACCGCGGTATCGGCGGTCAGGATGATGACGGGAAGCGCCGCCTTCGCGTCGCCGCGCGCGCGGATCCGCCGCAGCGCCTCGAAACCGTCCATCCCCGGCATGCGAAGGTCGAGCAGGACGATCGCGTAATCGTTCGCCTCGATCAGTTCGAGCCCCTGCTCGGCGCTTTCCGCACCCGTCATCGTGGCGCCCGCGACATCGAGCATGTCTTTTACGACCCGGCGGTTCATCGGATCGTCCTCGATGAATAGAATGTTCATCGGTTCACCCCGAGACCCGTAAAAAAGGCGATACAGCCGACATCAATGCCTCTCTATCGGGTCATGCCGCCTGCGAGACAAGCCCGGAAATCGGGGATTTGTCATCCGCCGACTTATCAAACAGCCGAGCCGCGAGCGTGGTTCCGGCGATAGGCTTGGCGATCACAAGGTCGATACCGGCGCGCGCGAAGCGGTCCTGATCCTGCGCGGAAGGGGTCGTCCAGAGCAGCACCGAGGGCACGTCGAGCGCGCCAACCTGGGCGAGCGCCGCCTCCTGATCGGGGTTCGCCCGGATCGTCGCCTCGTCGATCAGAAGGCGCGCAACCCCGCCCTGAGCGATCCGCTCGATCGCCTGCTCTATCGACGCGGCAACCGCGACGGCACTTGCGCGTGGTTCAAGAACCGCGCGTAACATGCTTCGAGATATGGGATTTCTGTCGACGATCAACAGTGTGTCGTCAGTCCCCTCCTTGCCCGGCTGCGCCATTTCGGGGCCGTTCGCACGCACCAGCGGAAGGCGTACGGTAAAGGTCGACCCCGTCCCCGATACGCTCGAGACCGAGATATCGCCGTGCATCGCGCGCGCGAGGTTGCGGCAGATCGCGAGCCCCAGTCCGGTGCCGCCGAACTTGCGGGTGGTGCCGGCATCGACCTGCCGGAACGACTCGAAAATGAGGTCGAGCTTGTCTGCCGGGATTCCGATGCCGCTGTCCGCGACGCTGAGCGCAAGCCATTCGCCCTCGTCGACCGCGCGCAGCGTGACCGTGCCCTGCTCGGTGAATTTGAGCGCGTTGGACAGCAGGTTGAACGCGATCTGCCGCAACCGCCCCGAGTCGCCGACGATGAACGCCGGGCATTCCGCGAGATCGAGCACGAACCGCACCCCGCGCGCGCGCGACTGGTCTTCCCACAGGCGCGATACTTCGGTCAGCGTGGCGCGAAGATCGAACGGCACCGCCTCGATCGTCAGATTGCCGGTCTCCATCTTTGCGACATCGAGAATGTCGTCGACCAGCGCGCGCATCGTGACGCCCGCGCCATGCACCACGGTGATCCGCTCGCGGACCGCGGGGTCGATCGCGCTGTCGGCGAGCATGACCTGCGTCATGCCGAGGATGCCGTTGAGCGGGGTCCGGATCTCGTGGCTCGTCGTCGCGAGGAATTCGGTCTTCGCGGCAAGCGCCTTCGCGAGGGCGGCGTTGGTCTCCGCAAGATCGAGGTTGGCAGCGCGCACCTCGTCCCGGCTGCGCCGGATCGTGACGAGGCCGAAGGTCAGCAGCCCGACGATGATCCCGCCCGCGATCGCGAGCCCCCCGAAGATCGTCCGCTGGGTGCGGGCGTGGAGCTTCGCATCGTCGATATCGCGCTGGAGTTGCGCGCGGCGCAGCTTCTCGATCTTGAGCTCCTGGCTCGCGAAGTCGAACCGGGCGGCGGCAAGCGCGGTATTGGCGGAGGCGGCAAGCGTCGAGGTCTTGTCGTCGAACGCCTTGAGCGCCTCGAGATGCGCCAGCGCCTCGGTCTGGTTTCCGGCCGCCTTGAAGATATCATAGGCGACCTGATGCGCCTCGCGCAGGTCGAGCGCGGAGGCGTCGGGATCGACCGTGTCGAAGAAGCGGGTGATCAGTCGGGTGGCCTCGTCGATCTTGCCGTCCAGACGCGCCGACCATGCCATCAAGGTGACGAAGGGGCTCTGGCGCGACGGACCGTCATCGCGCGCCGCCAACAGCCCCGCCCGTATCGATTGATTGGCTGCGGGGACATTGCGCTCGAGGAGATACCCGCGCGCGATATTGCGCAGGGTCCGCGCTTCCAGGACGGAACTGCGTATCTGCCGCGAGAGGAGCAGCGCACGGCGGAATTCCGCCTGCGCATCGCCGAAGCGGTGCAGCTCCTGGAGCGCGATCGCGCTGCTGCTCGACACCGAGAACAGCAACTGCGGGTCGCCGGAGTAGATGTCGCGGGACTGGCGGAGATATTTCAGCGCGGCCTCATAATCCTTGGCCTCTTCGTAGAGCATGCCGATGCTGATGACGGCGATGGCTTCGCTGCGAACCTCGCCGATCTTCTGGAAGACGCGATAGGCCTGCTGATAGGATTGCAGCGCGGCGGCGACTTCGGCGGACTGGGTCTTGAGCGCCCCGCGCGACAGCAGCAGGTCGCCGACGAGCTTGCTCGACGTCTTCTGCGAATCGACCCGGCGCAGTGCCTTGTCGATCTGCGGGCCGGCCTGCTCGATCCGGTTCATCCGCAGATAGGCTTCGCCCTGCAGCCATTCCGCAGTCGCGATCGCGGTTGCGCGCTGGCTCGCATCGATATCGTACGCCGCGCGCTCCGCGCGTTGCGCTTCGGCAAGCGCCTTGGCGGGATCGCCGAGCATCGCCGCCTTGGCCGCACCGACGCGTTCGTCGAAGCTCGCCGGGGCGCCGGGATCGGCGACCGCCGCGCCACTCGCGAGCAAGGCCGCGAGCCACAGCAACGCGATCGCGATCGCGCGCGCGCGCGTTCCGCCGGGGATCGACCGCCGCGCCACGTCCTCAGCGCCGCCCCGCCGCAAGGCTACGCACTCTTCCAGAACGACGCCGACTTGCTGAACATCGGTTGCTTCGGTGCGGTGAGAACCGACATCGGATCGTTCCCCATGAACTGCCGGAACGCCCCGAGCGACAACGGCCGGCTGATCAGATACCCCTGAACGATATCGCACCCCATCACCGACAACAACGCCAGTGCCGCCGGCGTCTCGACCCCTTCCGCGGTGACCTCCATCTCGAGCGCGTGCGCCAGATCGATCGTCGAACGAACGATCAGCGGATCGCGATTGCTGCTGGTGAGATCGAGGATGAACATCTTGTCGATCTTGAGCTCCTGCGCGGGGAGCTTCTTGAGATAGGCCAGCGAGGACAGGCCGGCGCCGTAATCGTCGATCGCGATCGATATGCCGACGTCCGCCAGCGCCTGCAGGTTGGAGATGGCGACGTCGGGATGCCGGATCACCGCGGTTTCGGTGATCTCGAACCCGATCTTCGCACCGGACTCGCGCACCCGCCGGCACGCCGTCTCGACGAACGCCGTGTCGCCGAGCAATTGCCCGGAGATGTTGAGGAAGATCGTGAGATCCTGACCGTCCGACGCAAGCGCGACCTGATCGGTAATGACCTGCTCCAGCGTCCACAGCGTCAGCGCCAGGATATGGCCCGAATCCTCCGCGATCGTGATGAAGTCCCCCGGGAGGATCAGCCCGCGGTCGGGATGCTGCCACCGCACGAGTGCTTCGGCGCTGCTGATCTCCTGCCGCCGGAGGTGGATTTTCGGCTGATACTGTAGGAACATCTCGCCCGTCGCGATGGCCTGCGGGAGATCGCGTACCAGCGCCAGACGATCGAGCCCGCGGGTCCCGACGGAGACGTCGCGCAACGCGATTCCCGCGGTGAGCAGCGAATCACTCAGCGCCGCCTCGGCTTCCTCGGCGAGGCGAATCGCGTCGGTATTGGGGCATGCGGTCGCCGCCGCGCCGATCGATACGACGAATTGATGAGCTTCGCCCTCGATGTCGAACGCCGTCCGGCAGCCCTCCGCGACCCGGTCCAGGATCGCGCGCAAATCGTCGAACGACCGCGCCCGGCAGGCGAATTCGAGCGTCGCGCGGCCGGCCCGCGTGGCGTCCGTCACGCCGATCTCGGCAGCCAGCCGAACCGACAGATCATGCACCAGGCCATCCGCGCGCGAGCAGCCGAGATAGCGGCGCAATTGCGCGAAATTGGTGATCTCCACGAGACAGAGCATCTGCCACGGATGCTCCGGCCGCGGCAGATGCGCGTCCGAACCACCCGGCGGCATGGTCCCCCAGCCACCCTGGGCGACGCGACGCGACGAGGGGCCGCGATCAGCCAAGATCGCGGGATCGTTGCCGGTGTCGAGCGGCAGTGGAGGATGCGGAACGGGCGCCATCCGGACGACCATATGCCCCCTGACTAAAGGAACGGTTAACCGCATCCGCGCGGGGTTCGCCCCCGTCGCAAGACGTTTGCATTATGTTTAAGATTTCATTAATAATTTGCCGTGCTCGACTGAGCGCACAACGGAGGAAAGTCATGATCACGTTCATTATCGGTCTCATTTACGGCGAACAGACGCGTCCCTGGTAAATCCAGTTCGGTCGGTCCGAGGCCACGTACTTGCGTTCAACACTATCGCCAGTGCCGCGACATCGGACCGACATTCCTGACTGTAATCACGATTGACCCCCCGGCATTTTCTGTGCCTTTTATCTGTAACATTTCCAACGACTTCGTTAATCACGTTCAAATACCTGCGATATACTGCCGTAAAGGCCATGTTTTACAAGCCTTTGCCAGCACTTACGCCAGCGTTTCCGCCAATCTTCGCATAAACGCCGCACCGCGCTCCAACTGCGCGAGGTCGATGAATTCATCCGCCTGATGCGCCTGCTCGATCGAGCCCGGCCCGCAGATGATCGTCGAGAACCCCGCCCGCTGGAACTGTCCCGCCTCCGCCGCATAGGCCGCAGCACGGGTCGGGCCATTGTCCCCCGCCAGTCTCCGCGCGAGCACTTCGGCCGCCCCGTCGCGCTCGGGCGCAAAGGAGGGAGTCGCCGAACGCCGAATCACCGACACCCCGGCATCCGCGAACTGCGCCTGCGCCGTGCGATGAGCCGTTGCACAGGCGTCCAGAAACGGGACAATGATCGTGTCCGGATCCTGCCCCGGCGGAGTCCGCAGATCGAAGCTGAAGGTGCATTTGCGCGCGAGGATATTGACCGCGGTTCCCCCCTGGATCAGCCCGATCGTCAGCGTCGCGTGCGGCGGATGATAGGGCGATTCCGGGTCGCCATGCCGCGCCAGTTCGTCCGCGATCTGTCGCAACTGCTCCATCAGCCCGACCGCGATCATGTTCGCCGACAGGCCGAGGTGAGTCAGGCTCGAATGCGCCTCGTGCCCCGTCACCGTCACGCGCCACGTCGAGATCCCCTTGTGCCCGCTGACAACCTCCATGCTGGTCGGCTCCCCGACGATCACCGCGGCGGGCGCGGGGAGATCGGTCACGAGCTTCTCGATCATCGCGGGGGCGCCGATACAGCCGACTTCCTCGTCATAGGAAAAGGCAAGGTGGATCGGCCGGGCACGGTCGCCCCGCGCGAAGCCCGGCACCGATGCGAGCGCAAGCGCGAGGAAGCCCTTCATGTCGCACGTCCCGCGCCCGTACAGCCGCTCCCCGCGCCGGGTCAGCACGAACGGGTCGCTGCTCCACGCCTGCCCGTCGACCGGCACTACATCGGTATGGCCCGACAACACCACGCCCCCCGCAACCGCCGGGCCGACGGTCGCATAGAGATTCGCCTTGGTCCCCTCGGCGTTCGCGACGCGGCGGCTCGCGACGCCGTGCGTGCCGAGGAACGCCTCGACATATTCGATCAGCCGCAGGTTCGAATCGCGCGAGGTCGTGTCGAAGCCGACCAGCGCCTCGAGATGCGTCAGCGCGGCGTTGTAAAGCTGCTCGGATGTGTCCATGCCTTTGGTTCTAGGCATGGATTAACCATCTTGCCAATCATCCCGTAGGGCTGCGCGCCGGTTCTTCCCATCCGCCGCCGATCGCCTTGAACAAGGCGGCGGTGTCCTGCCGCAATTGCGCGTTGCTCGCGGCGAGTTGCTCGCGTGCGGTAAGCACGCTGACCTGCGCATCGAGCAGAGACGTCTGCGTGACGAAGCCGGTGCGATATTGCGCCTCGACCGACCGCGCGGTCGACTGTGCATCCGTCACCGCGCGTTGCAACGCCGCATTGCGCGCGCGTTCGGCATCAAGCCGCGCGAGCGGGTCCTCAACATCGCGCAACGCGCCGAGCACCGTCGTGCGATATTGCAGATACGCCTGCTCGCGGTCTTCCTTGCGGATCCCGATTGTCGCCTTGCGCCGCCCCCAGTCGAGCAGCGGGAATTGCACCGCACTGGTCCCGGTCAATTGCAGGCTGTTGCCCGTGAACAGGTTGGCGAGCGAGGTCGACAGGAGCTGCGCGACCCCGGTCAGGTTGAACTTGGGATAGAGGTCCGCGACCGCCACGCCGATGTCCGCAGTCGACGCCGCAAGCTGGCGCTCCGCCGCGCGCACGTCGGGGCGACGGCGCAGCAGGTCCGAGGGAAGCCCTGCGGGCACGACCGGCAGCGCGACGAGCGGCGCGCCGGGGCGCGTCAGTTCGCCGTCGAGTGTCTCGGGCTCGACCCCGAGCAGGATCCCGAGCGCATGGATCCGCACCCGCACATCCGCGCGGATCGGCTCGAGCCGTGCCTGCGTGCTGGTAATCGACCCGCGCTGCCGCGTCACGTCGATCGACGGAACGAGTCCGACCCGGGCGATATTGCCCGCGATGTCGAGCGAGCGCTGCTGCGACGCCAGCTCGCTCTGGATCACTGCGATCTGCTCCTGGTCGAGCCGCAACGCGAAATAGGCCTGCGCGACCTCGGCAGCGAGCGTCACCGCCGCATCGCGCCGGGTCCATTCGGCCGCCTCGACTCGCGCGCCCGCCGCCTGCACCCCGCGCCGGCCACCGCCGAACAGGTCGAGTTCCCAGCTCGCGTCGAACCCCGCCGAGAAGGTCGTGATTCCGCTCCCGGGCAAGGCGAACCCGCTGCTGCCACCCGTACCGCCGCCGGTCCCGCCGCTACTGCCTCCGGAGAACGCCTGCGCGATCGAGGCGAGCCCGGCGTTCTTGCTGAACTCGATATGGGTCACGTTGCCCGTCGCATCGACGGTCGGCTTGCCAACCGTTCGCGCGGCCGCCTCCTGCAACCGCGCCTGCCGCACCCGCGACGCCGCGATCGCGATGTCCGGGCTCCCCTTCAGCGCGCGCTCGACCAGCGAGTCGAGCTGCGGGTCTCCGAACGCCGACCACCAGCGCGCCGGATCGACCTGCGCCCCCGGCGCGGGGGCCAGCTGACGCTCCGCAAAGGCAGGCGGGACCGCGAGCTTTGGCGCGGTATAGTCGGGTCCGACGGTACAGCCCGCAAGCAGCGTGCTGCCGAGCAGGGCGACGGATAAGAGCGAGCGGGTCAATGGGCCATGCCTCCACCGCCACCGGACTTGCCGGAGCGCATCAGGAATACGAGCGGTGCGACGACGAGCACCACGATCATCAGCGAACGGAACACGTCGAGGAACGCGAGCATCGACGCCTGCCGCTGTACCGTCTGGTACAGGACGGCGAGCGAGGTCGTGGCGGGATCACCCTGCCCGCCAAACGCGCCCTGCGCCTTCGCGATCCAGTCGGTATAGTTCGGATCGAGCGGGCTCAGCTTCTCGACCAGTTCGGACTGGTGCCGCTGCTGCGCCGAGGCGAGCAACGTCTGCGCGGTCGAGATGCCGATCGATCCGCCGAGGTTGCGCGCGACGTTGAGCAGGCTCGAGGCCTGCGCGGTCTTGTTCTGCGGCAGACCGACATAGGCGACCGCGTTGATCGGCACGAACAGGAACGGCAGCGCCATCGCCTGGAACAGCCGCGCGATCGCGGCGTCCTGGAACGAGATGTCCGCGCTGAGATGCGTCATGTTCCACAAGGCGAACGCCTGTACGAGAAGTGCCGGGAACAGCAGCAGCCGCACGTCGACCACGCCCGACAGCCGCCCCGCGAACGGCACCGCGACAAGCGTCGCGATCCCGCCGAAGGTCAGCGCAAGTCCCGCCTGGAACGAGGTGTAGCCAAGCACCTGCTGCAACATTTGCGGAATCAGCTGGGTCGTCCCGAACAGGATCATGCCGGTGACGCCCATGATCAGCAGCGTCAGCGAGAAATTGCGGCTCTTGAGCAATTTGAGATCGACCACGGGATCGTCATGGTTGAGTTCCCAGAACGCCAGCGCGGTCAGCGCGACGAACGAGATCCCCGCGGTCATGATGATGAAGCTGCTCGCGAACCAGTCCTCGCGCTCGCCGCGATCGAGCGTGAGTTCAAAGAAGCCGAGACCGAGCGCGATCAGGATGATCCCGATGTAATCGACCCGGATCCCGCGCTTCAGCAGCTTCTTGCGGTCGGTCTTGATCGCCTCGGGCTCGTCGACGAAGATGTTGACGAGGAACAGCGACGCGATCCCGATCGGCACGTTGATCAGGAACACCCAGTGCCAGCTCGAATTCTCGGTGATGTAACCCCCGAGCGTCGGCCCGAGCACCGGCCCCACCACGACGACGATCGCAAAGGCGGCGAACGCCATCCCGCGTTGCTTGGGGGGAAAGGTATCCGCGAGGATCGATTGCTCGACCGGCGCGAGCCCGCCGCCGCCGATCCCCTGCAGCACGCGCGCGATGACGAGCGTCGACAGGTTGGGCGCAAGCCCGCACATCAGCGAGGCGATCGTGAACAGTCCGATCGACAGCAGGAAATAGCGTTTCCGCCCGATCACGTCGGACAGCCAGCCGCTGATCGGGATGACGATCGCATTGGCGACGAGGTAGCTGGTCAGCACCCACGTCGCCTGATCGTTCGAGACCGACAGGCCGCCCGCGATATGATCGAGCGCGACGTTGGCGATCGAGGTGTCGAGCACCTCCATGAAGGTCGGGATGCTGATGATCGCGACGATCAGCCACGGGCTGTAACTGCCCGCGCCGGACCGTGACGGATCCCACCCGTCCTGCGCGGCGGCGGTTGCCACCTCAGCGCACCTTGACGGTCGGGATCACCGACATGCCCGGGCCGAGCGGGTATCTGCGCGGATCGGGGCCGTTCTTGGTGTCGAACTCGATCCGCACCGGAACGCGCTGGACGACCTTGACGTAATTCCCCGTCGCATTCTGCGGCGGCAGCAACGCGAACGCCTGGCCCGCCCCGCGCTGGACCGAATCGACATGGCCGACGAACTTGATGTCGGGATAGGCGTCGACCTTGATCTCGACCCGCTGGCCGATCTTCATATCGCGGAGCTGCGTTTCCTTGAAGTTCGCGGTGACCCACACGTGATCGGGAACGATCGCGAGCAACTGAGTCCCCGGCCCGACATAGGAGCCGATGTTGACCGAGCGGTTGACCACCTGCCCCGCGACCGGCGCGACCAGACGGTTGTCGCCGAGCGTGATGCTCGCCTGCTGGACCGAGGCTTTGCGCGCATCGATCACTGCGCGCGACGCGTTCACTTGCTTGCGCGCGACGAGGATATTGGCGTCCGCGCTGTCGATCTGCTGGCGCGCGGCGGCGGCATCCGCCGCGGTCGAACGCGCGGTCGCGCGGGCGGCGTCGAGCTGCTGCCCCGCCACTGCGGACGGATCGATCCGCAGCAACGCTTCGTACCGCGCGAGGTCCTGCCGCGCCTTGGCGGCGGTGGCGAGCGGCGCGCGCGCCGAGGCGACCGCCTGGTCGCGATTGGCCTGCGCCGCGGCGACCTGCGCGCGGCTCTGCTCGAACTGCGCCTCGGCCTGCTTGACGTTCGCCTGCGCCTCGGCGACCTGCGCGCCGGTGCTCGATGCCTCGATCACCGCGAGCAGGCGGCCAGCCTCGACATGCCGGTTGTCGACGTCCGCGACCGACTTGAGCGTCCCCGCCACCTTGGGCGCGAGCCGGACGATGTGGGTGTCGACGAACGCATCGTCGGTCGATTCATACTGGCGCGCATCGAGGTAATAAAGCGTCCCCCCGATCACGATCGCCGCGACGACGACGATCAGGATGATCCAGAACAGAGGCTTCTTGAAGATCGACGGCTTCTTGGGTTTGGAGTCGTCGGAATCATCATCCGCTTCCGAATCGTCCTGCTTCTTGGCGTCCTCGGACTTGCCGTGCGCCTTCTGCCCGTCGGAGTCGTGGCCGGCCTCCTCGGGCTGGGCCTCCTCGGGCTGGGCATCGTCCTGCTTGGCGGCGCGGGGGTCGTCGCTCATGGAAGCTCCTGTCGTTCGGCAATCATGCGGTCGAGAATGGCGTCGGTATTCGCCGCGATCCGCGCGGCGAGCGCGGTCAGGGCGTCGGAATCGAGCGTCTTGCGGCGGAGCAGCTTGAGCACGGTCGCCCGCGACGCGCGCAGCGTGACGACCTGCCCGATCAGCGTGACGACCGCGACCTCGCTCGCAAGAGCGTCACGGCGGCCGGTCGCGATGCAGATGAGCTGGACCATCGTCTCGAGCACCTTGCCCATCAGCCCGCCGTAGATGCGGTCGAACGCCTCGGTCGGCTCCATCTGCTCACGGACGACGAACAGCGAAAACGCACTGCTTTTCTGGGTGCCCATCGTGTCGATGAAGCGCGAGAGGATCTGGTGGAGCGCTGCGCGCGCTTCGCTCGCCGTCATATCGGCAGTCACCCCGCCGTCGCGCAGCGCGGGGGCCATATGCTCGCCGATCTGTTCGGCAATATGGTCGGCGGCGGCGAGGTACAGGCCTTCCTTGCCGCCGTAATGGTAAGTGATCGACGACATCGCGGTCCCCGCCGCCTTGGCGATCCCGCGCGTGCTCGCGCCTTCGAGGCCCTTGGCCCCGAACTCGGCGATCGCGATGTCCAGGAGTCGTTGCTGCAGCACGACGCGCCTTTAGTTCGATCGAACGAACACGACAAGGACAATGCAGCAATGTTTTGGAAACATTCGATTTCAGATAGGGTTCCGGTTTGCCCGGGGCGAACGGTCTCATCAGTTACTGTGGAACGGTCGCGTACAGGCGACGCTAAGCCGCCACCACGTCCTTCCGCTTCGCCTTCACCCGCCCGGGCGCTGGATTGGAAAACTCCATCCCGTCATCAACCGACCCGTATTTAAGCGCGAGCAGGTCGCGCGCGTAATTCTGGTGCACCCGCCACGGCGCCTTGCTCCCCTGCTTCGGGAATTTCGCCATCGCGCGCGTGACATAGCCCGAGGTGAAATCGAGGAACGGCGCGGGCGCAAGATCCGCGCCGCCGACGCGCGGGGTCGCCTGCCGCAACCCGCGCTTTTTCATCGTGTTGAGCAACCGGCAGACATAGCCGCACGTCAAGTCCGCCTTGAGCGTCCACGATGCGTTGGTATAGCCGAACGACGACGCCATGTTCGGCACGTCGCTGTACATCATCCCCTTGTAGTTGAACGTATCGGTCAGATCGACTGGCACCCCGTCGACACTGAACGCAACGTCGCTGAGCAATTGCAACTCGAGCCCCGTCGCGGTGACGACGACGTCGGCGGGAAGCTCATGCCCCGATTCCAGCAGCAGCCCATCGCGCGTGAACCGTACGATCCGGTCGGTCACCACCGAAGCACGGTGCGACTTGATCGCCTCGAACAGGTCCGCATCCGGAACGAGACACAGCCGCTGGTCCCACGGATTGTAGCTTGGCGTGAAATGCGTCGCGACGTCATAGTCCGGACCGAGCTGGTCGCGCACCAGCCCGATCAGCCGTTCCTTGGTCTGCGCCGGCCGCCCCCGCGCCATCTTGAAGAACAGCATCCCCAGCAGCACGTTGCGCCACCGCACCAGCCCGTAAGCGAGTTTCGCGGGCAGCTTGCGCCGCAGCCAGTTCGCCGCCGCATCCTCCGCCGGGCGCGACACGACGTAAGTCGGCGAGCGCTGGAGCATCGTCACATGCGCGGCGGTATCCGCCATCGCGGGCACGAGCGTCACCGCGGTCGCGCCGCTCCCGATGACGACGACTTCCCTCCCCGCATAGTCGAGGTCGCCCGGCCAGAATTGCGGGTGGACGATCCGCCCCGCAAAGTCCTCGGTCCCCGGCCATTCGGGTGTGTGCCCCTGCGCGTAATTATAATAGCCGCTGCACATGAAGAGGAAGTTGCAGGTGAACGCGACCGGCCCGTCGGGCCCGTCCGCCTCGACCCGCCAGCACGCATCCGGCGTCGACCAGGCAGCGCGCTTCACGTGATGCCCGAAGCGGATATGCCGGTCGATCCCGAAATCGCGCGCGGTCTCGGTCACATAGCGCAGGATCGACGGACCGTCGGCAATCGCCTTCGCCTCGGTCCACGGGCGGAACGAATAGCCGAGCGTATACATGTCCGAATCCGACCGGATCCCGGGATAGCGGAACAGGTCCCACGTCCCGCCCATCTGCGGCCGACCCTCGAGGATCACATAGCTGCGATCGGGACTCTGCGTCTGCAGATGATAGCCCGCGCCAATACCGGATATTCCGGCACCGACCACAACCACATCGAAATGCTCACTATTCTGCTCTGACATCGCCACTCTCCGAGGATACCCAATATTCGATTTCGGGCTCCTCGGAAAGCATTAGGTTGCGATCAGAAATCCTTTTTGTAGCGCACCGTGACGTTCGACCCGCCGAACGACCCGGCCTGCGACAACACGCTCAACGCCTTGGTCAGCGATACCTCGAGCTGCGTCGCGGTGAAGCCGCGCGCATCGGTGATGACTTCGACATAGATGTTGTTGGTGATGTACTTGCCCGCCGCGAGCGACGTCCCCTGCCCGGTCGCATCGTTCGCGCCGAGTACGCGGAGCCGGTCGATCCCCGTCGCCGAGCGCAGCTTGCCGAGCGGGTTGAGCCCGCCACCCGACCCGCGCAGCGAGTTGAGCGCGGATGCGAGCTGGATCGCCTGGATCGCCGACAGGTTGGTCACCGAGCTGCCGAACAACAGGCGACTGAGCACTTCGTCCTGCGGCAAGGCCGGGGTCGAGGTGAACGCGATCTGCGGCTTCTGCCCGGTCCCGGTCACGTTGATCGTGACGTCGACGTCACTTGTCGTCGTGGTCGCGCTGATATTGATCTCGGGGTCGGTCAACGGCCCGCCGTTGAACCGGATATCGCCCTTGGTCACCTCGAACCGCTTGCCCGAGAACGAATAGGTCCCGCGCACCAGTTGTAGCCGCCCGATCACCAGCGGTGCCGCCGACGTCCCCGCGACGCGCATGTCCATCTCCCATTCGGACTCGAGCCCCATCCCCGAGACGAACAGCTCATTGTCCGCGCGGATTCGGATATCGAGCTTGAACAGCCCGACCGGAGCCTCCGCCGCGGGCGCACCGGCCGCCTTGACCAGATCGCTCTTGCGGCGGACGCCGGTCAGTTCGGGCACCTCCGCCTGCCCCTGGCGGATGATCTCGTAGCGCGCATTCGGGATACGGATGTCGCCCTTGATCAGCCCGCCATTCGCCTTGGAGTTGGTGATCGCGAGCGTCCCCGTCGCGGTCGCGCCCAGCGCATCGCTCCGCGCAAGCCGCGCATTGTTGAGCGTCGCCTGGATATCGATCGGGAACCCCGATGCCGCCGCGAAGCCGACCGAGCCTCGGGCCTGGACCGTGCCATCGCCTGCACGCGCCGAGAGCTGCGTGATCTCGAGCCGGTCGTTGGTAAACCGTCCCGCGATCTTCATCTGGCTGAGCCGCGTCCCATAGACCTCATTGTCGTAAGTCAGCGAATCCGCGCGGATGATGCCGTTGAGCTGCGGCGCATCAACCCGACCGCCAAAGTCGGCAGCGATCGCGATCGGCCCCGACAATTGCTGGCGGCTGAGCCCGGCGAGCGAGAACAGCACGCTCGACGGCCCGTTATAGCGGATCCCGCCCGACAGCGGCGCGGCCATCAAACGCGTCGTCCAGCTCGCCCCAGCCCCCAACGGGCGCAGCGTCGCGATCATCCGTCCGACCGTCGTGCCGCCACGCTGGACCAGCGCACGCGCTTCGCCGCCTGCGTCGGTCAGCCCGATCTGGCCGACGACGTCGACCGGATCGGAAACGCTCGCAAGGCTCGATCGCGTAAAGTTCGCAATCCGGAACTGCCCCGCGATCTTCGGCACCGAAGCCCCGCGCGGCTGCGCATAATCGATCGACCCCGTCGCCGCGCCACCAAGCCCGAGATTGGGCACCAGCGCATTCGCGACCGACAGGTCGAGCTTGTCGAGCCGCAGCTGCGCGGACAGCCCCGAACCATAAACCGCCGCAACCCGCGCCGAGCCATTGTCGAAGTCGATCCGCGTCGGCTGGAGCCGGTAGGTCGACCCGTCGATATCGATCCGCGCCGGGTTGGCGGTGCGGAAGCCGATGCCGTTGGCCTGCCCCTGCAATGCCGCCAGCCACTGCTTCGGGCTGAGACGCGCGTTCGCGGCAAGCCGGAACGGAACGCCGTTCGAGCCGGTAGCGAGCAGTTGCGCGCTCCCCGAACCCCCGACGTAATTGACCTTCGCACGCGCCGCCGAAATCACCGTCGGGCCATAGCGCAGATCTGCGACCTGCGCGTCAGCGACGACTTGTGGCGTCGCGGTCAGAATGGCGCGCGCGTTGACGATCGCACGACCGATCGTGAAGTCGACCAGCCCCGGAATCTTGGCGTTGCTCGCCCGCGCCGCGACATCGACCTTCTGATACTGCCCCTGCGCGCCGAGCAATGCCGCGCCGCTGATGCCCGACCCTGCGAACGTCACGCGCCCGCCGAACGGACCCGCTGCAAGCTGCTGGACGCGACCCTTGAAGTCGATCCCGGCAAAACGCGCATTACGGATGTCGACCGTCAGCGGTGCCGCCGGCACGACGTTGAGGTCGGCAGTGAACGGCCCGTAATTGGTCCCGCCCTTGGCGAGCACGAGATACGACGTCCCCGTCCCGCGCACCCGCGCCTCGAGATTGACGAGGCCGATCCCGACCCCCGGACGCGGCGCACGCAGCAGCACGACCGGCTTGGTCGCGGTGCCGGTGACGCGCGCGAACAGCGGGCCATATTGCGTGGAGTACGCATCCGCATCGACCGCAAGCGGCCCCTTGGGGTCATACCGCCCCTGCCCGCGCGTCACGCGGAACTGGGGTGCGTTGAGCCTGAGATTGCGGAAAGTGATGATCCCGTTCGGATCGTAACCGACGTCCGCCGTCACCGCAGCGTTGCCGCCGAGGAAATTGCGCGCGCCTTCGTTAAAGATCTGCGAGGTCCGCGCCGCGACATGCGCGGTGATCCCGAACCCGCCGGGCATCGTCACCAGCTTGGCGTCGGTCTTTACGCTGACGATCCCGAAGCTCTCGACGCGGTAATCGTTGACCCGCCCGTTGAGCGCGGCGCGGTACATGCCGGTTGCGAGATCGGCGACGATCAGCGCGGTCGCATCGATCTTGCGCGAGCGGATCTTGAGATTGTCCGACAGCACCTTGCCGTTCGCGATCGCGAAGCTGCCGTTGATCGCGACGTTATCGAGCAGGCCGCCCGCCGCCGCGTTGAGCCCGGTCACCCGTGCGGCGCGTGCCGCGACCGGGATGACGATATGGTCGGCGTTCACCCGCGCGAGCCCCGAAGCGTAGAGCTGCTGCACGGCGGTCTCGCCAAAGCCGAGCACGCCCGCGCTGATCACGTAATTGACCGTCGGGGTCGCGAACTTGCCGTCGAGCACGACGCGCGCGGTCACGTCACGCCCGTTGAGATTGGGGAGGATCGCACCGGGCTTGAGCAACTTGGCATCGACCGCGAATTGCCCGAAGGCGCTCTGCGCGAGATCGATCAGACCCTTGGCGTTGACCGCCAGCGCGTCCGACTTGAGCGCCACGACCGTATCGACCTTGCGCTCGTTGAGACGCGCGTCGATCGACACGTCGAGCGCGGGCGCGGTGATCCGCGCGATCGGATTGGTCGGGGTCGCGTCGTCCTTGGGCGCGCCGCCGGGATAGAGTCCGGGCCTGGTCGTGCCCCGCACCTGGAAGAAGCCGTTATGTGCCGCGAGGTTCAGGTCGGCCAGTTGCGCGCCGCCGAGCGTTCCCGTCGCCTTTCCGGTCCAGGCCTTCCAGCCGCCCTTGCCCGCGATGGTGAAGTCGAGCGGTGCCTTGAGCCCGCTCATCTCCGCGACCACGCCGCGCGCGGGCGCAGTGATCCGCGCGTCGATCCCGAGCCGGTCCGCATCGGGCACCGCGTCGAGCCGCAGCCGCAGCTTGTCGCCGCCCGCGATGCCGGGGCCGGTCAGCGCATCGACATTCGCGGTGATCTGCGCGCGCTTGTCCGCGATGTGCGTCGCCCCATCGATCTTGAGGATATGCGGCGAACCCATCACGGCCTTGCCCAGCACCATCCGCTCGACCGTCAGGCGGCCGATATCGATGTCGAGATCGGGCAGGATCGGTGCGTTGGGGTCGGTCGGGGTCGGCTTGAACACCGGTGACCGCGTCATCGTGATGAGGTTCGCCTGCGCCGACCGGACGTTGATGTGGTTGCGGACGTAGTCGAACGGCTTCCAGTCGACCGCGATCCGCGGCGACGACAGGAACACGCCCTGCGGATCGCTGACCCGCACGTCGTTGAGCACCATCTTGCCGTAGATCGATCCCTCGATCCGCCCGACGCGGATGTTGAGCCCGCCCGCGGTCTTATAGTCCCCGATGAAATTGGCGATCACGCGCCGCCCGGGTGCTGTATCGAGCCCCGCCACGATCCCCATCGCGAGCAGCCCGAGCACGCCGAGCGTGATCGAGATCCACTTCAGGATCCGCTGCCACAACGGGCGCTTTGCAACAACGACGGTGTCCGGCGCCGCCGACGGGCCGGTTTCGATTTCCGCCATCAGAAGGCCTGTCCGATCGAGATATACAGCGCGACCTTGCCGTCGCCCTTGCGAGGATTGAGCGGGGTCGCGACGTCGACGCGGAGCGGCCCGAAATTGGTATAGAAGCGCCCGCCGATCCCCGCGCCGAAGCGCAGGTCCGAGCCCTTGGGCAATACGCTCGTATACGCGTTGCCGCCGTCGATGAACGGCACGATCCCGTAATTGCCGAAGCGATAGCGCGCCTCGAGCGCGAATTCGTTGAGGCTGCGCCCGCCGACCGGATTGCCCTGCGGATCGAGCGGCCCGAGCCGCTGATAGCCATAGCCGCGCACCGATCCGCCACCGCCGCCATAATAGCGCCGCGACGGCGCGAGGTCGTCGCGCTCGATCCCGGCGATCGCGCCTGCACGGAGGCGACCCGCGATCACGAACTTCTCGCCGACCGGATAATAGGCGCTCGCCTCGATCAGCGTGCGCGCATAGGGGCTGATCGACCCGCGCACCGACGTCTCGGGGCTGACGCTCAGTTTGAGGCGATAGCCCTTGGTCGGATTGAGCAGGCTATCCGACCGATCGAACTGGACCTGGCCTGGCAGCGCCGCGATGAAGTAGGTCGCGCGGCGGCGATCCCCGCGTGCGAAGTCGTAGACGCTCTCGTTCGTGCCGACGACTTCAAAACCGTAGGCATATGTGAACTTTTTCTGCCAAATCGGTGTCGAATCGTACGAAATTCGGCCCGAAAGCGTCGCTGTGAAGGCGTTAAACGCGTCATAATTGGTGTGGTCGACCGCCGCCGTCAGCGTCACGGTGCGGTCACGCCTGCCCGCGTTGGAGCGGCGGAACGTGCCGCTGAGGCCCTGCTCCTGAGTACCACCAACCGCGGTCGCAATCAAGGCGCCCTCGGGCGACCACAGGTTGCGATGCGTGAACGAACCCTCGAGCCGCGCGCCCTGACCCGTGCTATATCCGCCACTTACAGCGAGCGAGCGATACTTCCCGCGCTCCTGCTCGACCAGCAGATTGACCTGTTCGGTCCCGTCGGGGTTGATATTTCCGGTCGGCTTGGGCTCGACCGAGACGGTCGAGAACAACCCCGTCGCGACCAGCGCAGCCCTCAAGTCGTCGACCTTGCGATTGTCGTACAGCTCGCCCGCCTTAAAGCGTTGTAAAATCCGGACATGTTCCGCGCCGAACGCAAGCCGCCCCTCGGTCGTAACCGTCCCGAACGACGCCCGCGCACCGACCTCGACCGGCAGCGTATAGTCGCCCGTGCCGACCTGATCGTCGAGCAGGATGTCGCGTTCGCCAACCTTTGCAAAGGGATAGCCCTGCTGCGGCAGCGTCAGCGCGACATTCGCCTCGGCACCCTGGATCCGCACCGCCTCGATCGGCTCGCCCACCTTGAGCGGCAGCGCATCACGGATAAGTGTCGGAGGAACCGTCGGATTCGCCTTCACCACGATCGTCCCGAGCGTGTACCGCTTGCCCGGGGTCGCCGAGACGATCGCCTTGACCTTCGTCTTGTCGGTCGGGACGGTCTCGATCGTCGAGACCGCGGTCCCGTCATAATAACCGAGGCTTTTCATCAGCCTGATCGCAAGCTGCTCGTCCTCGCGCCCCCGCGCGGCGATGACCGTACCGTTGGGCGCCTTGCCCTTCCCGCCCTTGAGCGCGGACAAGCCATTGAATTGCCCGGTCAGTTTGAGCGGATCGAGCCCGCGGATCACGGTCTCGTAGCGGATCTCGGGAGCCTTCTCGTCCTTGACCGCGACATCGACCAGCGGCGCGGTGTCGAAGCTGGCAAGTGGCTGAAGCGGCTGGTTTAAATCGGCGGGAATGGTCGGCGCGGGGGTGGTACTTGCAGGGGTCGTCGGGGTCGCCGGCTGCGGCGCGACCGGGATTCCTGTGGCCGTGACCGGCACCGGGATCATCGGTTCGAGCGGGGCATTGATATCGTTGCTGAGCGGCGGCAGCGCCTTGTCGAACTCGCCATCGGAAACAATTGGCGGTTCAGTGGTTTGGCCGATACCGGGAGCAGCACCCGGCGCTGCGGGCACCACGATGGGGGGTGCCTGCTGCAGACTTGCTACCGCGATGGCAAGAAGCCCGCTCGAATACGCCAATGAAATCAAGAGCTACGCTTCCCCGCATGTGCGGAGGCCGGTTTTTCGGTCCCCCGCTCAGCGTCCCTAACGCACGAAATGGATTTGGTTTCCTTGATATCGCTCAACCGGCCTTGGCGCGCAGCCGATGGGCATGAAGCAACGGCTCGGTATAACCGTTGGGTTGCGTAACCCCTTCAAATACCAACGCTCGCGCCGCCTGAAGTGCGAGGCTGTCGGCATTCCCCGCCATCGGGCGATACAGCGGATCGCCGGCATTCTGCCCATCGACCTTTGCGGCCATCCGGTCGAACGCCGCGTCCACTTCCGCGCGCGTCGCGACCCCGTGAAGCAGCCAGTTCGCAATATGTTGCGACGAGATGCGCAACGTCGCGCGATCCTCCATCAGCCCGATGTCATGGATATCGGGCACTTTCGAACACCCAACGCCCTGGTCGATCCAGCGCACGACATAGCCGAGGATCCCCTGCGCATTGTTGT
>CAZNQA010000026.1:0-8579 GCA_964575105.1 uncultured Stakelama sp.
CGTGATGAAGGGCGGGATGGTCGTGCACGGGGGGAGTGCTTCGACGAACGGCTGACCTCCTTAAGCCCCTCCCCTTCAGGGGAGGGGTTGGGGTGGGGGAGTCCAGCCAAACTTCGCTGTCTGCGAGGCACAGCCCCACCCCCAACCCAGTGTCGGGTAAAGGATGCCCCGCATCCTTCAGGCCATGCCGGGGGCATGGCCGACCCGACACTCCTGAAGGGGAGGGGCGAAGAATTACGGTCGCGACACCGCGACGACTTCCCCGCACGCCGGAATGAACCGCACCATCGCTTCCAGCGGCTCCCCAGCCTGCCACGCCCGCAGCGCCGCGATCGGACCGCCGTGCGCGATCACCAGCGTCGTGCCCGACGCCGGCAGTCGCTCCCAGGCCGCCCGCGCCCGCCGCGACAAGTCCTGCCCGGTCTCGCCGCCACCGGGGCGAAACCCCGCCGGATCGGTGACCATCCGGTCCATCAGATCCCCCGTTTCGCGCCAGATCGCTTGCCACGTCCGCCCCTCCCAGGTGCCGAAGTCGCGTTCCAGCCATCCGGCATCCGCGCGAATGGGAATCGCGCTGTGCCGCACGATCATTTCCGCCAGCCGCGCCGTCCGCAGCGCCCCCGAATGAACGATCGTATCGATCGGCCGCGCCGCCAGGTCCCCAACCAGCGCGCGCGCCAGCGCCAGCCCGGCGTGGCTCCACCCCATGTCAGAGCGCCCGTAGCACCGCTTGCGCCACGCGAGCGCAACCGGAGGATGCCGCAGCAACAGCACCGTCGCGCTCACGCCGCCACTGCGAGTAGCGTGACGAGCTGCCCGACATAGGCCGCGAACCCGAGGCAATCCCCGGTACTCCCGCCGATCCGCCGCCGTAGGAACCGCGCGAGCCACCACAGGAAGACCGCGCCGACGAACAGGCTCGCCGTGACCGGGACGAGGTGCGACACCGCCAGCGGCACGATCCCCGGCAGCGCCAGCACGATGGCGAGCGCAACGCGGCGCGGGGGCACCTTCCCCGCGCGTACCGCCATCCCGTCCCCGCGCACCGGCGCGACGACTCCTGCGAGCAGCACCGCCCACAGCCGTCCCATCGTCGCTGCCGCCACGATCGCCGCGATCGCGACCGGCGCGGGCAGCGCCATTATTGCCGCAAGTCGCAACCCCACCGACAGCCCGAGCCCGAGCGTGCCGTACGTGCCGATCCGGCTGTCCTTCATGATCCTGAGCGCGGTCTCGCCGGTCGCGGTGCCGCCGAACGCATCGCAGAAATCCGCGACCGCATCCTCGTGGAACGCGCCGGTCAGCAAAGCCTCGACCATCAGCGCCAGCACGGCGGCGACGACCGGCGGCCACACCGCGCCCGCACCCGCGAACACCCCTGCGGTCACCAGCCCGATCAGCGACCCCACCGGCGGCAACCACGCCATCGCGCGCGCAAGCCCGTCCGCCGCCTGCTCCCCCGACAGCCGCGCGAGCATCGGTACGGGCAGCCGCGTCAGGAATTGCAGCGCGAGCAACGGCGGTGCCCAGAGGGGTGCGCGCGCCATGTCAGTCCGCGCGCGCCGCACCGATCGCGTCGAGCTGCGCGACGTCGGTCAGCAGCGCAGCGGCAGCGTCGAGCAGCGGCAGCGCGACGAGCGCGCCGCTCGCCTCGCCCAGCCGCATCTCCCATTCCAGCACCGGCACAAGCCCGAGCGCGGCGAGTGCGGCGGCGTGTCCCGGTTCGGCGGAGCGATGCCCCGCAATCATCCGACCCACCGTTCCGGGGGCGAGCCGCTCGGCGATCAGCGCGGCGGCGGTGGCGACATAGCCGTCGAGCAGCAGCGTACAGCCAAGCGCCGCCCCGCGGGCGTAAAACCCCGCCATCGCGGCGATCTCATAGCCACAGACCGACGCGATCGCTGCGGTCGCGTCTTCGGCAAGGAGCGGCACCGCGCGCGCGACGGCATCGGCGACGACCTGTGCCTTGGTCGCCAGCGTCGCGTCGTCCGCCCCCGCGCCACGCCCGACCGCCGCGTCGGGGTCGACCCTGGTCAGCAAGGCGGTGAGGCAGGCGGCGGGGGTGGTGTTGCCGATCCCCATCTCGCCCGCGATCAGCAGGGCCGCGCCCTCCGCGAAGGCGCGGTCCGCCTCGTCCGCGCCGACCTGCCATGCCGCGTCGAACTGTCCGGTGGACATCGCCGGACCGTGGACGAGGCTGGCGGTGCCATCCGCGACGCGCGCATCCTGGAAGAAGCCGGGCGGATCGATTACGCGCGGCCCCGCCACGCCGACGTCGACCAGCCGCAACGGGCAATCGGTGCTCGCGGCGAGCGCGTTGCTCGTCGCTGCGCCCGCGAGGATCGTGCCGATCATCATCCCCGTCACTGCGGACGGCCAGGCCGACACGCCGTCCGCGACGCAGCCATGATCCCCCGCGAACAGCACGACGCGGCGCGGCTTGGTGCGCGGATCGCGCCGCCCCTGCGTCAGCGCGAGCGCCACCGCGAGCCGTTCGAGCTGGCCGAGGCTGCGGCGCGGCTTGGCGAGCGCGTCGAGATGGTCCCAGAGCGTCTGTTCGTCGATCATCCGGCGTCCCTTGCGATGGTGAGCAATCCGTCCACGTCGACCACCCGTTCCAGCGTGGCGGCGATCGCGTCGAGCGCGGTGTCGATCGTCTCGCGCCGGTCGAGCCCGTCCGACACTGCGCCGAGGCTGGCGACGAGATGCGCGCGCGCATCCGGCTGATCGAACAGGCCGTGGACGTAGCAGCCGCCGATCTGCCCGTCGCGTGCGGTCGTCCCGTCGTACGTCCCGTCGTCGAAGCGCAGCAGCGGCGGTGCCGACGACTCCACGGTCGTGACGCCTGCGTGAATTTCGTACCCGCTGAAACGCGCCCCCGCGTCCGCGAACCGCCCGCTGATCGGGCGGGTGCGCTTGTCGGGATGGATCACCGTGTCGATCGGGAGCAGGCCCAGTCCCGCGACCGATCCGGGGGCGCCCTCGATCCCGTCCGGGTCGGCGATCGTGGTCCCCAGCATCTGATACCCCCCGCAAATCCCGAGCACCCGCCCGCCGCGCCGGACATGCGCGGCGAGATCCACGTCCCACCCCTGCGCGCGCAGGAAGGCGAGGTCGGGAATCGTCGCCTTGGTCCCCGGCAGGATCACCAGCGCGGCATCGCCGGGCAGCGGCGTGCCCGGCGGGATCATCGCAAGCCGTACCCCCGGTTCGTGCGCGAGCGCGTCGAAATCATCGAAATTGGCGATCCGCGACAGCATCGGCACCGCGATCAGCGGGCCCGCGCCATCCCCGGTATCGCGCCCGAGCGCGACCGCATCCTCCGCCGGAAGCCGTGCCGCATCTGCCAGCCACGGCACGACGCCGAGGCTGCGCCAGCCGGTGCGTTCCACGATCGCGGCGAGGCCGTCGTCGAACAGCGACACGTCGCCGCGGAACTTGTTGATCAGGAACCCGCGGATCATCGCTGCATCGGCGGGGTCGATCACCGCCTGCGTGCCGACCAGCGCGGCGATCACCCCGCCGCGATCGATGTCGCCGACCAGCACGACCGGCACGTTCGCGGCGCGCGCGAACCCCATGTTGGCGATGTCGCCGCGGCGCAGGTTGATCTCGGCGGGAGAGCCCGCACCCTCGACCACGACGATATCCGCTTCGGCACGCAGCCGGTGGTAGGCGGCAAGCACCTCGGGGAGCAATGCAGGCTTGCGCCGCCAGTAATCGCCCGCGCGCAGTGTGCCCTGGGCTTTGCCGCGCACCACCAACTGCGAGGTCCGGTCGCTTTGCGGCTTGAGCAGCACCGGGTTCATGTCGACGCTCGCCGGAATCCGCGCGGCGATCGCCTGCAACGCCTGCGCACGGCCGATCTCGCCGCCATCGGCGGTGACCGCGGCGTTGTTCGACATGTTCTGCGGCTTGAACGGCGCGACCCGCAGTCCGCGATTGGCGAACACGCGGCACAGCCCGGCGACCAGCACCGATTTGCCGACGTCCGACCCGGTCCCCTGCAACATCACGCCAGCCATGCGATCCCCCCGACGATTCCCCATAGCAGCACGCACGCGGCCCGGCAGATCCACAGCGCGCGCGCCAGTTCGGGCGCACCGGGGCGGGGGCCTTGCCCAAGGATCGCACGCATCGCGGGCTCGCCATCATAACTCACCGGACCGCCGAGCGTACGCCCGAGCGCGCCCGCCATCGCGGCTTCGGGCCAGCCGCCATTGGGCGACGCATGGTGCCGCGCATCGCGCAGCATCGTGCACCATCCGCCGCGCCCCGCGAGACAGAGCAGCACGCCCGACAGCCGGGCAGGGAGCCAGTTGACGCCATCGTCCGCACGCGCCGCCGCCCAGCCGAACCAGATGTAGCGCGGCGTGCGGTGGCCGATCATCGAATCCGCTGTATTGATCGCCTTGGCCGCGAACAGGCCCGGCAAGCCCAGGAGCAGGAACCAGAAGGCTGGCGCGACGACCCCGTCGCAGAAACTCTCGGCGAGGCTCTCGATCGCGGCGGTGGCGACCCCGGCTTCGTCGAGCGTATCGGTGTCGCGCCCCACGATCATCGCGACCGCGGCGCGTGCACTCGGCAGATCCCCCGCGGCCAACGGACGCAGCACGGCACGGACGTGATCGTCGAGGCTGCGCTGCGCCAGGCCCGTCGTGCCGATGAGCACGACGACCGCCAGCCCCCAGCCATGACCAGCGATCCGCTCGATCGCGCCGCCGAGGATCGCCGAAGCCCCGATCAAGACGCCGACCAACGCGACTCCACCGAGCCGCTGCCGCACCGCGTCGCCACGGTTCCAGCGCCGCTCGAGCGCGTCGATCAGCGACCCCACTGCCATCACCGGGTGCCACCAGCCTCGCGGATAGCCCAGCGCGGCTTCCGCGATCAGCATCGGGAACAGCAGCGCGGCATGGTTCACCGCGCGATCGGCAGAATGAAGCGGTGGCCCGCGGGGGTCAGCCCGATCTCTACGTCGACGCCGTAAGCCTGCGCGATCAGCGGCGCGGTCAGCACGTCGCCGGCCGGACCCGCCGCCACGACCTTGCCGTCGCGCAACAGTACCGCATCGTCCGCGATCCGCGCCGCGAGGTGCAGGTCGTGCAGCACCAGCACGACCCCGCTCCCCGCGTCGGCGATGCTCCGCAGCCGCGCGAGCACATCGAGCTGATGCCCCGGATCGAGGCTCGCGAGCGGCTCGTCGGCAAGCAGCCAGTCGGGCTCGCCCGCCAGCACGCGCGCGAGCAACGCGCGACCGCGCTCGCCCCCCGACAGATGCTCCACGCCCTGGTCGGCGAGCCCGGTCATGTCGGTCGCCGCCAGTGCGCGTGCTACCGCGTCGCGGTCCGCCGCGGTCTCGCCCCAGCGCCCGCGATGCGGCATGCGCCCCAGGCCGACCAGCGTCGTGACGTCGATGTTCCAGTGCACGTCGGCGGCCTGCGGCAACAGCCCGATCGCGCGCGCGCGCACCCGGCGGTCGATCTGCTGGACGTCCTGCCCGTCGAGCGTCGCCGCACCGTCGTCGGGCTTGCGCAACGCCGCGAGGCAATCGAGCAGCGTGCTCTTCCCCGCGCCGTTCGGCCCGAGCAGCGCGGTCACCCGCCCGCGCCGGAAAACATGGCTGATCGAATCGAGGATGCGCTTGCCGTCCAACGACAGGCCGATCCCCTCGGCGGCAAGCACGCTCATGCAAGCCTCCGGCGCATACGGATCAGCAAATACAGGAAGAATGGCCCGCCCAGCATCGACATCGCGATTCCCAGCCGCAACTCGCTCACGGTGGGTGCAAGCCGGACGAGGCTGTCCGCCACCGTCAGCAGCACCGCCCCGCCGAGCGCGGAGGGGAGCAGGATCGCGGACGGCCGGTTCCCCGCGAACGGGCGCACCATATGCGGGACGATCAGCCCGACGAACCCGATGATCCCCGCCGACGCCACCGCCGCGCCGACGCACAAGGCCGTCCCCGCGATCACGACGAGCTGCAACCGCCCCGGATCGACCCCGACCGACCTTGCCGCCTGTTCGCCCAGCGTCAGCGCATCGAGCGAGCGCGCGGTGGTCGCGAGCAGGCCCGCCCCCACCACGGTCAGTGGCAAAGCGACCGTGATATCGTCCCAGCTGCGATCGGTCAGCGCGCCCATCAGCCACGTCACGATCTGCGACGAGACGAACGGCGTCGGCGCAAGGCTGATCGCGAGCGCGGTGAGCGATCCGGTGATGCTCGTCAGGATCATCCCCGCGAGCGTGAACAGGATCAGACTCCCCGATCGCCCCGCGATCAGCGCGAGCAGCGCCATCGTCACCCCGGCCCCAGCGAGCGCGAAGGCGGGCAACAACCACAATTGCACCGCATAGCCGAAATAGAGCGACACGACCGCGCCGAACGCCGCGCCCGACGAGACGCCGAACAGCCCCGGATCGGCGAGCGGATTGCGCAGATACCCCTGCATCACCGCCCCCGACAGCCCGAGCGCACCCCCCACCAGCAGCGCCAGCAACGTGCGCGGCAGTCGCAGCTCGACGATGATGATCGAGCGCGGATCGGCGGCGGTCCAGGCGTCGAGCGGCACCCACACCTTGCCCGAGGCGACCGACAGGCACGCCGCCAGCACGAGCGCGAGCACCAGCCAGAGAGTAAGCCGGGTCATGCCGCGAACCCGCTACGCACTTGGCGCAGGCGCGCCATCGCATCGATGATCGTCGGCCCGCCGCAATTCATCAGCCGGGTCGGATAGGGCGCGACCGCGATATGCCGCGCCAGCCGCCGCACCGCCGGATGCGATGTCACCCGGTCCTCGCCGGTTTCGGCGGCGGCGGTCGACAGCAGCACGCGCGGCGGTTTGGCGATGAGATATTCGAGCGGCAGCACGTCCCATTTCTTGAGGCCATAGGCAGCACTCATGTTGCGGAACCCGCCGCGCCGGAGCAATTCGTCGGGGAGCGTGCCGCTGCCGGGGACGAGGCCACCTGACTGCCAGATCAACGCGGATACCGGCGTGGCGCGCGATGGGGTCGCTGCCGCTGCGATCCGCGCCGCCAGCGCCGCGCCGCGCTCGGGATGCCGCACGGCGGTGGCGATGTCGCGCACCTGCGTGATGCTCTCCGCCACGCTCTCGGGCACCTTATACTGCACCAGCGTGATGTGCAGCCGCTTGAGCGCCGCGACGGTCGCGGGCTCGGTATGCGGGCCGGTCAGCACCATGTCGGGGCGCAGCGCGACGACCTCTTCCGCGGTCCCCGAGGTCGCATGGAAGCGATTGGCGACGCCGAGCGGGATCGAGGTCGCGCGCGGGTCCTGCGAATAATGGCTGATCCCCGCGATCTGCGCCGGGTCCGCAACGCGCACCAGTACCGCGTCGATACACGGGTTGATCGACACGATCCGCGGCGGGCGCATCGGCGCGGCGGATGTCAGCAGCGCCGCCGCAATAGGCAGAGCGAGCAGACGGATCAAAACTCGACGCCCTTCTGCGCCTTGAACCCGGCGTTATACGGGTGCTTCACCTCGGTGAAATCGGTGACCAAATCGGCAATTTCGAGCAGTTCGGGCTTCGCGCCGCGCCCGGTGATGCAGATATGCTTGGTCAGCGGGCGGTCCTTGAGGAAGGCGACGATCTCGGCGATCGGTAGCGTATCATCGCGCAAGACGATGTTGAGTTCGTCGAGGATCACGAACTCGATTTCCGGGTCGAGGATCATCGCCTTGGACCGCTCCCAGGCGGCGCGCGCGGCGGCGATGTCGAGCGCGCGATCCTGCGTGTCCCAGGTGAAGCCTTCCCCCATCACCTCGAACGTCGCGAGGTCGGGATAGGCCTCGAAGAAGTTGCGCTCGCCCGTCTCCCACTTGCCCTTCACATATTGCAGGATCGCGACCTTCATCCCCCAGCCGATGCTGCGGATCGCCATCCCGAACGCCGAGGAGGACTTGCCCTTGCCGTTGCCGGTGTGGACGATCAGCAACCCGCGTTCGAGTGTGCGGCGCGCCTGCATCCGCTCGCGCGCGGCGGCGATGCGCTTGCTGCGCGCGTTGTGGCGGGCGAAATCTTCGGGGGTTTCGGTCGTCATCGGGGGAACTCCTCGAGCGCGGTGGCAAGACGGACGAGACCTGCCGCACCGCGCGGCAGGCCGATGCGCAGCCGGTCGGGCTGGTCGGCGAAGGGACGCGTCAGGATGGCATGGCGGGCGAGCGTTTCAAACAGCGCGGTGGCGTCGGCGCACGCCACCAGCCGGAACAGCGGTGCGTGGCCGACGAGGTCGAGCCCGGCATCCCGCAACACCTCGTCGAGCAGCGCGCCCGTCTCCGCGATCCGCGAGGCTTGCGCGTGGCGCCACACGCCGTCGCGATACGCCGCGGTGCCGATCGCGACCGCGGCGGACGAGACCGGCCAGTCGCCGAGCAAACCGCGCAGGCGCTTCGCAACGTCGTCGCCGGCGATCACGAAGCCGAGCCGCACTCCGGGGAGCCCGTAGAACTTGCCGAACGAGCGCAGCACGATCAGCCGGTCGCTTGCGTGGGGGGACAGGCCGGGGGCGGGGTCGGCATAGGCTTCGTCCACCACGACGGTCATCGTCGTCGA
>CAZNQA010000026.1:8679-39948 GCA_964575105.1 uncultured Stakelama sp.
GGCCGGGGGCGGGGTCGGCATAGGCTTCGTCCACCACGACGGTCATCGTCGTCGAGAGCGCGCGCAGAACGGCGGGATCAGTGATGTGTCCATCGGGATTGGCGGGGGAAGCAAGCACCAGCAGATCGCTGTCGGGCGCGAAGCCAGTTTCCGCGATGCCGTTTTCCCGCGCAGGCGGGAATCCAGGGTTGCTGGCGTTGCGTCCGTTACCTTGGATTCCCGCCTCCGCAGGAAAACGGTCACGGTTGCAGCCTTGAACACCCACCGCATCCGCCGAAATCGCCTCCGCCTCCGGCCACGCCGCAAGATGCCCCGCATAGCCCGGCCGCACCACGGAAACGCGCTCCGCCCCGAGCACCGGCGCAAGCAGCCGCATCGCCAGATCGGTCCCCGGCACCGCGACGACCTGCGTCGGGTCCGCCACTCCGAACGCATCCGCAGCCGCCGCCTCCAGCGCAGCGATCGCCCCCGGCTCGGGCAGCCGCTCCCAGCCAAGGTCGAGCCCGCCGACCGGCCACGCCCACGGCGCGATCCCGGTCGACAGGTCGATCCAGTCCGCCCCGCCGAACGCAGCACGCGCAGCCTCGACCCGTCCGCCATGCGCGTGGAACAGGGCGAGGTCGCGGGGTGTCATCGCGTGCTCAATAGGTCAGCCGGATGCCGCCGAAGGCAACGCGGCCGGGTTGGCCATATTGGTAGATCGTCTGGTATTGCGTATCGAGCACGTTCTCGATCCGGCCGTACACCTCGACCCGGCGCGTGACCGGGAAGGACGCGCGCAGGTCCGCGAGCACATAGCCGTCGAGCCGCCGCGCGTTCGATGCGTTGTCGAAACTGTCGCCGACCGAGGTCAGCGTCGCGCCGGTGGTCAGCCCGAACGTCCAGCGATAATCCGCGTTGACCGTGATGCTCTGGTCCGGCCGCCGCGCGAGCTTGCGCCCGAAATCGGCGGAACCGGGCGAGAGGTCGGTCGCGTCGAGATAGGTATAGCTCGCGCTGACGCTCAGTGGCTCGACCGGGCGGAGCAGCAGCGTGAGTTCGACCCCCTGCGCGCGGGTCCGCGCGATATTGTCATAGGTGCCGAACGGGCGATCCGTGCAGATCCCGGTCAGCGGTCCGTCGCACGACACGAAGGTGATGAGATCGCGCGAGGTCCGGTGAAAGTACGTCGCGCTCGCCGCGACCGTGCCGTGGAGCGCCTTTTGCGTGATCCCCGCGTCCCAGCCGTGCGACCGCTCCGGGGACAGCGCGGTGTTCCCGTATTCGCTCTGCAACTGGTACAGCGTCGGCGCCTTGAACCCTTCCGAATAGCTCGCGCGGAGCGTGGTCGCGCCGTGATTGGGCGAATAGACGCCGCTTCCCGAAAACGTCGTCGCGCCGCCGAAGATGTTGTGGTCGTCATGCCGCACGCCGCCCGTCGCGGTCAGCCCCGCGATCGGCGTGATGGCGAGCTGGCCATAGCCGCTGAACAGCCGCGCCCGCCCGCGCGTCAGCGGACCGCCATAGCTCGACGACGAAAAACGCGAGACCTCGCGCTCGGCACCGAAGGTCGCGAACACCGCCTTGGTGATGTCCGCGGTCCCCTGATATTCGATTCGGTCGTTGCGACCGATTCCGCGGAACGTTTCGCTCGGATCGCCGTTGGGGTCGATGTTGCGGCGGTCGGTGTCAGTATGGGCATAGCCGACCCGGTTCCGCAACCGCCCGTCGAACAGCGCCGCGTTGAGTCCGGCATAGCCGATCCATTGTTCCGCCTCGCCATATTCGGCCGTGTCGCCGAAGGTATAGTCGGGCGGCGGGAAGCCGTCGAAGTCGGTGCGGCTATTGGTGTAAAACCCGCGTAAATCGACCGAAACCGTCGTCGAAAGCGCAATTCCGAGGCTGCCGTTGGCGGCATAATTGCGAGAACCGTCGCGTTCCGCGCCGGGTGCATAGGCCGAGATCCCGTCGGTGGTGTAATAGCCGCCGCCAAAGCTCGCCGAGACCGGCCCCGCCTTGCCCGAGACATTGGCGAACCCCTGGCCGGTACCATCGCCGCCGCCCTCTGCGCGGGCATTGATCGTGATGGTTTCGGTCGGCTGGCGGGTGATCAGATTGACCACCCCGCCGATCGCCTGGCTGCCCCACAGCACCGATTGCGCGCCGCGAAGTACCTCGATCCGGGCGATATTCCCGATCAGCAGCGTACCGAAGTTGAACCCCCCGCCCGGCGCGGACGGGTCGTTGAGCTTGATCCCGTCGATCAGTGCGACGGTCTGGTCGCTCTCCGCCCCCCGGATGCTGACCGAGGTCGTCGTGCCCACGCCGCCGTTGCGGACCACGCTGACGCCTGGCGTCTGGCGCAGCAGGTCCGACACGACAACCGCATGACGTTGCGTGATAATTTCTGTGTCGAGTACCGTGACCGACTGCCCGACGGTCTCCGCCGGACGCGCCGCCCGGTTGGCGGTGACGACGATATCCTGCGCCGCGTCGGCGGCTTTCTCTAGCCCGTTCGTGGTCTGCGCGCTTTGCCCCAGCGCGGGGGTGCCGAGCGCAAGGCCCGGCAGCAGCATCAAATAGGCACAGATCTTCAAGACGTTCCCCTACGCAACAGCTCACGGGACCACGCATGACGCTATGCCGGAAAGACAGCTTCCCGCGCCGCACGACCCCAACCCTGTCGTCACACGAGGAAACCCTCGATCGCGCGGCACTCCCCGGCCGGACGAAGGACAACCGCGACAGGCAGGTCTCCTGGCTCCCGGGTCGTCGTCTTGCCCGGCCTTCCCGGATCCAGGGATCCAGTGGCGCACGAAAGGAGCAAGACTCGCCGGTCACAGTTGCGGGGACAGCCCCGGATGACACGCTTTCGCGCGCTTCCGGGTTCCCTTTTCATCCCATCTCTGGGAACCTGTCGCATCCGCGCGTCTAGAGCGCGTGCTGGACAAGGGCAAGCCGTGGCACGAACGACACTATTCCTGGGCGGCGCGCGATCGGGCAAGAGCCGCCTCGCGCAGCAGGCGGCAGAGGCCTGTGCTGGCCCGCTGACCTATTGCGCGACCGGGGAAGCGCGCGACGACGAGATGGCGGATCGGATCGAGCGGCATCGCGCTGATCGTGGTGTTCGGTGGCGGACGGTGGAATGCCCGCTTGCACTTCCCGAGGCGATCGGCGCGGTCGAAGCAGGCGCGGTGCTGGTCGATTGCCTGACATTGTGGCTGTCGAATCTGATGCTGGGCGAACAGGATATCGCCCGTCGCACGGAGGATCTGCTCGCCGCGATTGCCGCGACGCCGCTGCCGGTGACGATCGTCAGCAACGAGGTCGGGCTGGGAATCGTGCCCGAGCATCCACTGGGCCGGAGGTTTCGCGATGCGGCGGGGCGGCTCAACCAGGCGGTCGCCACGCGGGTGGATGCAAGCTATTTCGTCGCAGCGGGGCTGGTGCTGCCGCTGCAACCCTTTGGCGGGACACGCTAGCGGCGGTCTCGCTCCCCCGTCTGAGAGAGAACGAGACCGCTGCCTCAGACGCGCATCGGCATGAGCACGTACAGCGCCGCGGACTTGTCATTCTCGCGAATCAGCGTCGGCGCGGCGGCATCGGCGAGGTGAACCTCGATCGTGTCGCCATCCAGCTGCCCGAGAATGTCGAGCAGATAGCGGCTGTTAAACCCGATCTCGAAGCCAAGCGCGGTGTAGTCGCCGGGGACTTCCTCCGCCGCGGTGCCGTTTTCGGGCGAGCTCACCGACAGGATGATCTTGTCGCGATCGAGCGCCATCTTGACCGCGCGGGTCTTCTCGGTCGCGATCGTCGAGACGCGGTCGACGCCTTCCTCGAAGCTGCGCGGGTCGATCTTGAGGATCTTGTCGTTGCCGGTCGGGATCACGCGGCTGTAGTCCGGGAAGGTCCCGTCGATCAGCTTGGACGTCAGCAGCGCCTGCCCCAGATCGAAGCGAATCTTGGTCGGCGACATCGACACGCCGACCGATCCGTCGATCTCGTCGAGCAATTTGCGCAATTCGGCGATGCATTTGCGCGGAATGATAATGTCCGGCATCGATTCGGCGCCGTCGGGGCGCGGCATCGTGACGCGCGCAAGGCGGTGGCCGTCGGTAGCGGCCGCCTTGAGCACGGGAAGCGGATCCTCCGAGACGTGCCAGAAGATGCCGTTCAGATAATAACGCGTTTCCTCGGTCGAGATCGCGAAGCGCGTCTTGTCGATGATCTGCTTGAGCGTCTCGGCGGGCAGCTCGAAGCTGACCGGGAGCTCGCCCTCGGCGATCACCGGGAAATCGTCGCGCGGCAGCGTGCCGAGCTGGAACTTGGCGCGCCCCGCCATGATCGTCATCTTGCCCTCGGCCGCATTGAGCGAGACCTGGCTGCCCTCGGGCAGCTTGCGCGCGATGTCGAACAGCGTGTGCGCCGACACCGTGGTCGAGCCTGGCTGGTCGACCGCGGCTGCGATCGTCTCGTTGATCTGAAGATCCAGATCGGTCGCCATCAGCTTGAGGCCACCCTCGGCGGTCGCCTCGATCAGGACGTTGGAGAGGATTGGAATGGTATTGCGCCGCTCGACCACCGACTGGACGTGGCTGAGCCCCTTCAACAAGGTTGCGCGTTCGATCGTCGCCTTCATGCCGTTCCCCCGGGCCGCCGCCCCATTTTCAGCCCGTTCCGGTGTACACCGGGGGCAATTCGCCGTGTGCCTTTCCTTAAACATAAAAGGGGCCGGAGCAAGCGCCCCGACCCCTCTTTCCCACAGCTAAATCCGCCGTGGGCCGTCTCGTTTCAGGTCTCAAGCGACCGGATCAGAAGCGGAAGCCGACGCCCGCGAGGACCTGGTGACGGTCCGTATCGACGCCGAAGTTGTTGGTGTTCGCGCCGTTCGCGAACTCAAGACGCGCATTGCCGTAGTTCGAATAGCGATATTCGAGCTTGGCATAGGTGCGCGGCGTGAGCGCCTGCTCGAGGCCGGCGCCGACGCGGTAGCCGTCCAGCGTGTAATGCTGGCCTGTGGTCACCGTGCCGTTGTTCGCGGTCAGGTCGAGGCGGGCGTTGGTGTAGCCGCCCTTGGCGTAGAGCAGCGTCGCGGGGGTCAGCTTGTAGCCGACGCGCGCACCGGCATAGAGATCGCGACCGGCCTTGACGCGGCCATAACCGAGCGCCGCTGCGTCGACCGGGCTGTTGGTGACCTTGCCCGTCGAGCCGGTGACTTCGCCCTCGACGCCGAAGACGAAGCGGCCGCCGGTGTCGATGTCGTAACCGATGTCGCCGCCATAGGTCAGGCCGTCGGCGCCGCGGTCGCCGCGGATGCTCGATCCGTCGGTGCTGCCGGGCTGCAGCTTGTCATAGCCGAGCAGGACGCCGGCACGCGGGCCGTTGAACGCGCGGTCAGAAGGGGGCGGGCCGTCCTGGGCCAGTGCGGGGGCTGCCATGCCAAGGCCGAGAACGGCAGTGGCGGCGGTGAGGACGATCTTGCGCATAGGGATAACTCCATGGTGTTCGCCCGCCGGTGTCTGATCCTTGGCGGCGGGGAAGTCCCAGATAGGCGTGGCGAACCATCCTTGCATGAACCTCAGATAAACACGGAAATCCGTTGCTTTTGCGCCACACGGGGTTGAAGGGACGGCGATGAATTCCAACGCCCCGATACTGTCGCAAACCGCCCCGAAGTCGCCACGGCTTGGCCGCGATTACATCGCGCGACATGGCGAGACCGTCTTTAATGCCGCCGGGCGCTTGCAGGGGGAGCACCCGCACACCCCGCTGACTCGCGCCGGTTTCGCGCAGGCGGACGAAATGGGGCGGGCGATGCGGCAAAAACTGGGCGCGAAGCCTGCGCTGACGCTGTGGGCCTCGCCGACCGGGCGCGCATTGCAGACGCTTGCGGTGATCGCCGAGCATCTCGAGCTCGACTGGCACGGTGCCAGCACCGATCCGCGGCTGGTCGAGATCGGCACCGGGGACTGGGCGGGGCGCTATTACGCCGATCTCGCTGCGGAAGGCCTGAAGGTGGTCGATCGCGAGACCGGGCTGCTCCATCCCGCGCCCAACGGCGAACACTATCCCGCGATCGCGGCGCGGGTGGCGGGGTGGCTGGCGAATACCGACGCCGATCCGGGCGACCGGCTCGTCATCATGCACGGCATCTCGAGCCGGGTGCTGCGCGGGGTGATGACCGGGGGCGCGGACCTGCCGGGGTATGGCGCGCCCGCGCGGCCCGGGTTGCCGCAGGGTTCGATCGTGCTGATCGAGCGCGGGGTCGAGACGCTGGTCCATCGCGGCGCGGGGCACGCGCCCGCGTGATCCGGGCTGGGCTGGCGGTGGCGGGGCTGGCGGTGGCGCTGGTCGCGCTTCCCGCGGTTGCGGGCGCGCGTGAGACGCTTGGGGTGTTCGACCGGTGGGGGGCGTTCAGCGACCCCGCGCCGCGCCGCTGCTTCGCGATCGCCGAGCCGGTGCGCGCGGGCGGCGCATCGCGGTGGCGACCGTTCGCGAGCATCGCGAGCTGGCCGGGAAAGGCGCGCATCCGCAACCAGCTCCACATCCGGCTGAGCCGCGCGCGCAACCCGCAGGCGCGGGTTACGCTGTCGGTCGGGGACCGGCGGTTCGACCTGACCGCGACCGCCGCCGACGCCTGGGCCCCCGATACGCGGACCGATGCCGCGATCGTCTCGGCGATCCGCTCGAGCCGGAGCATGAGCGTCGAGACGCTGGGGCAGGCCGGCGGGCCGTTCGCGGACGTCTATGCGCTGAAAGGCGCGGCGACCGCGATCGATGCGGCGGCGGTGGCGTGTCTTGGGGGGTAGGGCTGCGGCGAACACGGCGAAGGTTGCACAGGTGAACGTCGAGTTTTTACTGTAAGTAATTGATTTAACAAAATAATTGCTTGCAGATTGGACGTCGAAAGGCGAGCGTGCACGAGGGCGTTGCATCCGGCACCGCGCGATACCTCAACTGCCGGCGTTTGACGCCGTTTTGCGCATTTGCGTGCGGAGTGCTGCATTCATCGTGTCGGTTTCGGTCAGATCGACGATATGGACCGAGAGGTTGCCGATCCGTCGCGCGATGCGGCTGCCGGTTGGCGTCCCCATCGTGCCGCGGACGGTAAACCGGTCGATCCGGTAAACGCCCGGCGTATCGGGTCCGACGCTGAGCGGAACGTATCGTCGCGCGCTGACCTGCTTCAGAATACCAGGTGCCCACTGACCGAGCCCGGCGTTCCGCAGCAGTTCGGCCCCCGCTGTCCGCCCGTCCGGCCGGATCCAGTAGCCGACGTCGGCGAAGCGGATCTCGGTATCTTGCCAGCTATCCTTTCGGATAAAGGAGTTGATCGGGTTGATGTCGTCGACCGGCGGCGCCGACAGGAGCCTCGGCTGATCGGTGGCGGACTGCCGCAGCCGTGCTGCAAGCTGATCGATCGCGTCGTCCTTCCCGTGACGGATCGCGATCCGCGCGCGCAGGATGTCCCGCAACTCCGCGATCAGCGGGGTGCGGCTACCGGCAAGCGCAACGGCCTCGTCCGCGATCCGCACGGCCTCCTTGTCGCGCCCCAAATTCGCCGCCAGCCACGCCCGCCGGAAGGCAGCCCCCGCAGCAAGGTCGGTCTTGCCGCGCTCGGTCGCCTTTCGCTGCACGCTTTGATACAGCGCGTTGGCTGAACCCAGGCCCTCCAGCCCGATCAGATCATCGGCGAACGCCAACTCCTGCGTCAGCGTCGCGGTGTTGTTCTCGCCCACATGGCGGCGCAGCACGAGAACGGTGTTCCGCGACGACGCCAGCCAGAGCTGGTTGTCCCCGAGATGCTCGGCAACCGTCGCGAGCGTCGCATAAAGGCTCGATACCGGGCCCGGCAGCGCGGCGGCATAGCCGCGGTTGCGCCGGATCGCCTTTTCCAGCGTGCCGCGCGCCGCGTCATAACGACCGCCGGCGAATTGCTCGACCGAGGCGCGGAGCGACGTCTCGACGTCTTCCTCCGGCGGGCAATTCCGCGACAGGCACGCCGCCAGTTCCTTCTCGGCGCGATGCCCTGTGACGACGATATCGTCCGGCGGGGTCGCGGCGGGCGAGGCGGCTTGAACCAGCAGGAGCAGCAGCGCGGGAATCATTGCGAAAAGTCATCCGGGTTCAAGATATTGTCAAGGGCGGGAAGACGTCTGCCGGCCTATAACCGGGGAGGTCTGACAAGGCAGATTTATTGATTTTCGGATTCTTGCAACACGGCTTTGGCGAGCGAAAAGCAAGCGTGGGAACTTCCGGCGTTACGGCAGTACCACCGGCAGCGCCGCATCGGGACGAATCGTCGGCGACACGTCACGCCGACGGTGTGGGGATGGAGGGAGGAAACGGCCGAGCGGCCACCCGGCACGATTGCCCCGTCGCGTGCCCCCGTCGCGTACTTCCGCACAGGGAGTAGAAAATCCCGCCATTTTCCCTTATGTGCAGCCGTATGCAGACAGCACCAGCCTACGCCATGCCCATTCCGGGGCATATCGACCCCGTACCCGTGCCGCGCGCGCTGGTGCCGCGCAGCGACGGGCGGATCGATCTGCTCGGCCTGTCCAAGCCCGATCTCAAGATGGCGCTCGAGACGTCGCAGCTCGACCCCAAGCAGGCGAAGCTGCGCGCCAAGCAATTGTGGCACTGGATCTACAATCGCGGCGTCACCGACTTTTCGCTGATGACCGACATCTCGAAGACGATGCAGCCGTGGCTCGAGCAGCGCTTCACGATCAGCCGCCCGCAAGTGGTCGAGGCACAGGTGTCGACCGACGGGACGCGCAAGTGGCTTCTGCGCACCGACGACGGCAACGACTACGAGATGGTGTTCATCCCCGATGCCGATCGCGGCACACTGTGTGTGTCGAGCCAGGTCGGCTGCACGCTCAACTGCCGCTTTTGCCACACCGGCACGATGCGGCTGGTGCGCAACCTGACCCCGAGCGAGATCGTCGGGCAGGTGATGCTTGCACGCGATGCGCTCGGCGAATGGCCGAGCCAGCCCGAGGGGCGGATGCTCACCAACATCGTGATGATGGGAATGGGCGAGCCGCTCTACAATTTCGACAATGTCCGCGACGGGTTGAAGATCGTGATGGACGGCGACGGGATCGGCCTGTCGCGGCGGCGGATCACGCTGTCGACCTCGGGCGTGGTGCCGCTGATGGCGCGCGCGGGCGAGGAGATTTCGGTCAACCTCGCGGTGTCGCTCCATGCCGTCACCAACGAGATCCGCGACGAGATCGTCCCGATCAACCGCAAGTACAAGCTCGAGGAAGTGCTCCAGGCGTGCGCGGACTACCCGGGCGCGAACAATGCGCGGCGGATCACGTTCGAATATGTGATGCTCAAGGACAAGAACGACAGCGACGCGGATGCGCGCGAGCTGGTGCGGTTGCTCAAATTCTATGACCTGCCGGCGAAGGTCAATCTGATCCCGTTCAACCCGTGGCCGGGCGCGCCCTATGAGTGCTCGACGCCCGAGCGGATCAAGGCGTTCTCGAACATCGTGTTCGATGCCGGGATCAGCGCGCCGGTCCGCACCCCGCGCGGGCGCGACATCGATGCGGCGTGCGGGCAGCTCAAGACCGCGAGCGAGAAGAAGACGCGCGCCGAGCTCGACCGGCTGGCGGAGGAGAAGCAGGCAGCGCTGGGGTGAGGGGCGTGGGGTTTCGCGGCCACCAGTGCTTTTTCCGTCCGCCGTCACCCTGAACTCGTTTCAGGGTCCACCGTGCCGCAAGTCCGGTCCGAGCCTGTAGCGCGGTGGATGCTGAAACACGTTCAGCATGACGGCAGGATGGGGGAGGCGGCACCGCCATCCGACCAACTCGATCGACCCACCCCTGTGCCTTGCCTCGATCCGCCCGCTGCGGCACAGGTCGTCCGGCACAAGATGCGGCAGGACGGAGTAGCAGTGACCCTGACGACAATCGGCCTGTCCGCGGGCGCGGGCATCCTCGGCGGCGCGATGAACGCGCTGGCGGGCGGGGGCACGTTCGCGACGCTTCCCGCGCTGATCGCGCTCGGGCTGCCCGCCAATACCGCCAACGCCACCTCGAACGTCGCGTTGCTGCCGGGGGCTGCGACGAGCAGCTGGGCGTTTCGCAAGGAGCTTCAACCGGTCGGCGGGGTCAATGTGTGGCTGCTCGGGGCGATCACCTTCGTCGGCGGGCTGGCGGGGAGCGCGCTGCTCGTCGTGACGCCGACGCGCGCGTTCGACCTGATCATCCCGTGGCTGCTGCTGTTCGCGTTCGTCGTGATCGCGTTCGGCAAGCAGGCCGCCGATGCGCTCCACAGCCGGGTCGCGATCGGGCAGCGGACGCTGATCGCGGCGCAGACGTTGCTCGGCGTGTATGGCGGTTATTTCGGCGGCGGGGTCGGGTTGATGACGACCGCGATCTACGGGTTGCTCGCGGGGGTGTCGCCGCGCGCGCTGTTCGCGCCGCGCACGCTGATGCTTGCGCTCGCCAATGCCGCCGCCGCGATCGTGTTCATCGCGGCCGGGCTGGTCGCGTGGGAGGCGGCGGTCCCGATGCTGGTCGGCGCGGTCTTCGGCGGGTGGATCGGCGCGATCGTCGGCAAGCGGCTGTCCCCCGGGCTGGTGCGCGGGTGGACGTTGCTCGTCACCGCCGCGACGACGATCGTGTTCTTCGCGCGCGCCTATTTCTGATTTGGCAAAGTAAGCAGCGCGGCGAGGATCTTCGGGTCGTCCTTCGGGTCGATCGATGCCTTGTAGGCGGTGCGCATCTTGCCGATCTCGGCGGTCCAGGTCTTGGCGTCGAGCTTGGGCTGGGTGAGCAACTGCTCGGCCGAATGGCACGCGGTGCAATTGGTCGTCAGGATCTCCGCGCTTGCGGGAAGCGTCGCGGTCTCGTCCGGCAGCGTGATCGACTGCGAGGTCAGCGCGATCGTGGTGGGCGCAAGGGTTGCCTCGGGCGCACGGTGGCACGCGCCGAGCAGCAACAGCGCGACGAGTGACGTGCGCGTCATGCCACCACCACGCGCGCGGTTTCGATGCTGCTGCGCATATAGCCTCCGGGGTTCCAGATCGGCGTAGCCTTCTGGCCCGCGCCGCGCGTGTTGACGGTGCGCACCGCGATCTCGTGCGATCCGCGCGGCAGGCCCGCGAGCGGCATCGCCCAGCGGCGGAAGCTGTACGCGCCGTGGTCGGGCCCGAGCTGCGCCGCCTTCCAGCTCTGCCCGCCGTCGAGCGACACCTCGACCTTCGCGACCCCCGCGTCGCCGCCCAGCGCGATCCCGCGCGCCTCCTGCGGTGTCGTGCGGGTGAAGAACGCGCGCGGCGGCATCCGGCCGATCGGGACGGTCGCGAAGTCCTTCGCGCCGGGCTGCACGCCCGCATCGGCGGTCGCGGGGATGCGATACGCCTTTTCCATCCAGAAACCGGTGTCGGGCGCGGTCAGCAGCTCGATCGAATCGAGCGCCTTGATCCAGTAGGTCGAATAATAGCCGGGGACGATCAGCCGCAACGGGAAGCCGTTGAGCAAAGGAAGCGCCGCGCCGTTCATCCCGTAGGCGACGATCACCTCGTCGGTCCGCGCATGGTCGAGCGCGAGGCTTTTGGCGAAATGCGGTGCCTCGCCCGGCGCCTGGTCGAGCCCGGACAGCTTCACCTGCACTACCCCCGGCGCGACACCCGCGCGGTCGAGCAGGTCCCGCAGCCGCACGCCGGTCCAGCGCGCATTGCCCATCGCGCCATTGCCCCATTGCGCGCCGGGCACGCGCGGGGCGAACAGCCCGCGCGCGTTGCCCGAACATTGGTTGACCGCCGCGATTTCGACCTTGGGCATCGCCTGTATCTCGGTCAGCGAGAGCGCGGTGGCGCGCTTGACCGCCCCGCCGATCTTCAAACGGAACGCCGCCGCATCGACCGACAGCGGAATGTCGGCATAATGCCAGCGGACGTAGAAGCGATCGTTCGGGGTGAACGGATCGTCGCCGAGCGCGCCGTCGAACGCCGCCATCGGGGTCTCGAGCAGCGGCGCACGGCTGCGCTGGAGGATCATCCCCTTCTTGCCGGGAAAGGCATCGGTCAGCGGGCGCTGCCCGGTACCGTCCGACAGGCCGAGGTCGACCATCGCCTGCGCCCACAGCGGTGCGCTCGCGAGCGCGCCGACCCCAAGGCCACCCAGCGCGAGCGCGGCGCGGCGATCGATGCGCTCAGCCATGCTGGATCGCCACCGGCACGAACCGCGCGACCTGCTTGCCGACCAGCGAGAGCTGCTCGATCACCGCGGCATCGCTCGCGCCGCCGTCCTCGTCGAACTTGGTCAGCTGCGTGTTGACCGCGGCGGCGAACGGCGTCGGCCAGCCGCGCAAGGCGTGGACGATCGAGCGCAATGCCGCGATCGTGCTGCCGGTCGCCTGCCAGCCGTAGGCGGTCGCGATCAGCCCGACGGGCATGTCCGCGAGATACGGGCGATGCGGGTCGCGCGCGGTTTCCTCGAGCAGGTCGAGCGCGTTCTTGACGACGCCCGAGATGCTGCCGTGATAGCCCGGCGAGGCGATGATGACCGCGGACGCCTTGCGCATCGTCTCGACGAATTCGGTTTCCTCGGGCGTGCGCGTCGTCGCCTTGGGGTCGTAGAGCGGGAGCCGCGCCATGTCCGCGCCGCCGAACATGCGGGTGCGGAAGCCCTCGCGCCCCGCCGCGTCGAGCGCGATCCGAAGCGCGCGTTCGGTCGACGAAACGCCGCCGATCGTCCCGCCGATTCCGACGACGAGGGGCTGATCGGATACGGGTTCGGCCATCGGGGCAAGGCTTTCGGCTGGGTCCGAGCGGACCGGGAGCGCGCTTAATAGCCCGGTGCGGCGATTGTCTCAATGCCTCTGACTGCGTTGTCATACGGGGAGGGCCTGCAACATGGCTCGCACAGGGGGGCGGGGCCTGCTAAAAGCGCGTGATGCTGTTCCCCTGCTTGCGCGATCTGTCATGCACAGATAACACACTCGTTCGTCCCTTCCGGATCTGCTGAGTATGCGCCCTTATCCGTTCGATGCCGATCCGGCGAACCCTCGCAATGGCCCGCTCGAGCTGAAGGACGGGGTTCCGCCGCCCGAACGCTATCTCCGCGAGACGCCGTTCGAGCCCGAGGACGAGCATTACCCGCGCCCGCCGCGCCAGCGCCGCAAGATCAACTGGCTGCGCTGGATCATGCGCGGGCTCGGGCTGGGAATCGTGCTGTTCGTGCTCGCGGTCGCCTGGCTCGCGGTGACCGCGCCGCTGTCCAAATCGCTCCAGCCCCCGACGCCGCCGAGCGTCACGCTGCTGGCGGACGACGGCACGCCGATCGCGCGGCGCGGTGCGATCGTCGGGGCGTCGGTCGATGCGGCGAAGCTCCCCAAGAACGTGACCAACGCGTTCCTCGCGATCGAGGATCGCCGTTTCCGCTCGCACTGGGGGATCGACCCGCAGGGAATCGCGCGCGCGTTCGTCCACAATGTGCGCTCGAGCGGGCGCGACCAGGGCGGGAGCACGATCACGCAGCAGCTCGCGAAGAACGCGTTCCTCGATTCGGACCGGACCGCAGCGCGCAAGATCCGCGAAGTGCTGATCGCCTTCTGGCTCGAGGCGTGGCTGACCAAGGACCAGATCCTGTCGCGCTATCTGTCGACGGTGTATTTCGGCGACAATACCTATGGGCTGCGTGCGGCTGCGAAACATTATTTCGGGCGGACCCCGGAGAATCTGTCGATCGCGCAGGGGGCGATGCTGGCCGGGCTGGTCAAGGCGCCGTCCAAGCTCGCGCCGACGGTCAACCTTGCGGGCGCGCGTGCACGTGGTGCGCTGGTGCTCGCGGCGATGGTCGATGCGGGGTTCCTCGACAAGACGACCGCCGCGTCGGTCCGGCCCGCGCGGCTCGCGGCGGACCGGGTCGCGCCGCTTCCGAACGGCACCTATTTCGCGGACTGGGTGCTGCCCGCCGCGCGCGATCAGGCGGGCGAACTCGCCGCCGAGAGCAAGGTCCGCACCACGCTCGACCGCCGGCTGCAGAAGGCCGCCGAACGCGCGGTCAAGCGCGCCGGGTTGCGGCAGGCGCAGGTCGCTTTGGTCGCGATGCGGCCCGATGGCCGAGTCGTCGCGATGGTCGGGGGCAAGTCCTATGCCGCGAGCCCGTTCAACCGCGCGACGCAGGCGATGCGGCAGCCGGGATCCGCGTTCAAACTGTTCGTCTATCTCGCGGCGATGCGCCACGGGATGACCCCGGATTCGATCATCGACGACAAGCCGATCACGATCGCCAACTGGAGCCCGAAGAATGCGGACGGGCGCTATCTCGGCCCGATCACGCTGCGGCAGGCGTTCGCGCGTTCGTCCAACGTCGCGGCGGCGCGGATCACGCAAGAGGTCGGCGTCGCCGCCGTCATCAAGGCGGCGCGCGATCTCGGCGTGACGACGCCGATCCCGAACGAGGCGACGATCGCGCTCGGCACCGCGAGCATGTCGCTGCTCGAACTGACGCAGGCCTATGCCGCGATCGCCGCGGAGCAATATCCGGTGCGCGCGCGGGGCCTTGAGGATGCTCCGTCGCGCGGGGTGTTCGCGACGCTGACCGATCGCCCGCGTGCCTTGTCGGGGACGATCCGCGACGAGATGCTCGACCTGTTGTCGGCGTCCGCCGAGACGGGAACGGGACGTGCGGCGGCACTTTCGGTCAAGACCTATGGCAAGACGGGGACGACGCAGGACAGCCGCGATGCGCTGTTCGTCGGCTTCGCCAACGGGCTGGTGGTCGGCGTATGGGTCGGCAATGACGACAATACCCCCAACGCCGGGCTGTCGGGCGGCGGCGTACCTGCGCGGGTGTGGAGCGACTTCATGCAGCAGGCGCTCGGGGTCGGACGTGCTGTGGTGCCCGAGGCGATCCCCGAGGATGTCGATCCCGATGCCAACGGCTTCGGCGAGACGATCGAGAACTTCCTCGATCCCGAGAACATCCCGCCGGTCGAGGGTGAGATCCCCGGGGTCGGGCGGGTGCGGCTGCGCGACGGAAGGCTCGATTTCGAGCCGACCCGCGACGGGCGGCGCGAGGACGAACGCGACCGCCGCCGCCGCTATGAGGATGAGGACCGCGCCCCGCAGCGCGATGGCTATGAGGACGAGCAATAGCGGGTGGCTGGCGCGGGGGCGCGGTTTTGGGTAGGGGCGGCGTGTCTTCTGCTGTTGCTTCCCCGGTGAAGGCCGGGGCCTAGTAGCGAAGGTGGTTGCAACGAAGCGCTGCGCTCGCGACCATTCGGCGCGCTACTGGGCCCCGGCCTTCGCCGGGGAAGCGCAGTGAGAGTCTCAAAATACGTACCGGTGTCGCGCAGGATCGCGCGTTGTTCCAAGGATACCCAATGACCGACCAGAAATGCGGCCTCGTCGCCGTCCTCGGCGCCCCCAATGCGGGCAAGTCGACGCTCGTCAACGCGCTCGTCGGGCAGAAGGTCGCGATCGTCAGCCCCAAGGCGCAGACCACGCGCGTCCGGCTGATGGGCGTCGCGATCGAGGGCGACACGCAATTGCTGCTGGTCGACACGCCCGGCATCTTCGAGCCCAAGCGCCGGTTCGACCGTGCGATGGTGCAGGCGGCGTGGGGCGGCGCGGAAGGCGCGGACGTGCTTGCGCTGGTGGTCGACGCCAAGGGCGGCCTGCCGACCAAGGTCACCGACATCGCGACCGCGATCAAGGACCGGCCCGAACCCAAGTACCTGATCCTCAACAAGGTCGATCTGGCGGACAAGGCCAAGCTGCTGCTCCACGCCGAGCGGCTCAACGGCCTGGTCGCGTTCGACGAGACATTCTTCGTCAGCGCCTCGACCGGGGACGGGTTGCCCGAGTTGAAGGCACATCTCGCGGCGCGGATGCCCGCCGAGCCGTGGCATTTCCCCGAGGACCAGGTGTCCGACGCGACCGAGCGCAGCCTTGCGTCGGAAGTGACGCGCGAGCAGATCTTTCTCCAGCTCCACGCCGAACTGCCCTACGCATCCGCAGTCGAGACCGAGCAATATCTCGAGCGCGAGGACGGATCGGTCGAGATCCACCAGCAGATCCTGGTCGAACGCCCGACGCAGCGCGCGATCGTGCTCGGCAAGGGCGGCACGCGGATCAAGGAAATCGGCGCGCGCGCGCGGACCGAGCTCAGCCACATCATGGGGCGGCCGGTGCATCTGTACCTGCACGTCAAGGTCCGCCCGGGCTGGGACGACGAGCGCGACGTCTACCGCGACATGGGGCTCGACTGGGTGGAGTGAGCGCGGGCTTTCGCCCCGGTTTCGCTTCCCCCCCGTTTCGCTTCCCCCCCTCTTCACTTCCCTGGCGAAGGCCGGGGCCCAGTCGTGATGTCGGACGTAACGGAGCGCCTCACCCAGCCTCTTCCGTCCCTCTCCTGGGCCCCGGCCTCCGCCGGGGAAGCGCGTAGTAGGGTGAATTAACCCAGCATCTCCGCGACCCATTCCGGCACCAGCACCCCCGCCGGCCCTAGCCGCGTCTCATGGAAATACGCGCTCCCCGCTGACCGCTCGAGATTGAGCTCGAGCGTCCGCGCGCCCGCATAGCGCGCGCCCTGGACGAACCCGGCGGCGGGATAGACCGCGCCCGACGTGCCGATCGAGACGAACAGATCGGCGTCCGCGAGCGCCCGTTCGATCCGCTCCATCTGATACGGCATTTCGCCGAAGAACACGATGTCGGGGCGCAGTTCGGGTGCGCCGCAATGACCGCACATCGACCCCGGCGGGAGTGCCCCGGTCCACCGCATGCGCGCGTCGCACGCCGCGCAGAGCGCCGACTGCAGCTCGCCGTGCATGTGGAGCAACCGCGTCGCCCCCGCGCGCTCGTGCAGGTCATCGACGTTCTGCGTCACGATCAGCATTTGCCCGGGCCATTCGGCGTCGAGCCGCGCGAGCGCCGCGTGCGCCGGATTGGGCACGACGCCCGCGAGCGCCGCGCGGCGCGCATCGTAGAAGCGATGCACCAGCACCGGATCTTCGGCGAGCGCCTCGGGCGTGCAGACGTCCTCGACGCGGTGGCCTTCCCACAGCCCGCCCGGGCCGCGGAAGGTGGCGATCCCGCTTTCGGCGGAAATCCCCGCGCCTGTCAGAACAACGATGTTTTCGGTCTCTCGCATGGTATCTCTGTACGCGAGGCTCTAGAGGCCCGGGAGAGGAATTTACGAAAGGCACGCGCGATGACCGCGATCGGGATTATCGGGAGCGCGGGGCGCATGGGGCAGGCGATCGCCGCGGCGGTGCCAGACCTCGGCGCGACGCTCGTCGGCGGGATCGACGCGGGCGGCGATCCTGCCGCGCTCGCGCATGACGCCGACGTGGTGATCGATTTCTCCGCGCCGTCCGCGCTTGAGCGCAATCTCGCGGCGGCGCGGCTGACGGGGACGCCGATCCTGATCGGGACGACCGGGCTCAGCCCGACGCATCATGCGTTGGTCGATTCGGCGGCAAGCGAGATCGCGGTGCTCCAGACCGGCAACGTCTCGCTCGGCGTGACTTTGCTCGCCAAGCTGGTGCGCGAGGCCGCGGCGCGGCTCGGGCCCGAATGGGACATCGAGATCGCCGAGATGCACCACCGCCACAAGGTCGACGCGCCCTCGGGCACCGCGCTGCTGCTCGGCGAGGCGGCGGCGGCGGGGCGGGGCGCGCCGCTTGCGGAACTGCGCGTGGCGGATCGCGCGGGGTTGGTCGGCGCGCGCTCGGAAGGGACGATCGGTTTTGCGTCGCTGCGCGGCGGATCGGTCGCAGGCGACCATCTCGTCGTCTTCGCGGGCGAGGGCGAGCGGATCGAACTCGGCCACCGCGCGGAGAATCGCGCGATCTTCGCGCGGGGCGCGATCACCGCGGCGCTGTGGCTCGCGGGGAAGCCCGCCGGGCGCTACGGGATGGAAGAGGTGCTCGGGGTTTGAAGAAGGCCGACGTCGTCGAATTCTATGCGCGGCTCGCCGCCGACAATCCGCACCCCGAGACCGAGCTCGCGGCGGGCAACCCGTTCCAGCTCATCGTCGCGGTCGCCTTGTCCGCGCAGGCGACCGATGTCGGCGTCAACAAGGCAACGCGGCTGCTGTTCGAGGAGGTCAAGACACCCGAGCAGATGGTCGCGCTCGGCGTGGACGCGCTCAAGACGCATATCCGGACGATCGGGCTGTTTAACACCAAGGCGAAGAACGTGATCGCCTTGTCGCAGAAGCTGATCGACGATCACGGCGGGGTGGTTCCCAACGACCGCGCCGCGCTCGAACAGCTTCCCGGAGTCGGGCGCAAGACCGCCAATGTCGTGCTCAACGTCGCGTTCGGCGCGGAGACGTTTGCGGTCGACACGCATATCTTCCGCGTCGGCAACCGCACGGGTCTCGCGCGCGGCAAGACCCCGCTCGCGGTCGAGCTCAAGCTCGACAAGGCGACGCCGCAGCCGTTCCGGCTCCACGCGCATCACTGGCTGATCCTCCACGGCCGCTATGTCTGCAAGGCGCGCACCCCCGAATGCTGGCGATGCAGCGTTGCCGATCTCTGTGCGTTCAAGCCCAAGACGCCCGCGCCCAAAGTCCGCGCCGATCCGCGTCCAGCACAGGAGTGAGTTCCATGCGCCGTATTGTCGCCGTCATCGTCTTGCTGTCCGCCACCGCCGCTGCGGCGCGCGAAAAGATCCCGGTCGCGACGCCCGACGGGAAGGCGGTTTCGTGCGTGCCGCTGATCCAGATCCGCGAGACCCGGGTGCGCGACGACCGGACGATCGATTTTTTCATGACCGGCCGCAAGGTCTATCGCAACACGCTGCCGTCGTCCTGCCCGAGCCTCGGGTTCGAGCAGCGCTTCAGCTATGCGACGAGCCTCAGCCAATTGTGTTCGACCGACATCATCACGGTGCTGTACCAGGCGCCGTATCTGACCGCAGGCGCGAGCTGCGGACTCGGGCAGTTCCAGCCGGTGACGCTGACACGCTGATTCCCGCGCGTTTGGGCTGGCGTCCGCCCGCGGGCTTTGCTAGGCGAGCAGTCAGGCACCCGTAGCTCAGCTGGATAGAGCGCTGCCCTCCGAAGGCAGAGGCCACTGGTTCGAATCCAGTCGGGTGCACCATATTTCAATGACTTAGAGTGCCGGTTGGCGGTTTCCATGGAAAATCCATGAAAACCGACGGGTGAAGTCCAGTCTGCTCGGAACCTGCATAGAGGCCATTGTCAGGCGGTCTGACGCTAGATTAGAGGCTCTGCGCATTTCTTTCGCAGTCTCGCACTTCCCCCAAGCAGGCTTTTCGAACCTCCTAAACGGATCTGCGCCCTTCGGTAGTCAGCGCGTTTCCGAAAAGCCGCTTGCAAGTAGCAATAAACCTGCTTCGTCGTACTGCTGGTTCCCTTTAGCCCTAACGAGAGAACGGCATCTCTCGCCATAACAACTTAGCAAATAACGACTTATCGGTACGCCGGTAGTCTGCTGAAAAAGACATGGGCTTGTCCACCCCCGCGACAGCAGCGTTTAAAACCGCAACGAGGTCTACTCCCGCGATTGTCGCCCCTGGAGCAAAACTAGCTCCCGGGGCGATTGAGATTTCGCAATCAACCGTTTTGATATGGAGCAACTTTACAGCGGTCCAAGTACCATCCGGCCCCTGCCGAAAATGGGCCAGTAGCTTCACAGCGCTCATACTCGCTTAAACCGGTGATATAGGTCCAACGAGATACCACGGGTATGGAGGGCGCTACCGCCTCTTGCTCGCAGCGCTCGCGAGGTACGTTCCATTATAAGCACACTTCGCCTCCTAGCGAGACCAACACAACGGCTCGCCGGCCCTTCAGCCGTAATTTTGAACTGCCTCCAAAGCGCTGCAGAAAGATGACATCGGTCCTCGTCTGCCAGATTAAAGCCTCCACGATCCGAACGGGTGAGTCTGCGGCCTAGTCCATCCTCTCAGCTAAGCTCCGAAACGTCCGGACGTGTATAACATGTTGCCAAATTGGCACGGCGCAGTTTGATCGTACCAAATCGGCTACGATAGTTAACAAATTGTTGCGACAGTGAGGAAAGCGATTAGGAATTGAGATGAAGCGGCGCCGAACCCGTACGAGATCAGTCGGTTGGCGCTGGGCAGATAGGGGAAATCAATATGTTCAAATTCGGCACTAGGCTCACAGTCGCTGCGGCTGCGGCTGCGTCAATGGTTATCGGCGCGCCCGCGATGGCTAGCTTAAAGTTTGAGTTGGTCGATTACAACAATTCGGTGTCGGGCACTGCTGCCGCACAGGGGTTCAAAATCGCGACCGATTACTGGGCATCGGTGTTAACGACCTCCGCCGGCGTGGGCGATGTAACGGTCCGTTTGGAGACTGGCTATAATCCGCTCCCCACCGGAGTGATCGGCTCAACTGGAAGTACGCGCTACCTGGTAGGGGCTTCGGACATTTATGAACAACTCGGCGCGACCGGGGTCGGTGCGCTTGACGCAAAAGCGAACGCAAATCTTAGCCCACTGACGGCGGCCGGCGGTTTGCAGGCGATCACTAGTGGCTATAACAATCCCGCCACAAAAACTGGTGTGAATTGGGGGACCAAGATTTTCGACAACGACAATAGCGTTAACAATACGCAGATGGTCGTCAATGGCGCGACGTTGAAGGCGCTAGGTTTCACAGGATTCAGCCCTGTCCAACGCGACGCACAAGTTAACTTCAGCAGCAACTTCGCTTTCGACTTCAATCCGTCCGATGGCATCACCGCAGGCACGTTTGATTTCATTGGCGTCGCAATCCACGAGATTGGCCACGCGCTCGGCTTCGTCAGCGGCGTCGACCAGTATGACACTGGCAGTGCGGCGGGCTTTAATCGTGACAGCGCAGGGGGATCAGGGGGCTTCTCGACACTCGACTTGTTCCGTTACAGCGCTGACCCCACGGACGTAGCTCCCGGCACTGGCGCGGCGCTTGACCTGGCGGTGGGTTCCGCAGCTTATTTTTCGATCGATGGGGGGCTGACCCAATTCAACGGTAATTCGATGTTCTCGACAGGTCGTAACCATGGCGATGGTCAGCAGGCATCGCACTTTAAGGATCTCGGTGGTTGCACTGGGCAGATCGGAATTATGGACCCTAATTTCTGCTTTGGGCAAATGGGCGAAGTGAGCGCGACCGATTTGGCAGCGTTTGACGCGCTAGGTTGGAACCTTAACTTCGACATCTTGGCGAACACGGATTATTCGGTCACGTCGGCTCAAATTTACAACCAGTTCGCACCGTCCGTTCCCGAGCCCGCCACATGGACAATGATGCTTCTCGGATTTGGAATAATCGGTGGAGCCACGCGCCGCCGTGGTAAACTCGGCGCTAGGATAAGCTATCCGGTTAAGTAGCTCTATTGCTTTAGACAGGGGCCGCTGGCCACATAAAAAGCCAGCGGTTCAGAATGCTTGCTCTCCAATATAATTACCGGCGTTGCTATACCGGCAAACAAGTACGTCTTTATTGAATCCGCTTGCTTGTGCGCACCCGACTGTACTCGTATTACGCCAAGCGACCTGCGTATAATGACCGACGTCCTCAACGTTTCCTGTCTTACTATTGTCAGGAAATGTTCCAGGTTTGAAGTAGCGCTTTTCTCGTATCCAAGCGTCTACCCGTTGCTCGAGCCGATATGCACCCTTAGTTCCCTCCCATAAATTTTCACCTTCTGGGTTTGATGGGATCTCTGCAGCGTGTTCGAATGCGCCGGTTGCTGCTAGGTGGTTTGCCCAGGTTTGTGCGGACTGCGCCAATGCCGCGTTCCATTTGAGGGGGGGCACTCCTAGCCCAAGACGCTCCCGGTTATGGAGGGAGAGCACCGTCGCTTCAAATTCCACCGCTGGGCTGGTTGCGCCTATAAGCAATGGTGCGCCTGCCATCAGCGACAAGGCCAGTAAACCAGTTTTTGAAGTTAGCGCTGACATTCGTGCAATACCTCCGACGGGGGTATTGTCAGGTCAGCCTCTATTTAAGGTTTCGAGAATTGCTTAATTTTGTCGCTCGTCACGGTTAAGTCGCCATGATCGCAACGCGATCCCCACGCTTAATCTGATTGTAGAGTAGCCGCGCAAAATCATATGGCACGCCGATGCATCCATGTGTTGCCGAACCCTCTCGAACTTTACTGGCGTGGATCGCAACGCCATCACCCGTCAGGCGCAACATGAAGGGCATTTCCGCATCGTACAGGGACGATATGTGAGTTTCCGCCTTTGCCAAAACTGGAAAACTTCCTGTTGGGGTAGGTTTTCCATCTGTGCCAAACAGTATCACCGTCGATCCAATTTCGTCCCCTCCGCGGAAAACGGAAAGCAATTGGCGCGAAAGATCCACGCGTACCCAAACGGGTCCGGTAGGCACACCGGCTTCATCCCAAATATAGTCTCCAAAGTGCATCGGCCGCTGACTATTTAATAAGCTCTTTATTTCCGCAAAACCTCCGCCGGGCATAGCAATCTTTGGGTAACGCCCAGACGGGTAATTGACACGATCAATACTACTAGTGATGACGGCTTTGTCGCCGGAACCGCTCAACTTGCGCGGGGCAAGCGCAATAACAAGAACTGGTACCGAGGAAAGCGTCAAAACCGCTAGCATGATTGCACTACGACGCATTGCTTTGTTAAAGCTGGTGCGAGGCGGGTTCTGTGGAAGAGTTTGTCGCCCGGATCACACGGCGGCGTCGATACATCATGCCGATGAAGAAATATCCCGTTAGCATGAAGGCCCAAGTAGCTGGCTCAGGCACGGCAGTAGGCACCGATGGAATTGCTCCGCTGTTGCCGCCTCCGCCTCCGCCTCCTCCACCGCCACCGGCGGGAACGGTTCCTGGGAAACCGCCGACCCCTCCGCCTCCAAACACAGGGCTACCGGAAGGAAAGGCCGTCACGCCTTCCTCAGGAATAAGCGCATCGGTGTTTGGAAGCGCCGGGAGCACGTTCGTGTCGGTCTCGGAGAGCGGCTCGACCGGTCGCGTTCGGACGTTCGCCAAGACTCGCTCGGATGGCGGGACTCCGACGTTACCATTGCCGGGTTTTACGGTACTCGCATACGCCTGCTTCGACTGAAGAAGCGCGCCACTGGCACGTGATCCTGGAGAACGTCCCGACAGGATTGAAAGCGGGTCAGCCAATAGCGCGGCAGTTGCAGGACTCAATTGTCCCCCACTGATCATGCATTGCAACGCGGCAACGGAACACGCCGCAGTGATCGTCACACCTATCGAGCGAGTGTGCGATTTGGCCCAAAAAGCAATCTTGTCGTTCATTTCAACATACTCCCCCGATTGTATGCCAACCCGGTGCCGGAAGATTCGTTGCATGAGCTTGGCGATGCAGGTGTGTCATTATGGTGCCGCACCAAAGAGGTTTTCCCTGGGTACGTCATCGCACGGGCTCTGGAGCGAGGACCGAGGCAGCTACGCACTCTCGCAAATCCTTCCCAGGCGAAAAGTAGGGTGCACGCATTGCCGGTACCTCTACCGGTTCGCCGGTCCGAGGGTTGCGACCGAGGCGCGCATTGTAACTGCGAGTGCCGAACGACCCGAATCCGCGGAGATGAACTGACCCGCCGTCGGTTAAGCGCGACGTGATCGTCTCAAAAAAGACCGATATAATCGCATGAATATCGCTGGCGGGGAGGTCGGGGTTCTGATTCCCCAACAGGGCTATGATGTCTGAACGAACCATACTCTTTCCGCTTTACTCACCACTAAGGCTCTCAACGGTTACGCGGTTTTGGCAAATTGCGCGAGGTATTTTTTAATCTGGCCCGCTCGGGGAAACAGCGAATGTCAAATGGTTAGCAAGAAGTTTCTTAATAAGGTTACCTGATCGGAAACAGGTGACGTGACCCCCGTTTCCCAACTTCAGACACTCGTTCATCCGCCAAGTGCGACCACAGCTCAACCCGACATCCCCGCTCGCAAAGTTGAGGCGAAACTGCGAGTACCCCTGATACCACTGACTGTGTATCGGGGGTCATGCAGCTGACCTCATCACCTCCAGCCCTTAGGTCCGTAACGGGCGGCAGCCTGTCACCTCGGAGCAGCTGAATGGCAGACGGCGTGAGACAAGGGCGCGGCGGCGTACCTGGCCGTCCTACCACTTGGCGCGAGCGGCTGGGCGCCCTGCGCAATCTCCCACCCTTCCTCGCCATGGTATGGGGTAGCAGCCGAAGTCTTACCGCTACGACGGTCGCCGTGCGGCTGGTGCGAGCGCTTTTGCCCGTAGCGACGTTGTTCGTGGGCAAGCTCATCATCGACGAGGTCGTACACCTTACCCACTTAACGGCTCGTCCGGCTGGGCTCACGGGATGGGTAGGCTCCGGCCTGCTCGATAGGCTGGAGGCACTGCTACTGGCCGAGTTCGCTCTGGCGGTCGCTTCCGACCTCCTCGGCCGGATCGTGTCGCTCGTCGACGGACTCCTCTCCGACCGTGTCAGCAACGACGCGAGCGTAAGGCTGATGGAGCACGCTGCCACCCTCGATCTTGCCGACTTCGAAGACGCCGCCTTCCAGGACCGCATGGATCGCGCGCGCATGCAGGCCAGCGGCCGCATGTCGCTGATGGGGCAGCTATTCGGCCAGGCCCAGGACATCATCACGGTCGTGACCTTCGCCGCGGGCCTGGTCGTTTACGCCCCGTGGCTGATCGTGCTGCTTGCCGTAGCCCTGGTGCCCTCGTTCCTCGGCGAAGCGCACTTCAACGCCCTGAGCTACGCGCTTAGCTACATCCGTACGCCGCAGCGGCGCGAACTCGATTACGTCCGCCAGATCGCCGCAAGCGCGGATACGGCCAAAGAGGTAAAGATTTTCGGCCTTAGCCCGTTCCTCATCGACCGCTATCGCACCATCTCACGCGAGACCTACAGTGCGAGCCGTCGGTTGGCACTACGCCGGGCGGTTTGGGGCTCGGGTTTCGCCGCTCTTGGCACGATCGCCTATTACGCCGCCTACGCTTACATCGCCTGGCGCGCGGTCAACGGATCGATCTCGATCGGCGACCTTACCTTCCTAGCGGCCTCGTTCCTGCGGCTCCGCGGGTTGCTGGAAGGACTGCTCACCGGCTTCTCGTCGACCGCCGGTCAGGCATTGTACATCGACGACCTGTTCTCCTTCTTCCAGACCGAACCTGGCATCCGCTCACTGGAGGGGGCGCTGTCGTTCCCTGATCCCGTTCGGCAAGGCTTTGTTTTCGAGGATGTTGGCTTCCGCTATCCGGGCGCCGAGCGATGGGCGGTGCGACACCTGTCCTTCACGTTGGGATCAGGCGAGGTGGTCGCACTGGTCGGCGAGAACGGCGCAGGCAAGACCACGCTCGTGAAGCTGCTGGCCCGACTGTACGATCCGGTGGAGGGCCGGGTCCTGCTCGATGGACGCGACCTGCGCGAATACGATCTCGATGGCCTACGCGCCGCGATCGGCGTGATTTTCCAGGACTTCGTTCGCTACAACCTGCCTGCCGCGGACAACATCGCGGTCGGCCGCATCACGGCGCGCGGCGATCGCGCACGGATCGAGGCGGCAGCCTCCGCCGCGCTCGCCGACGACGTCGTCGCCAAGCTTCCGGATGGCTACGACCAGATGATCGGCAAGCGGTTCAGGAACGGCGTCGACCTGTCCGGTGGCGAATGGCAGAAGATGGCGATCGCTCGCGCCTATATGCGCGATGCTCAGGTGTTGATCCTCGACGAACCTACCGCAGCGCTGGATGCGCGCGCCGAGTACGAGGTGTTCCAGCGCTTCCGGGAACTCAGCGCAGGACGCTCCGCGGTGCTCATCTCACACCGATTCTCGAGCGTGCGCATGGCTGACCGCATACTCGTGCTCAGCGACGGCAGGGTAGAGGCCTCGGGTACTCATGACGATCTGCTTGCTGCCGGAGGCCGCTATGCCGAACTGTTCGAGCTTCAGGCCGCGGGCTATCGATGATCCGCGGGCACCCAGCGTCGTCCTCCCGAAAGAGCGAGGCATGGGATTATGGGGCCGGAAGTGTGCAGCATCCTGGACACAGCGTAAGCGAGTGCTTCCTGCGCAAGCGTCTGGCGCCGTTGCCGCCCGATTAACGGGCAAGCCATGACTGGACCGATTCCAGACCGTCGAACGCGGAAGAGGCTCGTGACCCGACAGGCGATATCCGATGCCGCCACGCGCCTGTTCATGGAGCGTGGCTTCGACCGGGTGACGATCGACGAGATCGCGGAGGCGGCCGATGTCGGACGCATGACGGTCTTCAATCACTTCCCGCGAAAGGAAGACATGTTCTTCGATCGCGAGCAGGAGGCCCATGATGTCGCTTTTGAGGCTATCAGATCGCGCTCACCGGGCGCGTCGCCAATCGCGGCCCTTGGCGAGCTTGCCCATCGCATGGCTGACCAGCGTGAACCAGCCTTTCCACTGTTTGCGGATACTCAGGCCTTTGTCGAGACGGCACAGGCAAGCGAGGCGCTGAAGGCTCGCGCGCGGCAAATGCGGGACGACTTCATCCGCGCTCTGGCCATTGCTTTGGCGGAGGCTGCAGATCGCCCCAGCAATGATGCCGATGCCTACCTCGCTGCTGCGCTGATTACATCGGCGTGGAGCAGTGCATTCGTACAGTCGCATGCCGAAATGAGCGAAACGGGCGACCTTGATGCAGCGAAGGGCACTTTCCTGGCCTTGGTCGACCGAGGGGTGCGCGGTACGCATGCTGCTCTGTCTGATACACCTTACGCCGCAGGTTCTTGACCCAATGCACGACACTCGGCGCCCGATTTGCGATCCTTAAAATCAGACATTGGTTCATCATGGAATGAATGGCAGTGGCCACCGCGCCGCAGGGCGGCAAGTGGGACAAACCCGTCGTTCCGATTCGATTGGTTGAGCGCAAGCTCTTCCCGAAAGCCGACGTCCAGCGCTTGTCAGCGGGGCGGGGCGGGGCGCTACGAATGAAGCAGGCCCAGAAGCAGTCCAGCAGCTTCTCATCGGCAAAAGCCGCATTGCCGGCGATCACATCCTTTCCGCCTCCAACGCTCCAGCTCGGTTCAGGGATTTCCAATCAACCGTTCATACTCGCGTTCGGGAGGGCCGTAAGCGTCGCCGGCGAACTCTTCCATCGCTACGCGGTTACGAATAGTAATACAGCCGCGCTCGGACCGAATGAAACCGTTGCTTTCCAGGACGTGCAGCGAAGTGGTGACGCTTGGCCGCCGCACGGCCAGCATGACCGACAAGAACTCGTGCGTCAGCGGCATGTCTTGCGCGTCGATGCGATCGTTGCACATCAACAACCACCGGGCTAACCGTTCGTCGACCGAATGGACTGCGTTCGACAACGCCGTATAGGCTATCTGAGTCGACAGTGACTGGATGTAAAGCAGCAGAAACGGCAGCAGCGTAGCGCTCTGATCGATCGCGTCCCGAAGGGCATTCAAACGGATCTTCCAGCAACGATCGGGTAGCTGGATGATGCCCTCATAAGGAGCGCGGTCACTTCCCATGACCACCGCGACGGGGGCGAACCCCTCGCGACCGACGATCCCGCTTTCGACGCGCTGTCCTTCGGCGGAGATTGCGATCAGCGAGCAGATGCCGCTTTCGAGGAACCATACGTCCTCGACCGGTTCTTCCTTACGAAAAAGGACGTCGCCCTTTTCGCCACCGCACGGGACGAGATGCGGCGCGAGCCGAGCGAAGTCGTCCGCGCTCATCGCGCGCAGCAAGTGATTACGGACGATCGACTGAATGACCACGGATACCGTCCCTTGAAAAGCCTATACAATCGCAGAGGATAGCTGCTGCAGCAAGCGAGCGACCGGTAACTCTCCGGCTCCGCCGCGGCGAGGGGAATGCCTTACACTTCTCTCTGTGCCTTACGCCCTTTGGTCCGATAGCGGACGAACGACCAGGTTCCCGAAATCCCATCGTATAAAGCCAACCGGATCGGTCCGACCGACAACCGTATCAGGATGGGACCAATGATTTCACCGTTTTCCGCAAAGCTTACGAGAACGGGAAAGGGGTCGAACAGTATTGCACCGAATGGCGGCAGGGACGAACAAAACCCCTTCCTAAAACGACTCACTCTATTGACCGACCTTCCCCGTGATGCGCTGTCAGAGATTGCCGCGCTTGTGGGCGCGCGCGAACCTTTTCGCGCGCACACGCGCATTGCGCTTGAGGACACGTCAGGCGACGATCTGCACGTTGTGATACATGGCTGGGCGGGCCGTTACACGCTTTTGAAAGACGGACGGCGGCAGATCACAACGGTCGTATTGCCAGGCGAGATTTGCGATCTCGGCCTGCTCTACCTTGGACGCTGTGGCCAGTCCGTCACGACATTGACGGATTGTACGGTGGCCAGGATAAACCGTGCGCGGCTGCGGGAACTGCTTTCGCAGCACCGATTGATCGCAAACGCGTTCGCAAAGCTCTTGGCAGTCGAGAACGCCGCGCTGGAAGCCCGTATCGTCAGCCTTGCAAGACGTTCCGCGCGTGAGCGCGTCGCGCATTTGCTGTGCGATTTGTTCACGCGACTGCAGGCGATTGAAGCCGCCAACGCTCCTGGATATTATTTGCCGCTCACGCAGGAGGAGATCGCCGACGTGCTCGGCCTGACCGCCGTTCACGTCAATCGGGTCCTGAAAGGACTGCGCGACGAGCGACTGATCGAACGTCGCGGGCATCAGATCTTCATCAACGATACCGAGCAGTTGCGCCGCGCCGCGAGTTTCCGCCCGATCTATCCCTACCTTGCGTCGTCACGGAGTGCCCCGGACACGTAGCAGAATCATGCGTCGCCAATCGACAGCGCGCCAACTTCCAATCGGGAGCAAGACGATGCCGAACCGCCGCCCGACCCGCAGAGAATCACAAACCGTTCGCAATCCGGATATGGCACCGCGCACCGTTGAGATGATGCTCGCCTCGCCGGAACCGCGTGATCTCGTCCGGTCCGAGATCCGCCATCGATTTCGCAACATCGTCTCGGTAACCCAATCGCTTGTGTACCAGACGCTGCGTGACGGCGTTCCGATTGCGACCGCCCGCGACATTCTGAATGAGCGGCTCGCGGCGATGGGCACCGCGATCGACTTGTTGCTTCAGAATGATTGGAAACCCGCGCCGCTTCGTGCCACCGTCCGGGAGGCTCTAGCGCATCATTCGGCCTGTCACGCTCGCATCCGTTGCGATGGCCCGGACATTCGGATCGACAGTAATGCGGTCCTGATGCTGACGCTTGCGTTACACGAACTGGGAACCAATGCGATCAAACATGGCGCACTGTCCGTGCCGGATGGCGGCGTCGACTTGGTCTGGGGGAACCCTCGACACACCCGGGGGTGCCGAGCTGTGGATGCAGTGGGTCGAGCATGACGGTCCCCGGGTGACGCCGCCCGAGCGGCGCGGCTTCGGTGTGCATCTGCTCACGGACGGCACCGCACGCGCGTTGGGCGGGAAGGTCGTGCTCGACTACAAGCCGGAGGGCGTGACATGGCGGTTACAGGCACCGATCGACCAAATCGCCCGGTAAAGTCGCTTCCGACGGTTTGGCAGCGTCGCGGCTACATGTCGTGGGACGCGGACCACCCTGTCACGGTACCCAGCCGCCGCTTACATGCCCGGCATGTTCCCCATCGGCTTGGCTGCCTGCATCTTCATCGCAGCATCCAGATGCTGCTTCACGATGGGCACCGCAGCCTTGGCCGACATCCGCAAGGGCGCTTGGTCTCCGCTGGTCGCATAACTTTGGTTGAGATCGAGCGCCGCCTGGTGCGCCGGTATCTGCTGACCGAGGTACAGTCGATCGAAGTCGGTCGCAGATGCGGTCTGCAGTTCGTTGATGGACGCGGTAGCACCGGCATCGAGCGCAGGTGGCGTCGGCGTAAGCCCCGCCTTGGTGGCCGCCTTCATGGTCGCCGCCGTCGTTTTCTGATGGTGCTTGATCATCATCGTCGCGAACTTGCGGATCGCCGGCGTCTGCGACTTTTGTAACGCGACCTGACTGGAGTTGATCTCGTACAGGTCACTCATTCCGGCGGCCATGACATAGGGCATCGCAACCGTTTTCGCTTCGGGCGGCGGTGGCGGTGGCGGCGTCTGTGCAAACGCTGCCGAGCCGATCGTCGCTGCGAGCGCCATACCGATATGTCTGATCTTCATGGGTTCTGTCCTGTTTGATAGGGTACTGCGTATTGGTCGGGGTCTGGTTCGTGCGGTTCGTCGCGGTCGCTACGATTCGTTGCCGACGATCGAAGACAATGATCCGTCCGGATTGCGCCCTTCCCGTGCGAGCGCCGCATGCTGTTGTGCCTGCCGGATATCCTGCGGATCGCCCTGTCTCGCTGCGGGAACTGCAACTTCGGCGGTCCCGCCAACACTGCCCGCGCCGTGCAGAGCGCCTGCGATTTCGCGATCGAATTCACCCTCTTCGATTGCGACCCGCATGTTCACCAGATAATCGGCGAACCGATCTGCCGGAATGAAAGTCGTTGTCTGACCATCGATGGTAAGCGGTGCCCCGTTCCGGGTTGTGGGCGTAAACGCGACATGGTCACCGTCGCGGACGAACCAGGTGCCAGACCGAACGCCATCCGTCGCCCACGCCTTCTCGGCCAGATGCAGATCCTGCAGCACCGCATTACGGTCGGAAACCGGGTCGGCGGATGAGGAGAGGGCGTCCTGCAAGGCGGATTTTGCCGCGCTGACGATCCTGTCGAGGGCCATGTCGCTTCTCCGATACTCAGGTAAAACGCGATCGCTGCGGGACGCGCGACGGCGCCCCGCAGCGTGACGGTCAGCCGATCTGCTGAGTCTGCGCGCCGCTGTCGGGACGCGCCGGCCCCATCACCGGCTCCTCGCCAAGCGGCTCGTTCCGGAACACCGTGAACTCGCCCTTGCCGTCCATCGACGGCCCAGAAGTCCAACGACCTTCCGGGAACGTCCCGTCGACCGACGTCGCGTAGAAATTATAGTTGTTTTGCTGATCTTCCATATCCTGCGGAAAACTGTTGGGGATCGGAAGGTTCATCGCTTCCGCCCCGAGCTCCTCGATGACGGCGAGCCATTGTTGCTGGTGCATCGTGTCGCGCGCGATCATGTAATGAAGCATCTTCTTCATGCCCTCGTCATGCGCTGCGTTGAACAGGCGCACCGCGAGCACACGCCCCGTGCTTTCCGCCGCCACGTTGCAATACATGTCCGCGGCAACGTTTCCGCTAGCGTAGATGTGGCTCATGTTGAACGGTACGCCATCCGAATCCATCGGCATGGCGGCCATGCCGCCCGACAACAGATTCTTGTGGATGATCCCCT
>CAZNQA010000027.1:0-38950 GCA_964575105.1 uncultured Stakelama sp.
GGACCGATGCGCTGCGGACGCGGCATCCTGGCGGCGGGGTATGGACCTTCTGGGACTATCAGGCGGGCGCGTGGCAGCGCGACGCGGGGTTCCGGATCGATCACCTGCTGCTCAGCCCAATCGCGGCGGACCGGCTGGTCGATGCGGGCGTCGACAAGGCGTATCGCGCGCGCGAGAAGGCGAGCGACCATGCGCCGACCTGGGTATCGCTCCGCTAGGCGGGGGCGGACGGTGCAATCGCACGCCGCCCGCCGCGATGCCGAGGTACGGTAGCGATTGCTGAATCTTGGGATAAACCGCCAAGGGTTTTTCGAGGAAACCGGCCCAAGTGCCTGAACTTGTGTTCTCCAACTGTATGGCATGCATAATGCAGTAACACGCATACCGTCGCTGCTCCCTGCGGCGGAATGCGGAGGAACCCATGTTGAAACTCGCTATCACGCTTGCCACGGTCGCGCTGGTCGGCACGTCCCCGGCGTTTGCCCGGGACCGGATCAAGGCCCCCGTCCTCGCGACCAGCGTCGCTGCATCCGGCGTCGGTGCATCCGGGGTCGAGGTTGCGGCGGTATCCGACCGGCAGCGCTATTGCATCGTCGAGACGCCGACCGGCTCGCACATCCAGAAGAAAGTCTGCAAGAGCCGCGCCGAATGGCTTGGCGAGGGCTTCGATCCGATCGCACGGCAATGAGCCGCCGGGGGGCTTGCGGCACCCGGTCGCAAGCCCGCCGTGTCGTTACAGCGTCTTTTCGTAGATCCAGTAGCGCTTGTTGATGTCGCAGCCGATCGCATCCGCGATCGAGCGCATTCCCTGATTGTCCTCGAGGATCCAGCCGATCTCGCCGCGGGTCGCGCCATAGTTCGCGACCGACGCGCGTTTGATGTACTCGATCATCATGAAGGCGAGCTGGCTTGCCATCCGCGAGGATTGCAGTTCCTTGAGCACGCCCATCAGCGGGACGCGCATCGTCCGGACCTTTGGCTTGCGCAGCCACAGCAGCAGCTTGGCCCAGCCGAACGGGAGAAGATTGCCCTTGAGCGGGGCGATCGCCTCGTTGAGGTCGGGCAGCGTGATCATGAACGCGACCGGGCGCCCGTCGACTTCGGCGATGCGGATCAGGTCGTTGAACACGATCGGCTTGAGCTTGACCCCGACGTCCTTGATCTCGGGCGGGGTGAGCGGGACGAACCCCCAATTGTCCGACCACGCATCGTTGAGGATCGCCAGGATGATCGCGGCTTCCTCGTCGAACTTGGTCTTGTCGACCTCGCGGATGCGGATCCGCGGGTTCTTCTCGCCCGAGGCGATGATCCGCTGGAGCAGCGGCGGGAAGGGGAGGGTAATGTCGAGCTCGTAGGTGAGCAGTTCCTTGACCGGCTTGTACCCGGCGTTCTCGATCCAGTCGCGATATTCGGGTTTGGCGTGGCCCATCATGATCGTCGGGGGATGATCATAGCCCTCGACCAGCAGCCCGGGTTCTTCCCATACCGACATGCTGATCGGCCCGAGCACGCGGGTCATCCCCTGATGTTTCAGCCAGCCTTCGGCGGCGTTGATCAGCGCGCGACCGACGACCCCGTCTTCCGCGTCGAGCAGACCGAACTGGCCGCAGCCCGGGCCGAAGCCCTGTATCGGGTCCATCGTCAGCGCGAGCGTGTCGATATGCGCGGAGATTCGTCCGACGACCTTTCCGCCGCGTTCCGCGAGGAACAGTTGCGCCTTGGCGTGGCTGAACCAGCCGTTCTTCTCCGGGGTGATCAACCCGAGCGCCTCGCCTTTCAGCGGGGGGATCCAGTTCGGATCGTCCTTGTAGAGGCGGAAGGGGAGGTCGACGAATCGCTTCCGGTCGGCCTTGGAGAAGATCGGACGGATGACGAGCGCGCTGTTGGCCACGGAGGTATCACCTTATAGAATGAGGCAGCCCTCCCGTGCACCATGCGCCGAGTCAAGACGTTACGCATGTGATGCAGGAATCACCCCTGTTTTTGCCCAGTTCTAGCCACTATCTTTAGGCAATGCCCACGCCCATGACGACGTCGCTGACCTTTGACCGCCGCGCCGATGCGCGCTCCGTACCGCCCGTTCGCGTGCCCTTGTCGGCGATCACCGACGACAAGGCGATGCTGCGCGCAGTGGTCGAGCTGACGCGCGACCTCAACACGCCCAATCCGGTGATCTACTGGACCGACCTGCTGTTGTCGGCGTCGGTCGGTTATGCCGGGCTTGCGGTGGCGATGACGGTCGGGTCGCTCGGCTGGGGACTGGCCGCGGCGGTGGTCGCGATCCTTGGCCTGTATCGCGCGGGGATGTTCATCCACGAAGTGTCGCACATGAAGCACAGTGCGCTGCCGGGGTTCCGCACGGGGTTCAACCTGGTGGTCGGGATTCCGCTACTGGTGCCGTCGTTCATGTACGAGGGCGTCCACAACCTGCATCACGCCAAGACGCGTTACGGCACGTCGGAAGATCCCGAATATTTGCCGCTTGCGCATATGAAGCCGTGGACGCTGCCGCTGTTCCTGCTGTCGTCGATCCTCGCGCCTGCCGCGCTGCTGTTCCGCTATGCCGTGCTGACGCCGCTGTCGCTGGTGATCCCGGGGATGCATGCGACGCTGGTCGCGCGCTATTCGTCGCTGTCGATCAACCCGCAGTTCCGTCGGCGGATGCCCGAGGGTGACGTTGCCGCGCAGTGGCGCTGGCTCGAAGGCGCGTGCAGTGTGTGGTCGATCACGCTGGTCGCGCTGGTCGTGTCGGGGGTGTTCCCGCTCCACATGTTCGCGATCGCGCTGGGGGTTGCTTCGGGGGTGTATGTGCTCAACCAGGTTCGTACGTTGGTCGCGCATCTGTGGGACAATGACGGCGAGACGATGAGCGTGACCGCGCAATATCTCGACACGGTCAACGTGCCGCCGCCGGCGTTGCTGCCGGTGCTGTGGGCGCCGGTGGGCTTGCGCTATCATGCGCTGCATCACCTGTTGCCGAGCGTGCCCTATCATGCGCTCAACGAGGCGCACCGGCGGCTGGTGACGACGCTTGCGCCGGAGTCGCCGTATCACAAGTCGAATTATGCGGGGTTGCCGGGGCTCGTTGCGCGACTGGTTCGGAGCACGATGCGGCGGGCGGGCTGAGGCGGGTCCTGCGCTAGCAAGCCCAACCGTTCGTTTCGAGCGTAGTCGAGGAACCCGGCACAGCGCAGGTTTCTCGACTTCGCTCGAAACGAACGGTTGGTTAAAGTCCTTGAGAACACGCCCGCAGGGCGCTCGCGTTTGCCCTCAGGCCGCCGCAGCCCGCGGCAGTACCGCATCAGCATAATCGCTTTCCGCCAGCGCGATCAGCGCGCGGTCGTCGTGTTTCCACGGATGGAAGCCGGGCAGGAAGAACGCGCACCACGCGCCCAAGATCTTGCGCGCCATTCCCGGGCGGCCGAGCGCGTACCACAGGATCCCGCGATGCGCGCGCCAGCCGGTGATCCCGTCCTGCCGCAACAGTTCGAGCATCCCCTTGTAGCGCCCGGTGAAGAACTTCTGCGTCGTCGCGAGCATGACGATCGCCTTGACGATCCAGCGCCGCCGGCGTGGCCAGTCGCGGGTCGCGTGGAGCCAGGTGTCATAGGCGACGCCCTTATGCTCGATCTCCTCGGCGGCGTGCCAACGCCACAGCGCGGCGGCCTGCTCGTCCCCGCCCGCGAGGTGGCGCGGGTTGGCGATCAGTTCGTGCGCGAGCATCGCGGTGAAATGTTCGAGCGCCATCGTCGCGGCGAGCGCGCCGATCGGCGGCTTGCCCTTGGTCAGTGCGAGCGCCTGATCGATATGCTGTTCGAGCAGACGCGTGTCATAGCCCTGGTCGGTGACATGGCGGTTGAACGCGACATGCTCGCGGGTGTGGATCACTTCCTGCTTGATGAACGCCTGGATCTCGCCGCGCAGCCGCGGGGGCGTGCCCTCGCGGAAAGTGCGGACGCTATCGACGAAAAAGCCTTCGCCCTTGGGGAAGGTGACCGACAGCGCGTTGTAGAAAGCGGTCGCGAACGGATCGTCGTTGAGCCACCAGCGGCGCATCGTCGTGCCGCGCCCGAAGCGGAGGTCGCGCGGGGTGATCGTCAGGTCGGCGGGAGTGGTTGCTTTCGCCACGAAATCCTCCAAGTGTTGGTGGACTGCAGCGCTCCGTAGCGGCATGCACTGCTGACAGTTCTGTCAATAGGTCATACTTACATCCGTGTCAATAATTCGCAAGCGCCTCAGTCCAGAAGAATCGCGCGATGCCGCGATCGAAGCCGCGCGTGCGCTGCTGATCGAACAGGGGCCGCAAGCGGTAACCCTGAAGGCGGTCGCCGCGCGGATCGGGCGGACGCATGCCAATCTGCTCCACCATTTCGGGTCGGCAGCGGATCTCCAGCGCGCGCTGATCTCGCACCTTGCCGATACGATCACCGCGGAGATCGGCGCCGCCGCCAAGCGCGCGCGGGCGGGCGAGGCTGACCCGCGCGAGATCGTCGACCTGACGTTCGACGCGTTCGCCAATGGCGCTGGGGCGATGGCCTCGTGGATGATCCTGTCGGGGAATCACGACGCGCTCGATCCCGTGCTGACCGCGATCCACCGGCTGGTCGACGAGCTTGCCGAGGGGGATGAATCGGGCAAGGCGATCTATGAGGAAACGCTGCAACTCGTGCTGATGGCGATGGGCGATGCGCTGCTCGGGCGCGCGATGGCGAACGCGCTCGGTCTGCCGCCGGGAGCCGCGCGGACGATCGCGACTCGGGCGTTGATCGCAGGACGGAGTGGCGAATCGCCCGCCGATTCGGCTAGTCTGGCTAAAATCGCATAATCCGCTAAGGAGCGGCCATGCATTTTCTTGACCAAGCAAAGATCTTCGTCCGATCGGGCGCGGGCGGCCCCGGCGCCGTCAGTTTCCGGCGCGAGAAGTTTATCGAATATGGCGGCCCCGACGGCGGCAATGGCGGCAAGGGTGGCGACATCATTTTCGAGGCCATCCCCGGCCTGAACACGCTGATCGACTTCCGCTACACCCAGCATTTCCGCGCACCGCGCGGTGCCGGTGGATCGGGGTCGAATCGGACCGGCGCGGGTGGGGACGACCTCGTCATCCGCGTGCCGATCGGGACTCAGGTGCTGGCCGAGGATCAGGAGGAAGTGCTCGCCGACTTCACCGTGCCGGGCGAGCGTGTCGTGTTCCTGCGCGGCGGCGATGGCGGACGCGGCAATGCGACCTACAAGACCTCGACCAACCGTGCGCCGCGCCAGCATGGCACCGGCTGGCCGTCGCAGGAAATGTACGTCTGGCTGCGGTTGAAGCTGCTCGCCGATGCCGGACTCGTCGGATTGCCCAATGCGGGCAAGTCGACCTTCATCAACGCGGTGACCAATGCACAGGCGAAGGTCGGTGCGTATCCGTTCACGACCGTGCGCCCGCAATTGGGTGTGGTCAGCCGGTACAATCGCGAATTCGTCGTCGCTGACATCCCCGGCCTGATCGAGGGCGCGGCGGAAGGCGCGGGGATCGGCGACCGTTTTCTCGGGCATATCGAGCGGTGCAAGGTGCTGCTCCATCTGGTCGATGCGACCGAGGATAACCCTGTGGATAACTACAGGATCGTCCGTGGAGAACTCGAGGCGTACGGCGCGGGGCTTGTGGATAAGCCGCAGGTGATCGGCCTCAACAAAATCGATGCGCTCGACCCGGCGGACGTCAAGAAACTGATCGCCAAGCTCAAGCGCGCGAGCAAGGCGGAGGTGTTGCCGATGTCGGGTGCGAGCGGCGACGGGATCGATGCGGTGCTCGACCGGCTGATCGAGGCGATCGGCCCGGCGGAGACGGTGGCGAAGCGTGAGGACGGGAGCGACGAACCGGCGGAGTGGTCGCCGGTTTGAGGGGGGCGGTCCGTCTGGTATAAAGGCGTATGGCAACGCATCTCGTTTACCCGCTGCTGACCGCCGAAGCGTTCCTCCGGATCGATTTCGGGGATCAGAAGGCCGAACTCGACAATGGCGTCATCCGCATGATGGCGGGCGGTACGGCGCGGCATGCACGGGTGGCGGGAAACATCTTCCTTGCGCTCGCGCTGCGGCTTCGGGGTTCGGGATGCACGCCGTACAATTCGGATATGGCGGTTCGGACGCGCCCCGATTCGATCCGCTATCCCGATGTCTCGGTCTTTTGCGGACGCGATTGCGAGACCGATGATGACGCCATCGCGTTCGACGATCCACGGGCGGTGTTCGAAGTCCTGTCCGACGGCACTGCGCGGACCGACCTGCGCGTGAAGCTCGATGAGTATCGGGCGTTGCCGAGCGTGGATACGATCGTGTTCGTCGACATTGCGAACGAACGCGTGCGGATCGTTCAGCGCACAGGTCCGGGTGGCTGGGTCGATAACAGCTTTGACGATCCGACCGAGGTGGCGATCCCCACGCTCGGCATCACCATCCCCCACGCCGAGATCTTCGCGCGCGACTGATCCCGGCCAAGGGCATTGGCGTGGCGGGCGGGCCGGGCTAACGCGAATGCACGTATGTCCGTCTTCCCGCCCACCTCCTGCGCGCGCCTGATCGTCAAGGTCGGCTCGGCGCTGCTCGTCGCGCCCGATGGAACGGTGCGGCGCGAGTGGCTTGCCGGGCTGGTCGCCGATATTGCCGCGCGGGTGCGTACCGGGCAGCAGGTTGCGGTCGTGTCTTCCGGCGCGATCGCGCTGGGGGCACGGCGGCTCGGGCTCGCCAAGGGCGGGCGCGCGAGCCTCGAGGATGCGCAGGCCGCTGCGGCTACGGGGCAGATCGCGCTCAGCCAGGTGTGGGCCGAAATGCTTGGCGCGGAGGGACTGACCGCCGCGCAGATGCTCGTGACGCTGGCCGATCTCGAGGACCGTCGGCGCTACCTCAACGCCGCCGCGACGCTCGGGCGGTTGCTATCGCTGGGCGTCGTGCCGATCATCAATGAGAATGACAGCGTCGCGACCGAGGAAATCCGGTTCGGCGACAATGACCGGCTCGCGGCGCGAGTCGCACAGGCGGCGGGGGCGCAGGGGGTCGTTTTGCTGAGCGACATCGACGGGCTGTACGACCGCAACCCTGCGCTCCCCGGTGCGACGCATATCGCGCGGGTCGAGCGGATCGACGCCGGGATCGAGGCGATGGCGGATCGCGGGTCGGCGTCGGGGATGGGAAGCGGCGGGATGGTCTCGAAGATCGCCGCCGCGCGAATCGCCAATGCCGCGGGGGCGACGCTTGCGATCGTCAGCGGCGGGATCGCGCGACCGCTTTCCACCGCGGCGCGGCATACGCTGTTTCTTCCCGAGAAAACCGCGACCGCGCGCAAGGCGTGGCTTGCGGGCGGGCTGACCGCGATGGGCGAGATTGCGATCGACGCGGGCGCGGTCGCGGCACTGCTGGGGGGCAAGAGCCTGCTCGCGGCGGGGGCGACGCGGGTTTCGGGGAGCTTCGCGCGGGGCGATCTCATCACCGTCGTCGGCCCGGACGGGCGTACTCTCGCACGGGGGCTTAGCGAATATCCCGTCTCCGAAGCGACCGCGATTGCGGGTCTGCGCAGCGAGGCGCAGGCGCAGGTGCTCGGCTATGCGCCGCGCGCCGCTCTGATCCACCGCAACCATATGGCTTTGGTATGACCCAGAAGATACTTGCCATCACCGGCGGCACCGGCTTCGTCGGGGGGCGGGTGATCGCGCTTGCGCTTGCCGCCGGGCACAAGGTCCGCGCGCTGACGCGCCGCCCGCAACCCGAGCGCGCGGGCGTTACCTGGATCGCGGGTGCGCTCGATACGATCGACGCGCTCGACACGCTGGTCGCGGGGGCGGACGTGGTGCTGCATGTTGCGGGCGTCGTGAACGCGCCGGACCGCGCGGGGTTCGTCGCGGGGAACGTCACCGGCACGCAGGCGATGGTGGATGCCACCACGCGCGCGGGGGTGCGGCGGTTCGTCCACGTTTCCTCGCTCGCCGCGCGTGAGCCGGGGGTGTCGACCTATGGTTGGTCGAAGCATGAGGCCGAGCTGGTCGTCGCCGCGTCGTCGCTCGACTGGACGATGGTGCGGCCGCCGGGGATCTACGGGCCGGGCGACATGGAGATGCGCGACCTGTTCCGGATGGCGAAGACGGGGTTCGCGCTTGTGCCGCCCGGGGGGCGGGTGTCGCTGATCGAGGTGGGCGACGTGGCCGCGCTTCTGCTGGCGCTGGCCGAGAGCGATCCAGGCAAGTTGATCCTCGAACCCGACGACGGGCGCGACGGCGGCTGGAGCCATGCCGAGATGCTGCGCGCGATGGGCGTCGCGGTGGGGGCGAAGCGCGTCTCGGTCATCGCGCTCCCACGCGCGGTGCTCGATCTCGTCGCGCGCGGCGACATGCTGACGCGGGGCAAGAACGCCAAGCTGACGCGCGACCGGGTCGGCTATCTCTGCCACCCCGACTGGACCGCCGCGCCGGACAAGCGCCCGCCCGCGAGCCTGTGGACCCCGCGGGTGGCGACTCCGCAGGGGTTCGCCGACACCGCGGCATGGTATCGCGCGAACGGCTTGCTATAGGCGGTGCATAAAGCCGCCGCATTTAGGCGGCACAGCGTATCCAGTTTCAAGGACCGAGCATGAGCGACCGCCAATCCATCTACGACACCGTCACCGCGCAGATCGAGCCGTTCAACAAGAAGGGCGTGACGCTGAGCGACGCGACCACCTTCCAGGGCGACCTCGAATGGGACAGCCTGACCGTGATGGATTTCGTCGCCGCAATCGAGGACGAGTTCGACATCATCATCACGATGAACATGCAGGCCGAAATCGAGACCGTCGGCCAGCTCGTCGACGCCGTTGCCAAGCTCAAGGGCTGAATTCACGATGACCGAAGCCGCTGCCACCGCCCACGCGCTCGCCGAGCCCGAGACCGTCGCCCCTGCCACCCCCGGTCTGGGGCGCGACCTGATGAGCAAGTTCGACGGCCTGATCGCCGAACGCCAGGCGCTGCAGGATACGGGCGTGCGCGACCCGTTCTCGATCGTGATGGACGAGGTCAAGTCACCGACCGAAGCGGTCATCAAGGGGCGCGACACGATCCTGCTCGGCACGTACAATTACATGGGGATGACCTTCGACCCCGACGTGCTCGCGGCGGGCAAGGACGCGCTCGACAAGTTCGGGTCGGGCACCAATGGCAGCCGGATGCTCAACGGCACCTTCCACGACCATATGGAAGTCGAGCAGGCGCTCCGCGATTTCTACGGCGTCAGCGGGGCGATCGTGTTCTCGACCGGGTACATGGCCAATCTGGGCATGATCTCGACGCTGGTCGGCAAGGGCGAGTACATCATCCTCGATGCGGACAGCCACGCGTCGATCTACGACGGCTGCAAGCAAGGCAATGCCGAGATCGTCCGCTTCCGCCACAATGACGTGACCGATCTCGACAAGCGGCTCGGTCGCTTGCCCAAGGAAGCGGGCAAGCTCGTCATCCTCGAGGGCGTCTATTCGATGCTCGGCGATATCGCGCCGCTCAAGGAAATGGTCGCGATCGCCAAGAAGCACGGCGCGATGGTGCTGTCGGACGAGGCGCATTCGATGGGCTTCTTCGGGCCGAACGGGCGCGGCGTGTACGAGGACCAAGGCTGCGAGGCGGACGTCGATTTCATCATCGGTACCTTCTCCAAGTCGGTCGGGACGGTCGGCGGGTTCTGTGTGTCGAATCACCCGAAGTTCGAGGCGATCCGCATGGCGTGTCGCCCGTACATCTTTACGGCGTCGCTCCCGCCGTCGGTGGTCGCGACCGCGGCGACGTCGATCCGCAAGCTGATGCATGCGCACGACAAGCGCCGCCAGCTATGGGAAAACGCGCGCGCGCTGCATGGTGGGCTCAAGGCGCTCGGGTTCAAGCTCGGCACGGAGACGCCGCAGTCGGCGATCCTCGCGATCATCCTCGAGGACCAGACGCAGGCGGTCGCGATGTGGCAGTCGCTGCTCGAGGGCGGGCTGTACGTCAACATGGCGCGCCCGCCCGCGACTCCGGCGGGCACCTATCTGCTGCGCTGCTCGCTGTGCGCCGAGCATACGCCCGCGCAGATCGCCACGGTGCTCAAGATGTTCGAGGCGGCGGGCCACGCAACCGGCGCGATCGACTGAATTCGTTACGGGTATGGCCGACCCTATCAACGGGTCGCGCCATCCGCTAAGCTCCCCGGATGACCGGGGATCTGGGCGAGACGGCGGAAGGCGCGGCGTCGGGCACGACGTGGCGTTCCTTTACACTGGTGGCGATGGCCATCCTCGGCGTGCTCGTGCTCGTCGCGCTGGGGCTGACGTTGCGCGAAGCCAACCGCCAGCGCGACCGGGCACTCGCGCTGCAGAAGCACAGCTATGAGGTGATGATCCTGTCGGCGACCCTGTCCGGCACGATCGCGCGCGCGGAGGCCTCGCTCGGGCGGTATGTCATCAGCGTCGACGATCGACTCGGGCAGGCCTATTCGGCGGACTGGCAACTCGCGTCGCAACAGATCACGCGGCTCAAACGAATCACGCACGACAATCCCGAGCAGCAACGCCTGATCGAGGCGTTGCGTGCCGCGTTCCGGGGCAGGACCGCCGAACTGGGCGATGTCGCGCTCAGCACCTTCTACAAACGCAACAGTCAGGCGCTCGCGCTATATTATAAGGCGGGGCGCGCGCCTTCTCGGGCGGCGATCGACACGCTGCTCGACCGGATCGGGGTGCAGGAACGCCAGGTGCTCGACCAGCGCACCGGGATCGCGCTCGCTTCGGTCAAACGGTCGAGCGCGATTGCGAGTGCACTCGGGGTGTTCGGGATCCTGATCCTGCTCGGCGCGCTCGCGATGGGCTGGCTGACCGTGGTCGCGCTCGGCGAACGCGCCGCCGCGCGCGCCGAGGCGGAGACCGCGCGCGACCGGGCGATCGAACTGGAGGCCGCGGTCGCCAAGGCCTCCGCCGAACTGCTCGCGCAAGAGGCGAAGCTGCGGCAGGTCCAGAAGCTCGAGGCGGTCGGGCAATTGACCGGTGGGATCGCGCACGATTTCAACAACATGCTCGCGGTGGTCATCGGCGGACTCGAGCTCGCGCGACGGCATGTCGGCGACAATCCGACGGCAGCGCAGCGCCACATCGCCAACGCCGCGGAAGGTGCTGACCGTGCGGCGGCGCTGACCCGGCGGTTGCTTGCCTTCTCGCGCGAGGAATCGCTGCGGTCCGAATCGCTCGATCCCGCGAGCCTGATCGGCGGCATGTCCGACCTGCTCGACCGGACGCTGGGAGACGGGATCACGGTCGAGGTGGCACCGCTGTCCGAGCCCGTCTGGCGAGTGCGGTCGGACCGCATCCAGTTCGAGAACGCGGTGCTCAACCTCGCGGTCAACGCGCGCGATGCGATGGACGGGCGGGGGCGGCTGACGATCCGGCTCGGGCAGGTGTTCCTGACAGAAGGCGCGGTCGGGACGTGTCGGGCGGGGGAGTATGTCGCGCTCGCAGTGTCCGACACGGGCTGCGGCATGTCGCCCGACCTGCTGGAGCGCGTGTTCGAGCCGTTCTTCACGACCAAGCCCGCGGGCAAGGGCACGGGGCTCGGGCTCAGCCAGGTCTTCGCGTTCGCGCGACAGGCCGAGGGGCAGGTCCAGCTCGAATCGACCGTCGGGGCCGGAACAACGGTGACGCTCTATCTTCCCCGCCACAGTGCCGAAGCGGACGCCCCGCAGGCGAGGCCGACCGCCGCCGCCGTCGAAATCGAGCAGAGCGGGCTCGACATCTTCGTGGTCGAGGACGATCCGCGCGTGCTCAACGCGACGATGGGCGCGCTCGAGGAGCTCGGGCACCGCGCGATCGCCTGCGACGACCCGATCGAGGCCCCCGGGGTGCTCGACGGGCTTGGCCATGTCGACCTGATCATTTCGGACGTGCTGATGCCCGGGCGGACTGGCCCCGAGCTGATCGACACCGTCACCCCCTTGCGGCCCGACATGGCGGTCCTGTTCGTCACCGGTTATGCCGGGGAAGCGGGGGGCGAGGCGGAGTTCGGCGGGCGCCATGTGCTGCGCAAGCCGTTCACGCTCGCGGGGCTCGCGCGCGCGATCGATGCGGCGGTGCAGGATCGCCCGCCGCACCCGGTCGACAGCATCGCCGCCGAGTGACCGCGCAATCGCGCCGGGCGGATGCGCGCGCATGAAGGATTGGGTAGCTCAGCCGACAAGCCCGCGATATAGCCGGAGATACGCCCGCCATTCCTTCGGGCAAGAGGCGTCCTTCCTGCCATCATGAAGTCCATCGATCGCTACATGGCCCGTCTTATCGCGGTGCCGCTGTTCTCGACGCTCATCATCTCGGCGATGCTGCTCGTGCTCGACCGGATGCTACGGCTTTTCGACTTCGTCGCGACCGAGGGCGGGCCGGTCAGCGTGGTGTGGCGGATGCTCGCCAACCTGTTGCCGGAGTATCTCGGGCTCGGCATCCCGATCGGGCTGATGCTCGGCATCCTGCTCGCGTTCCGCAAGCTCGCGACCTCGTCCGAGCTCGACGTGATGCGCGCGGTCGGGATGAGCTATCCGCGGTTGCTGCGCGTGCCGTACATGTATGCGATCGCGCTGGGGGCGATCAACCTCGCGATCGTCGGCTTCGTCCAGCCCGATGCACGCTACGCCTATGAGAAGCTGCGCTACGAGCTGCGCACCGGCGCGCTCGGCGCGTCGATCAAGGTCGGCGAGTTTACGCATTTCGGCAACGACATGACGCTGCGGATCGAACAGAGCCACGAATCGGGGCGGCGGCTGTCGGGGATCTTCCTGCGGCGCGACGACAAGAAGGGTGGATCGATCGCGATCACCGCCGCGAACGGGCAGTTCTTCGCGACCGACAATCCCGACGAGATCATCTTCCGGCTCGACCAGGGGACGCTGGTCCGCACCGAGGCGAAGGTGCCGACGCCGCGCGTGCTGCGCTTCACCGTTTTCGATCTGCCGATTCCGCTCCCCAAGACCGAGAACTTCCGCGTCCGCGGCGCAGAGAACCTCGAGCGGACTCTGCCCGAGCTTGCGCGGATGGGAAGCGACCGCGAAGCGCCGCGCGAGGTGCGCAACACCAGCCGCGCCGCCTTCCACTTCCGCACCGCCGAGGTGCTGACGATCCTGCTGCTGCCGCTGCTCGCGATCTCGCTCGGCGTGCCACCCAAGCGATCGACCTCGGCGCTCGGCGTGTTCCTCTCGATCATCATGATCGTCGCCTATCACAAAGTGAACGAATATGCGCAGGCAGTCGGCGGGCTCGGCAAGATCGACCCGCTGGTGGCGATCTGGGTGCCGTTCCTGGTGTTTGCCGGGCTGACGTTGTGGATGTTCTATACGGTCGCGTTCGTCCCCGGCGGGCAGCCGATCGGCGCGCTCGAACGCGTGTTCGCCAAGCTCGGCAAGGCGATCGTCAAGCTCCTTCCCGGCCGGCGTGAGAAAGCCGCATGACCCTCGACCTGTTCCCCTCGCGCACCGTCGCGCTGTACATGGGGCGGATGTTCTTGGTGCGGACCTTCGCCGTGCTCGCGATGCTCGTGCTGATCCTGCAGGCGCTCGACCTGCTCAGCGAATCGGGGAAGATCCTGGCGCATCCGGGCAATGGCGAGCCGCAGGTGTGGCATTACCTGACGCTGCGGATCCCCGAGATCGTCGCGCAATTCCTGCCGTTTTCGGTGCTGCTCGGCACGATCATCACGCTGTCGACGCTTAACCAGAACAGCGAGATCATCGCGCTCAAGGCGTCGGGGCTTTCCGCGCATCAGGTGCTGGCACCGCTGCTGATCGCGAGCCTTGGCGTCGCGGTGATTTCGTTCACGTTCAACGACCGGGTCGTCAGCCGCGCGACTGCGACGCTCGATTCGTGGCAGAAGGTCGATTACGGGCCGATCCCGGTGGATCGTGGCGACCGCACCAACATCTGGGTGCGCGATGGCGACGACCTGATCCAGGTCGAGCGGGTGAGCGGAACCGGGGACCGTGCGCGGCTGACCGGGGTTACGCTGTTCGACCGGACCAACGGGTCGCTTGTCCAGATCCTGACCGGCCAGTCCGGGGTGCGCGACGGCGCGGGCTGGAAGATCTCGCCCGCGACGCGGTTCGACGTGGCGAGCGGCAACCTGACCCGGCTGCCGGGCATCGTGATCGGACAGGGCGTTCGCCCCGACCAGTTCACCTTGTCGACGATCGATGCAGGCGGGCTGTCGTTCGGCGCGCTGCGGTCCGCAATCGGCGATCTGAGCGCCGGCGGGCGGCCGACCAAGGCGCTCGAGGGGGCGATGTGGCACAAGCTGTCCGCGCCGCTGTCGTCGGTGCTGATGCCGCTGTTGGGGGCGGTTGCGGCATTCGGTCTGGCACGGTCGGGCAAGCTGTTCGTCCGCGCGGTGATCGGGATGATGCTCGGGTTCCTGTATTTCGTCGCGGACAATTTCGCGTTGGCGATGGGGAATATCGGGGCATATCCGCCCTTCCTGGCGGCGTGGGCGCCGTTCCTGCTGTTCCTGATGATCGGCGAGGCAGTGCTGATCCGGACCGAGGAATAGAGATTTCGCCTGTGCTGATGGCGTCACCCTGAACTCGTTTCAGGGTCCACCGCGCTACGATGGCTGTCCGTGCCTGTTGCGCGGTGGATGCTGAAACGCGTTCCGCATGACGCGGGGTGTGGGGGGGGGCGGACCTCACGCCGCCAGCGGCAACCGCTCCGCCGGCGCGAGATCGAGACTGTAGCGCAGCCCCGCAACGTCAGTGCCGTGTGCCCGGCAGGCGCGCATCTCGGCCCCCGTCTCGCAGAAGCCGAGCTTGCGCAACACGCGCCCTGACGCCGGATTGTCCTCGAAATGCAAGGCGTCGAGGTGCCGCAGCCCCAGCGCATGGCGCGCAATGTCGAGCATTGCGCGCCCAGCCTCGGTGGCATAGCCGCGCCCCCAGGCAGCGGGCGTCAGCCAATAGCCGAGTTCATGCCCCGAATCGTGCTGCGCCAACCCGATCGCGCCGATCAGTCGCGGCTGCGCTGCATCGTGCGCGAGGATCAGCAGGCGCGGGCTGCGGGCGTCGTGGGGCAGGGTCAGGAACGCCGTGGCGTCGTCCAGCGTATAGGGCCAGGGCGCGCGGGCGAGCATCGCTACGACCGCTTCGTGCGCGATCGCGGCGGCCAGCGCGGGGGCGTCCTCGGGCCAGCCGGGGCGCAGCGTCAATCTCGGAGTCCGAGCGAACATCACAAACTCTCCTCGTGCGCCGCCGTTCGCATATCGGGATGACATGGACACGACAGCAAGCGCGGGAGACATGAAAAAAGGGAGCCGGGGCGGACCCGTCTCCCTTGTTTCGGTATCCTTGCGGATACGCGGGTCGCCCTGGTGGGCAACCCGTCCGGTTGCCCGTTATTCGGCGGCGAGCGCCAGCGTCTCGACCGAGCAGAATTTACGACCGAGCTTGCCCTGGTGGAAGGTCACGCGACCTTCGACGAGTGCGAACAAGGTGTGATCCTTGCCGATGCCGACGTTGGTGCCCGGATAGAACTTCGTGCCGCGCTGGCGGACGAGGATGTTGCCCGGAATAGCGATCTCGCCACCGAACTTCTTCACGCCAAGGCGACGACCGGCCGAATCGCGACCGTTGCGCGAAGAGCCGCCTGCTTTCTTATGTGCCATCTCGAACTACTCCTTACGCCTGAGCGGCCGGGGCATCGGCCTTGGCCGGTGCTGCCTGCTTGTCATTGTTGCCGATCGCGGTGATGCGCAGGATCGTGTGACGCTGGCGATGACCGTTCTTGCGACGATAGTTGTGGCGGCGACGCTTCTTGAAGACGATGACCTTGTCCGCCTTCGCCTGCGCGATGATTTCCGCCGAGACCGTCAGGCCCTCGACCGAATGCAGCTCCGAGCCTTCGCCCGCGAGCAGAATGTCGCCGAGCGTGATCGACGCGCCGGCTTCGCCGTCGAGCTTCTCAACGACGATCTTGTCTCCGGCGGCAACGCGATACTGCTTGCCGCCTGTGCGCACGATTGCGAACATGGCCCTCATCACCTTCAAAATACCTGTGCTCCACGCCACGGCAAGCCGAGCGCGGGAAAGAAGCGCCAGCTATGCCAAGCAGGCCGCGCTGTCAACCGGGGAGCCCGACCACACCGGCCAAAAACGTTGCCGAAACGCAATAGTGACCGCGCAATCTGGCCCTTTCGGACCATAACCGTGAGAATTGGTGAACTTTTTGTTGCAATGCGAAAGAAGCTGTGGCGTCATCGCCTTGGAACAGACGAAGCAGGCACGAATCCCGCAACAATGTTGCGTGGGGAAGTGCCAAGCGGCGCAAGGTTTCCGGGCGGCAGGTAACGAGGCGCGGTGTAACGCGTCCGGTAAAGGTGTGCGCGTCAAGTGTTCGGCAGGATTACTGAGATGCCGTGTTTCGAGGCAGGGGGAACTGCGTCGTCCAGACATCGGGACGACGTAGCTTTGGTGATGAACGACCTGACAGCTATCGAACCTTTGGGGGATTTGCCTTGCTTTACAGACATTCCATTTCGACGTTTGCGCTTGCCGCCGGTCTTGCGGCGTCGCCCGCGCTGGCCGCGACGGATGCGCAGGCGAATGCCGCGGTGGTGGTGGCGACGACGCTCGCCGCCGACCAGGCCGAACCCGCCGGACAGGCCGCCCCGGGCGATACGCCGCCGAGCGACATCGTCGTCATCGGTACGCGGCGGACCGACCGTACGCTGACCAACTCGCCCTCGCCGGTCGACGTCATCAGTTCCGCCGAACTCACCGCGCAGCCGGCGGCGAACATGATCGATGCGCTCAAGAACATCGTGCCGTCCTTCTACGTCGGGCAGAATTCGATCTCGGACGCGTCGACGTTCGTGCGCTCGCCCTCGCTGCGGGGACTGTCGGGCGATCAGGTGCTCGTGATGCTCAACGGCAAGCGCTACAACCGCTCGGCGCTGGTGCAGGTCTATGGCGGCAGCGATACCGGTCTTGGGCGCGGCGCGCAGGGGCCTGACATCTCGGCGATCCCGGCGCTGGCGATCGGCAGCCTGCAGGTGCTGCGCGAAGGCGCGACTGCGCAATATGGTTCGGACGCGATCGCGGGCGTACTCAATTACGGGCTGCGCGACAATCAGGGGATCGAACTGGTCGGGCGCACCGGGCAATATTACGCCGGGGACGGCGAAAGCTATCAGATCGCGGGGAATGTCGGTCTGAAGGGCGCGATCGGCTTCATCAACGTGACCGGCGAATATACCGACGACGGGCAGACCAGCCGCGGCGTGACTCGCCCGTCGGCGGCGAATTTCGCGAACAATTTCCCGGCGCTCGCGTCGCAGCTTCCCAACTATCCGTTGCCGGTACAGATCTGGGGCAGCTCGCCGTCGCACAGCTACAAGGGGGTGGTGAACGCCGCGCTCAACGTCACCGATTCGAGCAAGATCTATTTCTTCGGCAATTACGCGAAGGCCAAGGGCAACCAGAGCTTCAACTACCGCGCGCCGGTGTCGAGCACGGCGGTCGATTCGACCGGGGTCGTCCGCAATCAGGCGGCGAACGGCGCGTTCAACAACACCTTCTTCCTGACCGCGTGCCCCGCTGGCAATGCGACCTGCCCGGCAGGCGGGTTCGTGCGCGACGGCAACACTTTCCGTTTCGGCCAGCTCTATCCCGCTGGATTCACCCCGCGCTTCGTCGGCGAGACCGAGGAACTGTACGGCGTGCTCGGCTACAAGGGGACGGCGGGCAAGTTCAGCTACGACGTGTCGGGAACGCTCGCGCGGAACACATTGTCGCTGTCGATGTATAATTCGGCGAACTTCTCCTACGGCCCCGCGACGCAGACGCGCTTCGAGTTCGGCGACCTCATCCAGAGCGAGATGAACTTCAACGCCGACTTCACCTATGCCGCCGACCTCGGCCTAGCGAGCCCGCTGACGATCTCGGCCGGGGGCGAATATCGCAAAGAAACCTACGAACAGACCGCAGGCGACCCGCAGTCATACGGGGCAGGCCCCTATGCCGTGGCGCAGCGACTCTACACGCAGACCGCCACCCCGGGGGTGTACACCTTCTCGGGCACGACCGCCGCGCAGGGCGTCGGCGCAAGCGGTTATGCCGGGACCAGCCCGGGGACCGCAGGCAAGTTCAGCCAGGAGAATTTCGGGGCCTATATCGGTCTCGAAACCGACATCACCGACGCGCTCACGGTTGGCGCAGCCGGGCGGTACGAGCATTACAACACGTTCGGCGATGCCTGGGTCGGCAAGGTCAACGCGCTGTACAAGCTGGTGCCGGGGTTCTCGGTGCGCGGCAGTTTCGGCACGGGCTTCCATGCGCCGTCACCGGGGCAGGCGAACGTCTCGATCGTCACGACCTCGTTCAACAACGGCGTCGCGTTCCAGAGCGGGACCTACCCGACCAACACTGCGGTCGCGCAATATTATGGCGCGACGACGCTCAGCCCGGAGAAGTCGACCAATTACGGCCTGGGGTTTATTCTCGAGCCGCTGCGCGCGATGACGCTCACGGTCGATGCCTATCAGATCAACCTGCGCGATCGAATCGGGCTGACCTCGCCCTTCATCGTCAGCCCGGCGGATCTGGCGGCGCAGCCCGCGCTGCTCCCGGTCGGGGTCGACGGGCAGGTGCAATATTTCACCAACGGCTTCCGAACGCGGACTCGCGGGATCGATGTGGTCGCGACCTATCGCACCCGCGTCGACGAGGCGCAGCTCAATTTCTCGCTCGCGTACAATTACAACGAGACAAAGGTCCCCTCGTTCGACCGGCGCGTGATCAGTCTGGCGCAGCGAATCGATGCCGAATCGCTCGCGCCGAAGCACCGCGTGGTGTTCAATACCGGCGTGACGCTCGGCAATCTCGGCTTCACGGTGCGGGAGAATTATTACAGCTCCTGGACCAGCGCGCAGGATTATGGCGTGACCGTCACGCAGGCGGCGACCGCGACTACGCCGGAGCAGGGGTTTGCCAACCAGCGGTTCGGGGGCAAGTTCACCACCGACCTCGAGCTCAGCTACACTTTCGCCAGGCATTTCACGCTGGCGATCGGCGCGCAGAACTTCCTCGACGAGAAGCCGGACCGGTTGAAGGCAACCTCTACCGTGCAGCTATATCCGCTGACGGGCGGGACGTCGGACGGGCAGGTCTATGCGCGTAACGGCGGGCCGTTCGGGTTCAACGGCGGGTTCTACTATACGCGGCTGCGGGTCAAATACTGAGGTGGGGACCCCGGGACGTTGCGGCGTCCCGGGGGCTTTGCGGGACGGCGGTATTCGTCGGCGCGAGTGCTGCCGTACGCCTTCGCCGGGGAAGCGGCGTGGAGTGGAGAAACCGGGCGTTAGTGCCGGTGCTCGCGCCGCAACGGGTATTTCCCGTCCTCATACTCCCCGAACAGTCCCGAAATCGCGGGATGATCGACTGGCTCGTCGGTATCGTCGGGAATCAGGTTCTGCTGGCTGACATAGGCGACATAGGTCGATTCGGTGTTCTCCGCGAGCAGGTGGTAGAATGGCTGGTCCTTGCGCGGGCGGATGTTCTCCGGAATCGCGTCATACCATTCGTCGCTGTTCGCGAAGATCGGGTCGATATCGAACACGACGCCGCGAAAATCGAACATGCGGTGCCGCACGACATCGCCGATCGCGAATCGGGCGTGGCTGATCGGGGGCAGGGCAATCGTGCTGTCGAACGGGGGAGACTGGATCGGGGTACGGTGCATGGGGACAATTTAGGGGTTCGCGGGCGTCACACAAGCGAATGCTTGGTGAGAAACCCGTGTCGAACCGCTTGCCTAGTCGAGATCACTACGTTAGAGGCCCCCGCTCACCGACCGGTGCTGGCGACTACGGCAGCATCACACGACCTCGCGGAGAGGTGGCAGAGTGGTCGAATGTACCGCACTCGAAATGCGGCGTGCCCTCGCGGGTACCGTGGGTTCGAATCCCACCCTCTCCGCCATTTCCTTTGATCCTCGATGAGGCTACAGCCCGCCACATGGCATCCTACAAAGAACCTTCCTTCAAAGACCGGGCAGCCCTGTCCGCCGACGCCAAGCAGCGCGCGCTGGAAAAGCTGAAGTCCAAGCCGCCGGTCGATCCCGCGGTCGTCGCCGCCCGTGCTGCGGCACGCGAGGCGAAGGAAGCTGCCGAAGCCAAGAAGCGCGAAGAGAAGAAGGCTGCGATCGAGGAAGCCCGGCTCGAGAAGATCGCCAAGGCCGAAGCCGCCGAACGCGCGATCGAAGACGCCAAGCAGGCGGCGATCCAGGCTGAGATCGACAAGAAAGCGGCGCGCGACGCCCGCTACGCGGCGCGCAAGAGCCGCAAGTAAGGGCGGTCTGCCCCGTCTCATTTCCGGCTTCCCCGGCGAAGGCCGGGGCCCAGTCGAAATGGCCGTGGCAATCTGGCGCAGCGTGCGCCTTCTCCTGTCCCTCTCCCGGGCCCCGGCCTTCGCCGGGGAAGCGTCAGTGGAGCGGCAGCCCCTTCTCCAGTTCCTCCAGCCATACCCGCGCCGTGCCATCAGAGGGCGCCCGCCAGTCGCCGCGCGGCGATAGCGCACCCCCGCTCGATACCTTCGGCCCGTTGGGCAGCGCCGAGCGCTTGAACTGGCTGGTCGCGAAGAATCGCACCAGAAACTTGCCCAGCCACTCGCGAATCACCGGCAGGTCGTACGCCACCCGTCCGGCAGCGGGGAAGTCGCGCGGCCAGCGCCCCGAATCTGCATCGCGCCACGCCTGAAGGGCGAGGAACGCGATCTTCGACGGTGCCATCCCGTGCCGGACCACATGGTGCAGGAAAAAATCGTTGAGCGCATACGGCCCGATTCGCGCCTCCGTGCTCTGGATCGCGCCATCCGCGCCCGCCGGCACAAGCTCGGGCGAGATTTCGGTCGCGAGGATCGATTCGAGGATCGAATCAGTCTCGCCGTCATATTGGCTGGTCCGGATGCACCAGCGAATCAGGAACTGGATCAGCGTCTTGGGGACGCCAGCGTTGACGCCGTAATGGCTCATCTGGTCGCCGACGCCGTAGGTGCACCACCCCAGTGCAAGCTCCGACAGGTCGCCCGTGCCGACGACGATCCCGCCGCGCTGGTTGGCGAGGCGGAACAGATAATCGGTGCGCAGACCCGCCTGGACGTTCTCGAACGTCACGTCATAGGCGGGTTCGCCATCCGCGAACGGATGTCCCATGTCGGCGAGCATCTGCCGCGCGGCGGGGCGGATGTCGATCTCGTGGCCGTCGATCCCCAAAGCGCGCATCAGCGCCCAGGCGTTGCTCTTGGTGCCCTCGCTGGTGGCGAAGCCGGGCATGGTGAAGCCGAGGATGTGGCTGCGCGGCAGATCGAGCCGGTCCATCACCTTCGCCGCGACGATCAGCGCATGAGTCGAATCGAGCCCGCCCGAGACGCCGATGACGAGCCGCTCCGAGCGCGACGCGACGAACCGCTTGAGCAGCCCCTCGACCTGGATGTTGAACGCCTCGTAGCAATCCTCGTCGAGTCGCTCGGGGGTGTTGGGGACGAACGGGAAGCGGCGGATCTCGCGGAGCAACCCGGCATCGGCGTAATCGGGCTGATGATCGAAGCCGATACGACGGAAGCGCAGTTCGGGGTCGCCCGCGAGCCGCGCCGAATCGTTGAACGTGCCGACGCGCATCCGCTCCTGCGCGATCCGGCCCGCATCGACGTCCGCCAGCACAAGCTCGCGCTCCTGGCCGAAGCGAGTCGATTCGGCGAGCAGCTCGCCCAACTCGTGGATCATCGCTTGGCCGTCCCACGCGAGGTCGGTCGTGCTTTCGCCCGGCCCTGAGGCGGCGAACACATAGCCGCAGATCGCGCGCGCGCTTTGCGAGGCGCACAGCAACGCGCGTTCGCGCGCCTTGCCGACGACGATGTTCGACGCGGACAGGTTGCAGCAGATCAATGCGCCGGCAAGCGCCCCCATTGTCGAGGGCGGCGTGGGGGCCCAGTAATCCTCGCAAATCTCGGCGTGGAAGACGAACGGCGCGAGGTCGTTCGCGGCGAAGATCAGGTCGGTGCCGAACGGGACGGTCTGGCCGGCGAGCGTTATGTCGAGCCCGGTCAGGCCGGCACCGCTCGCGAACCAGCGTTTCTCGTAATATTCGCGGTAATTGGGGAGGAAGATCTTGGGGACGACTCCGAGGATCCGCCCGCGCGCGATGATGACCGCGCAATTGTAGAGCCGCCCGTTGCGGACCAGCGCCGCGCCGACGACGAGCACCGGGCGCAGCGTCGCGCTCGCCGCTGCGACCTCGGCGAGCGCGGCCTCGGTCGCCTGCTGCTGCGCGGTCTGCAGGTGGAGGTCGTCGATCGCGTAGGAAGTGATGTTGAGTTCGGGGAAGACGAGCAGGTCGGCGCGCAGCGCGTCGCCCTGCTGCGCCAGCGCGATCGTCTCGGCGGCGTTCGCCGCGGTATCGCCGACGCTCGCCTGCGGGGTGCAAGCCCCGACCCGGATCAGCCCGTGCGTGTGGATCGAATGGAACGGATGCGCCTTCGTCTTCGCCATGCCTCGCGCTTAGCGGGGTTTGTGGGGCGATGCCACCGCGACCGCGTTGCCCCTTTCGCCCGTGCGATGGTAGAGCGCCCGCGAGGGAGATGTTTTCATGAAGATCAGCGCACGCAACCAGATTTCGGGCACCGTCACCGCGGTCCATGCAGGGGCGGTCAACGGGTCGGTCCATGTCGATATCGGCAACGGCACGATCGTGACGTCGAACATCACCAACGAAGCGATCGCCGATCTCGAACTGGCGGTCGGCGACAGCGTGACCGTCATCGTCAAGGCGAGCGACGTCCTGATCGGGAAATAATGCGCGTCGGTGCGCTCAAGATCAAAGCCCAGCTCTATTGCGGCGAGGAGCTCGCGATGGGGCCGGGCAAGGCCGACCTGCTCGAGGCGATCGCGCGCGAGGGATCGATCTCGGGCGCGGGCCGCGCGATGGGGATGAGCTATCGCCGGAGCTGGCTGCTGGTCGACAGCATGAACCGCTGTTGGACCGAGAAGCTGGTCGAGACCGTCGCAGGCGGCGGGCAGGGGCGCGGCGCATCGCTGACCGTGCTGGGGCGCGACGTTCTGGCGGCGTATCGTGCGCTCGAGGCGGGGCTGGCGGAGGCGTCGCAGCACGGGCTGGTGGCCGCGCTGGAAGCGGTGCTTCGCGACCAGCCGCTCCCGCCGGTGCGCGAGGAGGGGTAGGGCTTCCCTTTCGTTCGTGTGGAGCAAACGCCTCCCGTTCGTTTCGAACGGGAGGAGGGCACCCCCTTCGCTGCGCTCAGTTCACCACCCGTCGTGCTTCGCCGACCTGCCACGCGAGCAGTGCGGGCACCGCGATGATCACGTCGCGCGCGCGCTTGAGAAGCGACAATGCGAGCGCATGCGCGGGGGGCAGGCCGAACAGCGGGCCGATCAGAACATAGGCCGCTTCCTGCACGCCGACCGCGCCGGGGATCGCGAAGGCGACGCTGCGCAGCGTGAAGATCAGCGCCTCGATCGTCAGCACCGCCGACAGCGGCATCGTCGACCCCATGAAGCGCAGCGCGATCCAGGCGCCGGTGGCACTCGCGAGCCAGGCCGCGAGATTGAATGCGAAAGCCGCGATCATGCGCCGCGGGGTACGATAGATCGCATCGAGTTCCGCGCGCACCGCCGCCATCGCCGCGACCGACCCCGGCAGCATCCGCGCACCGAGCGATCCGGCGAGTTTGAGCATCGGTTTCTGCGCGAACACGAACAGCAGCATCAGTGCGACCATCGCGCCAAGACCGCCGAGCGCGAGCGGGACGATCCCCTGCTGGACCGGTGCCTCGGACAGCACGAGCAACAGCATGCCGACCCCGCACAGCGTGAAGATCAGTTGTGCTGCCATCTCGGTCGTCATGTCAGCGATCATCGAGGCATAGATCACCGGTTGCGGCACGCCGAACGCGGCAAGCGTACGCGCGCCGACGACGAGCCCGCCAAGCTGCGAGAACGGCAGGATGTCGGTCGCCGCCTCACGCGTGGTGCGCGCCCAGATGAACCAGCCGAGCCGATCGCTCGTCTGTCCCGGCGCGACCGCGAGCCATGCCATGCCGAGCAGCGCGAGCACGCCGACCGACCACAGGGTGAAACTCGCCATGCCGAGCCAGCCGATCGATCCCATCGCGGTCAGCACCTGATGAAGCCCGACTGTGCCGACCGTGCCGACCGCGACCGCGAGGCCGACGACGGTAGCGAGAAGCAGCCCGATGCGCGCGGAACGGTTCATCCTGCCTGCCGCTGCGGCCGGGCGGCATTCCGGTTGCTTGAGGAGTAGCGTGCGGCGTCGGCTGGCACGAGAGGAAGAAGTGAATCGCGCGTCATTGCCGCGTCTTTGTGGCTTTGCGGGAATCAATCAACCGTTGATGCACGGTGCGGCATGGGTCAGCCGGGTTTGCGGCATTCCGATTTACCTTCCGTACCCAACAAAAGCGCTGCTGTCTTGAACGTGTTCTGCCGCCTCGGATGCGCCGGATTTAATGGGCGAGGCAAGGACGGCATCAACAAACGGGCTGCGAAACCGGTCCGGTGCGCGTCCTTGCCCGATATTCGAACCCTCAGCCGTGACTGCCGTCTTCGGAATGATTTCCGGCGAAACCCGTATGACGACCACACTATCCGAAAGTTCATAGATATTTACGTTTGCGATGGGTCAAGTGTAAGAAGCTATTGCATTATTATCCTGCGTGCTTTTCCAAATCACTGTAAATAAACAAGAAAGGCAAATGGCCCCGACTTTGCATAAGAGGGCATCAAGCGTATCTGTATTATTGAAGAATTTCCTGGAGATTTGGTAATGAAATTATTCGGCCTTCTTGGCGCGATTGCCGCATCCGCGCTTACTGCAGTGCCAGCAACGGCAGCCGTCACGATCAATGGCAGCGTCGCTGTCGCTATCGTCGGTGTATCAAGCAACACCGCATCGATCGATTATGGAACGACCTTCACCAACTCGATTTTTTCGGTTGTCGGCAGCGCCAGCGGTAACTTCGCAGGCATCGGTGGGTTTCAGGTCAACATTTCCCCGCTCACCGCAGCAATTGGCGCCAGCTTCTCCTTCTTGAGTGACTTTGGCGACTATACCGGTACTGTGACCGGTGTCGACGTCGCCGGCGCGGTGACCAACCGTACGGTCAGCGCGTACGTCCTCGGCATCTTCACGCCAAAGGGTGCGCTTGCCGGTTATATCGCCGGACCGGCATCGACAACCTTCAGCTTCACCCAGACTGGCTTGTCGGCTGCGACGTCGGGCAGCTTCACGCTCGCCAGCCCGCCTTTGCCGATCTCGCCTGTTCCCGAGCCCGCGAGCTGGGGCTTGTTGGTCGTCGGTTTCGGCCTGATGGGTGCATCGCTGCGCTATCGTCGCCGGAGCGCGAACGTCACGTTCGGCTGATCCGGTCTCTGACGGACAACAGAAAGCCGCCGCCCGACCGGGCGGCGGCTTTTTTCGGAGAGTCTGGATCGTGACCGCGCCTGGCGGCTTACACCCGCGCTGGCTTCTTCCCCATGAAGCGCAGCACCAGCCGGATCATCCCCGGCACGAACTTCGGCCGGATCAGCCGCTCATCATAGACCGCCAGCCGCCGGTCGTTCTCCGCGAGGCAGATCGCCGCCAGCTCGGGGAATTCGATTTCGACGCCCAGTTCCTTTGAGCCGTTGAGCGTGAAATTGTTCTCGGCGGCGCGGGTGTTGTCCTCGCCCATGCCCTTGGCCATGTCGATCCGTTCCCAGATCAGCGCGATCCACACCGCCCAGACCTTTAGCTCGAACCACGGACGCCGCCACAGCGGCATGTTGCGGCGGTGCCATGCGACCCAGTTGACGAAGAACAGGATGTGGCGGCCTTCCTCGCGCATCACCGGCTCGAACGTGTCGATCAGTTCCTCGGGGAAGAAGCCGGTGTCGGCGGCGACCTTGAACAGCCCGAAGCCGAAGAAGCTGTCGATACACTCCGAAAACCCCGTCCGCATGAACGCGAACTCGGGGTCGCGCGGGCGTTTATACTCTTCCTCGGGCTGGAGGACGATGCCGTAGAAGGTCACCATGTCGGCGAGCACGATCTTGTGGCGGCTTTCCTCATAGGCGTTCATGTCGATCGCATCGCGGAGCAGCGGGTCGTGGATCTGTTCGCCGTACGTCTTGACGTTCATCCCCGCGCGGCCTTCGGTGGCCACGGCGATGTCCCAGATCGGCAGCGAGACGATCTTGTTGCGCGTTTCGGGTTCGAGCACCGGCCAGTCGATCAGCGCGGGGCGATAGGGATCGTGCGTGTCGAGCATGGTGCGGCAGAACAGCGTCTTGTGTTCGGGGCTGCCGAGTTTGATGCGGACGCCGGGGGCGGGGCCTGCGGGCGCGATCGACTTGGGAATGAAATTCATCGGGGCTCTCCCGGTTTAGAGATCGGCAAAACGCGCCAATGTGATGTGATTGTCGGATACGATGTCGCGTGCGACGGGGTCCAGCAACGCCGCCAGCTCGGCTTCATATTGATAGCCGGGGGCGGACAACGGGTAGGGCCCAGTCGCGGGATGAAGATACACTTCGCTGACGCCCTCGGGAAGATGCCGCAACACGCCGCGAAGCCGCTCAGTGTGGATTGCGCCAGACCAGGCGAGGCCGAACGTATGGTCGGGCACCTTCATGCCGCCGCCACGCATCCGGCGCTGGACGCTGCGCGCAAACGGCTTGGCGATGTGGAGCCCGGTCGCCTTTTCGAACTTCGCCAGCACCGCGCGCGGCTCGACCGGGGCGCGGACGGTGGTCATGCCGTGGCGCTTGCCGACCTTGAGCACGGTCGCGGCGATCACCGGGTGCATGTGCATGTGCTTGTGCGAATTGACATGATCGAGCGGCAGCCCGGTCGCCTCGAACAGCCTGAACTGTGCCTCGATCTCGGCCTCGAGCTGGCGGCGGACCGAAGGCTTGCCGACCAGCGCGAGCGCGACGGGGAGCGACTCGATGCGGAACCGGCCCGCATCGTCGACGAGGTCGGGGATCTGCTCGGGCGGCAGCGCAGGTGGCGTCTCGGCGAGCGCGATGTGCAGCCCGATGCCGAGCGTCGGCGTTCGACGCGCCCGCATGACCGCGTCATCCCACGCGACGCCCGTCACCATCAGGCTGGTGACGGTTAGGATCCCCTCGCGATGCGCCTGTTCGACCGCGGCGTTGACCTCGACCGAGACGCCAAAATCGTCGGCGGTGATGATCGCGGTCTTCATTTCGGGTCAAACCCATAGAAGGCCGGATCAGCAAGCACGCCCTGCGCGACCCGGCGCGGGTCGGGCGCGGCGACGCGGCGGAGCAACTGGACCATCGCGTCCAGATCGCGCGCCTCGACCGCCGCGTTCCATTGTTCGAGCCGGCCCATCGCTTCCAGCCGCTCGTTGACCGTCATCCGCGCCAGCGTCGTCATCGTCTCGACTCAGACGGCTTCTTTGCGACGCCGCAGGAAGTCGAAGAACTCGACGCCTTCGCGCAGGCGGCGCTTCATCATGTCCCAGTCGGTCAGCATCTCGCGGACGATTTCCCAGATCTTCGACGGGCGGAAATAGAAGCGCTTGTAGAACTCCTCGACCTTGTCGAAGATCACCGTGGAATGCAGATGCGGGTAGCTGAGCTGCGCGATCTGGTTGCCGCCGTCGGTGAGCAATTCGTGCGAATTGTCGAACCAGCCGTTCTCGGTCGCCTGCTTGTACAGGAACGTGCCGGGATAGGGTGCGGCGAGCGACACCTGGATCGTGTGCGGATCGATCTCCTTGGCGTAGTTGATCGTCTCCTCGATCGTCTCGAGCGTCTCGCCCGGGAGCCCGAGGATGAAGGTGCCGTGGATCACCACACCAAGCTCGTGGCAATCCTTGGTGAACTGCCGCGCGACATCGGTGCGCAGGCCCTTCTTGATGTTATGCAGGATCTGCTGGTTGCCGCTCTCATAGCCGACGAGCAGCAGGCGCAGGCCGTTGGCCTTGAGCACTTCGAGCGTCTTGCGCGGGACGTTGGCCTTGGCGTTGCAGCTCCACGACATCTTGAAGCCCGGCTTGCCGAAGCCGAGCTTACCGAGCGCGATCGCGAGTTCCTCGACGCGCGCGTGGTTGTCGGTCAGCGTGTCGTCGTCGAAGAAGATCTCCTTGGTCTCGGGAATCTCGCGGATGATGTACTCGACTTCCTCGATCACCTTGGCGACCGAGCGGAACCGGTAGGTGTGCCCGCCGATCGTCTGCGGCCACAGGCAGAAGGTGCAACGGCTCTTGCAGCCGCGCCCGGTGTAGAAGCTGACATACGGATGCAGGAGGTAGCCGCCGAAATATTTGTCGATCTGCAGGTCGCGCTTGTAGACCGGGGAGACCATCGGCAGCGAGTCCATGTCCTCGATCATCGCGCGGTCGCGGTTGCGGATGAACGCCCCGTCCGAATCGCGCCAGGTGATGCCGTCGACTTCGCGCAAGGGCTTGCCCTGCGCGATCTCGAGGATCGTGAAGTCATATTCCTCGCGTGCGACGAAATCGACGTCAGGGGTGGCGGCGAGGCTCTTGTCGGGCTCGACCGCGACCTTCGCGCCAACGAAGCCGATCAGGATCCGCGGGTTGCGCTGCTTGATCAGCGCGGCGGTGCGGATGTCCTGGTTGAACGACGGCGTCGACGTGTGAAGGATCACGAGGTCGCGATCGTCGAACTCATGCTTGATGTCGTCCCACGACTGGTCGTGCGCGGGGGCGTCGATCAGCTTCGAGCCCTCGACCATTGCCGCCGGCTGCGCGAGCCAGGTCGGATACCAGAAGGATTTGACCTCCCGCTTCATCTGGTAGCGCGCACCCGCGCCACCGTCGTAACCGTCAAAAGACGGCGCCTGGAGGAAAAGCGCCCGCATCATGCCCGTTGCTCCGCATTCTGGATCTTGTGCGCCGCAACAATGCGGCCGTCATTCTTCATTGTAAGGGTCGCGCCGCGCCAATCAACCGATCGGACGAAGAAGCTCGCGATATAAAGGGCAAAACTCATGCCATCATGCGCCAGCGCCATCCACCACGGAGCGATGCGCCTCCCTACAGTCGCATTCACGTTCCGCACAACCACCAACCGTGCAACGACCGCCAGCGCACATAGCACCAGCCCGACCGTCGGCCAGTACAGCACCGACAGGATTGCGACCGGGAGCGGCAGGCCGATGATGATGCCGACATAGGGCCAGAAGGCGACGTCGCGCACGGTCGCCCCCCAGCGGAGTTCGTGGCGCCACAGCGCCGCGAAGCTGGTCTCGTCGAACGCATGGTCGACCAGCATCGCCGGCACTGCGATCTCGAGCCCGAGCGCGCGGACCGCTTCGCCCATCGCATAATCGTCCGCGAGCTTGTCGGCGAAACGGGTGAATCCGCCGATCCGGCGCAGCGTCTCGCGCGTCATCGCGATCGTCGATCCCATGCACGGCGTCGCAAGCTTGTTGGCGACCCCGAAGACGAGCCCGAGCATGAACTGGTAGCTCACCCCCGCCGCGCCCAAGTGCGACCAGAAGCCGGTGTCGCCGCGACCGGCGTAGACGCAGGAGACGATCCCGGTCTTTGGCTGATCGAGCGCGCGCAGGATCTGCGCGAGATAATCGGGCGCGACCGCGATGTCGCTGTCGCTGAGCACGACCACATCGTGGCGGATCAGCGGTTCCATGTTGATGAGGTTGGAGAGCTTGCCGCTCGCGCCGTGGACCGTACCGTCGACGACGAGATCGATCTGCGCGTCGGGGTGCGCGGCCTTCAGCGCCGCGACCACCGCGATCGCGGGATCGTCGTGGCGCTGGATTCCGCACAGCAACTGGATCGGTCCGGCATGATCCTGCGCGAGGAAGCTCGCGAGATTGGCATAGAGCCGCGGTTCATCGCCATAGAGCGGCTTGACCAGCGTGACCGCATCGCGCCGCACGGGCGCTGGGGTGGCCGAGGCGAAATAGCGGCGGAAGACGATCGCAGCGGCGGTCGAATAGACGACCCCGAGCGCCGCCACCACGATCGCCAGCCAGCCCAGCGCCGTCCCAATCAAGTGGAGAAAATGGATCACGATGCCACCCCCGTAGCGTTGCCCGAATGACGGGTATAGGCGCGCGCGTGTGAAAAAGCTGTCATGTCGCGGCTGGGCGGACTTTGTTGCTGTTCGGTTGCGCGAGAATGTTTGCGCTTGCGGCGCGGCGTTCTACAGCGTCGCCGCATGGAGGCTGCGTGAGCGATCAACCTATTACGCTGGTGACCGGGGTGTCCGGCTTCGTCGGGTCGGCGGTCGCGCGGCGGCTGTCGGCAGCGGGCGCGCGGGTGCGCGGGCTGGCGCGCGCGAGCAGCGCGCGGACCAACCTGACCGACTTCCCCGGCGAGATCGTCGAGGGCGATGCGCGCGACCCCGAGGCGATGGCGCGCGCGATGGCTGGCGTGACGCATTTGTATCACGTCGCCGCCGACTATCGCATCTGGGCCCCCGACACCCAGGAGATCGTCCGCAACAACCGGTTGAGCACGCAGATGGTGATGGACGCCGCGCTGGCTGCCGGCGTGGCGCGGATCGTCTATACCAGCAGCGTCGCGACGCTGCGGCCCGACCACGGCAAACCCTCCGACGAAAGCCGCCCCGCGACCCCCGAACAGGCGGTCGGCGCGTACAAGCGCAGCAAGGTCGTCGCCGAGCGGCTGGTCGAGGCGATGGTGCGCGAGCAGGGCCTGCCCGCGGTGATCGTCAACCCCTCGACCCCGATCGGCCCGCGTGATGCGCGGCCCACGCCGACCGGGCGGATCATCGTCGAGGCGGCGTCGGGCCGGATGCCCGCGTTCGTCGAGAGCGGGCTCAATCTGGTGCATGTCGACGATGTCGCGGACGGGCATATCGCGGCGATGGCGCACGGGGTGATCGGCGAACGCTATGTGCTCGGCGGGCAGGACGTGTCGCTGCGCGAGATGCTCGCGAGCGTGGCGGCGATCGTCGGGCGCAAGCCACCGACGGTGCAGATTCCCCGCGCGCCTTTGTTTCCGCTGGCGTGGGCGAATGAAAAGCTGGCGCGTGTGACGGGCAAGGAGCCGTTCCTGACGCTGGATGCGCTGCGGATGGCGGCGCACGACATGTATTATTCGAGCGCACGCGCCGAAGCGGAGCTTGGCTATCGTGCGCGACCGTACCGGGAAGCGCTCGAGGATGCGGTGGCGTGGTTCCGGCAGGCGGGGATGCTCGCATGATCGCGTTCGGCATTGCGCTTGCGTCGCTGCTGATCTGGCTGGTGCTGTTCGTCGCGCGCGACGGCTTCTGGCAGACCGCCGAGCGCGACTCGATGCCGCTCGAGGGTGCTGCCCAGAAGCATGACGAAACGGAAGAAGCCGATGACGTCTCCCGGTGGACGCCTGCGCTGACGGGCGGTTCGCGCTGGCCGTCGGTCGTCGCGATCGTCCCCGCGCGCGACGAGGCCGAGGTGATCGCACGATCGATCGGCAGTCTTGCGGCACAGGAGTATCCGGGCGACTTCCGCATCCTGCTCGTCGACGATTCGAGCAGCGACGGCACCGCCGAAATTGCACGCGCTGCGGGGGGTGACCGGGTGGACATCATCCCTGGCGCGGCCTTGGTGAGCGGCTGGACCGGGAAGCTGTGGGCGGTCTCGCAAGGGATCGCGGCGGCGGGGGACTCGCCCGATTATCTGCTGCTCACCGATGCGGACATCGCGCATGCGCCCGATACGCTGCGGACGCTCGTTGCGCGCGCGGTGGCGGAGGAGCGGGTACTCGTCTCGCTGATGGCGCGGCTCCGCTGCGAGAGCTTTGCCGAGCGCGCGCTGATCCCGGCGTTCGTGTGGTTCTTCCAGATGCTCTATCCGTTCGCGGCGGTGAACCGGCGCGGCAGCGGGCAGGGCGCGGCGGCGGGCGGGGTGATGCTGGTCGAGCGGCGCGCGCTCGAAACGGCGGGCGGGATCGCTGCGGTCCGCTCCGCGCTGATCGACGATTGCGCGTTCGGCGCGTTGATGAAGACGCAAGGGCCGATCTGGCTTGGCCTGACCGACCGCGCGGTCAGCATCCGGCGCTACGACACGTGGGAGTCTGTGGCGCAGATGATCTCGCGCTCGGCCTATGCGCAGCTCAACTATTCGCCGGTGCTGCTCGCGGGCACCACACTCGGGCTCGCGCTCACCTATCTCGCGCCACCGTTGCTCGCGATCTTCGGGGAAGGGCCGGTGCAGATGACCGCGATCGCCGCCTGGGTGGTGATGGCGCTGGCGTTCCAGCCGATGCTGCGCTTCTATCGCCGCGCGCCCATGTGGGGACTGGCGTTGCCGCTGATCGCGACTTTCTATGCCGGATGCACGTTGCTGTCGGCATGGCAGCATGGTCGCGGGCGCGGGGGCATGTGGAAGGGCCGGGTCCAGGCCGCGCGCCATCAGGAAAGCTCGACGTCATGACCGCCACCGCACTCGCCTCGGGCAAGGGTCACAAGGATGAGAATTTCCCCGTCGCTTCGGTGCTGCTCAAGAAGGCGCACCGCGCGCCGGTGATGGCCTTCTACCATTTCGCGCGCGCGGCGGACGATGTCGCAGACAATCCCGCCGCTTCGGCAAACGAGAAGCTCGCGCTGCTCGGGCAGATGCGCGCGACGATCCTCGGGCATAGCGACGCGGAAGCGACCGCGCTGGCGCTGCGCGAGACGATGACCGTGCACCATTTGCCGTCGCAGCATGCGACCGACCTTCTTGTCGCGTTTGCGCGCGATTGCACGGTCGATCACTATGACGACTGGCCCGCGCTGATGGAATATTGCCGCTATTCCGCAATGCCGGTCGGGCGCTACGTGCTCGACGTCCACGGCGAGGATCATGCGACCTGGGCGGCGTCGGACGCGCTGTGCGCTGCGCTTCAGGTGATCAACCACGTGCAGGATTGCGGCAAGGATTACCGCGCGATCCAGCGAGTCTATCTCCCGCGCGACATTCTCGCGCAGCATGACGCACGCGTGGAGGATCTCGGCGGCGCGACGGCGACTCCGGCGCTCCGCGCGGTGATCGTCGACATGGCGACTCGCACCGATGCTCTGCTCGCGCAGTCCGCCGGGTTCGCACGGCAGATTCGCGACCGGCGGTTGGCGGCGGAGGTCGCGATCATCCACCGACTCGCGGTCAGCCTCAACGCGCGGCTGAAACGCCGCGATCCCCTGTCGCAGCGAGTCCACCACCGCGCGCCCGAGGCATTGGGGATCGCAGCGTTGGCGGCGGTGACGCAAATGGTTAAGGGTCGGGCATGAACCCAAAGGCCACCCCCGCGCAGCTCCAGGCGCAAGTTTCGGGCAGCTCCTTCTATGCCGGGATGCGCGTGCTCCCAAAGGCAGAGCGTGAGGCGATGTACGCGGTCTACGCCTTCTGCCGGCAGGTCGACGACATTGCCGACGACGAGGGCGGCGATCGCGCGGACCGCGCGGTCGCGCTCGATGCATGGCGCGCCGACATCGAGTCGCTTTACGCGGGCCGCGACCCCGGACAGGCGGTATTGCTCGCTGAAGCGGTCGAACGCTTCGGGCTGCGCAAGGAGGATTTCCTCGCGGTGATCGACGGGATGGCGATGGACGTCGAGCGCGATATCCGCTGGCCCGCGTTCGATACGCTCGATCTCTATTGCGACCGGGTCGCGTCGGCGGTCGGGCGGCTGTCGGTGCGGATTTTCGGGATGGAGGAGCGCCCCGGGGTCGAGCTTGCCTATCATCTCGGGCGTGCGCTGCAATTCACCAACATCCTGCGCGATATCGACGAGGATGCAACGATCGGCCGAGTCTATCTGCCGCGCGAGCCGCTCGTCCATGCGGGCGTGGCGCTCGACGAACCGCTGATCCTCGTCGCCGATCCGCGGATCGAGGGCGCCTGCCGGATGCTTGCCGCCAAGGCGCACGAGCATTTCACGGCGGCACAGGCAATCCTTGCGGCGCGACCGCGCGGTCACCTGCTCGCACCCCGGCTGATGGCGGCGGTGTATGCGCCACTGCTGCGGCGGATGGAGGCGGCGGGCTGGGGCGCGCCGCGCACCCGCATCCGCGTCAACAAGCCTGCGCTGTTGCTCACCGTCCTGCGGCTCAGCCTGTTCCGTTGAAGCGCGATTCTGTTCCGAAGCGCGTCCGCATCGTCGGCGCGGGGATGGCGGGCCTGTCCGCCGCGGTCGATCTGGCGCGCGAGGGCGTGACCGCGACGCTGGTCGATGGCGCGGCGCAGGCGGGTGGGCGCTGCCGCAGCTATCACGATCCGCAGCTCGGGCGGACGATCGACAACGGCAACCACCTCGTCCTGTCGGGCAATCCCGCGGTTCATCGTTATCTCGACACGATCGGCGCGAGCGACCGGTTGACCGGGCCGCGCCACGCCGATTTCGCCTTTGCCGACATCACCACCGGGTCGCGCTGGTCGGTGCGGATCAACGACGGACCGGTGCCGTGGTGGATCTGCCGCGACGGACGCCGCGTGCCGGGGACGACCGTGCGCGATTACCTGCGACTCGCACCGCTCGCCGGGGGGAAGCCCGGGCAGGTCGTCGCGGACCGGGTCGATCCGAGCGGGCCGGTGTGGGACAAACTGATCGACCCGGTGCTGCTCGCGGCACTCAACACCGCCTCGGCGACCGGCTCGGCGGTGCTGACCTCGCGCGTGATCCGCGAGACCCTGGGACGCGGCGGGCGCGCGATGCGGCCCGAGATCGCCGAACCGTCGCTCGCGGCGGCGTTCGTCGATCCGGCGCTGGACTGGCTCGCCGGGAAGGGGACGACGTGCTCGCTCGGGACTCGCCTGCGCTCGCTGCAATTCGAGGGCGACCGCGTCGTCGCGCTCGATTACGGGCGCGGTGTGGAAGCGGTCGCACCCGACGAGACGATCATCCTCGCGGTCCCGCCATGGGTCGCGGCTGACCTCGTCCCCGAACTGACCGTGCCGAACGACTTCCGCGCAATCGTCAACGCGCATTACGCGATTGCGCCTCCCGCGGGGGTGCAGACGATGGTCGGCATCCTCGGCGGGACGGCGGAATGGATTTTCGCTTTCTCCGACCGGATCTCGATCACCGTCAGCGCGGCGGACCATCTGGTCGATCGCGACCGGACCGAGCTCGCGCGTGCCTTCTGGTCGGATATCCGCGCGGTGCATGGTGGCCCGGCAGAAATGCCGACGTGGCAGATCGTCAAGGAAAAGCGCGCGACCTTCGCCGCGACTCCCGAGCAGGACGCGCGGCGTCCGGCGGCGAAGACGCGCTGGCGCAACCTGTTCCTCGCGGGGGACTGGACGCAGACCGGATTGCCCGCGACGATCGAGGGCGCAATTCGATCGGGCGAGACGGCTGCCCGCTTGGCGCGGACCGCGACGCTCGGCTAAGGCCATCATATGGGACTCCAGACGCTGAACCTTGACCGTGACGATCTCGTCGCCGCTGCCGACGCGACCGCGTCGCGCGCCGCCGCCGCGCTGGCGGGGCGCCAGAAAGCCGACGGGCATTGGGTGTTCGAGCTCGAAGCGGACGCGACGATCCCGGCGGAATATGTGCTGCTACGGCATTATCTCGGCGAACCGCGCGATGCCGAGATCGAGCGCAAGATCGGCGTGTACCTGCGCCGGATCCAGTCGCTGGCGCATCATGGCTGGGGTCTGTTCCACGGCGGCGCGTTCGACGTCAGTGCGAGCGTGAAGGCGTATTTCGCGCTCAAGATGATCGGCGACGACGTGGAGGCTCCGCACATGGCGCAGGCGCGGGCGGCGATCCACAAGGCGGGCGGCGCGGCGGCGGTCAACGTGTTCACCCGGATCCAGCTCGCGCTGTTCGATTGCGCGCCGTGGAGCTCGGTGCCGACCCTGCCGGTCGAGCTGATCCTGTTGCCGCGCTGGTTCCCGGTACATCTGTCGAAGATGTCCTATTGGGCGCGGACCGTGATCGTACCGTTGCTAGTGCTGGCGGTGAAGAAGCCGGTCGCGCGCAACGCCTCGGACGTGCGAGTCGATGAGCTGTACACCGCGAAACGCGCGAAGCTGACGAGCAAGGCGGCGGGGACCAAGGCAGGCTGGACGACCTTCTTCAACGGGCTCGACGTCGTGCTCAAGCGAGTCGAGCGCCTGTGGCCCAAGGGGACGCGGCAGCGTGCGATCGACGCCTGCGTCAGCTTCGTGACCGAGCGGTTGAACGGCGAGGACGGGCTCGGCGCGATCTATCCGGCGATGGCGAACAGCGTGATGATGTTCGATTGCCTCGGCTATCCCGACGACCATCCCGCGCGCGCGGTGGCGCGGCGGTCGGTCGAGAAGCTGCTCGTGGTCAAGGATGACGAGGCCTATTGCCAGCCGTGCGTTTCGCCGGTGTGGGATACCGCGCTCGCGGCGCACGCGATGCTCGAGGCGGGCGGCGAGGACGCCGAGGCGCGCGCGGCTGCGGGGCTGGCGTGGTTGAAGCCGTTGCAAGTGCTGGATGTTAAAGGCGACTGGGCGGACGAGAAGCCCGATGTCCGGCCGGGTGGCTGGGCGTTCCAGTATAACAACGCGCATTATCCGGATCTCGATGACACTGCCGTGGTGGTGATGGCGATGGACCGGGCGCAGGGCCTTCTGCCTTCTAGCCCCTCCCCTTCAGGGGAGGGGTTGGGGTGGGGAAGTCCAGCAAAACTGACGCCGGGGCAAGGTGATACGCCCCCACCCCCGACCCCTCCCCTGAAGGGGAGGGGAGAAGAGAGTGCAACCCTTCCCGTGACGGGAATGGGAGAGAACTACGACCACGCCATCGCCCGCGGCGTCGAATGGACCGTCGGCCTGCAAAGCAAGGACGGCGGCTGGGGCGCGTTCGATGCGGACAACAGCTATCACTATCTCAACAACATCCCCTTCGCTGATCACGGCGCGCTGCTCGACCCGCCGACCAGTGACGTGACCGCGCGAGTCGTGTCGATGCTCGCGCAGCTCGGAGAGCCGATCGACAGCCCCCGCATGGCGGCGGCGATGGGCTTCCTCGAGAAGGAGCAGATGCCCGACGGCAGCTGGTTCGGGCGCTGGGGGGTGAATTACATCTACGGCACCTGGTCGGTGCTGTGCGCGCTCAACGCCGCAGGGCTCGACACCAAGCATCCGATGATGCGCAAGGCCGCGGACTGGCTGATTCACATCCAGAACCTCGACGGCGGCTGGGGCGAGGACTGCGACAGCTACGCGCTCGACTACAAGGGCTATACGCCCGCGCCGTCGACCGCGTCGCAGACCGGCTGGGCGCTGCTCGCGCTGATGGCGGCGGGGAAGGTCGATCATCCCGCGGTCGAGCGCGGCGTGCGCCACCTGATCGCGACGCAGGACGACGAGGGGCTGTGGGGGCAGGAGATGTACACGGGCGGCGGATTCCCGCGCGTGTTCTATCTGCGGTATCATGGCTATCCGGCATATTTTCCGCTGTGGGCGGTGGCGCGCTATCGCAACCTCAAACGCTCGAACAGCGCGCGGCCGGCGTTCGGGATGTGAGCGTGCTGGTCGCCTGCGGTCTGGTGCGCGAGGCGGCGATCATTGCGCGGCCGGGGTTCGTGGTCGTGGCTGGCGGCGGGGACTCGGCGCGGCTGGAGCGCGAGCTCGATGCGGCGGTTGGAAGCGCTTCGCTGGTGTTGTCGTGCGGAGTGGCGGGGGCGCTGGATCCGCCGTTGCGCGCGGGGGATGTGGTGGTGGGGAGCCTTCACCCAGCTTCCTTCCCCGGCGAAGGCCGGGGCCCAGTAGAGATGTCTGAGGTTGTCGCGGACAGCGCTCGATCACAGCCACCTTCGCTACTGGGCCCCGGCTTTCGCCGGGGAAGCAGCGCGTTGGTGGAGTGGATCGCGCTCGCTCTATCTGACGCGCATCGCGGCACCGTTGTCGGCGCGGATAGCATCATCGCTTCCGTCACCGAAAAGACCGCGCTCTTTGCTGCGACAGGCGCAATCGCCGTCGACATGGAATCCCACATCGCCGCCCGCGTCGCCGCGCGCCACAACCTGCCGTTCGCGATCGTCCGCACCATTTCCGACAGCGCGGACCACGCGCTCCCACCGGCAGCGCTCGTAGGGATGAAACCCGATGGCGGCGTAGCACTGGGCTCGATCCTCGCGTCGCTTGCGCGGAACCCCGCGCAACTCCCCGCGCTGATCCGCACCGGCCGGGATGCCGGTGCGGCGTTCAGCGCGTTAGGCCGCGCGCTGGGTGCGCTTGAAGCCCTCGGGATCGGCCGCCTTGATCTTCGCGAGCTCGCGCTCGACGTGTAGCGAATGGACGTCGGTCGACTTGCGCGCATGGCTCAGGTCGATGTCGGGTGCCATCGGCCCCTCGGTCTTCACGCCCTTGCGCCCGATATTGAACATCTTGAGCGGATGACGGATCGAGTCGCTGGCGGCAGTGCCCTCGAACCCGCAATGGACCATGCAGTTCGAGCACTTCTCATACTTGCCGACGCCATACTGGTCCCAGTCGGTGCCTTCCATCAGCTGCTCGAACGTGTCGACATAGCCTTCGCCGACGAGGTAGCACGGCTTCTGCCAGCCGAAGACGGTGCGCAGCGGCATCGACCAGGGGGTGCACTCGTACGTCTGGTTGCCCGCGAGGAAATCGAGGAACAGCGGCGAGTTGGTGAAGGTCCACGCCTTGCCGCCATCGCCCTTGCGGAACACGTCGCGGAAGAAGTTCTTGGTCCGCTCGCGCGTCAGGAAATGCTCCTGGTCGGCGGCGCGCTCGTACGAATAGCCCGGCGAGATGGTGATCTCGACGCCACGCTTCTGCATCTCGTCGAAGAAGCCCGCGAGCCGGGTCGAATCCGCGCCGTCGAACACGGTGCAATTGACCTGGACGCGGAAGCCCTTGGCCTTGGCCATCTCGATCGCTTCGATCGCGACCTCATAGGTGCCGGCCTGATCGACCGCATGGTCGTGCATGCCCTTGTCGCC
>CAZNQA010000028.1:0-37821 GCA_964575105.1 uncultured Stakelama sp.
GCGACCGTCTCGGCGGTATCGCCGACATAGTCGCGGCTCATCCGGAAAAGGATCGGGTCGACCCGCGCCTCGATCAGCGCACGGATCACCGCTGGCTTGACCCCGGGCAGATCGAGTTCGCCGGTCAGCGCCGCCATTGCCCAACCGCGATCGGGATCGGGTGTCACGCGCAGATAATCGACGATCAGGCGCAGCTTGGCGTTGCGCGAGCGCGTATAGATCAACCGGTCGAGAAGGTCCGCAAAAGCCCGCATCGTATCAGAACATGGGCTCCCGATAGTTGTTCCACCAGCGGTATCATCGCTGGCGGTGCTGGCGTCATCCGGCTAGGCGCGCGGCATGGCCCTTGTTCGATCCTGCCTCCTGCTGGGAATGATCGTCGCGGTCGGGCTCTTTGCGTGGGCGCACCATAATGCCCGGATCGATCCGATCGTCCGGCGCGGTCACATCGCGGTTCGGCACTGGCCCCAAGGCACACCCCCTGTCCGCGTCGTCGTGCTCAGCGACATCCATATCGGCAACGAGGCGATGGATGCCGCGCGGCTGCGGCGGATCGTCGGGCAGGTCAACGCGCTAAAGCCGGATCTGGTGCTGCTCGCGGGCGACTATATCGCCGGGCACAGGGCGGTCACCGCACGTACCTTCGCACCGCAGCTGGTCGCCCCTCTCGCGGCGTTGCGCGCGCCGCTGGGCGTCGTCGCGGTGATGGGCAACCATGATTACGACACCGATCCCGCGCGCATCATCCGTGCCCTGCGAGCCGCGGGGATCCGCGTGCTGGTCAACGAAGCCGTCCCCCGCGGCGCACTGACCATCGCAGGGATCGACGACCTCCTCCACGGACGGCAGGATATTGCGAAGACGCTCGCGGCCGTGCAGCTATTGCCCGGGGTGCCGATCGCGCTTTCGCACAGCAGTACGGAGATGTTGCTCGATCGCGGCATTCAGCTGGAACTCGTCGGCCACACGCATTGCGGACAGGTCGATCTTCAACCGTTCGGCCTGACGAACCCGGTCGCTGCAGCGAACTACCGGTGCGGCATCTCGCGGACGTCGCGTGGGATCACGCTGGTGACCGCCGGAGTCGGCACGAGCATCGTCCCGTTCCGCGTCAATGCGCCCCCGGACCTCTGGCTGCTGACCCTTGGCCCGGCGGCGCGTTGACCGATCGGGATCAGCCCTTGCGCCCGGTCTCGAACAGGAACCAGGCGCGGCGTTCGGCCTGATCGGTCCAGTCGTCGATCATCGCGCTGGTGGCATTGTCCTTCGCCGCGTCGGCGAGGTCCTTCGCCGCGCGGAGTGCCTCGACCAGCCGGAGATTGTCGTCGCGCAATTCGGACAGCATCGCCTCGGGCGAGACGAAATCGGCGTCATTGTCGACGACGCTCTGGTGCCGCGCGATGTCGCCGATCGAGCGGAGCGTGGTATTGCCGGTCTTGCGGACGCGCTCGGCGATGGCATCGGTCCCCGCGAAGATCTCCGCGGCCTGCTCGTCGAGCATCAGGTGATAGTCGCGGAAATGCGGACCCGAGACGTGCCAGTGGAAATTCTTGGTCTTCAGGTAAAGCGCGAACGTATCCGCGAGGATAGCATTGAGGGCCTGCGCGACGGTCCTGGTGGCGTTGCTCGAGAGGTCGGTCGGGGTATTCAGCGTTTCGGTCGTCATGGAACGGCTCCTGATGGGTATCGTTACGATACCGGTCCAATAGCCGATCGACCGAGGTCGGCGTATCGCAAAATTGCGTTTGGCGAGATCGAGCGGCTCGATCCCCATGCGTTGCGAACGCTGAACGCCGCCATCACTGAGACAAATCGGGATCAGCCGGCGAGTCGCACGGAACACGCTGCGACGTAGGTTTCGCGTGCCCGCACGTCGTGTCGTTCGGACAGGACCGCATCGCGCAGCACGCCGAGCCACGCCTGCACCAATGCGCCCCGCTCGCCGCGTTCCAGCGCCGCCGAGATCGCCTGCGTAACCGCGACCGCCGGAAGATGACCCCTTGCACGCGCGGCGACGCGAATCGCCTCGACCTCGGCGGCGATTGCGGGAATCGGCAGGTTTCCGGCACACGCGGCGATTCGCATCACCCGTTCGGCAAGCGCGGTGGAATCGGAGGACATGGTCGCGAATGCTGGCATCATGGCAGGATACTCCCTAGGCCCGGAGCTTGCGCCGGACCCGGTAAAGGCGGCGTTAAATGTCCTGTGCCGCTTGCCGCGGCGGCACAGCCGGCTTGACATCGCCCGCCACTTCCGCCATCGGACGGCGCTTGAGAGCGGCGACCGGTTCGCCGCTTTTGCATTTTTAGATCACAGGAATTCAGGTCATGGCAAAGCCGACCACGGTCAAGATCAAGCTCGTCAGCACGGCGGACACTGGCTTCTTCTACACCACGAAGAAGAACCCGCGTACCAAGACCGAGAAGCTGAGCTTCAGCAAGTACGATCCCGTCGTGCGCAAGCATGTCGAGTTCAAGGAAGCCAAGATCAAGTAAGCCGCTTTTGCGGTTTGCCTTTGCGGGGGTTCGCCCCCGGCCGAAAGCCGCGGGCGCAAGCCTTGCGGCTTTTTTTGCGTGGGCTGGCGGGATGGACTCGTCGCATGGGTTGGCGTTGCGCCGGAACGCCCCTCTACCCGTTCGTTTCAGGTGTAGTCGCGAAACCGGGCACAGCGCAGGTTTCTCGACTACGCTCGAAACGAACGGAAGGGAGGCCGTTACAGCAACGCCGCAACCGCATCGACGAAGCGAACCAGCGAGATCGGCTTGGACACATAAGCGTCCGCCCCTGCCGCGCGGATCCGTTCCTCATCCTCGCGCCCGGCATAGGCCGTTACCGCCATCACCGGGATCGCGCGAAGCACGGGATCCGCCTTCAGCTGGAGGATCAGGTCGTAGCCGCTGACATGCGGCAACTGGATGTCCATCACGATCAGGTCGGGGCGGAACTCGCGCGCGCGCACCACCGCCTCGCGCCCGTCGCGCACGCCTTCGGTGGCGTATTCGTGCGCCTCCAACAGGTCGCAGAAAAGTTTGAGATTGAGTTCGTTGTCCTCGACAACGAGCACCCTTTTTGCCACGCCGGAGCTTTCCTCGTCCATGGGTTTCCTCATTACGCAATGCGCCCCTCGGTGACAAACAACGATCCGTCGGAACTTGCGCTTCGTGCGTTGGTATGGACACTGGCCGAGCCCGAGCGAGCCTTGCGGCTGCTCGACGTGACCGGGCTGACCCCTGGCGACCTGCGCGCCCGCGCGAGCGACCCGGCGGTGCTGTCGGCGACGCTTGCGTTCCTGCTCGCGCACGAACCCGACCTGATCGCCTGCGCGGACGGGCTCGGGGTGCGGCCAGAAGACCTGGCCCGGGCGCATGCCGCGCTCGATGGCCCGAACGATAGCGGAGAATATGCGTGAAGGGCCTGTTGATCTGCGATTGCGACGAAGTGCTGCTCCATATGGTCCGGCATTTCGGCGTCTGGCTGCGCGAGTCGCACGATATTGATTTCGCGATCGAAGGCGGTGATTTCGCCAACAGCATGTCGCGCCGCAATGGCGGGCCCGCGCCGACGCGCGAGGAAATGTGGGAGCTGCTCGACGGCTTCTTCCCGAACGAGATGGGTCGCCAGACGCTCGTCCCGCACGCCCGCGAGGCGCTCGCCGCACTGTCGCAGGTGGCCGATGTCGTGATCCTGACCAATCTGGGGGACCACAACCGCGAACCGCGGATCGCGCAATTGCTCGGGCATGACATGGATTACCGGGTTGAGACCAACCAGGGCGGCAAGGGCGATCCCGTCGCGCGGCTGGTCGCCGAGTTCGGCGATCCCGTCACCGTGTTCGTCGACGATCTCGCGGTGCATCATGCCTCGGTCGCGCAGCATGCGCCGGGCGTCCACCGCCTGCATATGGTTTCCGAGCCGAGCCTCGCCCCCAACATCCCCCCCGCCCCCGATGCGCATATCCGCCTCGATGACTGGCAGGTTGCGGAACGCTGGATCGCGGAGCGTTTCGCCGCCGGCCAGCCGGCCTGACCCCATTCATTCCCAGGAGCCTTCCATGACCGACCATATCGACCACAAGCTTGCCGAGCTCGGCCTCACCCTCCCCGCCGCCGCCGCGCCGGTCGCGTCCTATGTACCGACGGTCGAGGTCAACGGGCTGCTGCACATCTCGGGGCAGTTACCGTTCAAGGACGGCGCGCTGATCACGGGTCGGCTGGGCGATTCGGTCGACATCGACGGCGGCATGGAAGCCGCGCAGGCGTGCGCCTTGATGCTGATCGCGCAGGTCAAGGCGGCGCTCGGCGGGCTTCACCGGGTCGAGCGGATCGTCAAGCTCGGCGTGTTCGTCAATTCTACGCCTGAGTTCACCGATCAGCCCAAGGTCGCCAATGGTGCGTCGAACCTGATGGTCGAGCTGTTTGGCGAAGCGGGCAAGCATGCGCGTAGCGCGGTCGGCGTGTCGGCGCTCCCGCTGGGTGCCGCGGTCGAGATCGACGCGATCGTCCAGATCTCGATGCCGTAAACCGATTGCCGTCACCCCGGCCTGCGCCGGGGTGACGCAAACCCTCAGGCCACCGGCTTGCGGGTGAAGATGCCGTAGCCTGCAATCACCAGATAGCAGAGCGCAGGCACCAGCAGCGCGAACTGCAGCGTCGAATTGTCCGCAAGCACCCCGGTCAGCGGCGGGACGATCGCTCCGCCGACGATCGCGGTCGCGATGATCCCCGAGCCTTCCGCCGCGCGCGCGCCGAGCCCTTCGCTTGCGAGGCTGAAGATCGTCGGGAACATGATCGAGTTCATCAGCCCGATCGCAAGCAGCGACCAGCCGGCGAGCGCGCCGGTGCTGTGCGTCGACAGCGCGATCAGCGCCATCGCCCCGATCGCGACGCCCGCGAGCACCTTGCCCGGCGATACCACACGCAGCACGAACGCGCCGATGAAGCGCCCGACCATCGCGCCACCCCAGTAATAGGCGACATGCTTGCCCGCGGTGACCGCGTCGAACGCCATCGTGTTGGGCTGTTCGAGATAGCTGACGATCAGCGACCCGATCGCGACTTCGGCGCCGACATAGAGGAAGATGCATGCCGTCCCGAACGCGAAGCGCGGGCGCTTGAGCAGGTCGAACGCCTGGAAGATGCTGCCATGCTGCTCGACCGTGTGCGGCAAGCGCTTGCGCCGCGACCACACGACGACCGCGACCAGCACCAGCGCGATCGCCAGCCCGAGATAGGTGTGGACGACGACCTGCGTCTCCGCGGTGCGATGCGCGTCGAGCGCGGCGCCGGTCAGCGTCTTCGAATCGACCTTGGCGAGATTGCCGAGGATCAGGATCGAGCCGACGATCGGGAAGATCGTCGTGCCGAGCGAGTTGAAGAACTGCGCGAAGGTCAGGCGGCTCGACGCGGTCTTGGGTGCCCCCAGCAGGCTGATCAGCGGGTTGGCGACGACCTGCACCGTGGTGATGCCAATCGCGAGCACGAACAACGCCATCAGGAAGACGATGAACGTCCCCGACGACGACGCCGGGATGAACAGCACGCAGCCGAGCGTCATCAGCAACAGCCCGACCGACGCGGTCTGCATGTAGCCGAGCTTGCGCACGATCGCGGCGGCGGGAAGCGAGAAGACGAAATAGGCCGCGAAGAACGCCGACTGGACCAGCAGCGCCTGCCCGTAATTGAGCGTGAACAGGTCTTTCAGCTTGGGGATGATCACGTCGTTGAGACTGGTGATCCCGCCGAAGATGAAGAACAGCGCGAAGACGAACACCTGCAGGTCGGGCGCGTTGACGCCCTTGTCGGCATCCCCCGCGGCGGGTGCTTGGGCGGACGATCCGCCGGGATTCAAGGCCATCAGCTACTCCTGGTGCGGACCGATGCTATTGGCGCAGCGGTCGGACGATGCGGCACCGTCTGCCATCGCTTCGCGCGCGGGTACAGCGCGATTGCGCTTTGGGGGGTGGTTCGGAAATGCGTAGAGCTGCGAACCGTCGAGGGCGGGAGTTGATGGGGAACGGACCGGCCACTATCGGAAATTCTAGAAGCGACCGCGGACATTGGGCAACCGCCGCCGCCCCGAAGATGAAGGTTTACGAAATATCCGGCGCCGTTACAGGAGCGATCGGAGTGCTCGTTCGGCTTGATCAAGACGCTCAGCCAGCCCCGGATCCCCATCATCAAGCCATGATAGCGTGGCATGAGCGAATGCAGCCAAGCCCGTGCGGGCCGCCAATGTGGCCTGAAGGTCGGATACGCCACGCCCTTTCAGCGCGAGCGCTAGAGAACTGGAAAGCGCTTCCAGCTTCGCGAGTTCGCGTTCCTGGAGTGCGGGCGTGGCAGAGATGACCTCTTGCCGGGGCTTGGAGAAAGGGCGGTTGTTCTCGAGAAGCGACGTTACCGATCGGAACGCCCTGAACAACGTATCGAGCGGCCTCAACTCAACCGGCGTGTCGGCGATCGAAGCGGTGAGCGCGTCCACCAGCACGGCCTGACCATCGAACAACACTTCCCGCTTGTCCTGGAAATAACGAAAGAACGTCCGCTCCGTCACGCCGGCGCGCGCTGCTATCTCGGCCGCGGTGGTGCGATCGTAACCACGCTCGCGAAACAGCTCTACCGCTGCCCGCTGAAGGCGAAGTCGAGCGCCTGACGTCTCTCGTGCCATCAAAATCCTTGTCAGTGACTGACATCCCGCTTATGTCAGTCACTGACGGCGATCATGCCCTTATCCGCTTGAATCAGCAAGGACGCTACAATGCACGTATTCCTGACAGGCGCGAGTGGTTGGATTGGTTCGGTGATCGCGCGTGACTTGATCGCGGCCGGCCACTCCGTCGTCGGCCTGGTACGATCGGAAGATAAAGGCGCGGCACTTGCAGCCGCGGGGGGCACCCCGTTGATCGGCGAACTCCGCGACCTCGATGCTCTACGCAGGAGCGCGACCGACGCGGACGGCATCATCCATACCGCCTTTGGTCTGGATCTCTCTCGCATCGCCGAATTGGCCGCCGAGGACCGGACGGCGATCGAGACGTTCGGCGACGTGTTCGCGGGATCTTCCAGGCCCATCGTCGTCACGAGCGGCTTTCTGCATCTGACCGGCGAGAAAGCGGTCGAGACCGAACGACCGACCGTGATGGCCGCGTTTCCACGAGCGTCCGAGCAGACCGCTTTTGCCCTGGCCAAGCGTGGCGTGCACGCCAGCGTCGTGCGCAACCCGCGTTCCGTGCACGGCAAAGGCGAGACGCACGGCTTCGTGCCAATGCTCGCCGCCGTCGCCCGCGACAAAGGTGTGTCCGCCTATGTAGGCGACGGTGCAAACCTATGGCCAGCGGTTCACCGCCAAGACGCAGCGCGCGTCTACCGTCTCGCGCTCGAACGTGGCGCGTGCGGCGAAGCCTATCACGCGGTGGGCGAGGAAGGCGTTTCCTACCGCGAGATCGCCGAAGCGATCGGCAGGCAGCTCGGTCTTCCCGCAAAGTCGCTGACGCAGGCGGAAGCGGAAGTCCATTTCGGCCCGTTGGCGGTGTGGATCGGGAACAACGGCCCGGCCTCCAATGCGTGGACGAAGCAGACGTTAGGCTGGACGCCGGAGCAGGTCGGTATCGTAGCGGATATCGAACGTCCGGACTATTCTCGGTGATGCTGCATGTCGGGGTTTCCGTTTTCCCGAAATCAGCTCAAAGTTGCGCGGCGCTGAACGTCTTCAGTCCCTTCGCTATGCACCCGATAGCTTCCGACACGCCTCAGGCACCGCGCTTGCGTGCGTGGCGGCTGGATGTCGCGAACCGGCGGGAAGCCGCCAGCCGCAATCACGTTGCTATCATTCCGTCTCGCGCACCCGCTCGTGATGCCGGATCACCTCGTCGATGATGAACCGCAGGAACTTCTCGCTGAAATCTGCATCGAGCTGCGCATCGTGCGCCAGCCCGCGCAGCCGCGCGATCTGTGCTTCCTCGCGGCCCGGGTCGGCGGGGGGGAGTCCGGTCTGCGCCTTGTAGCTGCCGACCGCCTTGGTCACCTTGAAGCGTTCGGCGAGCAGGAACACCAGAGCGGCGTCGATATTGTCGATGCTCTGGCGATATCCGCGGAGCGTTTCGTCGGACATCAGCGTGCTCCTATCCCGTGATGCGTCTTTTTGGTCGACCGCCACGCACAGTGCAACCCGCAAAGGCTTGCGTTTGGACCGCAGCGCGGCCACATCGCACCGCAGATGACCGCCACGATCCACCGCCTGGGCGACACACGGCCCACCCCATCGCTCGAACCGATGGTCCAGCTTGTCACGGGCGACATGAACATGGTCAACGCCGTGATCCTGTCGCGCATGCAGTCGCAGATCCCGCTGATCCCCGAGCTTGCCGGGCATCTGATCGCGGGTGGCGGCAAGCGCATGCGCCCGATGCTGACGCTCGCGAGCGCGCGGCTGCTGAGCTACACCGGCACGCGGCACCACCGGCTCGCCGCCGCGGTCGAGTTCATCCACACCGCCACGCTGCTCCACGACGATGTCGTCGACGGGTCGGACCTGCGCCGCGGCAAGCGCACCGCCAATCTCATCTGGGGCAACCCCGCGAGCGTGCTCGTCGGCGATTTCCTGTTCAGCCGCTCGTTCGAGCTGATGGTCGAGGACGGCTCGCTCAAGGTGCTCGGCATCCTGTCGGGCGCGAGCGCGATCATCGCCGAGGGCGAGGTGAACCAACTCACCGCCGCGCGCCGGGTCGACACCCCCGAGGAACGCTATCTCGACATCATCGGCGCGAAGACCGCCGCGCTGTTCGCCGCCGCCTGCCGCGTGTCCGCAGTGGTCGCCGAGCGGCCCGAGGCGGAGGAGCTTGCGCTCGATTCCTATGGGCGCAACCTCGGTATCGCGTTCCAGCTGGTCGACGATGCGATCGATTACGTCTCCGACGCAGGCACGATGGGCAAGGATGCGGGCGACGATTTCCGCGAGGGCAAGGCGACGCTTCCCGTCATCCTCGCCTATGCGCGCGGCACGCCCGAGGATCGCACCTTCTGGAAGGCCGCGATCGAGGGCCACCGCAATCGCGACGAGGATTTCGCACGCGCGATCGATCTCGTTCGTTCGACCCGTGCGGTCGAGGATACGCTCGCGCGCGCCCGGCATTACGGCCAGCGTGCGATCGATGCGCTCGGCGGCTTTGCCAACGGCCAGGCGAAGAACGCGATGATCGAAGCGGTCGAATTCGCGGTGGCGCGCGCGTACTGAGCGCCGGATCGGCAGTTCTACTGTAATCTCCCGGAGGCGTCCGCTCACGGCGCTTCAGGATTATTTCGTTATCCCTGCGGAGACAAACCGCCGTGGGGACGACGCACATGAAGATCTGGACCAACCGTCGCGCCGCGACCGCGATCGAATATGGTTTGATCGCGGCGTTGATCGCGGTCGCCGCCATCACTGCGATGCAAACGCTCGGCGGCAAGGTCGCCAGCACGTTCAACAACGTCTCGTCCGCCATCGGATCGTGAACGCGCGCGCCTGATCGCGGTGCGGACGAGGGCCGATCAGTCGATTGGGCACCCCGTCTGTACCACCGGATCGCTCGCCGCGAGCTCGACCTGCAGCGTCGCGTGGCCAATGCCGAAATGCTCCTTGAGCATCCCGCGCGCGGTATCGAGGAAGGCATCGCCCGGATGCCCGCCCGGCATCACCAGATGCGCGGTCAGCACCGTCTCGGTCGTGCTCATCGGCCAGATATGGACGTGATGCACCCGCGCCACCCCCGGAAGCTCCTGCAACTCGGCGCGCACCGCATCCGAATCGATCCCGCGTGGGACCGCTGCAAGCGACATCTCGACCGATTCGCGCAGCAACCCCCAGGTCTGGAGGAAGATCAGCACCGCGATGACGATGCTGACCACAGGGTCGAGCCACACCGCGCCAGTCCACCAGATCAGCAGCCCCGACACCACGACCCCCGCCGACACCATCGCGTCGCTTGCCATGTGGAGATACGCGCCGCGGATGTTGAGATCGTCCCCGCTCCCGCGCAGGAACATCAGCGCAGTCACGCCGTTGACGAGGATCCCCGCCCCCGCGACCCACGCGACCAGCGGGCCATCGACCGGCGCGGGGACCGCAAGCCGCTGGACCGCCTCGAGCATGATCGCGCCGAGCGCGACGAGCAGCAGCAGCGCGTTGAGCAGGGCGGCGAGGATCGTCGAGCCCTTGAGCCCATAGGTAAACCGCTTCGACGGCGAGCGCCGCCCGAGCGCGATCGCCGCCCATGCCGCGCCGAGCCCGAGCACGTCGGACAGGTTATGCCCCGCGTCGGCGAGCAGCGACACCGAATGCGCCATCAGCCCGAACACGACCTCGCCGACGATGAAGCTCAGGTTGAGCGCGATCCCCACTGCGAACGCGCGGTCGTGCCCGCTCGCGGGGGCATGGCTGTGGCCGTGGCCGCCATGGCTATGCCCGTGGCTATGGCCGTGCCCGCCGTTTCCGTGATCGTGCCCGCTATGCGAATGGCCGTGACCCGCCATGTCTTTACTCCGCTTGCAATTCCCGTCGCCTAGCATCGGGGCTTCGTGAGATACTAGGACGCCGACGATGACAAAGCCGTCATCGCAACACCGCACGTTCCAAACGCACGATCCTGCGGTAGGGAAGCAGCGTGACCGTCGCCCTGCCCATCCACGCCGTCCTGCCGTCGCTGCTCGAAACCTTGCGCGACCGCGCCAACGCGGTGCTCGTCGCGCCCCCCGGCGCGGGCAAGACCACCGCGGTCGCCCCGTCGCTGCTCGCCGAGCCGTGGTGCACCGGCGAGATCCTGCTGCTCTCCCCGCGCCGCCTCGCCGCGCGCGCCGCTGCCGAGCGGATGGCGGCGCAGGCGAGCGAGCCGGTCGGCAAGACCTTCGGCTATGCGACCCGGATGGATTCGAAACGCTCCGCCGCGACGCGGGTGACGGTGGTGACCGAGGGGATCTTCGTCGCGCGGATCCAGAACGATCCCGAACTGGGCGGCGTATCGGCGGTGCTGTTCGACGAAGTGCATGAACGCAGCCTCGACAGCGATTTCGGCCTCGCGCTTGCGCTTGATGCGCAGGGCGGGTTGCGCCCCGATCTGCGGCTGCTCGCGATGTCCGCGACGCTCGACGGGTCGCGCTTCTCCGGACTGATGGGTGACGCGCCCGTCATCGAGAGCGAAGGCCGGATGTTTCCGCTGACGCTGCGCCATCTCGGGCGCGCGGGGGAACAGCGGATCGAGGATTCGATCGCCGCCGCGATCCGGCTTGCATTGCGCGAGGAAAGCGGCGGGGTGCTCGCGTTCCTGCCCGGGGTCGCCGAGATCGAACGCACTGCCGAGCGGCTTGACGGGCTCGGCGCGGGGATCATCCTTCACAAGCTCCACGGCAGCCTCGACCCCGCCGCGCAACGCGCCGCGATCGCGCCCGACCGCGATGGCGCGCGCAAGGTCGTGCTCGCGACCTCTATTGCCGAAACCAGCCTGACGCTCGACGGCATCCGCGTCGTCGTGGACTCGGGGCTTGCGCGCCGTCCGCGCTATGATCGCGCGGCGGGGATGACGCGGCTCGTCACCGAACGCGCGAGCCAGGCGGCGGTGACGCAACGCGCCGGGCGTGCCGCGCGACAGGGGCCGGGGGTCGCCTATCGCCTGTGGGAGGAAGCCGCGACCGCCGGCTTGCCGCGGTTCGACCCGCCCGAGATTCTCGAGGCGGATCTGTCCGCGCTGACGCTCGACTGCGCCTTGTGGGGGGTCGCCGATCCGCGTGCGCTCGCGTGGCTCGATCCGCCGACCGAGGCGGCGGTGCAGGAAGCGCGTGAACGGCTGCTCGCGTTGGGGGCGGTGGACGCGGATGGCCGCCCGACCCCGCATGGCACCGCGATCGCGCGCCTGCCGCTCGCACCCCGCCTCGGACATATGCTGGTGCGCGCGGGCGAACTTGGTCTTGCCGCGACCGCCGCGGAAGTCGCAGTGCTGCTCGGCGAACGCGGGCTTGGCGGCAACGAGGTCGATCTCGCCACCCGCCGGCGCCGCTGGCACACCGAACGCGGCCAACGCGCCGAAGCCGGGCGCAAGCTGGCGAGACGCTGGACGTCCCTTTCCCCCTCTCCCCCCCGGGGAGAGGGCCGGGGAGGGGGGCCACCGCAAGCGCACTGCCCCGAAACCGCCCCCAAAACCGCCCCCGCAACCGCGCCCGCAGCCGACCGCGAGAGCGAAACCGCCATCGCGATCGCGCTCGCCTTTCCCGACCGGATCGCACGCCGCCGCGACTCGTCGGGCGAAGCATGGGCCTCGGTCGGCGGGCGCGGGTTCAAGCTCGACCCGACCTCGAGCCTCGCCCGCACGGAATGGCTCGCGGTCGCTGAGACGCAGGGGCTTGCCTCAGGCGCGCGCATCCTGTCCGCTGCCGTCATCGACCTGCCAACGATCGAGACACTGTTCGGCGACCGCATCGCGGTCCACCGCGACGTGACGTTCGATCCCGCGACCGGCGGGGTCGTGGCGAAACGCGAAAGACGGCTCGGTGCGTTGCGTCTGTCGAGCGGTCCGGACTCGAACGCAAACCCCGAAGCGATCACCGCCGCGCTGCTGGAAGGAATCGCAACGCACGGGCTCGACCGCCTGCCGTGGAGCGACGCCGCGCAGGCGCTGCGCCATCGCGCCGCCTTCGCCGCCGCGCATGGCGGTGCCGAGCTTGCGCTCGATGATGCGTCGCTGCTCGCGCGTGCGGACGAATGGCTCGTCCCGCTGCTGGAGGGCAAGCGACGGCTCGACGCGATCGACTCGGGCGCGCTGACCGATGCGCTTCGTGGCGTGATCGGCTGGGACGCGCTGACCTTGATCGACCGGCTTGCGCCGACGCAGTTCCACAGTCCGGCCGGAAGCGGCCATGCGATCGACTATGCCGCCGAGGGTGGCCCGCGCGTGGAGCTCCGCCCGCAGGCGTTGTTCGGGCTCGCGGTGCATCCGACGGTCGGCGGCGGACGCGTGCCGCTGGTGCTGAGCCTCACCTCCCCCGCCGGGCGCCCGATCCAGACGACGCGCGACCTGCCCGGCTTCTGGGCGGGGAGCTGGGCGGATGTCGCGCGCGAGATGCGCGGGCGCTATCCACGGCATCCGTGGCCCGACGACCCCGCTGCGGCGTCCGCGACGCTCCGGACGAAAAACGCAGATGCGCGCGCGCGCGAAGCACGATAAGGAGACGCCATGTCGACCGCCCGAATCTATCAGCGCCCCAAGAACGCCATGTCCTCCGGACGTGCCCGCACCACGATCTGGGTGCTCGATTTTGCGCCCGCCGAGCCCAAGCGGCCCGACCCACTGACCGGCTGGGCCGGATCGGGCGACACGCGCGACCAGCTCCGCCTGACCTTCCCGACGCAGGAAGCCGCGGTCGCCTATGCGGAGCGCGAGGGACTTGCGTTCACGATCGTCCCGGCGCCCGAGCGGACGCTCAAGCTGCAAAGCTACGCTGACAATTTTCGGTAAACAGCGCGTTGGTCCGGCGATTGCGCCGGCCGTGAGGGCTTCTGGACGGCGAGCGTGGGGGTAACCCGGTGCCCTGTCGGGTCTGCCCGGGTATTGCCGGGATGGCGACGCTGCGCCCGGTTGCTCGGCCTCGCCCAAGCCGGACGGCAGTGTCGCGCCCAGCCGCTCCGGGTTCCGGACCGGGCCTAGATTACCAGCCTATCTGAAAGACGAGGTGGGGAGCTTCTGTTGCTCGGTGCTCCCCGTACCGCCGGTGTCCGCTTCTGTTGCCCGGTGCGGCTCCGAACCGCGCTTAGCTTAGTAACCTAGACCGTGAGGCCTTGGGTTACGCTGCAATCGCGAGTGCTTCGTTATCGTTTGCACTTGTGGTTTTGAGCCTTTTGCAGGTTACTCAGCCCGGGAAAAAACAGCGCTTTTCGAAACACGTCGATCCTGCTTCGGCCCCGTCATGACCGGTCCTGGCTGAAAGCCGTCGGGCCGGTTGTGGTGGAGCCGCCGGGTACTGCCCCCGGGTCCGTTGTATCTATTGCACGCCGCACTTTATCGCCATAGCCGGGCGAACCCGGCAAAACCGATATAGGCGCTGCGGCGCGAATGGGAAGTCAACAAAATTGGGTCAGCGCCTTTGACTCGCCACAAAAGCGGTGCATGGGGTAGTGTATCATGCTTACCCAACGGTCCCGCTACGCCCTGCGCGCGATGATGTTTCTGGCTGAAGCGCCCAAAGGCGGCCCGCCCATCCCGATGAACCGCATCGCCGCGAGCGCGAACGTGCCCCGCAAGTTTCTCGAACTGATCCTTGCCGACCTACGCGAAGCGGGGTTCCTCCACAGCCACCGCGGCAAGATGGGCGGTTACTGCCTGTCGCGTCCGACTCACCTGATTTCACTCGGCGAGATCATCCGCGTGATCGAAGGGCCGCTCGCGCTGGTGCCGTGCGTCAGCCGGACCGCGTACCGCTCCTGCAACGATTGTAAGGACGAGGCGACCTGCGCGATCCGGCATGCAATGATGCGCGTTCGCGACGAGACCGCGCGGATCCTCGACGGCACGAGCCTTGCGGATGCGATCGCCGAGGATCTGGTCGCCGCCTGACGACGCGGCGACTTGGTGCCTTACCGCCGCTTCAATTCGTCCCGGATCTCGCGCAGCAGCGTCACGTCGGCGGGCTCGACCGGCTCGGTTGGGACTTCGGGTGGCTTGGGCATCAGGCGATGCACGCCGCGGACGATCAGGAAAATGATAAACGCGACGATGATGAAATTGACCGCCGCGGTCAGGAACGCGCCATAGCCGAACAGCGGCACGCCCGCCTTCTTGAGCGCGGCATAATCGGACGATCCGACCAGCGCGGGCGGGACCTTGCCCAGCACCACGAAATAGCTCGAGAAATCGAGCCCGCCGGTCAGCCGCCCGATCATCGGCATGATCACGTCGTCGGTCAGCGAGGTCACGATCTTGCCGAACGCCGCGCCGATGATCACCGCGACGGCGAGATCGAGCACGTTCCCCCGGGCAATGAAAGCCTTGAACTCCTTGAACATCACGCGTCCCCAACCGATTTCATTTCGCGTCGCCACCGTACCCCGCTATCATGGCGACGCAAGATCTGGAGGGATCCCCACAATGAACTACCGCACCCTGTTTGTCGCATCGGCTGGTCTGGCACTGTCGGCTTCGCTGTCCGGCTGCGGGCTCAACAGCGTCCCCACGCAGGAAGAAAACGCCAAGGCGAAGTGGGCCGATGTCGAGAATTACTATCAGCGCCGCGCCGACCTGATCCCCAACCTCGTCGCAACGGTCAAGGCCGCGGGCGCGCAGGAAAAGAGCATCCTCGTCGAAGTCACGCAGGCGCGCGCAGGGGCGAACGCAGTCAAGCTCTCGGCCGACCAGCTGAACGATCCGGCGAAGGTCGCGGCGTATGAGAAGGCGCAGTCGAACGTCACGCTGTCGCTCCAGCGGCTCCAGGAAGCGTATCCCGAGCTCAAGAGCCAGGCGAATTACGCGACGCTGATGGACCAGCTCGAGGGCACCGAGAACCGCATCTCGACCGCCCGCCACGATTACAACGGCGCGGTGCAGAGCTACAACACCACGATCCGCACCTTCCCCGACGCGATCGGCGCGAAAGTCATTTACGGTGCGAAGCCGCTGGTGCCGTTCAAGGCGACGACGCCGGGGGCCGAGGCAGCGCCGACGGTGAATTTCGGCAACGGCAATTGATGTTGGGGCTCAGAGGGCCCGTTTGATGACCATCCTGAAATCGTTTCTGGTCGCGGTGGCGGTGCTGTTCGGCACTGCCACCGCTGATGCGCAGACCTACCCCAAATTCACCGGGCTAGTGGTCGATGCCGCCAACGTCCTGCCGCCAGCGACCGAGGCGGACCTGAACGCCAAGCTCGAGGCGTTGCAGAAGGACACGAAGCGGCAACTCGTCGTCGCGACGATCCCAAGTCTCGAAGGGCGCGAGCTCGAGGAATATGGCGTCGGCCTCGGTCGCGCGTGGGGCGTCGGCTTGAAGGACGTCAACAACGGTGCGATCCTGTTCATCGCGCCCAACGAACCGAAGGGCCACCGCGGCCCGCGAATCGAGGTCGGCTACGGACTCGAACCGTTCCTCACCGATGCGTTCACCGGCCGCGTGATCCGCGAGCAGATGATCCCCAAACTGTCGCAATCGGGGGATATCCCCGGCGCGATGGAAGCGGGCACCGATGCGCTGATCAAGCAGCTGCGCGCCTCGCCCGAGGAAGCCAAGGCGGAGACCGACGCGGCGGCGGCGGCGTTCGACAGGACGCATCGACGCGCCACTGGCGGCGGGTTCCCGATCGGTATGGTGTTCTGGGGGCTGGTGATCGGCTTCGTCCTGCTGACCGCGATGCGGCGGCGTGGCGGCGGCGGTGGTAGCGGCGGGGGCGAGCAACGCTATCGCAGCGGGATTGCGCCCGCGATCCTGTGGGGCGCGGCGTTGAGCGAATGGGGCAATCGCACGGGGGGCGGATCCGGCGGTGGCTGGGGCGTCGGCGGCGGCGGTTCCGACGGCGGGTCGGATGGCAGCTGGGGCGGCGGCGGGTTTACCGGCGGCGGCGGCGGGTCGTTCGGCGGCGGCGGCGCATCGGGGGATTGGTGATGGCACGGACACCGCGGCTGACCCGCGAGGACCACGCGCGCGTGCTCGATGCCGTCCGGCGCGCCGAGGACGGCACCGATGGCGAAATCGTGACGATCGTTACCGATCGCTCCGATTCGTACGACGATGCCGCGTTGCAAGTGTCGATCCTCGCGATGTTGCTGGTGGTCGCGCTCGCCTCGGTCGATCCGCTGCGGATCGAGCTATGGCTGAGCGGGCTCACGCAGGGCTGGGACGCGGCGCCCGATCCGCGCCTGCTGCTCGCGGCGTTGCTGGTGGTGCAGACGGTGGTTTTCCTGCTGGTGCGCTGGGCATTGCTGTATCGCCCGCTCCGGCTTGCGCTGGTGCCCAAGGCGACCCGGCGGCGGCGCGTGCGGCGGCGCGCGATCCAGTATTTCAAGGTCGGCGCGGAACGGCGCACCGAGGCGCGCGTCGGCATCCTGCTGTATCTGTCGCGCGACGAGCGGATGGCGGAGATCGTCGCGGACGAGGGCATCCACCGCGCAGTCCCGGCCGAGCGTTGGGGCGATGCGATGGCGGCACTGGTGCATGAGACGCGCGCCGGCAACCCCGGTGCGGGGATGGCCGCCGCGGTCGAGCGGATCGGCACGATCCTCGCCGAGAGCTTCCCCAAGACCGAGGCGGACCGCAACGAACTTCCCGACCGGCTGATCGAACTATGACCGCAGAGACCGTCTGGACGGGCAAGTACATCAAGGTCATCAAGGACGGCACCTGGGAATATGTCGCCCGCGCGCGCGGCATCGAGGCGGCGGTGATCCTCGCGATCGACGACGGGCATGTGCTGCTGGTCGAGCAGTATCGCGTGCCGCTCGGTCGCGCCTGTCTCGAGCTGCCCGCGGGTCTCGTGGGTGACGAGCAAGCGGGGGAGAGCGTGCTTACCTCCGCCGCGCGCGAGCTCGAGGAGGAAACCGGCTACCGGGCGGACACGGTGGAATCGCTCGGCTTCTTCCATTCGTCGCCGGGCATGGTGTCCGAGGGGTTTACGCTGGTGCGCGCGCGTGGCCTGCACAAGGTCGGTGACGGCGGCGGCATCGAAGGCGAAGGCATCACCGTACACCGCGTTCCGCTTGCCGGGATCGCACAGTTCGTCACGGACAAGCGCGAGGCGGGGCTGGCGATGGACGTCAAGCTGCTGTTGCTGCTCGGCGCGGGACTGCTGGCGGCATAGCCCCCGGGACTTCGGACCGGGCGTCCGTTTCGGGAAACGTCCCGGACCGAACGCCTGGCCCGAACGCCCGGCCCGCGGCGGGCATCAACCGTCGGCAAACCCCGCGACCCCCGCCCCCGCGACCCGCAGGTCCTCGACGAACCGCCCGAATTCGACCTCCGCCGCCGCCGGATCGGGCAGGCGCAGCAAGTAACTCGGGTGCACCGTGATCCAGGCCGTCCCGCCGTCTGCCAGCGCAATCGGTCGCCCGCGTTCCTTCGAGATCGTCACCACCCGCCCGAGCAGGCTTCGCGCTGCGGTCGCGCCAAGTGCGACCGTCACTTGCGGCTTGACCAGCATTCGCTCCTGCTCGACCCACCAGCGGCACGCATCGATCTCGCCCGCACCCGGCTTGGCATGGATCCGCCGCTTGCCGCGCTGCTCGAACTTGAAGTGCTTGACCGCATTGGTGACATAGGTCCGGCTCCGGTCCACGCCCGCAGCCGCGAGCGCACGGTCGAACAATTGCCCCGCCGGCCCGACGAACGGGCGCCCGGCAAGATCCTCCTGGTCACCCGGCTGCTCGCCAACGAACATCAGCGGCGCATCGACCGGCCCTTCGCCGAACACCGTCTGCGTCGCGGGGCCATAAAGCGGGCAGCGCGTGCACGCGGACGCCTCGTCGCGCAACGCATCCCACGCGATCACACTGTTACCCCCTACCTCATCCCTCGCCTTCGCGATCATGCCTGACTCGCGTGCCTGTGCCGAGGCGATCAGCCCGGGGACCAGCGCGGTCTCGGGCATGTTCTTCCAGTATTTCTTGGGCATCTCCTTCAACATCGCGCCGATCTTGACGCGCGCCGGGTTGAAGATCGACGCATAATAGGTCTTCCAGACGTCCTCGATCGGGTCGCCCGCGGGTGCATCCGCCTTCGACGCGCCCGGCCCCTCGGCGAGCGTCTCACCGTCCCAGTGAATTGCGATCTCGGGCGTCAGGATCGACCAGTGCATGCTCGCGAAGCGGTCGAGGAAGAACCCCGCATTGTAGCGGACGATATGATGCTCGGGCTCGAACCACGCGACGAACCGCGCCTGTCCCTCCTGCTCGACCTCGCGGAAGCGTACGAACGCGCGCATCTTGTGGATGTCCTTGCGCACCTCGCGCGCAAAGCCCTCGAGCTTGCGCACCAGCGGATCGGCCTTGTCCTCGACCGCGCCGGGCCGGTCGCGCAACCGCACCAGCAGCGTGTAGAGCAACGCGAAGCGTTCGGGGTCGCTGTGGAGCAGCGCCTTGCGCGCAAGATCCACGAAGCCGCGCGACACCGAGAGGGCAGGCGCATCGCTGTGCGGCAACGGCAGATCCTCCCCGAACAGGTCGACCGCCGCGTCGCCGACCTGCCACGTCACGTCCGACGGCGCGACCCCTGCCACCGCCAGCCCGCGGGCAGCCTCGCGCCAGCCGTCGAAATCGTCCGGCTCGGCCAGCGTCACCCTGTGCATCGTATCATCCTCCCGGTCGGGCGATTGCCCGTCAGGCGAACAACTCCAGTTGCTTGACTTTGGGTGCAACCAGGGGGGGTGCAACGACAGACCGCAATTCCGCCTTGTCGCTGAGCGCAACCGGACGCCAGTCCTCCGCGATCAAAAACGGGCGCAGCTTGGAGATCGACACGGTCAGCCGCGCGACGTCCGCGAGATGCAGCCTACGCCAGCGTCGTGCCGCGAGGATCGATGTGACTGCCTTCACCCCCAGCCCCGGCACGCGGAGCAACCGCTCGCGCGGCGCGCGGTTGACGTCGACCGGGAAGATTTCGCGATGCTTGAGCGCCCAGGCGAGCTTGGGGTCGATATCGAGCGGGAGCATTCCCGTCGTCTCGTCCGCCGCCGACACGACTTCCTTCGAGGTATAGCCGTAGAAGCGCATCAGCCAGTCGGACTGGTACAGGCGGTGTTCGCGCATAAGCGGCGGGCGCTGGAGCGGAAGAACGGTGCTCGCATCCGGGATCGGGCTGAATGCCGAATAATAGACGCGGCGCAGATCGAAGCTGTCGTACAGCGACGAGGCGCGCATCACGATGTCGCCATCGGTCGCGGCATCCGCACCGACGATCATCTGTGTCGATTGCCCCGCCGGCGCAAAACGTGGCGCGGACTTGAACTTCTTGCGCGCATCGGTCGCATCGATGATCGAGGTCTTGGTCTCGGCCATCGCATCCTCGATCCGCACCGCGGACTTTTCGGGCGCGAGTCGCTTGAGCCCCGAGACGGTCGGCAGCTCGACATTGATCGACAGGCGATCGGCATGGAGCCCCGCCTGCTCGACCAGCGCGGGGTCGGCGTCGGGGATCGTCTTCAAATGGATATAGCCGCGGAAATTATGATCCTCGCGCAAGCTCCGCGCGACCTCGACCATCTGCTCCATCGTGTAGTTGGACGAACCGATGATCCCCGAGGAGAGGAACAGCCCCTCGATGTAATTGCGCTTGTAGAAGGACAGCGTCAGGTTGACGACTTCCTGCGCAGTGAAGCGCGCGCGGCGGACGTTCGAACTCTTGCGATTGATGCAATAATGGCAGTCGAAGATGCAGCTGTTGGTCAGCAGGATCTTGAGCAGCGAGATACAGCGGCCATCGGGCGCATAGGCGTGGCAGATCCCCATCCCGCCATCGGTCGACCCGACGCCCTTGCCGTCGCGTGACGTCCGTTTGACCGAGCCCGAGGAAGCGCAGGAAGCATCGTATTTCGCCGCATCCGCAAGGATCGCGAGCTTTTGCTGGACATCGAGTTGCGCCATGATGTTCTCACTACGTTCTTTTGCGCTTCATGTCGACGGTTTAATCCCGGCGGTATAAGGCGTTGCCCGCAAAGGGGGCGCTTATGAACGGCTGGGCGAAGCGGATCGATCCACGCTGGGTGCTCGCGCTCACCTGCCTGCTCGGCTGGGCGTTCAAGGGGCATTGCGGGGCCTATTGGGGCGGGTCGATCCAGTATGTCACCGGTTGCTACAGCGACGCGGTGCCGTTCTGGGGGTTGCGCGGGGTGTCGGCGGGGCAGATTCCGTATCTCGAGGCGCGGATGGAATATCCGGTGCTGACCGGGCTTCTGATCTGGGCGGAGGGCTTCGTCACGCGCACCGTGTTCGGCGCGAGCGCGACCGCCGCGCATTTCCTGTTCGTGGTGGCGGCGGTCAATGCGGCGCTCGCGTTTGTCGTGCTCGGGATGCTACGGCGCGCAGGGGTCGATCTTGCACGGCAATTTGCCTGGGCGGCGGCACCTCCTTTGGTACTGTATCTCGGGCATAACTGGGACATGCTTGCGGTGTCCTTCGCGGTCGCGGCGCTGCTGACGGCGCGGCGCGGCGGACCGCAAATCGCGACCGCGTTTGCGGCGCTGGGGAGCGCGGCGAAGCTCTTCCCGGTGATGCTGCTGCCGCTGCTCGGGGTAGGTGCCTTGTTCTCGCGGGGCGGTGGCGGGGCGCTGCGACGGATCGTTGCGGCGGGCGTGCTGGTGGTCATCGCGGTCGTGAGCTGGGGGCTGGTCAATGCCCCCGTCGCCGTACTCGCCTTTGCCAACTGGTCCGAATTTTACACCTTCTCCTCCGCACGATCGGGCACCGCGGCGTCGGTGTGGGAGATCCTCGCGCAATCGGGCTGGTGGGTGACGACGATCCCCGAGCGCAACCTGTGGTCCGGCGCGATCTTCGTCGGCGGTGCCGCGCTGATCGTCGCGCTCGGCTGGTGGCGGCATGCCGCGCGGCCGTGGGTGCTGTTTGCGCCGGTGCTCGCGTGGTTCCTGCTGACCAACAAGGTCTACTCGCCGCAATTCGACCTGTGGCTGTACCCGGTGCTGCTGCTGACCAGCTACCGGTTGTGGCCCGTGGCGTGGTTCGCAATCGGCGATATTGCCGCTTATTTCGCCGAATTCTGGTATTTTGCGGGGCTGGACGGGCGATATCCGGCGGCAACCCTGCACGATATCGCGCTTGCGGCGGGGTTCCGGGGGGCGGCGATGCTGTGGATCATCGGTGCCGCGGTGCTGCTCCCTGCCCCGCGCTGGACCGAACTGCCCGAGCGATCCTGACCGACGTTCATCCTTCGTTGATGTTCCGGACCCTAATCCAGATCACTAGGTTGCGGATTTGCAACTTAAAACAGGGAATTGTCCATGCGTAAGCTCCTCCTCTCGCTCGCCGCCGCCTCGCTCGTCGTGCCCGTCAGCATGACGCTGCCGACCACCAAGGCCGAAGCGAAGAAGCGCTATTACGGCCATTCGCGCCGCCACGTCCGCACCTGCCGCCATTCGAGCGGCACGACCGGCCTCGTCGCAGGCGGCGTCGGCGGCGCGTTGCTCGGCAACAAGGTGCTCGGCGGCGGCGCGCTCGGCACGATCGCAGGTGGCGTCGGTGGCGCCTTCGCGGGTCGCGCGATCGATCGCACGGTCAGCGCAAAGAACCGCTGCCGCTAAGATGCTTCCGCCGACACCCCGGGGATCGCCCCGGGGTGTCGGCGGGTCACTCCGCCGCGAGCAACGTCTCCGCCGCGCTGAGATCGACCGAGACGAGCCGGCTCACCCCCTGCTCGATCATCGTCACGCCGAACAGCCGGTGCATCCGGCTCATCGTCACCGCATTGTGCGTGACGATCAGGTAACGCGTCGCGGTCTCGCGCGTCATCACGTCGAGAAGGTCGCAAAACCGCTCGATATTGGCGTCATCCAGCGGTGCATCGACCTCATCCAGCACACAAATCGGTGCCGGATTGGTCAAAAACAGCCCGAAAATCAGCGCAACCGCGGTCAGCGCCTGCTCTCCGCCCGACAGCAGCGTCAGCGACTGGAGCTTCTTCCCCGGCGGCTGCGCCATGATTTCGAGTCCCGCCTCAAGCGGATCGTCCGAATCGACCAGCTCGAGATGCGCCGCGCCGCCATTGAACAACGTCGTGAAAAGCCGCCGGAAATGCCCGTCGACCGCCTCGAACGCGGCGAGCAGCCGCTGCCGCCCCTCGCGGTTGAGCGTCCCGATCGACCCGCGCAGCCGGTTGACCGCAAGCCCCAGCTCCTCGCGCTCGGCGGCATTGCCCTGGGAGGCGGATTCGAGCTCGGCAAGCTCGGTCTCGGCGACCAGATTGACCGGGCCGATCCGCTCGCGGTCGACGGTAAGCTTCTCATGCACCGCAGATTCTTCCGCAGGCGACCGCACCGTCGCGCCATCGAACCCGACGCGTTCGGGGAGCAGCACCGAAGGGCATTGGAAGCGTTCGCCCGCCAGCCGGTTCATCTCGACCCGACGCAGCTCCTGATTCTCCGCCCGCGCTGCCGCCCCCGCGCGTGCCTCACGCGCCTGCGCGAGCGTTTCGGCGGCGGCGGCGGCGGTCGCCTCGGCGGCGCGCAGGGCAATATCGGCAGCGCGTTCCGCGACTTGCGCCGCATCCGCATCCGCGCGCGCGGTGGCGTGCTGCGCCTCGAGCGCGACGACCTCGGCTGCGAGCGCCTCCGGCCGCCCGACCAGCGCCTCGGCTTCCAGTGCAAGCGCCGCGTCACGCTTGTCCATTTCCGCGATCCGCTTCGCCGCCTCCCCCGCGCGCGCGCGCCAGCCCTTCGCTTCCGCCGCCATCGCCGCAAGCCGCTCGCGCGCGCTGCCGAGATCGCGGTCGACCCCGCTGCGCTCGGCGCGCGCGGTGGCGATCTCGGCGCGACGATGCTCGGCTTCGCGCGACAGCTCGGCGACGCGCGTGCGGGTGGCGCTGCCGTCGGGGAGCGCCGCATGAGTCGCGGTCGCCCGTGTCACCTCGGCAACCGCTTCCGCATGATCCGCCTCGACCCGTGCGCGCCGGCTTGCGAGATCAGTGCGTTGCGCCTCGATCCGCTCGATCGCTGCGGTCGCGCGGTCCTCGGCGCGCGCCGCATCGCGCGCGCGAGTCTCGGCGCTTTCAAGCAGCCGTCGTGCCGCCACCGCCGCGCTCCGCGCCTCCGCAATCGCCGAATCGATCCGCGCGAGTTCGCTATCCGCCGACTCGACCGCGCGCACTGCAGCGGGGCGCTGATCCTCGATCGCGCGCAGCCGGTTCATCCGTTCGAGCCGCTCCGCCGCCGCCGCCCCGCCCGATTTCGCGACATAACCGTCCCACCGCCGCAAGCTACCGCGCAGCGTGACCAGCCGTTGCCCGACCGAAAGCGCGACGCCGTCGTCAGCATCCACCACGAACACCTGCGCCAACCGTCGCGCCAACTCGGGCGGCGCGACGACGTGGCGCGTGAGCGGCACCGTACCCGGGGGCGCGGGCGGATCCTCGGGCAGCGCGTCGGCCCCCGCCCAGAACCGCTCGCCCGCCGGGTCCAGCCCCGCCTCGAGATCGTCCCCCAGCGCCGCCGCCAAGGCGCGTTCATAGCCTGGGTCGGGTCGCATCCGGTCGAGCACGCGATCGCGCCCGTCGCGTTTGGTCGCGCGGGTCAATGCCGCCGCCTCGCTGTCGAGCGCCGCAAGATCGGCATGCGCGCCCGATCGCGCCGCCTGCGCGCGATCGCGCTGGTCGCGCGCGCCGCGTTCGTCCGCATCGGCGCGCGCGAGCCCGGCGCGCGCATCCTCGCCATGCTGCAACGCCTGCGCGCGTGCATCCTGCGCCGCCACACGATCCGCGATCAACGGCGCAGCGTCGCCCAACGCCGCTGCTTCCGCCGTCACCCGCGCCAGATCGCGTGCGCTGCGATCCGCGCGTGCTCGCGCCGCCGCCAGCGCAGCCTCGGCGACGCGCGCATCCGCCGCCTCGGTCGCCTGCGCAGCAAGCCCTTGCGCCAAAGCGACCTCGGCATCGCGCCCGGCGCGCTCGGCCTCGGCCTGCCGCGATTCCAATGTGGGGACACGTTCGGTCAACGCGATCACGCGCGCGTCGAGCGTCCGCGTTTCCTCGGCAAGCCGGGTCAGCGCATCGGAGGCATCATGCGCGAGCGCCCCCTCGCGCCGACGATCCTCTACCAGTCGCGCACGCGCCGCCGCCAGTTCGTCGCGCCGCCGCACCGCCGCCGCCTGTTCGCCGCGTAACGTCGCGAGGTCGTGCGCCGCTTCGCTCGCTGCATCGCGCAGCGCCTGCGCAGCCGCGCGCGCGGTCGCGAGCACGTCGGTCGCCGCGAGCGCATAGGCCGCCGCCGCGCGCTGCGCCTCGGCAGCATCAGAGACCCGCGCTTCGCAGGTCGCCGCTTCCGCCTTCGCCGCATCCGCCGCCGCCTGCGCATCGCGCCAGCGCGCGTAGATCATCCGTGCTTCCGCGACACGGATCTGGTCGGACAACATCCGGTAGCGTTCGGCCTGTTTCGCCTGCCGCCGGAGCGATGCGGCGCGCGCGTCCTGTTCGGTGATCAGCTCGTCGAGCCGCGCGAGGTTCGCCTCGGTCGCGCGCAGTTTCTGCTCGGCATCGCGGCGGCGGACGTGAAGCCCCGCGATCCCGGCGGCTTCCTCGAGCATAGCGCGACGCTCGGCGGGCTTGGCGGCGATGATCGCACCGATCCGCCCTTGGCTGACCAGCGCGGGCGAATGCGCGCCGGTCGCCGAATCCGCGAACAGCAGCGCGACGTCCTTGGCGCGGACGTCGCGCCCGTCGATCCGGTAAGCGGAACCCGTCCCGCGCTCGATCCGGCGGACGACTTCGCTTTCCTGCTCCCCCGCTTCGATCAGCATCGAGACTTCGGCGAAATCGCGCGCGGGCCGCGTCGACGTGCCCGCGAAGATGACGTCGTCCATCCCCGCGCCGCGCAGCGACCGGGCGGAGGTTTCCCCCATCGTCCAGCGCAAGGCTTCGAGCAGATTGGACTTGCCGCAGCCGTTGGGCCCGACAATTCCGGTCAGCCCGGGTTCGATCCGCAGATCGGCGGCGTCGACGAAGCTCTTGAACCCCGACAGCCTGAGCCGCTTGATCTGCATCCCCCCGGGCCTCCCGCCCCCTGCCGGATCAGCCGCCGGCGCGCTTGAGCGCCTGTTCGAGCTGCGGCCAGGCGCCGCCGGTCGGCTCGAGCGCGACCGGTTCGTTGTTGATCAGGAAGGTCGGCGTGCTCTGCACGTTGTGGTCCGCGTTTGCCTTGGCAGTCGCCTTGGTCAGCGTATCGAGCGCCGCCGGATCGGCGAGGCACGCGCGTGCCTTTGCGTCGGGAACGCCGCGCTGCTTGACGAAATCGAGGTAGCCGAGCTCCTGCGCGAAGGTCGTCGCGATCGTCTGCGGCGAGGCGCCCTGCATCGCCTGGATCTTCTGTCCGACTTCCTGTTCCTTGGCGAGCAGCGTCTGCTGGTTCGCCATCATCGCCTCGAGCAGCGGGAAGAACGCGCTTTCATCGACGCAGTGGCCGAGCAGGATCGGCGCGATGTCGAGCGCGCCATGGATCGGGTAATCGCGAAATTCGTACGAGACCTTGCCGCTCGCGATGTACTGCGCCTTGAGCAGCGGGAAGCCTTCGGCCTCGAACTGCGCGCAGAACGGGCACGCGCGCGAGCCATATTCGACCAGCTTGATCGGCGCATCGGGGTTGCCCATGCGATAGCCGTAATCGGCGGTCTTGGTCACCGTGTCGGTCCAGCTCTTGCCCGCGGGCGCAGCCTTGCCCGCGACCGGCGCGCTCGCAGCGGTGGTGGTGTTGCCCGCGCCCTTGTTGTCGCCGCCGCACGAAGCAAGCAGCAGAGCCGGAAGCGCGAGCGCCAGAATACGGGTGGTCATCGTGGTTTAGCTCCTGGGGTATCGAGGTTAGCGCGCGGCGAGCGCGGTCTTGAGTGCGGGTTCGAGCGTGTCCCAGCCATACACGTTGGGGAGCACCTTCCCCGCTAGAATGAAGCTCGGCGTCCCGCTGATCTTGTACGTCGATTGCCCGACATTGGCGCGCGCGACGATCGTGTCGATCGCCTTGGTATCCGCGAGACAGGCGGCGGCGCGCGGGCGCGGCAGGCCCATCTTCACGACGAGATCGGTATAGCCATAAAAGTCCGCGAGATAGGCCGCTACAACATTGGGGGTCGCCTTCTCGAGTTCCTTGCCCTTCGCGTCGGAAATCTGCGCGGGGCGGCCGACCAAGGTCTTCTGCTGCGCCATCATCGCCTGCATCACCGGGAAGAAACGCGGCAGGGGTACGCAATCGCCGAGCAGGATCGGCCCGAGATCGAGCGCGCCATGCACCGGATAATCGCGATACTCATAGCTGACGCGCCCGCCCGCGACATAGCCCGCAACCAGCTTGGGCTCGCCCTCGACCGCGAAATTCGCGCAGGTTGGGCACGTCCGCGCGCCATATTCGATCAGCTTGACCTTTGCGTCGGGGTTGCCCATCCGCACCCCGCCTTCGGGCGTACGCACGACGGTGCGGCTCCAGTCGATTGCCGCCGGACGCACCGGCTTGCCCTGCGCCGCGACGAGCGGCGATCCCAGCGTCGCAACTGCCAGCAGTGCGACCAACCCCAGACTCCGCATCCGTCTTATTCCCCAATCACCGGCACGCCCCGCGACGCCGCCACCCCTGCCGCAAGCGATTCGAGCACCGCGCGCAATTCCGGATCCGCGATCGTCCGCAGGCTCGCGCCGAGTTCGGGCGGCGCTGGCGGGAGGACGGGCGCGGGTACACGCTTCGGGCGGCTGATCACGTCGCCCTGCCGGATCTGCACCTTGGTGATCGCGGCATAGCCAAAGAAGCGATTGACCCGCTCGACGATCTCGGGCGCGATATGCTGCATCATCGTGGCGTGCGCGCCGCGCACGACGAGGTTGAGCGTGCCGCCGGTGCGCTCGCCATGCGGGAACTTGATCGATTCGGGGGCCGAGACATTGGCATAGCGGGGCCCGACGATCTCGCCCCAGCGCGTCACGACCGCGCTCTGGACGAAGCCGAAACGGCGGAAGGCGGCGCGTCCCGCGTCGGGGAGCAGTTCCGCGACAGACCGCGCGCGACCGCCGCGGCGATGCTCGGGCTGCGCGGGCGGAAGTTTCGTCTTGGTGGGGGCTTTGGTGCCGCTGGTGCTCATCGCGTCGTCCATGCCATAGGCGGGCCGTGTCCGCCAAGCGTCCTTCCCATATCGCCCGTCATTTGCTCGCCTGGTACGATGCGCATGCGCGCACGCTGCCGTGGCGCGCTGCCCCCGGGAGTAACGCGCCCGATCCGTATCGCGTGTGGCTGTCCGAGATCATGCTCCAGCAGACCACGGTCGCCGCGGTCACCCCGCGCTTCGCCGAATTCGTCGCGCGCTGGCCGAGCGTCGAGGCGCTCGCTGCCGCGCCAGAAGCCGATCTGATGGCGGCGTGGGCGGGGCTCGGCTATTATGCGCGGGCGCGCAACCTCCATGCCTGTGCGCGCGCGGTCGTCGCAGCGGGCGGGTTCCCGGCGACCGAGGACGGCCTGCGCGCACTCCCCGGAGTCGGCGCATACACCGCCGCCGCGATCGCCGCGATCGCGTTCGGGGAACGCGCCGTGGTGGTCGACGCCAATGTCGCGCGCGTCGTCGCGCGGTTGTTCGCGCTTCAGACCCCGCTTCCCGCGGGCATGGCGGAGGTCCGCGCGGCGACCGACACGATCACCCCCGACACGCGCTCGGGCGACTTCGCGCAGGCGATGATGGACCTCGGGTCGAGCGTCTGCACGCCCCGCACCCCGCGCTGCCTTGCCTGCCCGCTGTCGGCGGATTGCGCGGCTTATGCGGCGGGCAATCCCGAGGGCTTCCCGATCAAGCAGCCCAAGGCGGTGAAACCGCAGCGCCACGGCACGATCTTCTGGTTGGAGCAGGACGATCGCGTACTGCTCGTCCGCCGCCCGCCGCGCGGGCTGCTCGGCGGGATGCGCGCCTTGCCGACCGGCCCGTGGGCCGACACGCCGCCTGCGCTCGCCGATCCTCCGATCGCCGCGGACTGGACGCTGCTGCCGGAGACGGTGGCGCATGTTTTCACGCACTTCCGGCTGGAACTGTCGCTTGCCGTGGCGCGCGGGCATGGGCATGGCGATTCGGGTGAATGGTGGCCCATTGCCGAGCTCGACTCGGCCGGGCTGCCGACGGTCTTCGCCAAGGCGGCGACGGCGATACGGGCGGCAAACAGGAGAGCTTGATGATTCGGTATCTGGTTTCGGGAACTCCCATCGTCCTGCTCGCCGCCGGGACCGCCTGCGCGCAGCAGCCCGCCCCCGCCCCGGTGATGACGCAAAACGCAGCGCAGCGTTCCGATACTGCCGCGACCACCCCGTCGCTCCCAGCCACGCAGAAGCTGTTCGCCGACTATATCGCCGCGAACAAGATGCCCGGCATCGTCGGCGTGATCGGCCGCGGCGATGCGCCCCCCGCGGTGATCGCGAACGGCAAGCTCGGCGACGAACCCGGTGCCGCGATGACCGACGCGAACAGCCTGTGGCGCGTCTATTCGATGACCAAGCCGATCACCGCGATGGCGGCGATGATCCTGATCGAGGAAGGCAAGATCCGGCTCGACCAGCCGGTCAGCGATTTCATCCCCGCGTTCAAGTATATGAAGGTCCAGGTCAGCCCGGATTCGCTGGTCTCGCTGCCCGCCACGCATGCGATCACGATCCGGCAGTTGCTGACCCACACCGCGGGGCTCGGCTATACGATCATCACCAAGGGCCCACTGCTCAAGGCGTATGAGGAAGCGGGCATCACCCCCTTCACCGCCGACGCGAAGAGCGAGGCGCAGATGCGGCTCAAGCGCCCTGCGACGCTCGAGGCGTTCGCCAACAAAGTCGCGACGCTGCCGCTGATTGCGGAGCCCGGCACGCGCTGGAGCTATTCGATCGGGCTCGACGTGATGGGCCGCGTGATCGAGGTCGCGAGCAAAATGCCGTTCGACCGCTTCCTCGAGACGCGCATTTTCAAGCCGCTCAAGATGAACTCGACCTATTTCACCGTGCCGCAGTCCGAAACGCGTCGACTCGCGACCGGCTATGCGATCCTCGGTGCGAACCGCGTTCCGCTCGATCCTGCTGCGACTTCGGTGTTCCTCCAGCGCCCGAGCTTCCCGTATGGCGGAGCGGGGCTGGTGACGTCGGCGGCGGATTACGACCGGTTCCTCCACATGCTCCAGAACGGCGGCACGCTCGACGGAAAGCGCATTCTCAAACCCGCAACCGTCCAGCTCGCGATGTCCAACCTGCTCCCGCTCGGCGTGGTCTATCCCGGCGCGGTTTCGGCGACGGGGGGCACGACCAACCCGCAGGGGTTCGGCGCGGGTGGCTCGGTGACGCTGTACGACACGCCGGGTGGCCCGGGTAAGGGCACGTACGGCTGGGGCGGCGCTGCGGGGACGATCGCGTGGGTCGACCCGGCCAACAAGGTCCGCGCGACGGTGATGGTCAATTACCTGCCGAGCGACCGCTATCCGCTCCGCGCCGACGCGACCAGGGCGATCTACGCCGACCTCGCGCCGGTCCTGACCAAGCGGTGATCGCTCCGGGCTTTACCGGCGGGACGCTCGACCGGGCGGACGCGCTGCGCCACGATGAAGCCGGGCTTGCCGCGCTGACCAGCGACTGGCGCTCGCGGCTGCTCCGGCTCGACGGGTTCGATCCGGTGCTGATGGGCGACGGGACGCTCGGCTGGACGACGCTTGCCGACGTGCCCGAGGGGGCGGAGCTCGTACTCCTCGGGCTCGACGAGGCCGGGCGCGGGCATTTCGCTGCGTATATTCCCGGCATGCGTGCGCCGCCGGGGCGCTCGCCGCGGCTGTTCGGGCTGCTCGGGCAATTCGCGCCGGGCGAGGCGGCGACCTATGCCGCCGCGCGCAGCGTGCTCGACTGGCACAGTCGCCATCAGTATTGCGCCAATTGCGGGACGCAGACCGCGCTGTTCCGCGCCGGCTGGGGCCGCCGCTGCCCGAACTGCAAGGCGGAGCATTTCCCGCGCGTCGACCCCGTCGTCATCATGATCGCCGAGCATGACGGCCGCGCATTGCTCGGTCGCCAGCCTGCCTTCCCGCCCGGGCGCTATTCGGCGCTCGCGGGGTTCCTCGAACCCGGTGAATCGATCGAGGAAGCGGTCGCGCGCGAGATCATGGAGGAAGCGGGCGTCCGCGTGCGCGACGTGCGCTACATCGCGAGCCAGCCGTGGCCGTTCCCGTCGTCGCTAATGGTGGCATGCGTCGGGATGGCCGAGAACGACACGATCACGCTCGATACCAATGAGCTGGAAGATGCGATCTGGGTCTCGCGTGAGGACGTTCGCACGGTTCTCGCGGGGGGCGACGGTCCGTTCCTGCCGCCGCCTGCCTATGCGATCGCATTCACGTTGCTGACGGCGTGGGCGGAGACCGAGTAAATGTCTGGTCACGACAAAGATAACATGGCTTGATTGTCGGACGTGCACCGTAGGGGACGGGCACTGACAACAAGGGGGCTGTCATGTTTCTTTCGTGGGGATCGTCGCGTAAAGTTGTTTTCGTCGGCGATGCGGGCATCCGGCATTGCAGCGCTTGCGACAAGGAAACAATGTTTGCCGCCTTCATCGGCTACACCTTGCGGCACCTGTATTGGGTGTTCCGCTGGGTGACCGGGCGTGATCCCGTGCTGGTGTGCGGGAATTGCGGCGCAAACTATGCCGCCGCCGCAGAGGATTGCGACCCCGCCGAAGCCAACAAGACGATCCCGCTGTGGGACCGCCGCGGCTGGATCGCCGGCGTCGGCGGTATCGCCGTACTGGTGACTGCGGTGTCGTTCGCCACCGCGGCGGTCTCCGCCAACGAGAAGACCTATGTCGCCGATCCACACGTGGGCGACCTGTACGAAGCCAACCTCGCCAAGATTTTTGCCAAGCCCGAAGAGCCGCAGATGTACGGGGCAATCCGCGTCGTCGGCACCGATGCCGAGACGGTCGAAGTCCAGATCGCAAACGTCTATTACAAAGACCTTCGCGGCGTGCGGCGCGATGTCAGCCGCGGCAGGACGGGCAGCGCATCCTATTATGCTTCCGAGCATCTGAGGTTCCCGCGCGACAGCATCAGCAGGATGTACGCCGAGGGCGTGTTCGAGGCCGTAATTCGCTGAGGCCCAGCGACCCGCGGGTTCGGGATCGCGCTGATCGATCCGGACGCGCTGCCCGAGCAGCTTGTCCGGCAAGCGCGAGACCGACGCGCCCCGCTAGCCCCGCACGCGCGCCTGGCGATACGTCCCCAGCACGCGCACCCATTTTGAATGGAACGCGAGTTCCGCAAGCGCCCGGCCGAGCCCCGGGTCGCCCGGACGCCCGGCGACGTCGGCGTAGAATTCGGTCGCGGCGAAGCTGCCGCCACGCTGGTAGCTCTCGAGCTTGGTCATGTTGACGCCGTTGGTCGCGAACCCGCCCATCGCCTTGTAGAGCGCGGCGGGGACGTTGTTGACCTCGAAGATCAGCGTCGTCATCCACTCGCCGTCGCCAAGCGGCTCATGTCCCTCGCGCGCAAGCACGACGAAGCGCGTGGTGTTGTGCTCGGCGTCCGCGATGTCGCTCGCGAGCGTCTCGAGCCCGTACAGCGCCGCCGCGCCGGGGGGTGCGAGCGCCGCGAGCCCAGGGTCACCGCGCTCCGCCACCACCGCCGCCGCACCCGCGGTATCGGGATAGGAGGCGGGCAGGATCCCGCGTTCGCGCAGCCACAGCCGGCATTGACCGAGCGCCTGCGGATGGCTCATCGCCTCGCGCACGCCCGCCAGCGGTCCTGTTCCCATCAGGGCGTAGCGAATCGCGAGGAAATGCTCGCCGGTGATGACCAACCCCGATTCGGGGAGCAGGAAGTGCATGTCGGCGACCCGGCCGTGGAGCGAATTCTCGATCGGGATGATTGCGCAATCCGCGCGGAAATCGCGCACCGCCTCGATCGCGTCGGCGAAGTCGAAGCAGGGCAGCGGGAGGCCGTCGGGGAACGCCTCGCGCGCGGCGATATGCGAATTCGCGCCCGGCGCGCCCTGGAATGCGACCGCGCGGGTCGGGTCGGCGGCGGCGGCGGCGGTCATCTCGGCGACGATCGCACGGGCGGGGGCGGCGAAATTTTCCATATCGGCTCGGCGCGTACCGTTCCCGCGGCGCAACAGCAAGCGCGCGGCGAGCCGGGTGCACGCACGGCTTGCGGTAAGCCCCGGGCGAATCTATGCACGAAAGTATCATCGCGGCTCCGCTGAGGGCCGGACATCGGCAGGGGCAGCGGCAACCATATGGATAATCGCACCAATACGATCGCAGGCTGGGTGCTCGGCACCATGGGTCTTGCGCTCGCACTGACGATCGGCGGCAACATGCTGGTCAAGCCGATCAAGGCCGAAAAGGCTGGTTATCCAATCGAAGCCCCCGCCGACGATGCCGCTGGCGGCGGTGCCGCCGCCCCCGACGAACCGATCGCCGCATTGCTCGCCAAGGCCGACGCGGCGCATGGCGCCGAAGTGTTCAAGAAGTGCACCGCCTGCCACTCGATCGCGCAGGGCGGCGCGAACGGGATCGGGCCGAACCTGTACGGCACCGTCGGCGAGGCAATCGCACAGGGCAAGGGCGGCTACGCCTTTTCGGACGCGCTCAAGAAGGCGGGCGCAGGCAAGAAGTGGGATTTCGAGGAGCTCAACAAGTGGCTCACCTCGCCGCGCGGCTATGCTGCGGGGACCAAGATGACCTTCGCCGGGCTGACCGCGGGCAAGGACCGCGCCGACGTGATCCTGTATCTCAACCAGCAAGGCTCCAACCTCCCGCTCCCGCCGCCCCCGGCGGGCGCGCCGACCGCGACCGATGCCAAGGCCCCGCCGGCAGCGGGCGCGGCCGACCCCGGCGGCAAGGCGTCGCCGAGCGTCGAAGGGCTTGGCAACACGACCGTTCCGGCGGCGGCGGGGAAGTAAGGCTGGCTTGCGGTACCCCGGGCATTTCCCCGGGGTTCACGATCGCTTGCAAGCAGCGGTTGCACCGCGAGGGCGATATGCCCGTGGCGCATGACCCCTCCCGTTCGTTTCGAGCGTAGTCGAGAAACCTGCGTTGTGCCCGGCTTCTCGACTTCGCTCGAAGCGAACGGGAAGGGTTGTCGTAAATGCTGGACCCCGCCGTGGATGCCGGGACGAGCCCGGCATGACGGGACCGGACGTCAGTCGCGATCGCGATAGAAGTCCTGCACCACCTCCCAGCCTTCCTGCGCGGTCTCTACGAAGGTAAAGATCGACAGATCCTTTGCGCTGACCACGCCTTCCTCAACCAGTGCATCGAAATTGACGACCCGATTCCAGAATTCGCGACCGTAAAGCAGCACCGGGATCGGCGCGATCTTGCCGGTCTGGATCAGCGTCAGCAGCTCGAACAACTCGTCGAACGTGCCAAAGCCGCCCGGGAACGCCGCCAGCGCGCGCGCGTGAAGCAGGAAGTGCATCTTGCGCAGCGCGAAATAATGGAACTGCATCGACAGCGACGGGGTGACATAGGGGTTGGGCGCCTGTTCGTGCGGGAGCACGATGTTGAGCCCGATCGATTCATGTCCCGCGTCGGCAGCGCCGCGATTGGCGGCTTCCATGATCGACGGCCCGCCGCCCGAGCAGACGACGAAGTGGCGCTTGCCCTCGGTGTCGACCGGGAAGCCGCTCGCAAGCTGGCCGAGCTCGCGCGCGACGTCGTAATATTTCGACTTCTCGACCAGCCGCTCGGCGATCCGGATCGCCTGCTCGCGGTCGCCCTCGGCGGCGCGCGCGATGTCGAGCAGTGCCTGTGCCTTGGCGGGCTCGGGAATTCGCGCCGAGCCGTAGATCACGAAGGTCGAGGCGATGTTCGCTTCGTCCATGATCAGCTGCGGCTTGAGCAATTCGAGCTGGAAACGGACCGGGCGGAGATCCTCGCGCAGCAGGAAATCCATGTCCTGGAACGCGAGGCGATACGCCGGGGTCTCGGTCTGCGGGGTGCTGACACCGGTCTTGGCCTGTTCGGCGTCGGTGCGGGCGGCGGGGAAAACGCGCGAAGGAACGTGCGTGTCGTGCTTGGGGGACTGACTCATCCGCGCCAAATAGGCGTTTCGACGGCGGATTTGAAGGCGGTGCTTTCAGACCAGGTCGAAGAGCGGTGGCGTTCGCGCACGCCACCCTCCCCCTGTTCGTTTCGAGCGACGTCGAGAAACGAACGGTCAGAGGGGTGCGCCTCACCGGCAGAACCCCGCGCGATCATCCTCGATATGCAGATGGTTGTAATGCACCGCATTGTAATCCGGGCTCAGCACCGTGCCGAACCGGCGGCATGCCGAGGCGCGGATCGTGCGCAGGAACGCGCGGATGTTGGGGTCGGGGTTGTTCCACCCGCCCTGGATCGTGATCCGCCGCCCGTCCTGCAGCACGAACCCCGAGACGTCGACCGCATTGGCGGTGGCATGGCCCGAGCGCCGCGCGGCATAGGCCGTCTTGGTGCCGACGACGTTGCGGCAGGCATAAGTCCCCATGCTCTCGATCCGCACCAGATCGCTCCCGAGCATCTGGTGCGCGGCGGGGACGACCGCATGTTCGACCCAGCCCGAGAAGCTGCGCGCCAGCCCGCAGCGCATTGCGCGGAGATTGGTGACGGGGATCCCGATGTCGAGCAATTGCAATGCACCAATGATCTGGCACCCGCCCCCGAAATCGCGGTCGGGGAGCGGCGAGAAGCGCACCTCCTCGCGCGCGAGATCGGCGTAGCACGCCTTGGTCTCGCGACTCGTCGGCAAGGAGAGCGTGACCGGGCGCGCCCCGGCGGGGCGTTGCGGCGGCTGTTTGTCGCGCCCGCCTCCCGACGCGCAGGCAGCGAGCAAAAGCGTCAGCAGAACAACGGCAAGACTACGGACCATGCGGCACCGTTAGCGCCATTGCGTGCTCGAACCGCTACTCAAAAACGCGCGTATCGACGAGCCCGCGCTGATTTGCGCTGAGCTGACGGATCATGATGATCAGCAACACCGCCATAGGTCCGCCGACCGCGATGGAAGCAATGTCGAGCCACCCGCCAGCGGTCACGTCTGCGACCGTCTTGGCGTCTGCCCCCAGACGGAACCCCCCGCAATCTCCGTAACGCGATCCACCATTTCCAGCACCGCGGACGACCAGATCGCTCCCGTCGCGCCGAGACTTGCGACGCGCATCGCCCCCGACGCGGCCACGCCGAGGTCCGTCGCGAACCACAAGCCGATCGCATAGACCGCCGCACGTTCGCGTAACGTCATGTTTTGCATGAAGTTACTCCCCAGTAGGCCCGCTCCCTGAACGATCATTGCGCACGTGTCGACCGAAACGACTTGACGTTGCGCGGCACGGGCTTAGGACCGGCGACGGGCCACGCGGTCCCAACGCCGCGCGTGCTCTCTGTAAGGAGAGACTATATGACTGAACTGCCTGCGCGTCCCGCGCACCTGCCTGCACGCCCGTATTTTTCCTCGGGCCCGTGCGCCAAGCCTCCGGGCTGGACCCCCGCCAATCTCGCGACCGACTCGCTGGGGCGCTCGCACCGCTCGAAGATCGGCAAGACGCGGCTGCAATATTCGATCGACCTGATGCGCGAGCTGTTGAAGCTCCCCGATACGCATCGCATCGGGATCGTCCCGGGCTCCGACACCGGTGCTTACGAAATGGCGATGTGGACGATGCTGGGTGCCAAGCCCGTCACCGCGCTCGCCTGGGAAAGCTTCGGCGAAGGCTGGGTCACCGACGCGGTCAAGCAGCTCAAGATCGACCCCACCGTCGTACGCGCCGATTATGGCCAGCTCCCTGATTTGAACGCGGTCGACTGGTCGAACGACGTGCTGTTTACCTGGAACGGCACCACCTCGGGCGTCCGCGTCCCCAATGCCGACTGGATCCCCGCCGACCGCGAGGGGCTTTCGTTCGCCGACGCGACCAGCGCGGTGTTCGCGTACGACATTGACTGGGACAAGATCGACGTCGCGACCTTCTCCTGGCAGAAAGTGCTTGGCGGCGAAGGCGCGCACGGGGTGCTGATCCTCGGACCGCGCGCGGTCGAGCGGCTTGAGAGCTATACGCCGGCCTGGCCGCTGCCCAAGGTGTTCCGCCTCGTGTCCAAGGGCAAGCTGACCGAAGGCGTGTTCAAGGGCGAGACGATCAACACGCCCTCGATGCTCGCGGTCGAGGACTGTATCGCAGCCCTCGAATGGGCGAAGACCGTCGGCGGCGCGGACGGGCTGATCGCGCGCAGCGACGCCAATGCCGCAGCGCTCGACCAGATCGTCGCGGACCGGCCGTGGCTCGGGCATCTCGCGGTGGACGAAGCGACGCGCTCGAAGACAAGCGTCTGCCTGACGGTCGAGGGTGCGGACGAGGCGATGATCAAGGCGTTTGCCGGGCTGCTCGAGAAGGAAAAGGCGGCCTATGACATCGCGGGCTACCGCGATGCGCCGCCGGGCTTGCGCATCTGGTGCGGCGCGACCGTTGATACCGCAGATATCGTCGCGCTCGGGCCGTGGCTCGACTGGGCCTATGCGAGCGTGTCGAAATAACGTCCGTCATTCCCGCGAAGGCGGGAATCCATAGTCGCAACGTCTGAACATGATCCGCAACGTCAGCCCATATGGATCCCCGCCTGCGCGGGGATGACGTTGGTGGGGATACCCGACGCGCTATCCAAGGAATTACCTATGCCAAAAGTCCTCATTTCCGACAAAATGGACCCCCGCGCCGCCCAGATCTTCCGCGAACGCGGCGTCGAGGTCGACGAGATCACCGGCAAGACCCCGGAAGAAGTCATCGCGATCATCGGCCAATATGACGGCCTCGCGATCCGCAGCTCGACCAAGGTGACTAAGGCGATCCTTGCGGCTGCGACCAACCTCAAGGTCATCGGCCGCGCCGGGATCGGCGTCGACAATGTCGATATCCCCGCCGCGTCGGCGCAGGGCGTCGTCGTGATGAACACGCCGTTCGGCAATTCGATCACCACCGCCGAGCACGCCATCGCGCTGATGTTCGCACTCGCGCGCCAGCTTCCCGAAGCGGATGCCAGCACGCAGGCGGGCAAGTGGGAGAAGAACCGCTTCATGGGGGTCGAGCTGACCTCCAAGACGCTCGGGCTGATCGGCGCGGGCAATATCGGCTCGATCGTCGCCGACCGCGCGCGCGGGC
>CAZNQA010000029.1:0-14483 GCA_964575105.1 uncultured Stakelama sp.
AGACGATGGTGATCGAGAACTGGCGATAGATGACGCCGGTCGAGCCGCCGAAGAATGCCATCGGGAGGAACACCGCGGACAGCACGAGCGCGATCGCGACCAGCGCGACGGTGATTTCCTCCATCGACTTGATCGTCGCGTCGCGCGGCGACATTTCCGGATTTTCCTCGAGCAGACGCTCGACGTTCTCGACCACGACGATCGCGTCGTCGACGAGCAGGCCGATCGCGAGGACGAGCCCGAACAGCGTCAGCGTGTTGATCGAGAAGCCCGCGAGCGCGAACACCCCGAACGTGCCGAGCAACACAACCGGGACCGCGATCGTCGGGATCAGCGTCGCGCGCCAATTCTGCAGAAAGACGAACATGACGATGACGACGAGGATGATCGCCTCGATCAGCGTCTTTTCGACTTCCTCGACCGACAGCTTGATGAACGCGGTCGAATCCTGCGGGAAGCTGTACGCATAGCCGTTGGGGAAGGCCTTTGCGGAGCGTTCGATCTCGGCCTTGACCAGTTCGGCGGTGCCGAGCGCGTCCGCGCCGGGGGCGAGGCTGACCGCGATGCCGGCGCCGGGATGGCCGTTGACGCGGCTGGTGACCGCATAGCTTTCCGCGCCGAGCTCGATCCGCCCGACGTCCGACAGGTGGACGGTCGAGCCGTCGGTCTGCGTCTTGAGGACGATCGCGCGGAACTGTTCCGGCGTAGACAAGCGCGATTGCGAGGTGACGGTCGCGTTGAGGACCTGTTCGGGGGTGTTGGGAACGCCGCCGATTTCACCCGCGGCGACTTCGGCATTCTGCGCCTGGATCGCGGTGATGACGTCGGACGGCATCAGGCTGAAGCTGGCGAGCCGGTTGGGATCGAGCCAGATCCGCATCGCATATTGCGCGCCGAACACGTTGATGTCGCCGACGCCCTTGATCCGGCCGATCGTGTCCTGGAGGTTGGAGACGAGATAGTCCGAGACGTCCTGGTTGGTCGTCTTGTCGGTGGTGTCGTAGATCGCTGCGATCAGCAGGAAGTCGGGGTTGGACTTGGTAACGGTCAGGCCCTGTTGCTGGACCTGCTGCGGCAGCCGCGAGATCGCCTGCTGGACCTTGTTCTGGACCTGGACCTGCGCGATGTCCGGGTTGGTGCCCTTGGAGAAGGTCGCGGAGATCGTCACCTGCCCGCGCGAGGACGAGCTGGTGGTGAAATAGAGCAGGCCGTCGATGCCGGTGAGCTGTTGCTCGATCACCTGCGCGACCGAATTCTCGAGCGTCTGTGCGTTCGCGCCGGGGTAGGTCGCGCGGATGTTGACCTGTGGCGGCGCGATGTCGGGGAACTGTTCGACCGGGAGCGTATAAATCGCGCCGATGCCGCCGAGCATGATGATGATCGCAATGACCCAGGCGAAGATCGGCCGGTCGATGAAGATGCGTGAAATCACGGGGCGTCAGTTCTTTTTCTGATCGGACGCGGCGTCTTTGCCCGGTTTGCGGATTTCCTGCGGGCTGTTCGCGGGGACCGGCTTGATCGGCTGGTTGGGCTTCACCTTGCCGACGCCCTGCGTGATGATCTTGTCGCCGGGCTTGAGCCCGTCGGTCACGACCCAGTTGGTGCCGACGGTGCGGCTGGTCGTGACGCCCCGCTCGACCGCCTTGTTGTTCGGCCCGACGAGGAAGACGGTCGCATTGCCCTTGGCGTCGCGCGTCACCGCCTGTTGCGGCACGAGGAACGCGTTGTTGTCGATCGCCTGCGCGAAGCGCGCGCGGACGAACATGCCGGGGAGCAGCAGGCCCTGCGGATTGGGGAAACGCGCGCGGAGCGTCACGGTGCCGGTGGTGGCATCGACCATCGCTTCGGAAAACTGGACGTCGCCGACCAGCCCGTATTCGCTGCCATCCTCGAGCTTGAGCCGGACGTCGGCGCGCCCGGCGGCGGAGGATCCGCCGCCCGCAAGCGCGCGGCGGAGCTTGAGCAGATCGGCGCTTGCCTGCTGAATGTCTACGAAGATCGGGTCGAGCCGCTGGATGATGGTGAGCGGATCGGTCTGGCTCGCGGTGACGAGCGCGCCCTCGGTGAACAGCGACCGCCCGATCTTGCCGGTGATCGGCGCGGGGACGGTGGTGAACTTGAGGTTGATCCGCGCGGTCTCGAGCGCGGCGCGGTTCTGCTGGACCGAGGCGGAGGCCTGGCGCGCGAGCGCGGCGGCGTCGGTATAGTCCTGCGCGGCGACCGCCTGCATGTCGGCGAGCGGCTTGTACCGCTCGGCCTTGACGCGGGTGGCCGAGGCGTTGGCGTCGGCGCTCGCGAGGTTGGCTGCGGCCTGGTTGGCGGATGCGCGATAGAGCCGCGGATCGATCTGGTAGAGCGGCTGGCCCTTGCGGACGATCGACCCCTCGGTGAAATACCGCTTGGTGATAAGTCCGGTCACCTGCGGGCGGACCTCGGCCGTCTGATAAGCGGAGGTGCGTGCGGCGAGTTCGGTGACGCTCGGGACGCTCGATTTCTGGATTTCGATATAGCCGACTTCGGGCGGGCCCTTGGGGCCACCGCGACCCCCCTTTGTCTCGGTCTTCTGGGCGCATCCGGCGATCGCCATCGCTGCAAGACCAAGCACGCCGATCGCGCGCACGGGGAAAGTCCGCAATTTCATCCGAGCCGCTGCTCCGCAGGGGTATGCGCCACAGGAGGATACCCTGCGCAATCGTCGCCTAACGCTGGCTCATACGGGTTGTTCCGGTGGTGGATCAACTGTCTCGGTACGGCCCTATCGCAACGCCGCGACGCTAGCGCAACTTGGCGATCGTCAGCCCGTCCGCCTTGGCGCGATCCTTGGTCGATTCCTCGCTGCGCTTGAGCGCCTTGGAGATCGCCTTCAGCGCCATGCCCTTCTTGGCAAACGTGTGCAGTTTCTGGATTTCATCCGTCGTCCAGGGCTGGCGATGGCGCTCGAATCGATCTTCACTCATGCTGCGTACTGCTATCGCATCGCGCGGCGACATACCATTGCCCGATGCCGGTGCGACGTTTAGGCGGGGCGCAAAAGGAGCAGGATATGATCGCCGAAATCGACTTTGCGCTGGGCGAGACCGCGGACATGATTCGCGATACCACGCAGCGTTTCGCTACCGACCGGATCGCGCCGCTGGCGGCGAAGGTCGATGCCGAGGACTGGTTTCCGCAAGCCCTGTGGCCGGAGATGGGCGCGCTGGGGTTGCACGGGATTACCGTGGCCGAGGAAGATGGCGGGCTTGGGCTCGGCTATCTCGAGCATGTGCTGGCGTGCGAGGAAGTTTCGCGCGCGTCGGCGTCGGTGGGCCTGAGCTACGGCGCGCATTCCAATTTATGCGTCAACCAGATCGCGCGCTGGGGGAATGCGGAGCAGAAGGCGAAGTATCTGCCGAAGCTGATTTCTGGCGAGCACGTCGGCAGCCTGGCGATGTCCGAGGCGGGGGCGGGGTCCGACGTCGTGGGCATGAAGCTCAAGGCGGAGAAGGTGCAGGGGGGCTATGTCCTCAACGGCACCAAGTTCTGGATCACCAATGCGGCTTATGCGGATACTCTGGTGGTCTATGCGAAGACCGGCGAGGGTAGCCGCGGGATCACGACCTTCCTGATCGAGAAGGACATGGCCGGATTCGCGATCGGCCAGAAGATCGACAAGATGGGGATGCGCGGATCGCCGACCGCGGAGCTCGTCTTCACCGATTGCGAGGTTTCCGAGGAGAACGTGATGGGGCCGGTCAACGGCGGCGCGGGGGTGCTGATGTCGGGGCTCGATTACGAGCGGACCGTGCTGGCGGGGATCCAGCTCGGGATCATGCAGGCGTGCCTCGACGTGGTGGTGCCGTATGTGCGCGAGCGGCGGCAGTTCGGCAAGCCGATCGGTGCGTTCCAGCTGATGCAGGGGAAGATCGCGGACATGTACGTCGCGCTCAATTCGGCGCGGGCGTATGTCTATGCGGTCGCGCGGTCGTGCGATGCGGGCAAGACGACGCGGTTCGATGCGGCAGGGGCGATTTTGCTCGCGAGCGAGAATGCGGTGCGCGTCGCGAACGAGGCGGTGCAGGCTCTGGGGGGTGCTGGCTATACCAAGGACTGGCCGGTCGAGCGGTTCTACCGCGACGCCAAGCTGCTCGACATCGGGGCGGGGACCAACGAGATCCGCCGGATGCTGATCGGGCGCGAATTGATCGGGCACGACGCGCCGAACGCGCAGTAATACTGAAATTGTGCTTCCCCGGCCTTCGCCGGGGAAGTGCTTTCAGGAGCGCCGCGCCTTACCAGACGTGGACGCGGTCCTTTGGCGCGAGGTACAGCTTGTCGCCGGGCTGGACCTTGTACGCCGGATACCACGCATCGAGGTTGCGCACGGTCAGCACGCGGAACATCGCGGGGGCGTGGACGTCGGTGGCGATGCGCGCGCGGAGGGCCTTGTCGCGCATCTTGGCGCGCCAGCTCTGCGCGAAGGCGAGGAAGAAGCGCTGGTCGCCGGTCATGCCGTCTATCACCGGGGGTTCCTTGCCGCCATAGGATGCGCGATATGCCTCGTAAGCGGCCGTAAGGCCTGCGGTATCCGCAATGTTCTCGCCGAGTTCCTGGCGGCCCTTGAGCTTGAGGCCCGGGAGCGCCTCATACCCGTCATATTGCGCGACCAGCGCCGAACCGGCCTGCTCGAACCGCTTCAGGTCGGCGGGCGTCCACCAGTTGCGATACTTGCCGGTCGAATCGAAATCCGCGCCGAGATTGTCGAAGCTGTGGCTGATCTCGTGCCCGATCACCGCGCCGATCGCGCCGTAATTGGCCGCCGCATCGTATTTCGCGTCGAAATACGGCGCCTGCAGGATCGCAGCGGGGAAGTTGAGCGCGTTCTGGAGCGGCAGGTTGACTGCGTTGACGGTCTGCGGGGTCATCCACCATTCGGTGCGATCGGGGGCCTTGCCGAGCTTGCCGATCTGGTAACGATAGATCGCACGGTCGGCGCGTTCGAGGTTGCCGATCGGGTCCTTTGCATCGACCGCATACTTCGGGAAGGCGCGCCAGTGATCGGGATAGCCGACGCCGACGTAGAGCACCGACAGCTTGCGGCGTGCCTCGGCCTTGGTCGCGGGGGCCATCCAGTCGAGCTTGCTGATCCGCTGGTCGAACGCGCCGACGATGTTCTTGACCATCGTCTGGATCTCGGCCTTCGACTGCGCGGAGAAATAGCGCGCTGCGTACAGCCGCCCGACCTCGTCGCCGAGGGCTGCGTTGACCGCCGCGATGCTGCGCTTGTCGCGGGTCTGCTGCGCGGTCGTGCCGGTCAGCTGCTTGCCGTAGAAGGCGAAGCGTGCGTCATCGAACGCCTTGGGCAAGACCGAGGCGACCGCCGAGATGCGGTGCGCGGTTAGCCAGTCCTGCCATGCGTCGAGCGGTTCGGTCGCGACGAGTGCGGAGAGTTTCGTGATCGCGTCGGGCTGCCACGCGATGAAATCCTGCTGGGCGGCGGGGATTCCCGCGGCGGTCCAGTAGGTCGCCCAGTCGATCCCCGGGGCCTTGCGCGCGAAGTCGGCACGGGTCCACGGGTTACCGCCCTTGCTTGCGTCCTGGCTTGCCTCGATGTCGGTCTGCGCGGCGGCGATCTTCATCTCGAGCGCGAACACGCGCGCGGCGCGGGCGGCGGGGTCGCTCAGGCCCGCCAGACCGAAGATCTGCGCAAGATACGCCTTATACCCCTCGCGGAGTTCCGCCATCTGCGGGCTTTGCGACAGGTAATAATCGCGGTCGGCGAGGCCGAGGCCGCCCTGCATCAGATAGGGGACGTTGCGCCTGGGCTGGTTGAGATCCTGCGAGACGAACAGGCCGAACAGGTTGGTCGTGCTCGCGTAATTGTTGTTGTTGAACGGGTCGGTGTCGGAGCGCATCTGCGCGCCCATCACCTTCGCGAGCGCGGTCTTGTCGCGCAGCGCATAATAAGGCGCGATCAGCGCCTTGAGCGGGGCGGTGCCGCGTGCCTCGATCGCGGCGGTGTCGTTATAGGCGGCGTAATAATCCGCGATCAGCCGCTGGCTGCTGCCCGGTGCGGCGTTTGCCCTGGCGGCATCCTGAATGATCGTCGCGTTGCGCTGCTCGGCGACCTTCGAGACTTCGACGCCGACCCCGGTCGAGGAACGCGCTGCCTCGATCTCGGCGGTCTTCCGCCAGGTGCCATTGGCATAATCGTCGAAATTGTCGCCGGGCTTGACGCTCCTGTCGATCAGCGCGGGGTCGACGCCCGATTGGGTGCCGATTGCCTGCGCCGCCAGCCCGGTGCCGATCGCCGAGGTTGCGAGCAGCGCGATGGAAAAGACGGTCAGGCGTTTCATGGACAAGTATCCTCGGTAACTATCGTTTGATGCGGCGATATACCCGCGCCGGGCTTCTGCCAATCGGCTTTCCTTCGCAGCGCGGGGTCGCTAGGCAGTTTCAAATGCAACGGATACTGCAAGCAGGAAACCGCCCTTGAGCGCCCCCGTCCTAGACTCGAAGATCAGCGTCGACAGCGAGACGTTTCACGCCAATGCCGCGCACAATCGCGGTCTTGTCGAGCGGCTCGAGGCTGACGTCGCGACCGCCGCGCTGGGGGGCAATGCGAAGAGTCGCGAGCGCCATACCGCGCGCGGCAAATTGCTTCCGCGCGACCGCGTCGAGCGGTTGCTCGATCCGGGGTCGCCGTTTCTCGAGATCGGGCAACTGGCGGCGAACGGCCTGTATGACGACGAGGTACCGGGCGCTGGCGTGATCGCTGGGATCGGGCGCGTGTCGGGGCGGCAGTGCATGATCCTGTGCAACGACGCGACCGTGAAGGGCGGGACCTATTATCCGCTGACCGTGAAGAAGCATCTGCGCGCGCAGGAGATCGCCGAGGCGAACCATTTGCCGTGCATCTATCTGGTCGACAGCGGGGGCGCGAATCTGCCGCATCAGGCGGAGGTGTTCCCGGATCGCGATCATTTCGGGCGGATCTTCTTCAACCAGGCGAACATGTCCGCCAAGGGCATTCCGCAAATCGCCTGCGTGATGGGGAGCTGCACCGCGGGCGGGGCCTATGTGCCTGCGATGTCGGACGAGACGATCATCGTGCGGGGGCAGGGGACGATCTTCCTCGCCGGTCCGCCGCTGGTGAAGGCCGCGACGGGCGAGGTGATTTCGGCCGAGGAACTGGGCGGCGCGGATACGCATGGACGCAAGTCGGGCGTGGTCGATCATGTTGCGGAGGATGACGATCATGCGTTGACGATCGTCCGCGATATCGTCTCGATGTTGCCGCCGCAGACCGACGGTGCGGTCAATTACGCCGAGCCGCGGTTGCCGAAGTTCGCGCCCGAGGAATTGTACGGGATCGTGCCGGCCGACGTACGCGCGCCGTATGACGTCCACGAGATCATCGCGCGGCTGGTCGACGGGTCGGAGTTCCACGAGTTCAAGGCGTTGTACGGGACGTCGCTGGTGTGCGGGTTTGCGCATATCTGGGGGATCCCGGTGGCGATCCTTGCCAACAACGGCGTGCTGTTCTCGGAGAGCGCGCAGAAGGGCGCGCATTTCATCGAGCTGGCGTGCCAGCGGAAGATCCCTCTGCTGTTCCTGCAGAACATCTCGGGGTTCATGGTCGGCGGGCGGTATGAAGCGGAGGGGATCGCCAAGCATGGCGCGAAGCTCGTGACGGCTGTTGCGACGGCTACGGTGCCCAAGATCACGGTGCTGATCGGGGGGAGCTTCGGGGCGGGGAATTACGGGATGTGCGGGCGGGCGTACTCGCCGCGCTTCCTGTTCAGCTGGCCCAACAGCCGGATCTCGGTGATGGGGGGCGAGCAGGCGGCGTCGGTGCTGGCGACGGTGCACCGCGATGCGGAGGGCTGGTCGGCGGAGGAAGCGGAGGCGTTCAAGGCGCCGATCCGGCAGAAGTACGAGGACGAGGGCAATCCCTGGTACGCGACCGCGCGACTGTGGGACGACGGGATCATCGACCCGGCGCAGACGCGCGACGTGCTCGGGCTGGCGTTCGCGGCGACGCTGAATGCGCCAATTCCAGAGCGGCCGGCGTTTGGCGTGTTTCGGATGTGATGGGGGTGTGTTGCCCAACACTCCGTTATGCCGGACTTGTTTCAGCATCCAGCGTGCGACTGGCTCGGTCCGGACTCGTGGAGGGCTGGATCCTGAAACGAGTTCAGGATGACGGGCTGTGGTTATGAGAGGGCGGTCGTTGGGAACCCGGGGCTGCGCGATCGCCCCCTGCCGTCATGCTGAACTTGTTTCAGCATCCACCGTGCGGCCGGGGAAAGACGCCGGGGGCAGGCCCAACGCTGGAGCTAGGTCGAGCCAGTCGGGATTGTCGTACTCGATCAGGTTTATCTTCCACTCGCGATGCCAGCGTTTGAGTTGCTTCTCTCGCGCGATGGCTGTGGGCATGTCGGCAAGGAATTCGTATCGGACGAGACGCCTTACGCCGTATCTTTTGGTGAATCCCGGGCCGTCGGTGTTGCGATGCTGATACAGGCGGGCGAGCAAGTTGGACGTCACGCCGATGTACAGCGTGCCGATCCGGCTACTGGCAAGGATGTAGACGCAGGGCTGCTTGGGCATGGCGCAACACCATAGCAGGAACAGGTGGCGCGGTGGATGCTGAAACAAGTTCAGCATGACGGCGGGTTTGGGAATTAGGTCGGAAGGAATTACGAGATGATCGCGCCATTGCTGCTCGCGCTCGCCGCGCAAATGTCGTCGCAAGTGACGCCGGTACAGCCGATGCCCAAGGGCACCGGCCTGCCGCCGCCCGCGACCGAGGAAGGACAGGTTCTCGCCCCCGTCACCGCGTTGCTCGCCGGGATCGGCGCGCGTGATGCCGTGCGGATCGGTGAGGCGATGCGCCCCGATGCGACCGCGACCGCCGCGACCGAAAACGCCGATGGCACCCGCACCGTCAAGCACATGACTCGCGCCGAGCTGCTCGCGCGCTTCGCCCCCGGCGCGGAGCGTTATGAGGAGCGGATCGCCACCCCCGCAATCGAGATCGACGGTGACATCGCGATGGTGTGGGCGCCTTATACCTTCAGTATCAACGGCGTGCGTCACCATTGCGGCTACGATCATTTCGATCTGGTCCGCGAGAACGGGCGCTGGCTGGTCCAGAACATCACCTGGTCGTCGCGGACGACGCCTTGCGAGAACTGACGTGATCCAATCGTTGCTTATTGCCAATCGCGGCGAGATCGCCTGCCGCATCATCCGCACCGCGCGCCACATGGGGGTGCGGACGATCGCGGTCTATTCGGATGCCGACGCGCAGGCGCTGCACGTGCGCGAGGCGGACGAGGCGGTCCCCATCGGGCCGAGTCCGGCGCGCGAAAGCTATCTGGTCGGGGAGAAGATCATCGCCGCCGCGTTGCAGACCGGCGCGGAGGCGATTCACCCGGGCTATGGCTTCCTCTCGGAGAATGCCGACTTCGCGCAAAGCGTGATCGACGCGGGGCTGATCTGGGTCGGGCCTCGGCCCGACAGCATCCGCGCGATGGGGCTCAAGGATGCCGCCAAGGCGCGGATGATCGAAGCGGGGGTGCCGGTGACGCCGGGGTATCTCGGCGAGGACCAGTCGCCCGAACGGCTTCGCGCCGAGGCGGATGCGATCGGCTATCCGGTGCTGATCAAGGCGGTCGCTGGCGGCGGCGGCAAGGGGATGCGGCGCGTCGAAAGCGCAGCCGAATTCGCGGACGGGCTGCTATCGTGCCAGCGCGAGGCGGCGTCGTCGTTCGGCGATGCGCGCGTGCTGATCGAGAAATACATCCTGTCGCCGCGGCATCTCGAGGTGCAGGTGTTCGGCGATACGCAGGGTAACGTCGTCCATCTGTTCGAGCGCGATTGCTCGCTCCAGCGACGGCATCAGAAGGTGATCGAGGAAGCACCCGCGCCGGGCATGACGCCCGCGACGCGTGACGCGATCTGCGCGGCGGCGGTGCGTGCGGCGAAGGCGGTCGATTATGTCGGTGCGGGGACGATCGAGTTCATCGCGGACGCGAGCGAGGGGCTTCGCGCGGACCGGATCTGGTTCATGGAAATGAACACGCGGCTGCAGGTCGAGCATCCCGTCACCGAGGAGATCACCGGGGTCGACCTGGTCGAATGGCAGCTCCGCGTCGCGAGTGGCGAACCTCTGCCGCGACGGCAGGACGAGCTCAGCATCAACGGCTGGGCGATGGAGGCGCGGCTCTATGCCGAGAATCCGGCGACCGGGTTCCTGCCGTCGACCGGGCCGCTCGATCATCTCGTGCTCCCCGAGGACGCGCGGGTCGAGACCGGGGTCGAGCAGGGGGGCGCGGTGTCGCCGTTCTACGATCCGATGATCGCCAAGCTGGTCGTCCATGCGCCCACGCGCGTCGCGGCGATCGACCGGCTGTGGGATGCGACGACCGATGTCGAGGTGTGGCCGGTCCAGACCAATGCGGGGTTCCTCGGGCGGTTGTGCAGCGATCCCGATTTGCGGTCGGGCGCGGTTGACACCGGGCTGATCGCGCGGCGCGGGGATGACCTTACGCAGCCGCCCACGACCGAGCCGGCTGCGTTGCAGGCGGTTGCTGCCGCCCTGGTGGCTGCCGATGACGGTATGCCGTGGTCGGCGGGGAGCGGGTTCCGGCTCAACGGGGCTGCCCGGCGGACGGTGCGGATCGTCGATCAGGCGGGGACGGTCCATGCGATCGACAACGTCATCCCCGACGACGATCTCGCCGAGGACGAGATCACGCTGTTCGCTTTGGGTGAGGCGCGGTCGTATCGGTTGTGGCGGCCTTACGGGACCGCGGCGGGGGCGGCGGCGGATGGCGCGATCCTGTCGCCGATGCCGGGACGGATCATCGCGGTCGATGTCGCGGCGGGGGATGTCGTCACCAAGGGGCAGAAGCTCGTCACGCTCGAGGCGATGAAGATGGAACACAGCCTGACCGCGCCGTTCGACGGGACCGTCGCCGAATTGTCGGCGGCGAGCGGCGGGCAGGTGAGCGAGGGCATGGTGCTGGTGCGGATCGCTCGGAGCGACGCTGCGTAAACCGCTGTTTACGGGACCATTAATCAATTCTTTTCGGTATGCCGGGCAATCCCCGGCATCCACCGTGCCGGGCGTCCAGCGTCGGGTCGGGTACCGATCACGGTCAGCGCGGTCCAGCACCGCGATGACGGAGAATTGTTTCACGTGCGGTGCCGGTCGGCACAATCTTGCGACACTTGCAAACTACCGCAGCCCTTGACCTGCGCCCCGCTAAATTACCGGAACCCCAATGACGCGATCGACTGTCCTGTTAACGCTCGCGCTTGCGGCGACCCCGAGTTTCGCGCTCGCGCAGCAGGCGACCCCGCCCGCGCAGCCTGCGACCCCTGCGACCCCCGCGCCCGAAACCGGCGGGGGCGGCACCGACACGGGCGAGGACGGCCCCGACATCGTCGTACAGGGCGCGCGGCCGCCCGGGTCGGTGGTGGGCGACATTCCGCCCGAGCAGCAATTGAGCCCCGCCGACATCCGTTCCTACGGCGTCGGGTCGGTGACCGAACTGCTCGCCGAACTGAGCCCGCAGATCCGCAGCGATCGCGGCAGCGGGGGCGCGCCGGTGGTGCTGATCGACGGGAAGCGGATCTCGGGGTTCCAGGAAATCCGCGATCTGCCGACCGAGGCGATCCAGCGGGTCGATATCCTGCCCGAAGAGGTCGCGCTCAAATACGGCTATCGCGCCGATCAGAAGGTCGTCAACTTCGTGCTCCGCCGGCGTTTCCGCGCGGCGACGCTCGAACTGGCGGACCGGGTCGCGACCGCGGGCGGGCGCAACGCGCCGCAAGCCGAGCTCGACCTGCTCAAGATCGCGCGGACCGGGCGGCTCAACCTTCACCTCGAATATCAGGGCGCGAACGCGCTGACCGAGAACGAGCGCGGGATCGTCCGCACGCCGACGCCGTTCGCGATCGGCGGCAATGTCGTCGGTTTGAACGGTGCGGCGATCGATCCGGCGCTCGGCACCGCGACGATCGCGGGCGTGCCGGGGACGACCCCGACGCTCGCCGATTTCACCGGGACCGCCGGGCGCGCGAACGCGACCGACGTCACGCGCTATCGCACGCTGTTGCCCGAGACGCGGACGTTCAACGCGAACGCGACCTATGCGCGCTCGATCGGCAAGGTGTCCGCGACGATCAACGGGACGCTCGGCACGACCAGCAGCGATTCGCTGCTCGGCCTGCCGACGGTCGCGCTGACGCTGCCCGCGGGCAACCCGTTCTCGCCGTTCGCCAATACGGTCGTCGTCGATCGCGCGCTGACCGGGGACTATCTCCCGCTCGCGCAGCATGGCTCGACCGTGGCGGCGCATTTCGGGACGGTGCTCAACGGGACGGTCGGGACGTGGCAATGGTCGGTGACCGGCGCGTACGACCATAGCGAAGCCAAGACCTTTACCGACACCGGGCTCGACGCCAGCGCGTTCCAGGCGCGGTTGCTCGGCAACGATCGGACCGCCAACCCGTTCGGGGCGCTGACCCCGGGCGCGATCGGCCCGCTGCCGTCGAACTTCGGCTATTCGGTGTCGAACGAGACGCAGGTCGACGCGCTGTTCACCGGCAGCCTGTTCAAGCTGCCCGCGGGTGATGTGACGACCAGCGTCCATCTCGGCGGCGACATCAACGATTTCAGCAGCCGCTCGTTTCGGGGCGGGCTGACCTCGACCGGCGCGGTCTCGCGCAAGACCGGGAGCGGGCAGCTCAACGTCGACGTGCCGCTGACCAGTCGCGCGAAGGACGTGCTCGGCGCGATCGGGAGCCTGTCGGTCAACGGTAACGCAGCGGTCGACCAGCTTTCGGACTTCGGGACGCTCAAGACGATCGGCTACGGGCTCAACTGGTCGCCGCTGGTGCCGCTCAGGATCATCGCGTCGGTGACCGACCAGGATGGCGCGCCTACGCCGCAGCAACTCGGTAATCCGCAGATCACCACGCCAAATGTCGCGGTGTTCGATTATGTGCTCGGGCAGAATGCGGTGGTGACGACGCTGTCGGGCGGCAATCCCGGTTTGCGCGCGAGCAGCAGCCATACGGTCAAGGTCGGTGCGACGTTGAAGCCGTGGAGCACGAAGCAGCTTACGCTCTCCGCCAATTACGTTCAGGCGCGGGTGGAGAATCCGATCGTCGCTTTTCCGACCGCGACCGCCGCGATCGAGACCGCGTTTCCGGATCGTTTCACGCGCGGTTCCGGCGGGGTGCTGCAGCGGCTCGATACGCGACCGATCAACTTTGCCGAGACGAGCCGGTCCGAATTGCGCTGGGGAATCAATTTCTCGGCGCCGCTCAAGTCGAAGCTCCAGAAGCAGATCGAGGCGTTCCGCGCCGGGACCGGGCCGAACCCGTTCGCCGGGTTGCGACCGCCCGGCGGCGGGCGGCCGGGCGAGGGTGGTCCGGGTGCCGGTGGCCGTGGTCCGGGTGGACAAGGTGGTCCGGGTGGGCCCGGTGGCGGCGGCGGTCGCGGCTTCGGCGGTGGCGGGCGTGGCAATGCCGGGGGACGCCTTCAGTTCGCGCTCTATCACACGTGGCATTTCACCAACCGCGTGCTGGTCCAGCAGGGCGGCCCCGCACTCGACTTGCTCAACGGCGATGCGATCGGGTCGAACGGCGGACAGCCGCGGCACGAGCTCGAGGGGCAGGCGGGGTATAACAACAACGGTTTGGGCTTCCGCCTCTCCGCCAACTGGCAGAGCGCGACCGACGTCAACGGGGGCACGCTCGGTAACCCGCAGAACCTGCGCTTCTCGGGGCTCGGGACCGTCGGGGTGCGGCTGTTCGGTGACCTCGGGCAGCGGCTCGATCTGGTGAAGGCGCATCCGTGGGTGCGCGGGATGCGGGTCGCGGTGTCGGTCGACAATCTGTTCGACACGCGGCAGCGCGTGACCGACGCCAATGGCACGACGCCGGTGGCGTATCAGCCGGGGTATCTCAATCCGCTCGGGCGGACGGTGCGGGTGTCGATCCGGAAACTGTTTTTGTGAGGGGGTAGGGGCAAGCGCCTCGGGGCTGCTGCGCATACGCATCGTCACCCCCGGCGGGGGCAGGGGCCGTCTGATTATTCGGGCGCGGCTTGGCGGCTGAGTACCGTGTCGTCCTTTGCGTCTCTTCAACATGGCGGCCGGCCTTCGCGAGCTTCTTGCGAAAATTGGTTTACAGGCCCTTGGTTTGCTGTTTTCCCGCGAAGGCGGGAATCCAAGGCCAAGCAAAACAACGGTTTGCAGTTCTCGCGACTCCTGGACTCCCGCCTTCGCGGGAGAACATCGACGGTTTCGCAGAGGTCTCGTCTTCGCCGGGGTGACGGAAGGGGATTGGAGCGACGTTCGCGCAGGTCCGGGGCGCCGGTCGTCCTCCGCGTACGTCACTCCGCGATCGCGAAGCTTCCTACCGCCCGTCGCGCGCCGATCGCGTGGCGCGCGGCGGCGAGTGTGCTGCAGAGTTTGCGTGCGGTA
>CAZNQA010000029.1:14583-28134 GCA_964575105.1 uncultured Stakelama sp.
CGCGCCGATCGCGTGGCGCGCGGCGGCGAGTGTGCTGCAGAGTTTGCGTGCGGTATGCTCGACCGTGTCGAGCATTTCGCGCGCATATTGCCGGTCAAGGTTCTCGACCACCGCCTCGAAATGGGTGTGCCCGCCATCCGCCATCCCGAAGATCGACAGCAGATAGCGGTCGAACGCCTGGTGAAGCGACTGCCACTGGCCCTGTTCCTCGAGCCGGGCGCGGGTCGTCGCCGAGGTCGACAGGGTGGCGAAGGTGCGTCCGTCGAGCACGGAGTCGGGAATGTCGTGCACGATCGAATCCGGGGTCAGCGCCGCGCCGAGGACGCGGTCGACATAGCCCTTGATGATCGCGGGCGGCATCCCGAACCACAAGGGATAGACGAACACCACGACATCCGCCTGCCGCAGCAACCCGAGTTCGCGCGAGACGTCCGACGACAGATGGTTGCCGATCGACCCCGGGCGATGATCCGCGCGCAACCGCGGGTCGAAATCGAGCGCGTAGAGGTCGCGCAGGTCGGCTTCCTGCCCGCACGCGCGGACCGCTTTGCAATAGCGTTCGGCGATCGCGTGGTTGAAACTGTCTTCGGCGGGATGGCCGAGGACGACGAGGTGGCGGAGCGCCGGGGGGGTGCTGTCGAAATGGGCCACGGTCGGTCTCCTGCGAAAAGGCACTCCGGCGTGACGACCTGGCCGCGCCGGAACCTGCGTTGAGGAGAGTTTGCGCTGCGCCCGATCCCTCCGCCATCCGTAGTGTTACGCAGCCTTACTGGTGCGCGCGCAGCGTGATGCCGATCGTGCGCGGGTCGCTCGGCGTGCCGAGGATCAGCCCCGAATTGCCTGCCTGGATCGTGAGGTTCTGGATGTAGTTGGCGTCGAACAGATTGCGCACGAAAACAGCGACTTCCAGTCCGCTGGTCGCACGGAACCCGAGGCTGGCGTTGGTCTGGTTGAAGCCGTCGATCAGCGTGTAGCGCGAGAGCGTCGGGTCGCCATAATAGCTTGAGCGGAAGTTCGAGTCGGCGTGGAGGATGAGCGCACCGGGGCCGAATGGGAGCGCATAATCGAGCCCGATCGTCTCGGACCATTTCGACAGCCCGGCGAGCGGACGTCCGGTCAGGTTGCAGGCGGTGGTCCCGCTGGTCTGGAGCTCGAGCGGGCAGGGGCTGGCGGGGTAGCTGCTGTAGCGGCCATCGGCATAGGCGACGTTCGCGCGGAGTTGCAGGGTGCGGGTGAGCTGCGCGGCGACGTCGGCCTCGACGCCTTTCACCGTGACCTTGGGAATGTTCGACAGATAGCCGCGCAGCGCGACGGTCTGCGAACTGTCGACCAACGTCGCCTGGAAATCGCGGACGTCGGTCAGATAGCCCGCGAGATTGACCGTCAGCCGCCGGTCGAACAGTTGCGACTTCAGCCCCGCCTCATAGGTCTGGTTGCGTTCGGGGCGGATGACCGCGGTGGTCAGCACCGCCTGGTTCTGCGCGTCGAGCGGCAGACCGGACAGGTTGATCCCGCCCGATTTGAACCCGCGCGCATAGCTGCCATAGGCGAGCACGCGGTCGGTCACCTGCCACGCGAGATTGGTGCGGCCCGACAGGTTGCTCTCGTCGTCATGCGCTTCGTAGCTTTGCGGGCGCAATACGCCGAGCTTGGCGTTGAGCAGCGCGGTGTTGGTCGTCTGCAATCCGCCGAAGACGGTGGTCGCGTAATCGCCGTCCTTGACCTCGTAGGTGTACCGCAAGCCACCCGTCAGGGTGAGCCGGGGCATGATCTTGTAGTTGAGTTCCGCGAAGGCGGCGTAGCTGTCCTGTTTCAGCCGCGTGCTGCCGTCGGTGCCATAGCCGTCGAGCAGGTTGGCGGGAACGCGGACGGTGTTCGCGCCGGTACCCGCGGTGGGGCCGATCAGCCAATAGGCCGCCTGCGATCCATAGACGCTGTTGGGGCGGCCGACGATCTTCTGGTTGAAGAAGTAGAGCCCCGCGACATAGCCGAGCGGATGGTCGCCGTTCGAGGCGAGCCGGAGTTCCTGGCTGAACTGGTCCTGCCGCGACGGGATATGCTGGATCAGCTGGATCGGGACGCCGGTATAGTCGCGGTCGTTCGCGGCATCCCAGTTCCAGAAGCGCCACGCGCTGACCGAGGTGAGCGTGCCGAAGCCGAGGTCCCAGTCGGCGATTCCGGAAACGCCGCCTTCGTTGGTGTTCACGTCGAGCGGCGCGTCGATGTCGGTCTTGCGGTCATAGGGGTTGGTGCTGGGGGGCGCGTAGCCGAGCCCCGCCGCGAGCGCGGGATATTGCCGTGCGGCGGGGCGCAGGCTCTGCCCGACGCGGAGATACACCTGCGTGCAGCATTCGCTCTCGAAATTGGTGAAGTCGGCGGTGAGGCGGAGCGAGACATCGGACGTCGGGCGGAACAGCAACTGGCCGCGGATCGCCTGATTGCCGGTCCCGTTCTGCCGCGCGCCGGTGGCGACGTTGCGGATCGTGCCGTCGCGGCGTGTGACCAGCCCCGAGACGCGGAACGCCACCGTGTCGCCGACCAGCGGGCCCGAGGCGGAGGCTTTCGCCTGGACGAAATTATAGCTGCCGACCGACAGTTCCTCGCTCGCCTCGGGGGTGAAGGTCGGCGCGCGCGTGACGATGTTGATCGCGCCCGCAGTGGTGTTCTTGCCGAACAGCGTGCCCTGCGGCCCGCGCAATACCTCGATCCGTTCGATGTCGGAGAAGTCGAACGCGGCGGTCGCGGGGCGGGCGTGATAGACCTGGTCGACGTAGAAGCCGACGCCGGGTTCGAGCCCGTCGTTCGCCTGGCTAACCGCGACGACGCTGCTGCCCAGACCGCGGATCGTGAAGGCGGTGTTGCGCGGGTTGGCCGAGCTGTAGGTGAGGCTCGGGACGAGCAGGCTGAGCTGCTGCGTGTTGACCGTGTACGACCGATCGATCAGCGCGCCGCCGACGACCGAGACCGCGAGCGGGACCGCCTGGAGATCCTCGTCGCGGCGGCGCGCGGTGACGATGATCTCGCTCGCGTCGTTCGAGGTCGTGGCAGCCGACCCGGCTGGCGCATCGCGCGCGACGGCGGGGCTGGCCCAACCGAGGATGAACGCCGCCGTCGATACCGTGACGGCCCAAGTCGCTGTACGCATGCAATCCCCGTCGTTCCGCCACCACGCCGGCGACTCGCTGTATTCCGCGAGATATAGTGAGCGACGCGACATTGTCGCGCGCGAAATGGCACGGATCAAAAAAGAAGCCCCGGTTTCCCGGGGCTTCAAAGGTAGATCATGGACCGTCGAGGATCAGGGTGGGGGAACGACGGTCCCGCGGGTCGCTGAGATCTGGCTCAGTCGCGCCCGACTTCGCGCGAAGCCAGGGGGCGCTTCGGCGAAAGTGCGGCGATCTCGGCACGGGCGATCTGGCGGCAATTCTGCGGCTGGAAGATCAGGCCCTTTCCGGTCTGCATATGGGGCTGGCGGAGCTGGCACCGCGCGAACGCGGTCTGCTCGCTGCGCGACATCGTCGACGCGCGATCGGCGGAACCGCTCGCAAGGGCGGGGGCGGCGGCAAGGACGAGCGCGGGGAGCGCGGCGGCGGTCAGGATCTGGCGGAACATCACGGTGCAATCTCCGGTGGAGTTCGATGGACACCAGATATGCCGTGTCTCTTGCCAGCCCTTCGCTCGCGTGTGAGGAAACGTTGCTTGCCGCGCGCCGTAACGGAAAGGGATGGTCCGTTGACCGGGCAGGCCTGCTTCCGTACCGAAACAATTCCGGTCCCCCAACGGTTGCGCGCTGCATATGACGACACCCCCAACGATTGTCCTCGTCGAGGACGACCCCGCATTGCGGACGCTCACCACCCGGGCGCTGCAGGAACATGGCTATATGGTCCGCCCCGCCGCGTCCGCGCCGGAGATGTGGCTTGCGATGGAGGCTGGGCCGGTCGATCTGGTGCTGCTCGACATCATGCTGCCCGGGACCGACGGGATCGAGCTGTGCCGCAAGCTGCGCCAGCAGAGCAACGTGCCGATCATCTTCGTCAGCGCGCGCGGGAGCGAGACCGATCGGGTGGTCGGGCTCGAGCTCGGCGCGGACGATTATCTCGCGAAACCGTTCGGCACGCGCGAACTGACCGCGCGGATCCGCGCGGTGCTGCGCCGGGTCGATGCGCCGCGCGACACGCGTGACCGCGAGCAGGGGCTGATCAGTTTCGACGGCTGGACGGTCAACCTCCCGCGTCGCGAGCTGCGCTCGCCGAGCGGGGCGGTGGTCGATCTGACCGGCGCGGAATTCGATTTGCTGACGAGCCTGATCGATCATGCGGGGCGCGTCATCGCGCGCGAGCGGCTGATCGAATTGTCGCGGACCCGGATGGGCGACAGCACCGACCGCAGCGTCGACGTGCTGGTCAGCCGGTTGCGGCGCAAGCTCTCGGTCGATGACCAGCCGCCGCCGATCGTGACGGTGCGCGGCGTCGGCTACATGTTCAACGCGACCGTCGAGCGGACGTGACCCATTTCGTGCGACCGTCGCTCGGGTTGATCGGGCGGGTCGTGGCGATCCTGCTGTTCGCGACGCTGGTCGAGTTCGCGATGAGTACGGTGCTGTACGAACGCGCGAGCCAGTTCTCGGTGCGCGACGACGAGGGGCGGCGGCTTGCCGAGCATCTCGTGATCGCGCGGCGGCTGGTCGCGGATCGCCCGCCGGCGGAGCGCGCGGCGATGGCGCGCGCGGTGTCGACCGCGCATTATGCGATGGCATGGCAGGCGGATGCCCCCCCGCCGAGCGACCAGTCGCTTTCCGAAATGCGCAGCAAGGTGCTCGCGTGGGAGCCGGTGCTGCAATCCGCCGCGCTGCGGATGCGGCTCGAACCTGCGGTGACGGGGTCGTTCGTCACCGGCGGCGCGGCGTTGCCCGACGGGAGCTGGATCCACTTTCGCACTGCGGAGGCGATCGACAGCCTCGACCAATCGCGCAGTCGAATTCTGATCGCGCTCGGCATCGCCGCCGCGGTGATGGCGCTCGGCGGCGGGTTGATCGGGCGGACGCTGCGGCCGATGCGGCTGCTCGCCAGCGCCGCCGACCGGTTCGGCATGGGCAAGGCGGAACCGCTCGCCGAGGAAGGCCCGGCAGAGGTGCGCCGCGTGATTACCGCGTTCAACCGGATGCAGGCGCGAATCCAGCAGTTGATCACCGACCGGACCCAGGCGCTCGCGGCGGTCGGGCACGATATCCGCACCCCGCTCGCGCGGTTGCGGTTGCGCGCGGAGAGCATCCGGTCCGAACCCGTTCGCGACGAGATCCTCGACGATGTCGCGGAGATGGACGCGATGGTGGGGTCGCTGCTCGCGTTCCTCGGCGGCGAGGACGATCCCGAAAAGCCGGCGCTGGCGGATCTCGCGGTGCTGTGCGCGACGCTGGCGGACGATGCAGTCGATCACGGGCGGGCGGTCGACTATGTCGGGCCGCATCATCTCGAGCATGTCTTTCGCCAACTGGGGATGAAGCGTGCGCTCTCCAATCTGGTCGAGAACGGGCTCCACCACGGGACCGAAGTGACGATCGCGCTCGCGAAGACGGCGGATGCGGTGGTCGTGACGATCGAGGATAATGGCCCTGGGATCCCGCCCGAGCAACTCGAGAGCGTGCTCGAGCCGTTCGTCCGGCTCGACACCGCGCGTCGGCGCGACACGCAGGGGCTCGGGCTTGGGCTCGCAATCGTCGTGCGGGCGGTCGCGCTGGAGAAGGGGACGCTGTCGCTGGTCAACCGCGCCGAAGGCGGGCTGCGTGCCGAGATCCGGCTTCCGGCGACCGCGTAACCCGTTCATCGTGAACGCCAATCGGACGGGAAAGATACGTTTCCTTACAAAAGTGCCGCAGCGCAGCAAGGCGTCGGCGCTATCTGATCCTGTGAAGTCCGCGCCATCCCACGCGCGCGGCCAACGCAGGAGCCAAAGTCCATGAACGAGCTCATCGGTCGTGTCTTCGACTTTCAGAAGAACATTTTTCCGCAGAAAAGCGCGCTGTACCAGAACCTCGCTGCAAACGGGCAGAGCCCCAAGGCGCTGATCATCTCATGCTCGGACTCGCGGGTCGTCCCCGAGGAGATTCTCCAGGCGAACCCCGGCGACCTGTTCGTCTGCCGCAATGCGGGCAACATCGTTCCCCCGTTCAGCAATGCCAACGGCGGCGTCACCTCGACGGTCGAGTTCGCGGTGATGGTGCTCGGCGTGCGCGACATCATCATCTGCGGCCATTCGGACTGCGGCGCGATGAAGGCGCTGATGAAGCCGGGTTCGCTCGAGACGATGCCCAACGTCGCCGCCTGGCTGCGCCACAGCGATGCCGCGTTCAGCGTCGTGCGTGACGGTTACCCCGAGCTGACCGGCCCCGAGCAGGCGCGAGCCGCCGCGCTCGAGAACGTCGTCGTCCAGCTTGCGCATCTGCGCACGCATCCGTCGGTGGCGTCGGGGATCGCGCGCGGCGAAATCGCGCTGCACGGCTGGTTCTTCGACATCCACAACGGCGTCGTGCTTGCGCTCGACGGCGAAAGCGGGCGTTTCGAGGAGATCGACGCCGATCGTCCGATGCCGGTCGCGCTTGCGGCGCAGTCGCGTCTGGCCGCCGGTGAACCCGTGCTCGAGGCAGCCGAATGACAACCGTAGCCGGTGTGAAGCTCCCGACGCTGGCGATCGCCTCGCGGGACTTAACTGCATCGATCGTCGTGTTCCTCGTCGCGATGCCGCTGTGCATGGGCATCGCGGTCGCGTCGGGCGTACCGCCCGAAAAGGGGCTGATCACCGGCATCATCGGCGGGATCGTCGTCGGTGCGCTCGCGGGCTCGCCGCTGCAGGTCTCCGGACCCGCGGCAGGGCTCGCGGTCGTCGTGTTCGAGCTGGTGCGTGACAAGGGTCTGTCCGCGCTCGGCCCGATCCTCATTCTCGCCGGACTAATCCAGTTGATCGCCGGTATCCTCAAGGTCGGCGGCTGGTTCCGCGCGATCTCGCCCGCGGTCGTCCACGGGATGCTCGCGGGGATCGGCGTGCTGATCGTCGTCGGGCAGTTCCACGTGCTGTTCGATGCGAAACCGCTGCCGAGCGGATTGCAGAATCTCGTCGCGATCCCCGAGCGGCTGTTCGGCCTTTCCACGGTCAATCTCTCGACCGTCGAACATGCCTTTGCGATCGGTATCCTGACCATCGTGACGATGCTCGGCTGGGAACGCTTCCGCCCCGTATCGATGCGGCAGGTGCCCGCGGCGCTGGTCGGCGTGCTGATCGGTACGCTGACCGCCTATTCGCTCGGGCTCGACATCAATCGCGTCACCGTGCCGCAGTCGATCGTCTCCGCGATCGCGCTGCCGGGGCCGGAATTCCTCGCCAAGTGGATGGACCCGTCGATCATCGTCGCGGCACTCGCGATCGCGTTCATCGCGAGCGCCGAGACGTTGCTGTCGGCGGCAGCGGTCGACCGGATGCATGACGGTGTCCGCACCAACTACAACAAGGAGTTGCGCGCGCAGGGGATCGGCAACCTGTTGTGCGGGTTCGCGGGCGCGTTGCCGATGACGGGCGTGATCGTCCGCAGCTCAGCGAACGTCCAGGCGGGTGCGACGACGCGAATGTCGACGATGCTCCACGGCGTGTGGATCCTCGGGTTCGTCGCGTTGCTGCCGTGGCTGCTCCGCGAAATCCCGATGGCGGCGCTCGGCGCGGTGCTGGTCATCACCGGCGTCCGGCTGGTCAGCCTCGCGCACGTCAAGCATCTGTTCCACAGCTACGGCGTGTTGCCCGCGCTGATCTGGGCAGTGACGCTGGTCGTTGTGGTCGCGGAAGACCTGCTGACCGGGGTGCTGGTCGGGATCGCACTGTCGCTGCTCGAACTGTTGCCGCATCTGCGCAGCCTCAACCTCAGGGTCGACCGCCCTGCGGTCGCCACCGAGGCGGACATGGTGTTGTCGGGCAGCGCGACGTTCATCACGCTCCCCAAGCTCAGCGACACGCTCGACTCGCTCCCACTGCGCGCGGCGGACCATTCGTTCGTGCGGATGGACGTGTCCGGGCTGACCAAGGTCGATCACACCTGTGCCGAGCTGATGAAGGACTGGCTTGCGCGGCGAAAGGCCGGGGGAAACCCGGTCGAACTGACGGGCGCATCGCCCAAGTTGACGGCGATGATGGCCTGAGGCCGCGGGCCGCAGCAATGTTTCGTTACGAAGTAGCAATGCTGCGGTGCGGCATCTGGGGTATGGGAAGGATGTTCTGGAGGGATTGCTCACCATTGCTATAAGGCGATGAGAGGTGTGACCCTTCGACCCCAGGCGGGAACCTTTCCTTATTTCAGAAGGGTATCCCATGTTACGTTTTTGTATCGCCACGACCTTGTGCCTGCTGGCGGTTCCCGCTGCCGCACAGGATACCGCACCACCCAAGCCGGTTACGGTTTCGGGCAATGTCGCGATCGTTTCGGATTACCGGTTTCGCGGCGTTTCGCAGTCCGACGAGGAGATCGCGGTACAGGGTGGCGTCACCCTTACGCATGAGAGCGGCTTTTACGGCGGCTTCTGGGGTTCCAACCTCGCTGGCTGGGGCACCTTCGGCGGCGCGAACCTCGAGCTCGATGTGATCGGCGGCTACAAGCGCCCGCTGGCGGGCGGAACGGTCGACGTCGGGCTGACGTGGTATATGTATCCGGGCGGCGCGGCGAACACCGACTTCGGCGAACCCTATGTCAAATATAGCGGCACGGTTGGCCCGGCGACGTTGCTCGCGGGGGTCGCCTATGCGCCCAAACAACGCGCGCTCGGCAATTTTTCGGCAACGCCGGAGAGCCGCGGGCAAAGCCAGGACAATCTGTATTTGTGGGGCGATGCCGCGGTCGGCATTCCGACGACCAAGCTGACCGCCAAGGCGCATATCGGCCACTCGAACGGCAATCCGGGGCTCGGGCCGAACGGCACGAGCGTCGCGCCGACCGGCGATTACTGGGACTGGCTGCTCGGGCTCGATTATGTGATCGGACCGGTCACGCTTGGTGCGGCCTATGTCGATACCGACATCAGTCGTTCGGAAGCCGCCTATCTCCAGCCGAACTTCTCGCGCACCAAGAACGGCGAATCGATCGCGAACGGCAAGGTGCTGTTCTCGATCTCTGCTGCATTCTGAAGCCCCTCGGGGGCGGCGGCGGCGGGAACGGACCCGCGCCCCAGGCGCTGAAACGCCGACGGGCCGGGACACGGGACGCGTGGCGTGCAACAGCATGAAACGCGTTTCGTTTGTGCCCATAACGCGAGGGAAAACAGCATGAGCGACCGGATCCTGATCTTCTACGGCTCGTACCGGGCGGACCGGATGGGGATCCGGCTTGCGCACTATCTGGTCGAATCGTTCGCCGCGCGCGGGGCGAGGCCCGAATTGATCGACGCCAGGGCGATCGGGCTTCCGATGCTCGACCGGATGTACAAGGAATATCCGTCCGGGACCGCGCCCGAGGCGCTCGAGACGCTGGCGGGGAAGATCCGTGAGGCCGATGCGTTCGTGTTCGTCGCGGGTGAGTATAACTGGAGCGTCCAGCCGGGATTGAAGAACCTGACCGACCATTTCCTCGAGGAATGGTTCTGGCGGCCCGCCGCGATCGCGAGCTATTCGGCGGGCCGGATGGCGGGGGTACGCTCGGGCCTCGCGTGGCACGGTATCCTGTCCGAGATGGGGATGGTCGTGACCTCGTCCACGCTTGCGGTCGGCGGGATCGGCAAGGCGTTCGACGCCGCTGGCAAGCCGACCGGGGAGGGCGGGGAGGCTGCGGCGAAGGCTTTTCCGCGGTTTGCGGAGGATCTCGCGTGGTGGACCGAGGCTGCGCGGGCGCAGCGTGCCCGGCGGGCGCCGCCTTATTGAAATGCGGCGCGCGCGGTTTTCGTGCTGCCATCCCTTCCCGTTCGTTTCGAGCGTAGTCGAGAAACCTCCGCTGTGCCCGGTTTCTCGACTTCGCTCGAAACGAACGGTGGGGGACGGTGGAGGGCGACGTTCTGCCCTAGACCGACCACGCCGACAGATCGTCCTGCTGTCCGATCAAAGCGAGGCCGTGCGCGATCGAGGTCAGTTCGCCGCCGGTTGCGATCCGGTCGTCGCCGAAGCGTTCGGTGAACAGGCGGCGGACGCGCGGGGTCAGCGACGAGCCGCCGGTGAGGAAGACGCGGTCGATCGCGGCAGGCGGGGTCTGCGCGGTTGCCAGGACCCGGTCGACCGCGTCCTCGATCCGCGCGATATCGGGGGCGATCCAGCGTTCGAAATCGGCGCGGCTGACGTCCGCCTCGATCGCGAGGCCGGCGCCGCTGAACCGGAAAAGCGCGTGTTCGGCGGCGGACAGGTCGCGTTTCACCTGGCCGACCGCCTCGTGCAGCTGGAAGCCGAGCTCCTCCTCGATCACCGCGATCATCCGGCCGATCGCGTCGGGGTCGAGCGCGGACTTGCGGAGCTTCTCGAGCTCGGCGATCGTCCGGCGGTTGCGCATCAGCGCGAGCCGCGACCAGTCCGCGAAATCGGCGAAATAGCCGCGCGGGATCTCGAGCGTCTTGTCGAACGAGCGATACGATCCGCCCTTGCCGAGCAGCGGCATCACGAGCTGCTCGACGATCCGCGCATCGAACCGATCGCCCGCGATCCCGACGCCGGCGTGGGCGAGGGGCACGCAGCGCCGCGCCGCGCCGGGGGCCTCGATCCGCACCACCGAGAAATCGCTCGTGCCGCCGCCGAAATCGGCGACGAGGATCGTCGCGGGGTCGGTGATCCGCGCGGCATAGCTATAGGCCGCCCCGAGCGGCTCGTAGACGTAATGGACCTCCGCGCCGAGCGACGTGAACATCAGGTCGTAGCGTTGGCGTGCGAGCGTGGCGTCGGGCCGATATCCGGCGTATTCGACCGGTCGCCCGACGACGACGCGCGCCGCGCTGGTCAGCATCCCCCGGGATCGTGCCGCCATTCTGGCGAGGAAGGTCTGGCCGAGATCCTCGAACCGGTAGCGCCGCTCGAAGATTGTCGCATGTTCGAAACTGGGGTTGGCGGCGACCGACTTGAACGACTGGAGGAAGCGGCTGCCCTGCGGATATTCGAGATATTCGGCGATCGCCCAGGGCCCCGCCTCGCTGGCGGTACCGCCCTTGACCGTATCGTCTTCCCAGAAGCACAGCGCCGAGCGGAAGGCCGCATCGGGCCCGTCGGGGCCATCGAGCTCGAGCAGGTCGGACACGCCGTCGCGCGCGATCGCGGCGACCGAATTGGTCGTGCCGAAGTCGAGGCCGAGCGTGAACGGGGCGGTGGGGGAGGAAGGAGCAACCATGCCGCGAGCCGCTACACAGCGAGGCCCGGAAGCGCAAAGTGTGTTCGGTGGGCCGAGTGCGGAAACCTCACGGCCACAGGTGCGGCGGATCCCCACTTTGCCACGGCGGCACCCGCAGCATCACGGTCGCGAACAGCGCCGACGTGAGATGGCGGTCGAGCCAGGCGTGGACGGCGGGCAACGGTTGCACGGCGAACCAGTCGGGGTCCACCGCGCCGAATTGCCGGACGAACGGCATGATCGCCATGTCGGCGAGCGTGCGGGTCGCTCCGCACATATTGTCCTGCCCGGCCAGTCGATGCTCGAGACCGCCAAGCCAGTCGACCGCCTCGGCGCGGTGGTCGAGCGGGTTGGAGCCGTGGCGGTCGGGATATTTGTAGCGGTCGAGATGATGTTTGAAGCGGGCGTCGCACTCCGCGATCAGGTCTGCGTCATCGCCGGCGAGCCACGCCTCGGGATCGTTTCGGCCGAGCGCCCAGCGCATGATGTCGAGGCTCTGGTCGATGACGCTGCCGTCGCCGGGGAGCAGGACCGGGACGGTGCCCTTGGGCGAGGCCGCCAGCATCCCGGCAGGCTTGGCGCGCAGGACGATCTCGCGCAGCTCGACCGAAGTCCCGCTGACCGCGAGCGCGAGCCGCGCGCGCATTGCATAGGGGCAGCGGCGGAAACTGTAGAGGATCGGTGTCGCGTTCATCGCGCATGATGCCGCGCCAGCGCGATCCCGGCGAGGTTCTGCGTGCGCTTGACGTAGCGGATCGGGGGGATGCGCCCGTCGCCGAGCGCGAGCAGGGTCGCGCGATGCACTGTCCCGTTCCCGCGACAGGGTTGCGTGCCGTTCGCCTGCGCGATCACCGCTACCGCGTCGCCGAGCAGGACATAGCCATCGCGTGGTAATCCAAGTTCGCTCGCCCGTCGCGCCGCCGCGAGCAACGCCAGCCACTCGGCGTCCATGCTCGACCCTTCCCCGAGGTCGGTCCGTAGCATGGCTTCGCCCCGAGCAACGACTGCGATTTCCATCGCGCCGGGATTGGGGCGGCATCCCCCGTCGAAGAAGATCTTGAGACGTGCTGGCATCGCGACGTCGATACCGACTGGCGCCGTCCCGCGCGAGTCCCGCTCAGCGTTGCGCCGCAAACTCGACCGGGAGCGTCGGGAAGACCTCCGCCATCGCCCGCTGTTCGGGCAGGATGTAGACGATTCCGTCCGCCGGGCGGAACATCGGTGCCACCACCGTCTCGTAGAAGATGCGCGGCACGTTGATGCAGCCGAACGACACGCGATTGTCGTCGGTGGAGGGGGTGGCGAGGCGAGTCAGCCGGTGTTCGGTCCGGCTGGTGGTGACGACGCGGTGGAGCGACAGGCCGCTGTCATAATCGATCCACAGCACGTCCTCGTGAAGATCGGGGCCGATATGCGCCTCGAACCGCCCGGCCTGCGTAATCCGGTCCGCCGGGCCGATCTGCGCGAGGGTGCGCTTGCCGATGTCGGGCGCGGAGACGTCGCCGCGTGCCGCGCCCAGCAATGCCGGGCTGGTCGCGCGGAGCGTGCCGTCGGCTTCGTAGGCGAAGACGCGCGCGGCGACCTTGTCGATCACGAGGAAGGGTCGCCCCTTCGTATCCTGCGAGCGCGTCGCCCAGCCCGCCAGCCGCCGGGCCGCCGGGGTCGCATCGTCTGCCGGCGATGCGGCGGCAGAGGGTTGAACCGATGCCGTACCCTGCGCGAACGCAGGGGCTGCGGTCATCGCCAGCACCATGATCAGCCCCGCGCCGCGCACCTCAGTTGCGCGCCTGCCGGGCGGGGAGAACCGCCGCGCGGCGCGTCGGGGCGACCGGCGGAACCGGCTGGGCTGGCGGCACGAACTGCACCGGCGGGGGCGGCGGCGGCAGCAGCGTCTCGAGCACGGGCGGCGGGGGATAGGAGATCACCACAGTCGGCGGGACCGGGACCAGCGGACGATCGGGGACGGGAACAGGCTGGAGCACGACCGGCGGCGCGTTGGGCGGACCGAACGGGGTCGGCACCGGCAGCGCGACCACCGGGGTGTTCGGCGAGACGACGACCACCGGGACGACGACGACCGGGACGGTCGTTCCCGGGGTCGAAGTGACCGGCGTCGACACGACGGGGGTCGTCCCCGGCGTGGTGATCACCGGAACCACGACGACCGGAACGGTCGTGATAGGGGTCGAGGTCACGGGGGTCGAGGTCACGGGGGTCGA
>CAZNQA010000029.1:28234-34776 GCA_964575105.1 uncultured Stakelama sp.
GTGACGGGGGTCGTCACGACGGGCGTGGTGACGGGCGTCGTCGTAACCGGGGTGGTCGCCGCCGCGGTGATCGTCCCGGTGGTGCGGAAGGTCGCGACGCAGCACGACCCCGCCAGCGCATATTGCCCCGCGTTCGCCCCCGCGAGCGAATAGCCGGTAAAGGTGATCCCGATCGGGCTGCCTGCATTCGCACTGTCGTAGGTCGCGCTGGCGTTCGAGCCGGCGACCAGCGTAACTCCCGACGGCAGACCCGTCGTGGTGTTCCCGTTGAAGCCCGAAAGCGTCGCCGCCGTCGTTCCGTCCGCAACCTTGGTGCTGCCCGGGAAGACCAGCATCCGCTGCGTCACCGTCGCACCGAGGCTGAGCGTGAAGAAGCCTGAATAGTCGGTCGGGGCGGAATAGGAGACCGGATTGTAGTTGATCACCGTCGCCGCGTTCGGCCCGGTCACGGTGACGGGCGCGGTGCCCGGCGCGAAGCTGAGCGTCCCGCCGCCGACCCCGGGGCCAGTGCCCGACGAACCCGCGATGATCAGCAATCCCGGTTGCAGGCCAAGCGCCTGCGCGGGGATCGTGGTACCGCGCGTCAGCGTGATCGACGCGGCGATGAAGGCGTCGACGCCGGCGCACAGCGCGATGTTGCCGTCGGTGGTGGTGATCGCCGCAAGGACGTCCACGTTGCGCCCGGCGTTGAGCAGGATGCTCCCGTTGGTCGTCGTCAGCGCAGCGTTGACGATCACGTCGCGACCGCAACAGGTCTGGATGTTGCCGTTGGTCGCGCTCACGGAGTTGTTGAACACCACGTCGCGCTCGGCGTTGAGCCGCAGCGTCGTCGTGCTCGGTGTCGCGGTCCACGCGATCGCGTCGTTGACGATGATGTCGCCGTTGCCGGGCGAGGTCGTGCCGGTTTCGGTCAGCGGCGGCGTGCCCGGGGTGGTGACGGTACCGGTCGCGTTGGTGCTGATCGTCACGCTGTTGGTGACGAGCAATGCCGACAGCGTCGCGCCCGAGATGTTGCCGTTCGGCCCGATGATGAAGTCCTGCGGATCGATCAGCCAAGTGCCGGTCGTGCCGGTCGGCGCAAGCGTCGAGACCTGCGACGAGTCCGCGATCGAGACGTTGGCGGCGGAGGTTTCGATGAAGCCGCCATTGCCGCCGTTCGGTGCGCTCGCGTCGAGGGTCCCGGTCAGATTGAGCGTCCCGTTCTGCATATCGCCGAGCAGCAGGATCCTGCCGCCGCGCGTGTCGATCGTCTGCGCCTCGATCACGCCGCTGTTGTTGACGACGGTGCCAAGCAGCGTACCCGCGCCTTGCGTCGTCAGCAGGACGTTGCCGCCGTTCGCGCTGATGAGACCGCCGTTGCGGACCAGCGCGCCGACCGTGCCCGCATCGACCACGACCGAGAGTAGCCCATCGCCCGCGACGTCGAGTGTGATAGCCTCGCCCCCCGCAAGCGCGACCGTCCCGAGGCGTGCGGAGATTCGCCCGTCGTTCGTGACGTTGCCGCCGAGCAGCGCGACATAGCCGCCGTCCGCCGCAGCGATCGTCCCCTGGTTGAGCACAGCGCCCTTGCCCGAGCCGCTGAACTTGTACTTGCCCGCCATGAAATCGGCGTCGCTGATGTTGAGCGTCGAGGCGACGAGCCCGCCGACATTGACCTGTGAGCCTGCGCCGAACAGCACGCCGTTCGGGTTGACGAGGAAGACCTTGCCGTTCGCGTTCAGGTTGCCCAGGATCTGCGAGGCATCGGGCCCGGTCACGCGGTTGAGCGCGACAGAATTTCGGTCGGGCTGGACGAAGGTGACGGTGTTGCCCGCGGCGATATCGAAGCTTTGCCAGTTGAGCGCGGCGGACTTGCTCGTCTGTGTGACGGTCAGCGCGTTCGCGCCGGTCGCGATCGTCGCGGCGCCGACGGTGACGGAGCCGCCAGTCGGCAGTGGTTGCGCCTGCGCATTCGCCTGGCCCGCGAAGCCGATCGACGCTGCGAAGCCGAGCAGCGCGAGGCGGACGACGCCGGGAAGGCCGGTCGTTTCAAGCAACTGGCGGCGGGGAGAGAAAACCTGTCCGGTGATGGTCATGGTCGGGATCCTTGAGAAAGTGTTCGGACGGCGCCGCGAGTGGCGCGCGCGCGTCAGAAGGTCTTGGCGACCTGAAACCAGAACTGGCCGGCACGGTCGGGCGCGGAGGTCGCGGGGACGTTGCCGATCTTGCGGGCGTAGGTGCCGCGCAACGTGATCGCCTGCGGGGCGTACCACACCAGCCCGCCGCCGAAGCCGCTGCGCTGGGTATGGTTGCTCCCGAGGAACCACGCGTCATGCGCATATTGCACCCGCCCGGTTTCGACGAAGCCGATCAGCTGAAGTTGGCCGGGGAAACTGCGCGCCCAGTGGCTGAGCATCACGCGACCCTCGGCGGTGGCGATATAGCCCTGGTCGCCATACGCCTCGCCCTCGGGATAGGCGCGGACACCGTAAGCGCCGCCCAATTCCATCTTTTCCGACGTGTCGAGATTGTCGAGCGCGATCTGACCGCGCGCCGCGCCGTACAGCTCGAACGGACCGGAGATCGTCTGGAGCCGTGCGACGCTGAAGTTGAACTTGTTGAACGTGCCCGCGCTTCGCGCGGTGATCGCGTCGGTCGCACGGTCGAGCGGGGTGCGCAGGTTGAGGTCGCCGATCGTCCAGCCGACCGACGCGACGTTGAGACCGCCGCCGAGGAAGCCGTCGCGGCTGTTGCCGTTGAGGCCGAGCGTCCCGGTCTTGCTCATCCGGCGCAACTGGCTGTCGGTCAGGTCGATCCGGTCGTCATACCATTTGGCGTTGAGTTCGCCGACCGCATAGAGGTTGGTGCGACGCGAACGGACTAGCGGATAGCTCGCGTAGAGCCCCGCGACGTCGGCGGTGCCGTGCGCGTCGAGGCTCTCGAATTCCTTGCCGAGATCATAGCGGAAATGCGCATAGGCCACCCCGACGGTGAGATTGCCGAGCGGCACCTGCCACGACGCGCGGCCATAAGCGAGGCCATCGGTCGAGGCAAGGATGCGCAGGCTGAGCATGTCGCCGAGCCCGGTCGCATCGTTGAGGTTGATCGATCCGCCGCCGCGATACGCACCGGTATAACGGTTGCCCGCATTGTCGACCTCGACGTCGCCGGTGACGCGGCGTCCGGGGACGAGTGCGACGTTGAGGTTCGAGGTGCCGAACGCGGTGCCCGGCGACAGCGTCGACTGGACGACGACGCCCGGAATGTCCGACAGCAGCAGCAGGCGGCGTTCGAGCGGTGCGGTCTTGACGATGTCGCCGGTGTTGAGGCCGCGGAGCACGTTGCGCGCGACGCCGGTGTGGAGGTTGGTAGCGTTATCGATCGATATCGCGCCATATTGGCCCTCGATCACCGCTATCGTCACCGCGCCCCCCTGAACGTCCTGCGCCGGCAGGTACGCCTGTGCGAGCACATAGCCGCGCGCCTTGTAGAAGGCGGCGATCCGTGCGGCGGCGGCGCGCAACTGGAACAGATTGAGGTCGCGGTCCGGCTCGACACCGCTAGCGGTAAGCAGCGTGCGTTCGTCGTACCGCGTCTGTCCGGTGATCCGCAGCATGCGGACGCGGATCGTGGGACCGTTCGGATCGGTATCGGGCGTCTTCGCCGCGGTCTGCACGTCAAGACCGGGGTCCGCGCGCTGGGGCAGCGGGGCGGGGGGAATCTGCTGCAACTGCCCGCCGAGAACCGGCACGCGTTGGGCGTGGACAAGCGAGGACGACGCCGCAAGAAGCAGCGAGAAATATTTGATTTTCAAGGGTTTGCCCCGATCTCTGAACGTACAACCGTCGGCCGCAGACCCCGGATGGATCGACGCCGTTAACGCAGGAAGAAGATGCTGGTTGTCCGAATTACGTGTCGGGACAGGGCGCGAACGCCTGTGGCAGTATGTGCCATCGTCATCAGAATGTATGGTTGCGAAAGAAGGTTCCGTATGAAACAATAAAATGTTAATCACACCGTGATTAACAAATATTTAACTAGCTGCTGTCTATGGGTGCTTCGTCTGACCAGATTTTGCCGAACCGAGCGACCTTTCCTTCGGCCAGCGACACGTTCGAATATCTACGACGTCAGTTAATATCATATTAAAATAACGTGGTAGCGATGCCCGCAATATTGCGGCTACCTGAATTTCTCGTCTGCCGACGGTCTAGACGATGCGTCGCTTTTCGAGCTTTCGGGCGAGCGTCCGGCGATGCATCCCCAACTGGCGGGCGGTTTCGGACACGTTGAAGCCGGTCGCCGCGAGCGTCTCGTTGATTCGCTCCCATTCGATCGTCTTGATCGAGGTCTGCCGGTCGCCGATCGGGACATCGGCATCCCCCACCGTCATCCCGAACGCACGCTCGATGTCATCGGTGTTGGCGGGCTTGGCGAGATAGGAGGTCGCACCGAGCTTGATCGCCTGGACCGCCGTCGTGATGCTCGCATAGCCGGTGAGCACGACAATCACCGTATCGGGATCGTGCGCACGCAGCGTCTCGACGCATACAAGCCCCGAACTGTTCGCGAGCTTGAGGTCGACCACCGCATAATCGGGCGTCCGTGTGGCAAGCACGGCGGGCAGGTCCGCCGGACCTTCCGCAAGCACGACTTCGTAATCGCGGCGCTGGAACGAGCGTTGCAGCGTGCGCGCGAAGGCGGCGTCGTCCTCGATGATCAGCAGCAGCGGGTTAGTCGCCATCGTCCTCTCCTCCCAGCGCGATCGCGGCGAGCGGCAGGCGGAAGGTCACCTCCGCGCCACTGCGGGGCTGGTTCCGCGCGGTCAGCGATCCGTCGAGCTTGCGCGCGACGTTGCTCGCGAGGAACAGCCCCATGCCCCGACCGAGCTCGTGTTTGGTGCTGTTATAGGGTTTGCCGATGCTGGCGAGCTGGTGTGCGGCGAACCCCGGGCCGGCGTCGCGTACGGTGAGGACCATGTCGTCGGCATCCCGGATCAGCGCGATCTCGATCCGATGCGGCGAGTATTCCGCCGCATTGTCGAGCAGGTTGAACACCGCCTGTTGCAGCACGACGTCCGAGACGATCGGCACGTCCTCGCCGAACAGGTCGGTGTAGCTGGCATGGGCAAAGCTGCGCGCGGCGATCCAGTCCGCGACGACCCTGTCGACGAACGAGCGCACCGTCGTCGCGGCGGAGTGTTCGCCGCGCGCGTCGCCCGAGGAGAGCAGGATGCTCGTGACGATCGCCTTGCAGCGTTGCACCTCGGCTTGCATTTCCTCGATGTCGTTGAGCAGGTCAGGATGGGTGGCGACGATGCGGTTGCGGCGCCAGTCCCCGAGGATGACCGACAGCGACGACAGCGGTGTACCGAGTTCATGCGCCGCACCCGAGGCGAGCATGCCGATCCGGACGATATGTTCCTCCTCGACCGCGTGGCGTTCGACATTGGCGAGGCGATTGTCCTGATCGCGCAGATTCGCGTTGATCCTTCCGACGAAGGCTACCAGCAGCACCGCGACGAGGGCGAAACAGACCCACATGCCCTGCACGTGCAGCGCGAACAGCGACCGTTCGAAACCCGGGGGGAGGGTGATCGGTCGGTAAAAGGCCGTCAGGACCGCGAAGGACAGGCTGGTCGCCGCGACGATCGTCCATGCCGACCAGCTTGCGAGCAGCACCGACCCCAGTACCACTTGCAACAGGAACAGCGAGACGAACGGATTGGTCGCGCCACCGCTCAGGTACAGTTGCGCGCTGAGCCCGAGAACATCGAGCAGCAACCCGCCGAACAACGCGCCATTGGTGATCGGACGGTCCAGCCGTAGCCGCAACAGGCTGGCGGCATTGAGGATGACGAGCCCGGTCAGCACGCTGAGCATCGGCATCATCGGCAAGCGGATGCCGAACACGACGTGCGTCAGCAGGATCGTCGCAAGCTGGCCAGCCACCGCCATCCAGCGCAACTCGACCAACTGGAGCATGTTGGCGTGGCCTGCGGTCTGCAGCGCGGGCAGCCCGCGCAGGCTGGCAATCGCGCGGCTCACGCCGGCCGGTCGGGCCGTTGCCGCTCGACGCGAATCCAGTAGATGAAAGCGGCGATGCCCATGAGAGCGAGAATGTACCATGTCACCGCATAAGCAAGGTGGCTGTTGGGGAAGTGGATCACTGTGAGCCCGCCGACCGGAGCTCCGGGGCGACGATCAATGGCATCGGCATCGACGAAATAGGGGAGGGCAGGCGCTAGTGCGCGTCGTCTGGCGATTGCGGCAACGTCGCGCGAATACCAGCGGTCCTTGGCGGAGTCGTTGCTGCGCAGGAAGCCGCCGCCGGGTTCGGTCAGGCGCAGCAGGCCGGTGACGCTGGTTACGCCGGAAACCGGCGGGAGCGCGGTCCGGGCGGGAACATATCCACGATTGATCAGGATGATCGATCCGTCGTCCCGCCGTAGCGGCGTCATCACCCAGAAGCCGGGACCGCGGACCGTGGAGGCCTGCACGAACGTGTCGTGGTCGGGGAGATAGCGGCCAGTGACCCGTACCCGCCGATAGGCATCGTCCTTG
>CAZNQA010000029.1:34876-36849 GCA_964575105.1 uncultured Stakelama sp.
AGCGATCCGCTGAGCGCGATCCCGACGATGACGATCGTGAAGATCAGCGCCATCATCGACCAGCCGCCTTCGGCGCGACGGTTCATGTGGAGGAAGAAGATCATGTGGACGACCATCTGTACCGCGGCAAACGCCATGATGATCAGCGCGGTCGCCTGATTGGTCAGCGTCCGCGTCATCACCAGCCAGAACGGGATGGCGGTGAGGATCACCGAGAGGCCGAAGCCGATCCCGTAGCTCTTGTACGAGCCGTGCGACTCGCCGTGCAAATCGGCTTCGTGATCGGCGTGCCCATTACCGTGGCCGTGGACCGAGTGATCGTGCGCGGCATTGTGGACGTCAGCGCTCATCGCAGCATTCCCAGCAGATAGACAAAGGTGAAAACACCGATCCAGATGACGTCGAGGAAGTGCCAGAACAGGCTTAGGCACATCAGACGGCGCTGGTTGGCGGGGATCAGGCCCTTGACCTGGATCTGCACCATCAGCGTGAACAGCCAGATCAGCCCGAAGGTGACGTGGAGTCCGTGCGTCGCGACCAGCGTGAAGAACGACGACAGGAACGCGCTGCGCTGCGGGGTTGCGCCCTCATGGATCAGATTGGCGAACTCGTAGAGCTCGATGCTGATGAACGCGATTCCGAACGCCGCAGTCACCGCAAGCCACGCCTGCGTCGCGCCGACCTTCTTGTTGACCATCGCCAGCATGGCGAAGCCGTAGGTGATCGACGAGAACAGCAGCATCGACGTGTTGACCGCAACCAGCGGCAGCTCGAACAGCTGCTTTGGACCCGGACCGCCGGCGTAGCTGGTCCCCAGCACGCCGTAGGTCGCGAACAGCATCGCGAAGATCAGGCAGTCGCTCATCAGGTAGAGCCAGAAGCCGAGCATGGTGCTCGACCCCTCTGCGTGATGCGGTTCCTCCGCGAGGTGGAACGTGTCGATATCGTAGTCGGACGTTGACGAGCTCATGCCTTTACCTCCGCGAGCGCCTTGGTGCGGGCTTCTTCCTTGGCGGTGACGATCTCGGCGGGGATGTAATAGTCACGCTTGTAGATGAAGGTGTGACCGATCGAGACCGCCAGGATCCCGACGAAGCTGACCGCCGCAAGCCACCAGACGTACCAGATCATGCCGACGCCGAAGGCGACGCACAGACCCGCGAGGATAACACCCGAGCCGGTGTTCGAGGGCATGTGGATGTCCTTGTATCCGGAAACCGGACGCTCGTAGCCGCGTGCCTTCATGTCCGCCCACGCATCGCCCTGGTGGATGACCGGGGTGAAGGCGAAGTTGTAGTCTGGCGGCGGCGACGAGGTTGCCCACTCGAGCGTACGACCGTTCCACGGGTCGCCAGTGGCGTCGCGCAGCTTCTCGCGGTCGCGGATGCTGACCGCGAACTGAAGCAACATGGCACCGATGCCGGCGGCGATGAGGAGCGCACCGATCCCAGCGATGATGAACCAGATCTGCAGGCTCGGGTCATCGAAGGTCCGCAGGCGACGGGTGACGCCCATCAGGCCGAGCACGTAGAGCGGCATGAACGCGAGGTAGAAGCCCACGACCCAGCACCAGAACGATACCTTGCCCCAGAACTCGTTGAGCTTGAACCCGAACGCCTTGGGGAACCAGTAGTTGATTCCGGCGAAGGCCCCGAACACCACGCCGCCGATGATGACGTTGTGGAAGTGCGCCACGAGGAACAGCGAGTTGTGGAGCACGAAGTCGGCCGGTGGCACTGCGAGCAGGACGCCCGTCATGCCGCCGATCGTAAAGGTGATCATGAACGCGATCGTCCACATCATCGGCAGCTCGAAGCGCACCCGGCCACGGTACATGGTGAACAGCCAGTTGAAGATCTTCGCGCCCGTCGGGATCGAGATGATCATCGTGGTGATGCCGAAGAACGAGTTGACGCTCGCGCCCGACCCCATGGTGAAGAAGTGGTGCAGCCAGACGAGGTAGGCGAGCAGGG
>CAZNQA010000030.1:0-28201 GCA_964575105.1 uncultured Stakelama sp.
TCGCGCTGTCGATCACGCTGTCGGTGATGATCCTGATGACCGCGCTGTTCATCGAGAAACCGCTCCAGCTCTCCGCCTTCCCGACGATCCTGCTGATCGCGACGATGCTCCGGCTCGGGCTCAACCTCGCCTCGACCCGGCTGATCCTCGCGCACGGGCATGAAGGCGCGCATGCTGCGGGTGGGGTGATCGGCGCGTTCGGCGAATTCCTCATCGGCGGCGACACGATCATCGGGCTGACGATCTTCGCGATTCTCGTCGTCATCAACTTCGTCGTCATCACCAAGGGCGCCGGCCGCATCGCCGAGGTCGCGGCGCGGTTCAGCCTCGACGCGATGCCCGGCAAGCAGATGGCGATCGACGCCGACCTGTCGGCGGGGATGATCACCGAGCAACAGGCGCGCGACCGCCGCGCCGAGGTCGAGGCCGAGAGCGGCTTCTACGGCGCGATGGACGGCGCGTCCAAGTTCGTGAAGGGCGATGCGATCGCCGCGCTTCTGATCACCGCGATCAACGTGCTGGTCGGACTGGTGATCGGCGTCGCGGTTCACGGCGTGCCGTTCAGCGAGGCGTTCCACACCTATACGCTGCTGACGATCGGCGACGGGCTGGTCAGCCAGATCCCCGCGCTGATCGTGTCGATGGCGGCGGGGCTGCTCGTCTCCAAGGGCGGGGTCGCGGGCAAGACCGGCGCGGCGCTGGGCGAACAGCTCGGGCGGTATCCCAAGGCGTTCGGGATGGTCTCGGCGCTGATGGGCGCGCTGGCGCTGCTGCCGGGCCTGCCGTTCGTGCCGTTCGCGCTGTTTTCGGGGATCGCCGGCTATGCCGCCTGGGCGCTGTCGCGCGCCGCGACGCAGCGCATGGCGCAGGCCGCAGCCGCCAGCACCGCCGCCGAAGCCGCCGAGTCCGCGAGCGCGGAGGAACCGATCTCGCGCACGCTCGCGATCGATGCGGTGCGGATCGAGATCGGCTACGGCCTGCTCCCGATCATCAACGACGCCGCGCGCGAACCCCGCCTCGACGATCAGGTCCGCGCGCTGCGCCGACAGATGGCGACCGAGTTCGGCTTCGTCCTCCCCGCGGTGCGGATCATCGACAATCTCGCGCTCAAGCCCGACGAGTATCTCGTCTACATCAAGGAGACCGAGGCCGCGCGCGGTGAGATCCGGCTCGACCGGTTGCTCGTCATCAACCCCGGCGGCGGCCCGGTCGGCATCCCCGGCGAGGCGACGCGCGAACCCGTCTTCAACCTGCCCGCCCTCTGGATCGACCGCGACCTGCGCGAGGAAGCCGGGTTCCGCGGGCTGACCGTGGTCGACGCGGGCACGATCATCACCACGCACCTGACCGAGCTGGTCAAGGGCAGCATCGCCGATCTGCTCAGCTATACCGAAGTGCAGAAGCTGCTCGGCGAGATCCACCCGGATTCGGCCAAGCTCGTCGCCGAGATCGTCCCGAGCCGGATCTCGGTATCGGGGGTCCAGCGGATCCTGCAGAACCTGCTGAGCGAGGGTGTGTCGATCCGCGACATCCCGACGATCCTCGAGGGCATCGCCGAGGCCGCGCCGATCACCGCCAACCTGACGCAGATGACCGAACACGTCCGCGCCCGGCTGGCGCGGCAGATTTCCGCGCAACAGGCGTTCGACGGCGCGATCCCGATCGTCACCTTGTCCCCCGATTGGGACATGGCATTCGCGGAAAGCATCGTCGGGCACGGCGACGAACGCCAGCTCGCGATGGCACCGTCCGCGCTCCAGGGGTTCATCGCGGCGGTCCGCGAGACGTTCGACCGGCTCGCGGGCGAAGGCGAGATTCCGTGCCTGCTGACCAACCCGACGATCCGCCCGTTCGTCCGCTCGGTGATCGAACGCGTCCGCCCCGCGACCGTCGTGCTGTCGCAGAACGAAATTCATGCGCGGGCCCGCGTGCGGGCGCTGGGAAGCATCGGCTGAGAGGCCCTGCCCTTTCCCGCGCGTTCCGCGCGAAGGCGAACGGACACCAGCGGCTCGAAGCTGAAAAGCCCAGCTTTCAACGCTTTGCAACGTCTTGTGTCTGTCCGGTTGCGGGCATCAACGCCAGGGTTCACAAGCAGGTCGATGACGACCGAACCCCATGCCACCCCGATCGCCGACACCACGGCCGAGCTCAGCACCGCCGGCCGCGCCCGCGCGATCATCGCGGGGTCGATGGGAAATTTGATCGAATGGTACGACTTCTACGTCTATGCCTTCACCGCACTGTATTTCTCCGCCGAATTCTTTCCGAGTGGGGATCGCACCGCGCAATTGCTCGGCACGTCGGGGATTTTCGCGGTCGGTTTCCTGCTCCGCCCGCTCGGCGGCTGGTACTTCGGGCGGTTCGCGGACCGGCACGGACGCCGCCGCGCGATGGTCGTGTCGATCGTGCTGATGGGAATCGGATCGGCACTGATCGCGGTGTTGCCGACCTATGCCGCGATTGGTGCGTTCGCCCCCGCGCTGCTGCTGCTCGGGCGGATGATCCAGGGATTCTCGACCGGCGGGCAATATGGCACCGCCGCGACCTATCTCAGCGAGATCGCCTTCACCGGGCGACGCGGGTTCTTCGCGTCGTTCCAATATGTCACGCTGATCGGCGGGCAGTTGATCGCGCTTGCGGTGATCCTGGTGCTGCAGCAGGTCCTGACCACCGAGGAAATGCGCGCATTCGGCTGGCGGATCCCGTTCGCGATCGGCGCGGTCGCGGCGATGACGATCCTGCTCTTCCGGGATGTCCTGCACGAAACCACCCGCACCGGCGCGCAGCATCCTGATGCCGGGACGATCCGCGGCCTGCTCCCGCACTGGCGCGCGTTCGTCACCGTCCTAGGGCTGACCGCGGGCGGTTCGCTGATGTTCTACGTCTTCTCGACCTATATGCAGAAATACCTCGTCAACACCGCGCACATGGACCCCAAGACGGTCAATTGGGTGATGACTGCGGTGCTGATCCCGTTCGCGCTGTTGCAGCCGGTGTTCGGCCTGCTGTCGGACCGGATCGGGCGGCGCACCAACATGCTTCTGTTCGGCGCGCTGGCGACGATCACCACGGTACCGTTGCTGTCGCTGCTGGCCAACGTCCAAAGCGCCACCGCCGCCTTCGTGCTGGTGCTCGCCGGGCTGGCGATCAACAGCCTGTACACCTCGATCAGCGGGCTGTTCAAAGCCGAGCTGTTCCCGGTCCACGTTCGCGCGCTGGGCGTCAGCCTCGCCTATGGAATCGGCAACGCATTGTTCGGCGGATCGGCGGAATATGTCGCGCTGTCGTTCAAGGCCGCGGGGCAGGAATCGGGGTTCTACTGGTACGTGACCGCAATCTGCGGAATCGCGTTCCTCACCGCGCTGCTCATGCGCAACACCCGTGGCACCGATCCGCTGCACGACACCGGCTGAGGTGCCACGCCACCGTCGGCGGCACTCGACCTAGCGGCGCGTGCTCATCGCGAACGGCCGGTCCGCGGGCGCGCTCGCCCACGCCTTGTCCGGGGTTGCCTGCATGCGGAAACGCAATTCGCCCCCCGCCATGATCTGGGCGTGCCGCAGATATGCGGTGGTCACCGGCGTCCCGTTCAGCAGCACCCCGCCGATGAACGGATGCGCCGCATCCAGTCCGTCCGCCACGATCGCCAGCCGCTTGCCATTGGGCAGCGCAAGCACCGCGCGGTCGACGAACGGACGGCCGATGACATATTCGAGGCTCCCGGGCGTCACCGGGTAGAAACCGAGCGCGGTGAAGACCAGCCACGCCGACATCTGCCCGAGATCGTCGTTCCCCGCGAGCCCGTCGGGCGTGGGATGATACTGGCTTTCGACGATCTGCTTCAGCCGCGCCTGCGTCCGCCACGGCGCGCCGGCATAACTGTACAGATATGCGACATGGTGGCTGGGCTCGTTGCCGTGGATGTACTGGCCGATCAGCCCGGCGATATCCTCGGCATGGCTGTAGTCGAGTTTCGCATTGTCATAGTCGAACATCGCGTCGAGCTTGGCGACGGTCGCCGCGTCGCCCCCCAGCGCGGCGACCAGCGCGGTTTGGTCCTGCGGGACGAACCAGCTGTATTGCCACGCATTCCCCTCGGTATAATCCGACCCGTAGTTGATCGCGGTCGGGTCGAACGGTACGCGGAACGTGCCGTCGCTCTTTCGCGCACGGACGAAGCCGGTCTTCGGGTCGAAGCTGTTGCGCCAGTTTCCCGCGCGCCTCGCGAAGGTCGCCGCGACATCGCGCCGCCCCATCGCCGCGGCCATCCGCGCGATGGTCCAGTCGTCATAGGCATATTCGACCGTCTTGGAGGCCGCCTCGGGTTCACGGTCGATCGGGACATAGCCGAGCTTCATATACTCCCCGAGGCCGCCGTAGGGCGCGTAGGTCGCGCTCGCGACCATCGCATCGAGTGCTTCCTTCGGGTCGAACCCGCCGATTCCCTTCAGATACGCGTCCGCGATCACCGGGGCGGCATGATAGCCGATCATCGTCCACGTCTCGCGCCCCTGGAACTGCCACACCGGCAGGATCCCGTACGGGCTGTCCGCACGGCTTGCGATCAGCGAACGGATCATGTCGCTGGTCGTCGCGGGCGGCTGGACGAGCGTCAGCAGCGGGTGTTCGGCGCGAAACGTATCCCACAGCGAGAAGGTCGAGCGGAAGGTATAGCCTTTTGCAAGATGGACCTGATTGTCCGCACCGCGATAGCGCCCGTCGACATCCCCCGCGACCGATGGCGCGAGCAGGCTGTGATACAAGGCGGTCGCAACGTTGCGGCGCATCGGCGCGGGGGCCTCAAGCGTCAGCACGTCGAGCGCTTTGTGCCACGCCGCCACCGTCTTCGCGCGGACCGCGTCGAAATCGCCGGGCTCGCTCGCCAGATTGGCGATGGCGCCCGCTTCGTCGACCGACGAGATCGCGACGCGCACCTCGAGCGGCCGCGCAAGCCGCCCGAAATCGAGCCGCGCGACCAGCGCGCGCCCGAGCCGCTCGGCGACCGCATCGCTGTCCCGCCCGGGACCCTGGAAGCCCTTGTACGGCACATTCTGTTCGGTGCTGACAAAGGCGTGGCCGGTCAGCGGCGCGGAGAAACGCATCGCGAAGAACAGCTGCCGGTCGGGTGCCCAGCCGCGCGTCTGGCGTGCGCCGACGATCGTGCCGTCGGGTCGCAGCCGGAGCGACGACCACAGGATCTTGCCCGGATAGTTATAGAGCGACGAACGCAGGTCGAGCACCAGATGCGCCGCCATGCCCGCCGCAAACGTATAGCGATGGACCCCGACGCGGGTCCCCGCGGTCATCTCCGCGCGGACGCCGGGGTCGCTCAGCGTCACCGCATAATAGCCGGGTGACGCCACCTCGCTGCGATGGTCGAACCGCGAACGATAGCCCGAGCCCGGTCTGGCGGCATCGCCGGGTTCGAGCGGGACGGCGTCGCCCGCGACCGGCATGACCAGGAAATCGCCGAGATCCGAATGTCCTGCGCCCGAGAAATGCGTATGCGAGAAGCCCTCGATCGTCGGGTCCGAGTAGCGATAGCCCGCCGCCCATTTGTAGCTGTCGCGCACGACATGGCCGGTGTCGGTATCGGGGCTGAGCTGGACCATCCCGAACGGCGCGACCGCGCCGGGGAAGGTATGCCCCTCGCCGCCGGTGCCGATCATCGGATCGACCTGGTCGTAGGTCGATTGCGCGAGCAGCGGAGTCATCGCCAGCGTGGATGCGGTGGCAAGCATGGCGAACGTGCGGATCAGGGTCATTCCCGAAGTAGAGCAGGCACCTGCGGCAATGAAAAGGGGAGTTGCGTCATCCGCCCGGCATGGCCAAGGGCTGGAGCATGACAGAAGATCCCAACGCATGGCACCTCGCCAATCGGCTCGGACTTCCCGGGACGATCGCCTATCTGCGCGACACCTATCCCGCGCCGGAATGGCGGCAACACCACAATTTCGGCGAACTGGCGACGTTCTGGCTGCAGGTCCACGCAAGTTTGCGCGAACAGGGCGGCCAATTGCAGCAGATCATGCATGCTTTTCGCGAGGGTGTGCTCGATCCGACTGCGTTCCAGCAGGCGTTCGTCCCGCGCTTCAATCATTTCCTCCAGCATCTGGAAGGGCACCACCGGATCGAGGACAGCGTCTATTTCCCCCGGTTCCGCGCGCTCGATCCGCGGATGGGACCGGGCTTCGATCTGCTCGAGAACGATCACGACCTGATCCATTCGGCGCTGGTCGCCGCGCTGGACGGTGCACGCGATCTGGTCGCTGCGTTGCCGCGCGGCGCGGTGTCGGTGCAGGACGCGAGCGACCGCTATGCCGATGCGACCGACCGGATGATGGCGCTGCTCGCCCGGCATCTCGCGGACGAGGAGGATCTCGTCATTCCCGCGATGCTCGAACATGGCGAGCGCAGCGTCGGGTAAACCGTATCCGCTATCCCCCGCGCTTGAGCGGTCCGAGGTCGATCCCGAGCCGCTTGACCCGGTAATAGAAAGTCTTGCGCGGAATCCCGAGCTGGTCGATCGCCGCGCCGACTTCGCCCCCCGCCTGCACCATCGCCGCGATGATCGCCGCACGCTCGAACGCGTCGAGTCGTTCGGGGAGGCTTGCCGGGCGATCCTCGGCCGCTTCCCCGGCCGCATCGAGCCCGAGCACGAAACGCTCCGCGAAATGCGCGAGTTCGCGAACGTTGCCGGGCCAGTCGTGCGTCGCGAGCAAATGCTGGACCGAAGCGGTCATCGCCGGAACCGGTCGCGCGATCCGCCGCGCGACCTGCGCGACGAAATGCGCGAACAGCGGGACGACATCCTCGCGGCGCTCGCGCAGCGGCGGCATCCGCAGCCGCACCGCCGCGACGCGGTACAGCAACGCGGGTGCGATCGCATCCTCGGCGCGCGCGCCTTCCTCCGCTGCAGTGGCGATGATCCGAAGGTCGATCGGGATCGCGTCGCGCGCGCCCGGCGTGACCAGCGCGCGCGCCTCGACCAGCGCGGTCAGCCGCGCCTGCAGGCCACGCGACGCATGATCGAGGTCGTCGAGCAGCACCGTCCCCCGGCTTGCCGCGACCACGCTGCCGGTGCCGACGCGAGCGAACAGGTCGGTGTCGAGCAACGCATCGGGATAGGCCGCGCACGCCACCCCGAGCAGCCGGTGCCGCCGCCGCTTGCCCGCCGCGTGGATCCGTCGCGCGAGCAGCGCCTTGCCCGTCCCCGTTTCCCCCTCGATCAGCAGATCGATATCCGCATCGGCAAGCGTCGGGATCATCGCGCGCAACCGTTCGATCGCGGGGGAGGTGCCGATCAGCCCGTCGTCGGCATCCTCCTGCGCGGCGCTGCGCAGTCGCCGGTTGTCGAGCTCGAGCGCGCGCGCGGTCGATGCGCGGGCAACCGCCGCGAGCAGCACGTCGGGGTCGAACGGCTTGGTCAGGAAATCCCACGCGCCCGCCTTGAGCGCCGCAACCGCCATCGCGACGTCGCCATGCCCGGTGATGAGGATCACCGGCAGCGTCGGATCGCGCCCACGCAGCAGCTCGAACACCTCGGTCCCCGACAGATGCGGCAACCGCACGTCGGTGACGACCACGCCGGCAAAATCCGCCCCGATCGCGGCGAGCGCGGGGGCGCCGCCGGGATAGGCATCGACCGCAAACCCCGCGAGCGTCAGCAATTGCGTCGTCGAGACGCGCAGGTCCTCGTCATCCTCGATCAATGCGACGCGGGGCAACGGCTCGGTCATGCCGCGCGTCGCAACAGGAGTTCGAAACAGGCGCCGCCGGGGGCAGGCACATGCCGCAGGCTCCCGCCGAGATCCTCCATGATGTCCTTGGCGATCACCAGCCCGAGCCCGAGCCCGGCGGGGCGGCTGGTGGCGAACGGGGTGAACAGCCGCTCGAGGATGTCGGGTGCGATTCCCGGGCCGGTGTCGCTGATCCGCACCGCGACCGTGTCGCTCGCCGCCTTGACCGTCACCGTGATCCCGGGCGCATCCTGCCCCTGGACCGCCTCGGTCGCATTCTGCAGCAGATTGACGAACACCTGTTCGAGCCGGATCCGCCCCGCGATCACGCGCAGCTCGGGCGCGACCTGCGGCCAGTCGACCGCGACCCGCGACAGCGGTTCGCGGAGCAGCAGCTGCGCGCCCTCGATCACCTCGACCAGCGCGACCGGGCCGATCTCGCCGCTCGCCTTGCGCGAGAAGCCGCGCAGTTGCGCGGTGACCGTGCCGATCCGCTCGGTCAGCCGTGCGATCGCGCGCAGATTGCCGCGCACCTCCTCGGTCGCGCCGCGGTCGAGCAGCGTCTCGCCGGTCGCGGCATAGGTGCGGATCGCCGCGACCGGCTGCGCGGTCTCGTGCGCGACGCTCGCGGTGATCTGCCCGAGCGTCGCGAGCCGGTTGGCCTGGCGGAGCGCCTCGCGCAGCGTCGCCGCGCGAGTCTCGAGCACCGCGCGTTCCTCGATCTCGCGGCGGAGCGCTGCGGTGCGGTCCGCGACTGCCTGTTCGAGCAGGCTCGTCCGGTCGGCGCGCCGGCGCGCGCGCGACCATGCCGCCTGCGCGAGCCACAGCGCCGCCAGCGTCAACGCGCCAGCCACCAGCGCCGCCGCCCGCGCGACATCATCGACCGCGACCCGGGTCGGTTGCGCGAGCGCGACCCGCCAGCCCGCGGGATCGGGCTGGGTCCGCGCGACCAGCAGCGCGCCATTCTCCCCGGGGATGCGGATTTGGCCAGCGCCCACCGCACGGAACGGCGGTGCGGTCAGCGTCGGCGCGCCACTCGTGCGCAGCGCGTCCGCGCGCTCGGCGGGGGCGAGCGCGCGGGTCGTCGCGAACCGCCAGCCGGGGCGGCTCGCGATCAGGATCAGCCCGGCGGAATCGGTGACGAACGTCACGCCCCCGGCCGCCGCCCATTGCCGCTCGACCGAATCGAAATCGAGCTTCACCACGACCACGCCGCCGCCAGCGGTGCCGCGCGCGAGATACAGGCCCGGGCGATTGCTGACCGTGCCGAGTGCGAACTGGCGCCCTTCCGCGCCGCGCCGCGCCTGCTGGAAATAGGGTCGGAAGCGATAATCGCTGCCGACGAAACTGCCCGGGCTGCGCCAGTTGCTTGCCGCGATCGCGCGCCCGTCCGGGCCGATCACGTACATCACCGCCGCCCCGGTTACGCGCGCGAGCCGCTCGAGCTTGCGATCGAGCGCGCCGGTCGCCCCCGCCTGTCCGGCGAGCGCCGCGACGACGTCGCGGTCGTCCGCCAGCGCGAGCGGAAGCAAGCGGAACCGCGCGATCTCGCTCGCGAGCAACGCCGCACGCAGGCGCGCGTCCGACGCGACCGCTGCGGCGAGCCGGTCGCGTGCAGCCCTGCTCACAACCGTGCCGACACCCCAGACACTTGCCAGCACCAGCAGCAGCGCGGCGAACAGCGCAGCGAGTCGGCTCCAGGGAGTTGCGCGCACCATGACCGACCGTACCAAGCCACGAAGATTGTGCAACTTTCTGCACATGAACTGGATCGGGCAGGCAGAAACTGGCGCAGTCGATGTCGGGAGCCGTTCTGCAAGCATATGATTTCAATCATTTAAATAGTATTTTCCGAAAAACGTCTCCCCGCATCCCAGGCACGGCGATACTGATCCCCACAGGTATCGCCGCAGAGCAGAACCTCGCGACCAGAGGATGAAGGCCCCCATGACCATTTCTATTCCCGCCGTCGGCGACCAACCGCCCTCCGCGCCCAAGCGGTGGTATGCCCAGCTCTATTTCCAGGTGCTCACCGCGATCGTCGCGGGCGTGCTGCTCGGCCATTTTGCACCGGGCGTGGGCGAGGCGATGAAGCCGATCGGCGATGCCTTCATCAAGGCGGTCAAAATGGTGATCGCGCCGGTCATCTTCCTCACGATCGTGACCGGCATCGCCGGGATGCGCGATCTCGCCTCGGTCGGGCGCGTCGCGGGCAAGGCGTTCGCCTATTTCCTGTTCTTCTCGACGCTCGCGCTGATCATCGGGATGATCGTCGCCAACGTCGTCCGCCCTGGCGCGGGGCTCAACATCGACCCCGCCTCGCTCGATACCTCCAAGATCACCGAATATGCCGAAAAGGCGCATGAGACGACGCTGGTCGGCTTCCTCACCAGCATCATCCCCGACACCTTCCTGTCGGCGATGACGCAAGGGAACATCCTCCAGGTGCTGTTCATCTCGATCCTGTTCGGGATCGCGCTCGCGCTGATCGGGGACCGCGGCACCAAGGTGCTCGACGTCCTCAACGACGTGTCGATCGCCTTCTTCAAGCTGGTCGGCATCGTGATGCGCGCGGCGCCGATCGGCGCGTTCGGCGCGATGGCGTTCACGATCGGCAAATACGGCGTCGGCACGCTCGCCAATCTCGCGACGCTGGTCGCGACCTTCTACGGCACCTCGCTGCTGTTCGTGCTGGTCGTGCTCGGGCTCGTCGCGCGGCTGACCGGCTTCTCGATCATCAAGCTGATCGTCTACCTCAAGGCCGAACTGCTGCTGGTGCTCGGCACCTCGTCGTCGGAAAGCGCGCTGCCTTCGCTGATCGAGAAGATGGAGCGCGCAGGCTGCCCCAAGTCGATCGTCGGGCTGGTCGTTCCCACCGGCTACAGCTTCAACCTCGACGGCACCAACATCTACATGACGCTGGCGGCGCTGTTCATCGCGCAGGCATGCAACGTCGACCTGACGATCGGGCAGCAGTTGCTGCTGCTGAGCGTCGCGATGTTGTCGTCCAAGGGTGCGGCGGGCGTGACCGGCGCGGGGTTCATCACGCTGGCCGCAACGCTGTCGATCGTGCCGTCGGTGCCGGTCGCGGGGATGGCGCTGATCCTCGGGGTCGATCGCTTCATGTCCGAGTGCCGCAGCCTGACCAACTTCATCGGCAATGCGGTCGCGACCGTCGTCGTGTCGAAGTGGGAGGGCAAGCTCGACCTCGAGCAGCTCAACGCCGCGCTCTCGGGCAAGGCGCTTCCGTCGCCGACGCTCCCGTCCGCTCCTGCCGCGCTTAGCGTCGCCAACTAAGCGCCAGAGGACTTTCCATGACCCATTTCTCGCGGCTGCGCGCCGCCACGGCCGTCCTCGTGCCGTTTGCCGGTCTCCTGCTTGCCCCGTCCGCGTTCGCGCAGGCCAATGGCGGCGGCGAAAAGGCCCCCGCCACCCCGATCGCCAATGGCTATCCCGCCGCCGGTTCGGGCGAAGGTGCGAACACCAACGGGTTCAACCTCTCGCGCTGGGCCGAGGACTGGCGCGGGATGGCGGACCCGGCGAAGCGCGACGATCCGCTCGACCGGTTGAAGTTCCTGCCGCTCGATTCGAACGGCGACATCTACCTCACGCTGTCGGGCGAAGCGCGGCTGCGGATGAACCACACCACCAATCCGAACCTGCGCGAGAGCAAGGCGCAGCGGCAGGACATTTTGCGGATCGTCGGCGGGGCGGACCTGCATGTCGGGCCGCATCTGCGCGGTTATATCGAGGTGGCGCACGGCGGCATCTCGGGCGTCGAGCTCGGCGCCCCCGCCGCGACGCTGCGCAACGATCTCACCGTCCAGCAGGCGTTCGTCGAAGGCGATGTCGACGTCGGCTCGGTCCAGCTCGGCGCACGCTACGGGCGGCAGGAATTCACCGACGGCCCCAATCTGTTGACCTCGCAACGCGACAACAACACAATCCGCTATACGCTCAACGGCATCCGGCTGTGGGCGAAGGGCAAGACCGTCCGCGCCGACCTGTTCGACCTCAAGCCGACCGCCTATGGCGATCTTGGCACCGAGGACGACGTCAGCGATCCCGCGCGGCGGTTCTCGGGCGTGTCGCTCGGCTTCGCGGTGCCCAAGACCGCGTTCGGCGGGTCGAGCCTGTTCGTCGATCCGTTCTTCTGGCGACGCAAGAATTCGATCGGCGCATGGGGCGGGCGGATCGGCCCGGCGGAGCGTTTCTACGCGGGCGTGCATACCTATGGCAGTGCCGGTCCGGTGACGATCGACTGGACCGTCAACCATCAGTTCGGCACCTATATCGACCAGCGGATCGACGCGTGGCAGGTCTTCGTCGCGCAGACCTACCGCGTCGGCAAGTCCAAGACCGCGCCGCGCGTCGGCGTGCATTTCGATTATGCGAGCGGCGGCGGCGGATATGGCGGGCGGACGCTGCGCAACGCCTATGCGCCGTTCGGGAACAACATCTATTACAGCTATCAGCTGTTCCTGACGCCCTCGAACCTCGTCGTGCTCGCCCCCAATATCACCGTATCGCCCGCCAAATCGCTTCGCGTGACCGCGGAATATGCGCTCAACTGGCGCGCCGACACGCGCGACGCGGTGTACCGCGCGAGTGGCGCGCCGTTTGCGGGAACGCAGAACTTCCGTTCCGCGCGGACCGCCAACGTCTCGCGCCTGCAGGCGGTGTGGGCGCTGTCGCCGCGGGTTTCGCTGACCGGGCGCTACGAACACCTCGCCGCCGCGCCGGGGCTGCGCGACGCGGGCTACAAGAGTTCGGACTTCCTTGCGGGCTGGATCAGCCTGCGCTTCTGACACAAGGACCAGCACCATCGCTCCCGCTCATCACGCCGCCGCGCGCGCGCTGCTCGCCGATCCGCTGACCAACAAGGGCACCGCCTTTACCGAGGCGGAGCGCGATGCGTTCGGGCTGCACGGCCTGCTCCCGCCGCATATCGGCACGCTCGGCAGCCAGATCGACCGGCGGATGCGCGCACTCGACGGGATGGCGGACGATTTCCACCGCTACGCGTTCCTCCGCGAATTGCAGGATTCGAACGAGATCCTGTTCCACGCGCTGGTCCAGCGCGATCTGCCGCGGATGCTCCCGCTCATTTACACGCCGACCGTGGGCGAGGGGTGCGAGCGGTTCAGCGAGATCTGGCATCGCCCGCGCGGGCTGTTCCTGAGCTATCCCAACCAGGGGCGGATCGCGGACATCCTCGCGGACCCGGCGTTCGACCGGGTCAAGGTGATCGTGGTCAGCGACGGCGAGCGCATCCTCGGGCTCGGCGACCAGGGCGCGGGCGGGATGGGGATCCCGATCGGCAAGCTCGCGCTGTACACCGCGTGCGCGGGACTCCACCCGGCGGAGGTGCTGCCGATCCTGCTCGACGTCGGGACCGACAATGCCGCGCGGCGCGACGATCCGCTCTACGTCGGCTGGCGGCATGCACGGGTGCGCGGGGACGAATATGACGGCTTCCTCGAGAGCTTCGTCGCGGCAGTGTCCGCGCGCTGGCCGAACGTGCTGCTGCAATGGGAGGATTTCGCGGGCCACAACGCGCATCGCCTGCTCGACCGGTATCGCGACCGGCTGCTGAGCTTCAATGACGATATCCAGGGCACCGCCGCGACCGCGCTCGGCACGTTGCTGTCGGCGATCCGCCGGACCGGCGGCGCGCTTGCGGACCAGCGGATCGTGCTGTTCGGCGCAGGCGCGGCGGGCTGCGGGATCGGCGAACTGCTCGTCCGCGCGATGGTCGCCGACGGGCTGAGCGACGCCGAGGCGCGCACGCGGATCTGGGCGGTCGACCGCGACGGGCTGATCGTCGCCGGCATGCCCGGGCTGACCGCGCCGCAGACCGCGCTTGCGCGACACGAGACCGACATTACGACCCCGCTCGACCTGCTGGGCACCGTCCAGCGGATCAGGCCGACCGTGCTCGTCGGCACATCCGGGCAAAGCGGCGCGTTCGGCGAGGCGGTGGTGCGCGCGATGGCGGCAGGGGTCGAGCATCCGATCCTATTCCCGCTGTCCAACCCGATCTCGCGCGCCGAGGCGCATCCGACCGAGCTGTTCGACTGGACCGAAGGCCGCGCGATCGTCGGCACCGGCAGCCCGTTCGGGGTCGCAGGCGTGACGCAGGTCAACAACGTCTTCATCTTCCCTGGCGTCGGGCTCGGCGCGCTCGCGGTCGGGGCGCGGTGCGTGACCGAGGGGATGTTCATGGCCGCCGCGCGCGAGCTGGCGACGATGGACGGCGAAGGCGGCAACCTGCTCCCGCCGATCACGCATCTGCGCGACATCGCGCTCCGCATCGCGACCGCGGTCGCGCGGCAGGCGATCGCCGAGGGGGTCGCGCTGCCCGAGTGCCGCGTCATCCACGAAAGCGACATCGCCGCGACGATGTGGGAAGCGCGCTACGATTGATCTGCGGCGCTGATCGTCGCGACAGCGTGCAGCCGATGCGGCGCGTGCGGCGTTGGCTGCGGTGATGGCTGTATCAACTGTTCTCCGCTGGCTGCGCCGTGTCGTGGTGCTCGCGTTCTGTGTTGCGATCGGGCTGGTGCTGTTCGCGCTGTTCCGCCCGCCGCCGCAGGATCTGCCGTGGACCCCGCTCCGGCTCGACCAGCCGGCCGGGCTGTTCACCGGGCGCAAGATCGTCGCGCTCGGGCGCGATGCGACCGCATGCCGCGCCGCGTTGAAGGATGCCGGGTTGCGCTTCACCCCGGTAGAACCCCGCGGACCAGCGGCGTGCCGAGTCGAGAACAGCGTCCGGATCGCGCCACGCCAGGACATGCTGACGCTCGCGCCGGTCGTCGCGACCGCCTGCCCGGTCGCCGCGGGGCTGCTGGTGTGGCAGGCGCAGGTCGTCCAGCCTGCCGCGCAACGCCTGCTCGGCACGACGGTCGCGCGGATCGAGCATTTCGGGAGCTATTCGTGTCGCCGGATGTACGGGCGGTCCGAGGGGAGCTGGAGCGAACATGCGACCGGCAATGCGATCGACATCAGCGGCTTCGTGCTCGCGGACGGGCGGCGCGTGTCGGTGCTGCGCGACTGGTCGAAGGACGATCCGCGCGGACGCTTCCTCCATGCGGTGCGCGACGGCGGGTGCCCGCTGTTCGCGACGATCCTGTCCCCCGACTATAACGCCGCGCACCGTGACCATCTCCATCTCGACCAGGCGGATCGTGGCGACATGGGGTGGCGCGCCTGTCGTTGAGCAGCGGGCGTCCGGCCCGCGCCCCCTTGCGCGGGATCGTTCACACGCTAAGCCCTGCGGCGGACGGAGGGCTTGGCACACGCCTTGTTGTGAACACCCGCCGGACGCAGGAGACTCGATGCCTTTCAAAGCGTTGCCGCAATCCGCAGGACGTATCGCGCGACGGCTGACGCTGGCCGCCGCCCCGTTCGCCGCGCTGGTTGCGCCGGTTGCGGCGTCCGCCGCATCCTCGTCGTTCGACCTCGCCGGGCCCAACGTCGTCGTCTCGGTCCGCCACGGCACGGTGACGCTCCCGCTCGAAGCGGTCCCCAACCTCGTCGAGGGCGACGTCGTCTCGATCAAGCTCGACCTGCCCCCCGAACAGACCGAAGGCTTCCGGATCGTCGCGGGTTTCCTGCGCGGCGCGATCGACCGGCCATCGAAGGACTGGTTCCACGAGGCGCGCAGCCGCAAGGGCAAGAGCGTGGACTTCTCGCTGCCCGTCCCCAAGGGCGCGCAACAGATGGCACTGCTCGTCATTCCCGAAAGCGGTGGCGGCGCGAATGCGGTGATCAGCACGGTGCGCAAGCGCCCCGGCGCGTTCGTCCGCGCGGTGCAGGAACTCAACCAGGCGACGCTCGACCGCGCGCGGCTCGATGCGTTCCTGCGCGAGACGCTCAAGGCCGAGCGGCAGAACCCCGAAAGCGTCTCCGCCGCATCGCAGGCGCTCACCCGCAGCCTTGCGATCAAGCTCAAGGCCGAATGTCTCCAGCAACCCGCCGAGCTCCAGGCCGCCTGCCTGACCGGCGACCGCGAGACGCTGCTGCTCGCGGACACGCACAGCTCCGCGCTCGCCTCGACCCTCGCGGGCGCGCCGACCGATCTCGCGTTCCAGCTCAGCGCAACCCCCCAGGCGGGCTATGGCTCGTACAGTTCGTATATCGGCGTGGTGCGCGACCTGTTCCGCCTGCTCGGCGCGTTCCAGTCGACGCAATTGCAGTTCATCCCCGCGCTCGCGCAGATCGGCAACGGTCGCGCCACGCTGTTGCTCAACACCCCGCTGTCGTTCGCCAAGCCGACCTCGGTGATGGTCGTCGCGATGCCCGCGATCGAGGCCCCCAAGCCACCGCCGCTGCGCCCCTCCACCCCCGACATCGCGCTGTGCGCCGCCCCCGGGCTGGTGCTGCCGGTCGAAGGCGCGCCGCTGATCTACGCGACGCAATTCGCGCGCGAGATGGCGCTGCGCCTGAAGCGCCCGGACGGGACTCTGGTCGACGTGCCGGTCCATGCCGATGCGCGGCGCGGCGGCTATGTGCTCAATGCAGCCCTCCCCGCCGGGCCGTTCGGCGGCGCGATCCCCGCGCAGCTCCACGGCATCTGGGGGTTCGCGCCGTTCGAGGGGCCGAGCTTTGCGCTATCGAACCCCGCGCTCAACGTCTGGAAGACCGCCGAGGGCACCTCGCTGGTGGTCGGTCGCCCGAACGACGTCGAGATCCTCGGCGGGGGTGCGGGCTGCGTCACGCAGGTGTCGCTCCGGCGGGGCGACGGCGCGGCGAAGCCGGTGACGTGGAAACAGGCGGGGACGCGCGGGATCGTCGCGACGCTTCCGCTCGACAAGATCGCGCCCGGCGCGGTCTCGGTGGTGATCGAGGGCGCGGCCGGGACGACGCCCGCTGTCATTACCCTGTCCGCAATGCAGGAGGCGGGGAGCGTCGACGACCTCACCTTCCACGCCGGCGACGACGAGGCGGTGCTGACCGGCGCGCGGCTCGACCAGGTCAAGGCGCTGACGATCGGACCGCTCGCCTTCCACCCGGGCGGGCTGACGCGAGTCGACAATCAGGACCGGCTGACGCTGCTTGCGGACGATTCGGCAAAGGCGCAGACGATCGGCGCGGGAACCAGCCTGACCGCCGAGGTCACCTTCACCGCCGGGCGGCGCAAGACGGTGCCCGTCACGGTCGGCGGGCGTCGCACCGGGGCGACGCTGGTGCGGATCGCGGGACAGGTCCCTGCGCATGACGGGATCGTCCCGATCACGCTGCGCAACCCGGATGTGTTCGCGCAGGACGCGCGGATCAGCTTCGCCTTCCACAAGGACGGAATGGCGCCGCTCGACGGGCAGGAATCGATCGAGATCGCCACCGCCGACGGGCGCGCGACGGGGATGATCAAGGCGGGCAAGGGCTATGACCTGCAGGATGCGACGACCGGGATCGTCGCGTTCGCGCCGACCGAGACGCTCGGCGCGCTGGCCTATGGCCCGGTCCGCTTCCGCATCTGGCATGACGATGTGCCCTCGAACTGGACCCCGCTCGCGACGATCGTGCGTTTGCCCGACATCAGTTCGATAAGCTGCCCCGCGCGCGACAAGTGCCAGGTCACGGGCGACCGGCTGTTCCTGGTAAAGGCGATCGGCGCGAGCGAGCAGGCGGAGGCGCTGCAGGCGATCCCCGACGGTTTCGTCAACCCGCGGATCACGACCACCGCGGCGCGCGACGGGCGGATCTTCCTGCAGCTGCGCGATGCGCCGACGGTGTTCGGTACGGTGGCGGCGGGGAAATAGCGGGGGGTTCCAGCGCGGTCTTTCCAGCTGGCCCTTCCCCGGCGAAGGCCGGGGCCCAGGAGCGATGGCCAAGGTAACCAAGCACAGTCGCCCGCAATCTCCCGTTGCGCTCCTCGGCCCCGGCCTCCGCCGGGGAAGCGCAGGGGGAAACAAAAAGGGGAAGCTTGCGGGGAATTCGATATCCACAGCCAACCGTTCGTTTCGAGCGTAGTCGAGAAACCGGGCACCGCGCAGGTTTCTCGACTACGCTCGAAACGAACGGAAGGATTGCAATCCGTTCAACCGTAGCGGATCGCCACAAGGCTCGTATTATCGCTCCCGTCCCGCGCCAGCGCATTTGCGATCAGCGTGTCCGCGAGCGCAGCGAGCGACCCCGCCGCCACCAAGTCGCGATCATCCAGCGACCGCGACAGCCCGTCCGAGCACAGCAGCAGCAGATCCCCCGGCAGCACCGCGACCGCCACCGTCGCAACATCCAGCGCGAGCGCCACGCCGAGCGCGCGCGTCACGACATTCGCGCGCGGGTGCCGCACCGCCGCCTCGACGCTGAGCAGGCCCGCGTCGATCAGATCCTGCACGAAACTGTGATCGTGCGTCAGTTGCCGTACCGCGCCGCCGCGCACCAGATACGCGCGACTGTCCCCCACCCAGGCGATCGTCGCGGTCGCATCGGGGGCGATCTGCGCGGCGACGACGGTCGACCCCGCATCGCTCCCGAGCGCCGCATTGCGCGCGACGATCGCGGCGTTGGCGGTGTGGATCGCGTCAACCATCGCGAGGGCATCGGGCGCATCCCCGCCCGCCACGACGGCACGCAACGCGGTGACGATCGTCTGCGCGGCGATATCCCCCCCGGCGTGCCCGCCCATCCCATCGGCGACCGCCCACAGGCCATGATCGGGGCAATCGAACACGCGATCCTCGTTGATCGCGCGGACTCGCCCGACATGCGACCGCGCGACCGATTCGCTCGCGAACGCGCCGCCTGCAGCGCGCGAGGCCATCGCGGGCATCATGTCGGCTCCACGGGCGACGGAGAGTTCGACTGCGCCTCGGCGGCATCATAGGCCGCGACGAACGCGCGCTCGAGCGACCCGCCGCTCCCCTGTTCGAGCTGCCCGGTCAGATCGTCATGCCGCCGCGCCACTTCCTCGGCCTGCAACGCGGCGCGGCTCTTGAGCATCGAGACGCGCGGCGCGACCGCTGCATCGAGCGCGACGGGATCGAACGTGTCGATCGCCGCGCGCAGGCTGCCGTGGAGCCCGGCGAAGGTCGCGATCAGATGCCGTTTGACGTCGCGGAATGACACCTGCAGCGCCGCCGGCCCCGACAGGAAATTGCCCGACCCCGCAAGCAGCAGGTCGATCGCGAGCCGCTGCGTCGGCGCCCATTTGAACGGATTGTTGTTGGCGCCGCCGATCGTCGTGCGCGACAGCTTGTACTGGCCGCGCGCGCGGTCTCGCTCCGCCATCAGGTCGCCGACGCCGAGCACCATCTGCCGGTAGACAGCACCTGCGCGACGCATGATCTCGGCGGGATCGTCGCTCGAGAGTAGCGACGCATCGAGCCCCGCACCCTCGCAAAACGCCTCGAGCAGCGATTCTCCGCCAAAGCCGGTGAAGGACGCGCCGTCGCTCCAGTCGTCGGGCACCGCGACCGACGAACCGAGCGGCGGGGTCAACACCATCGTCCGCGCGGCATCGACCGTATCGTCGCCATGCGGTGCGCGGCTAGCCTTGAGCCGGAACCGCCCGAAGCGGATCGTCGAGGGGATTTCCACCGCGACATCGGTCGCATCGGGAAAGCGCGTACCGGACGTATCGTCATACACCCCGTTCGCGCCGAGCGACCGCAGCCGCAGTTCGTCCGCGACGACCGCAAGCTCGCAATGCGATCGCGACAGTTCGCAATCGGGGTCGGCGATCGTCCAGTCCGCGGCGCTGTCGCGCCCGATCCGGATCAGACCGTCGCGCATCAGCCGCGCGTCGATCGGCTGGAGTTCGTTCGCGGCATCGAACAGTTGCAGCATGTACATCGGGCAGCCTCCCTTCAGGCAGCGCGTCGGGCGGGCGCGACGCGGGTGGCGAGCATCGCCGCATCGCCCTCATCTTCGCCCGACAGGCGCGGTTCGATCGCGGCGGCGGTGCGGTTGAACGCCTCGAACACCGGGCCGAATTCATCGCCGCGACGGTCCGAGATGCGCAGCGCGAACCCCGCCCCCGCCGCATCGTCGAGCGCCTTGCGCAACCGGGCGAGCGGGCGCGCGACCATCGCGCCGCTGAGATAGCCGACCAGCAGCACCGCGAGCATCACCACCGCGCTCAGCAGCAGCAGCGACGTGCGCGCGCCCGCGAGCGCGGCGTCGAGCCCGGTGCGGCGCACGACCAGATCGACCGTCCCGAACCGCGCGCCGGCATAGACGATCGGGTGGACGAAGCGGATCCCCGCCCCGCGCCCGCTGTCCGCGGCCCCGCTGACCTGCGACTCGCCCGCGCGTTCCATCACCGGCTCGCCTGTGCTGGGCCGATAACGCTGGCCGACGAGCCTGGCGTCGCCCGCCGCGCGGATCGTCCCGCCGCTGTCGGTGACGATCAGGTCGCGGATCGCGGGGTCGCGGCTCGCGGTGACCGCGAACGCCTGGAGCGCGGACCAGTCCTGCTCGCCCGCCGAGAGCCCGGCATTCTCGGCGGCGAGGACCGCAGCATTGTTGGTGACGAACGACGCGATCGACCCGCCCGAGGTGATCGCCATATGTTCGAGCGTCGCGCGCTCGCGCGTCATCGTGGTCGTCGTGCACGCCACGAGCGCAGCCGCGGTGACGAGCGACAGCGCAAGCGGCAGCTTGATCCGCAGCGACAGTCCGCGCCGCCCGACCGGCTTGTCGGCATGCGCGGCAAGCTCCTGCGCGAGCGCACGTTCGAGCGCCTCGCCGGTCGCGAAGCGCTGCTCGGGTTTCTTCGATAGCAGCTTGTCGACGATGAAGCGCAGCCCCGGCGGGCAATCGCCGACGTTGCGATCGATCGGCTCGACCTTCTCCTGCGCAATCTGGATCGCGAGCGTCGCGAGCGCGGTGCCCGGGAAGGCGACCTTGCCCGTCACCATCTCGTACAGCACGACGCCCAGCGAGAACAGATCGGAACGCTGGTCGACCGGGAGCCCGAGCGCCTGTTCGGGGCTCATGTAGCGCGGCGTGCCGATCAGCTGGCCGACCTGCGTCCGCCCGAGCTGCGCATCGGCGGCGAGCGGATCGAGTTCACCGATCCGCGCAACGCCGAAATCGAGCAGCTTGGCGGTCCTGCCGTCCGACGACAGCAGGATGTTGGAGGGCTTGATGTCGCGGTGGACGACGCCAGCGCGATGCGCATAGGCAAGCGCGCTCGCAAGCTGCTGGCCGATCGCGAGGACGCGTTCGTACGGCATCCGTCCCTGCGTCTGGAGCGCTGCGTCGAGCGGCTGGCCGTCGACCAGTTCCATCGCGATATAGGCGACCCCGTCGGTCTCGCCGACATCGTAGATCGTCGCGATATTGGCGTGGCTCAGCGCCCCCGCCGCGCGTGCCTCGCGCAGGAAGCGCGCGCCGATCTCGCGGTCGCGCGCGAAATCGGGCTTCAGCACCTTGATCGCGACCTGCCGGTCGATCTCGGGATCGTGCGCGCGATACACTTCGGCCATCGCGCCTTCGCCGAGGCAATCGTCGATCCGGTAGCGCCCGAGCCGGTTCATCGCCGCGCCTTCACGGTCGCCGCGATCCGCTCGGCGCGCGCCCGATCGCGCGCGATCATCGGGTTGGCGGGGTCGAGCGCCGAGGCACGCCGCAGCAACGCGACCGCGCGCGCGACATTCCCCTGGTTGAGCGCGGCGAGCCCGGCCGCACGAAGCGGGCGTGCGGCGGCGGGGTTTGTGGCCGGCGCGACCGTAACGGGCGCGACCGGACGGGGCGGCATCGGCTTCGCACGCGGGCCGGCACGGCCCGGCGCGGGCTCTGCGCGGCGGACCGGTTCGGGCCGGGGGGCCTCGCCGGGGATCTTCAGGCTCTGTCCGGCGGTCAGCGTAAACGGCGCGGTCAAAGCGTTGTAGCGCGCGAGCTGATACGCCTTGAGCCGGTTGCCGAGCAGCTTCTCCGCCACCGAGACGATCGTGTCCCCCGCCTGCACCGCGTAGGGATGGTTTTGCGGGCCGAGCAGCTCGACCGGATCGCGCTCGAGCGAATCCTGCAGCAGCCGCGCGGTCGGGTTCATCGGGTCGCGCCTGAGCAGCGCCTTGAGTCGCTTGCCTGCGGTGACGGTATCGCCGCGCAGCATCAGCTCGAAGATCGCGTCTGCCTCGGCGCTCGCGCTGACCGCGGCCGGCGGCGCGGCATCCGCGCGCGGGCGCGACGGCCCGCCCGAACAGGCGGCGAGCGTCGCCATTCCGGCAAGGACACACCCCAGCTTCCATCGACCGATCGTCATCACGCGCTTACCTTCTCGCCCTGTGCCTGAACCCCGTCGCCCAGCGACAGCAGCGCGCCGAGGCTGCGCGTGTCGCGGACGAACCCTGCGAACCGCTCGGGATCGAGCGGTCGGCTGAAATAATAGCCCTGGAAATGCTGGCAGCCGTGCCGCCGCAGCCACGCATATTCGGCCTGCCGCTCGACTCCTTCGGCGAGCACCTTGATCCCGAGCCCGCGCCCAAGCGCGAGGATGCTCTGGCAGATCGCCTGGCTGTCGCGGCGGGTATCGATCCCGGTGACGAATTCGCGGTCGATCTTGATCTTGTCGAACGCCAGCGCGCGGAGCGAGCTGAACCCCGAATAGCCCGTCCCGAAATCGTCGACCGCGAGCTGGACACCCATGCCGCGCAACTGCTGGAAGATCCGCCGGCAATGGTCCGCATCGTTGGTCGCGACGCTTTCGGTCAGCTCGATCTCGAGCGCCGCCGGGGACACGCGGTGGCGCTTCAACGTCCGCTCGACCAGGATCGGCAGATCGTCGCGCTCGAGCTGCAACCCCGAGACGTTGACCGCCATCCGCAGGTCGCGCAGCCCCTGCGCCTGCCAGTCGGCGACGCCGCGCACCGCCGTGTTGAGCACCCACGCGCCGATCTCGCTCGCCAGCCCCATCGCCTCCATCACCGGCACGAACCGCTCCGGGGACACCGCGCCGCGGTCGGCGCTGGTCCAGCGCAACAACGCTTCCGCGCCGGTCACCCGCCCCTGCCCGGCATCGATCAGCGGCTGATATTCGAGCCGCATCTCGCGCCGCGTGATCGCCTGCCGCAGATCCTGCTCGAGCCCGTAGCGGTCGCGCGCCAGCTCGGCATGATCCACCATCACGCGCGACGCCGACTCCGCCCCGCGCGACAGCGCGAAGGACGCGAGCGTCCGGGCGAGGAACGCGCCCGCGTTGAGCCCGTCGGCATGATCGAAGATCGCAAGACGGAGATGCACCTGCGGGATGATCTCGCGATCCTCGTCGATCACCGCCTCGCCCAGCGCATAGGAGATCGCGTCGAGCTCGGCGCGCGCCTCGGCTTCCTCCACCTGTTCGCCGAACCACAGCCCGACATGCCCGCGATCGACCTGCGCGAGGAAGCGTGTCGGCGGCACCATCTTGCGCAGCCGCGCGACCGATGCCGCGTACACACGCTCGCCGAGCGCGGGGTCGAACGCGGTGAGCCGCTCGAAATCCTCGAACGCGATCGCACCGAGGATCCCGCGCTGGTCCGCCGCCATCTGCGCGAGCAACGCCTCGCGCATCGGCAGCCCGCTGACCGGATGCGCGGGCGACAGCCGGTAATCGACCGTCGCCAGCCGGTCGCCGAGCGCGGCGATCCCGCCCTCGAGCGTTGCCGAGTCGCTGTCCACCGCCGCCTGCACCTGATCGAGCGCGCGCGCGACGGTGCGCTGCAACCGCCACGTCCAGGCGAGCAGCAACGTCGCGGTGATCGCGAACAACACGGTCGAAGCGGTTCGCGGTGCGACCGAGGACGCGGCGACCAGGATTCCCACCGCGACTGCGACGGTCACCAGGATCACGGTCGGGGCCGTACGGAAGGATGCGATACGCTGCACAGGGCGCGATACCGCACCAAAGGATACGAGTCGGTTAATCGAAACACGGCCCGATCAACGCTTTGTAGCGCGTTGCTCGCGAAGTCAGGCGCGTCCGCGCCACTTTTCGGGGTCTGGACAGTCAGGCGGCAAGCCCGGTATCGCCGCGCCCATGAGCATTACCGCAACGATCATGAACACGGCCACCGGCCAGCCCATCCAGAAAATGGTATTCGGCCGGATGCCCAAGCCGTGGGTGTCCTTCAATCTCGAGACCGGCGAGCTCGTCACCGCCGACCGAGTCGAAGTCGGCAAGCCCGCACCGGGCAAGTTCGCGGTGCCGGTCGCGGTGTGGGTCACGCCCAAGGGCTGATCCGCTCGTCCAAGTCATGGCATCACGACGCATCTCGCGGTAAGGGCCGGCGATGTTGCGCATTACCGAACTGGCCCTTCCGCTCCATCATCCCGATGAGGCGCTCCCCGCGGCGATCTGCAAGCGGCTCAAGATCAGCCCACGCGACCTGATCCGCTTCAGGATCGCGCGCCGCGCGCACGACGCGCGCGACAAGCTGGCGATCCTGCTGGTCTATTCGCTCGACGTCGCGGTGAAGAACGAAGCGACCGTGCTCGCCAAGTTCCGCAAGGACCGCAACGTCGGCACCACCCCCGACACGCGCTACAAATTCATCGCGCAGGCCCCCGCCGCCCAGAACGAGATCCGCCCGGTCGTGATCGGCGCGGGGCCGTGCGGCCTGTTCGCCGGGTTGATCCTCGCGCAAATGGGGTTCCGCCCGATCATTCTCGATCGCGGCAAGGTCGTGCGTGAGCGGACCAAGGACACCTGGGGCCTGTGGCGCAAGAGCGTGCTCAACCCCGAATCGAACGTTCAGTTCGGCGAAGGGGGTGCTGGCACCTTTTCCGACGGCAAGCTCTACAGCCGGATCAAGGACCCCCGCCACCTCGACCGCAAGGTGCTGACCGAGTTCGTGAAAGCGGGTGCCCCCGAGGAGATCCTGACCGAAGCGCATCCGCATATCGGCACGTTCCGGCTCGTCACGATGGTCGAGAGCATGCGCGAGAGCGTCGAGGCGCTCGGCGGCGAATATCGCTTTCAGCAGCGGGTCGAGGGGATCGACATCGAGACGCGCGGCGACGGCACCCGCCACGTCCGCGGGCTCCACATCCACGACGGCAGCTATCTGCGCGCGGATCATGTCGTGCTCGCGATCGGGCACAGCGCGCGCGATACCTTCGCTATGCTCCACGAGGCGGGGGTCTATGTCGAGGCCAAGCCCTTCTCGCTCGGGGTGCGGATCGAGCATCCGCAATCGTGGATCGACACCGCGCGCTTCGGCCCGAGTGCTGGCAACCCGATCCTCGGCGCGGCGGATTACAGCCTGTCGCATCACTGCAGGAACGGGCGGACGGTCTACAGCTTCTGCATGTGCCCGGGCGGCACCGTCGTCGCCGCGACTTCGGAGGAAGGGCGCGTCGCGACCAACGGGATGAGCCAATATTCGCGCAACGAGCGCAACGCCAATTCGGGGCTGGTCGTCGGCATCGACCCCGAACGCGACTATCCGGGCGATCCGCTCGCGGGGATCGCGTTCCAGCGCCACTGGGAGTCGCTGGCGTATGTCGCGGGCGGATCGAGCTACAAGGCGCCCGCGCAACGGCTGGGCGATCTGCTCGAAGGCAAGCCGTCGTCCGCGCTCGGGCAAGTCGTCCCGTCCTATCGCCCCGGCGTGACGATGGGCGACCTGTCCGAATGCCTCCCCGAATTCGCGATCACCGCGATGCGCGAGGCGCTCCCGGTGTTCGGGCGGCAGATCCCGGGGTACGACCATCCCGACGTGCTGCTCACCGGGGTCGAGACGCGCACTTCCTCACCGGTCCGGTTCAAGCGGGGCGACGATCTGCAGAGCCTCAACACGCGCGGGCTGTATCCGGCGGGCGAAGGCGCTGGCTATGCGGGGGGCATTCTCTCGGCAGCGGTCGACGGGATCAAGATCGCCGAGGCAGTCGCCGCGAGCCTCACGCAGACGGCGATGCCGCTGCCGGGTTGAACCGATTGGCCTTTCCTATGTTGTGCACTGCAACATAGATGGAAATCAGTCATGGCCAGTGCGGCAAAGCCCTTCACCGCCGAACGCGCGATCATGCTCCTCGGCTGGGTCGCGACCGCCACCGCGGTGATGATGTACGTTTCGTACCTGTCGCAGATCCAGCTCAACCTCGCCGGGCACAAGGGCTCGGTGATCCAGCCGCTCGCGACCGCGGTCAACTGCACCCTGTGGGTCGCCTACGGGCTGCTCAAGCCGCAGCGCGACTGGCCGGTCGCGCTGGCGAATGCGCCCGGCGTCGTGCTCGGCGCGATCACCTTCGCGACGGCGTTATGATCCCGGCGATGGCGCGCGGGAGTCGCGCCGGATGACGGTCACTTGCGCGGAAGAAGCTGCCACACCTTGATCCGCCCGGTCGGATGCGGCGTGCCGTCGAGCCGGACCGCGCGCACGATCGAGACCGGGCGGCGCAGCGTCTCCCCCTTCATCGGCCCCTCGCCGCCCTGGCTGGTCGGCATCGCCAGAATCCGGCGGACGACGTCCATGCCCGCGACGACCCGCCCGAACACCGCGTACCCGGGCGACCCGGGACGCGCGTCCATGTTGGGGAACGGCCCCGACATCAGCGAGAAATTGGCGGTCCCCGAATCGAGCGCATCGTAGCGCGCCATCGAGATCACCCCGTCGACGTGCCGCAGCCCGGTCCGGCTGGTCGGCTCGAGCGGAAGCGTGCCGAGCCGCCGCCGCGCGTCGGTCCCGATCCCGCCCTCGATGAAGCCGAGCCCGGGCTTCCCCGGCCGCCGCGAGGCACGGAAGAACGCGGTGCCGTCGAGCCGCTGGTCATCGACATAGGCGAGGAAATTGGTCGCGGTCCGCGGCGCATGCCGCGTGTCGACCGCAACCGTTATCGGCCCGGCCGACGTCTCCAGCCGCACCCGTACCAGCGGTGGTTCGGCGGGCGCCGCCCCCGTCAGCAGCGCAAGCGCCATCATTCCCAGTACCAGCCGCATGCAGTGCTTCTCCGATCATCGGTCCCGTCCCCTAGGGCCAGTCGTGCCGCAGCGGAACATGTCCCCGGCGAACGGGGCCTTTGCCATGCCGAACCGAGCCGGACACCGCACGCCTGCGACAGCGCAGGTTCACGTACCGGCTGGCAGGGGGCTCGCGTTCCGACACGGTTCGCATCGGGACACGGCCCCCAGGCCGTCGTACGAGCCAGATTGCCATCGAATGGGGTTTGATGGCAGAGCCCCCCAGCGTCGCCGCCCTGAGGAATCCCGTTTGTCCCTGAAACACGTTCGTGAGCTCGACGGGATGCGGGCGGTCGCCATCGCGATCGTCTTCGTCGCCCATTGTGGTCTGGAAGACGTGATCCCGGGTGGCTTCGGCGTGACGATCTTCTTCTTCCTGAGCGGCTATCTGATCACGACGCTGCTCCGCTCGGAGGCGCAGGAGACTCGCCGGATCGACCTCCGCGCCTTCTATATCCGGCGAACACTGCGGATCTGGCCGTCGCTGTACATCACCGTGTTCCTGACGCTGATGCTCAGCTGGTGGCTTCCCAATCCGCGCCCCGCCGAGCCGTGGGGCGTTTTCGGGCAACTTGCCTTCCTGAGCAATTACCCCTCGCTGTTCGGGAATGCCGCCGGCGTCCCGGGCCTCCCGCTCTGGAGCCTTGCGGTCGAGGAGCATTTCTATCTCATCTTCCCGCTGGTGTTCGCGGTCTTCTTCGCACGCCGGTCGCCACGCCAGGCAGCGGTGTTCTGCGCGGTTGCGTGCGTCGCCGTCCTGCTGACGCGGATCGTCACGGCCTATACGATCAGCGACATCGGGCACATCTACTATTGGAGCCATACGCGGATCGACAGCATCCTGTTCGGCTGCTGCCTCGCGCTGTGGCACAATCCGGTGCTCGACGAGGATGCCTGGCGCCCGCGCAAGATCCACCTCTGGCTGGCGGTCGCGGTGATCCTCGCCTGCTTCCTGTTCCGCGACGAGATGTTCCGCCAGACGCTGCGCTACAGCTTGCAGGGCATCGCGCTGTTTGTCGTCTTTTCGTACCTGATCGGCGACCGGGGCCTGTTCGGTCGCGCGATGTCCTCGCGCCTGCTCCGCCGCGTGGCACTGTATTCCTATACGCTGTACCTCGTGCACGTACCGTTGATCCAGCTGGTCCGCTGGCTTGCGCCGGACATGGGCATGGCTGGCGTCATCGCCCTCAGCGGCGCGCTGTCGATGGCCTATGCCGCCGCGATGTACACCGCGGTCGAGGCCCCGGCGGCACGGTGGCGGCGGCGGCTCCACACTGAGGACCGCGCCCGCACCGCCTAGCGCCGGTAATGCCCGGCACCCCCCGCTTCCGCGCCGGGCAGCGCCGTGTCGTTCTGCCCGATCGCGACCGGCGGGCCCGCCGCGCGTCTATAAGGATCCGACGCCAGGCCGATGGGAGAAGCGCGTGCCGCCAGTTGCCGCCGTATCGTTCCTGTCCGCCGCGACCGCACCCCGCGCGCCCGATCCCGTCGGCGGCGGCGACAGAGGGGGCGACGGGTTTCAGGCGGCGCTTGCCGCCACCGCGATCACCACCCCCGTCGTAACCACCCCCGT
>CAZNQA010000030.1:28301-35862 GCA_964575105.1 uncultured Stakelama sp.
TTCAGGCGGCGCTTGCCGCCACCGCGATCACCACCCCCGTCGTAACCACCCCCGTCGTCGCCACCCCCGTCACCCCGCCCGCCCTGCCCCCGACCGCCGCAATGGCCTGCGCGGACCCATGCTGCGCGCGTCCCGGGACCGACTCCGGTCAGACGGATGGAGCCGCGACCGTGCCTGCCGACGGGCTTGCGGCAAGGCCGGTTGCAAGCGGCGCGCTTCCCCCGCCCGTGGCAAACGCCGGATCGCGCCCCCCGAAGACCCCGCCGCCTACGAACGCAACGCCGTCCCTCCCGCCACGCCCCGACGCCGTCGCCGAGCCGCGCGGCCCGGCTGCTGGGCCGCTTGTGGCAGTTCCGCCCCGTCCCGCCACGACGAGCACCGCCCCACCGCCGGACGACGTTTCCCCCGACGACCCGTCACGGGACGACCCCGCCTCCATGCCGGCGGCGGTGGCGGCACCATCGGTCCCGTTCGCGCCGATGGCGTCTCCGGCGCTGCCCGCGGCAGTAATCGCAACCGGCAATCGGGCCGCGCCCACGCCCTCGTCCGCACCGCCCCGAACCGCGGGCGGCAACGGCATCGGTCCCTCGCCCGGGGGCGGTGTTGCGCGCACCGTCGATCAGCCCGGCGAGGCCAGTTTCCCGGCGCTCGCGCTGCCCGCCGCCTCCACCCCGACGGTAACCGGCGCAGCCGCAGCGTCGCTTCACGCTCAGTCCCCGGACGAAGCGCGGCATCGCGTCGACGCGCCGGCGCCCGATCCCGCGCTCCCGCCCGCGGCCTCGCTGGTCCAGCCCGCCGCGATCGCCGCCCGCACCCCTCTGGCCGGGCACCGCGCGGTCGACCCGGGATCCGCCCGCGCGGCGACGATCGGGCGGGATGTCGCGCTCGCGATCACGCGCCACGTCGAGCGCGGCGGCGGCAGCACCGTCACGATCCGGCTCGATCCGGTCGAGCTGGGACGAATCGAGGTGCGGCTGCAGATCGATCCGGCGGGCAAGCTGCTCGCCTCGATCGCCGCGGACCAGCCCGCCGCACTCGACCTGTTGCGCCGCGATACCGCGATCCTCGCGCAGACCCTGTCGCAGGCCGGGGTCCAGGCCGAAGCCGGAAGCTTCAGCTTCGACACGCGCACAGGCGATGGCGGCCGGGGCTGGGCGAACCCGACACCCGTCCGCAGCCCCGTCGACTCGGCGGACGAGTCCCCCGCCGCCACGCCCGCCGCCCCCGCCCCCGCCGTTACCGTTCGCGCCAGCGGCCGCATCAATCTCGTCGCCTGAGGACCACCCGCATGCCCTCGATCACCACCCCGACCGCCACTCCCGCCGCCGCCGCACCGTCCGGCGCACTGGCGAAACTGAGCAGCGACTCGAACACCTTCCTAAAGCTGCTGACGACGCAGATGCAGAATCAGGATCCGCTCAAGCCGATGGATACGTCCGAATACACCCAGCAGCTGGTGCAATTCTCGCAGGTCGAGCAATCGATCCAGCAGAACCAGTCGCTCAAAGACATCCTTGCCAAGCTCTCGTCCAACGACCTGTCGAACGCCGCCGCGCTGATCGGCAAGGTCGCGAGCTTCGACAGCAGCATCGCCGGGCTCGGACCGAGCGGCACCACCAGCTGGCGCTATTCGCTCGACCGCCCCGCCCAGTCGCTCGTCGCGACGGTCAGCGACGCGGCGGGCAACACCGTCACGACCCGCAGGATCGATCCGGCGGGCGATCGCTTCGCCTGGGACGGTACCGACGACCGGGGCGAACGCGCCGCCCCCGGCACCTACACACTATCGCTTTCCGCAATCGACGCGAGCGGTTCGAGCGTTCCCGCCGCCATCGCCGCACAGGGCGTGGTTGCCGAGGTCCTGGTCGATCGGGGTCAGCTCACGCTGCTGGCAAACGGCCAGAAATATGGCGCGGCAAGCCTGGTCCAGCTCGGAAGCGACACGAATGGCCGATGACGCCGCGTCTTTCCCGCCCGATCGCAGCGGGTTTTGCCACACCATCCCAAATGATTACGCAATGTATCGATACGTGGTATAGTATTTAAACGGTAAATTAACGAGACAGAATTTAGGCAAGGGCCTGCTTGGGGTATAAGCAATGCCGTTCTCTCGAAACCCGACGACAGCCGACCAACCGTTGGTGGTCGCCAAGATCCTGCACTTCCGGCGACAGGCGCCGTGGATGTACGCATTGCTTTCGATCAACGGTGCGGCACTTGCTTGCAGCTACATCGGCTATGCGCCCCGCATCTTGACCCATGCCGTCCCGGCGATGATGATCCTGCTCGCGCTCTGGCGGATTATTGCCTGGGTGCTCCCGCCGACCCCGCAGATGCTGACCGAAACGGGCGCCAGGATCGTGATCCGCCGGACCACGGTACTCGGCGCGCTGTTCGCGATCGCCTTCGTCACCTGGGCACTCTTTCTCGCGCGATATGGCGGCCCCTATCAGCAGGCGCATGTCGTCGTCTTCATCGGAACCACGGTGCTCGGATGCCTGTTCTGCCTGACCCATCTGCCGACCGCGGCAAATGTGGTCGGTGTGCTGGTTTGCGTGCCGTTCCTGCTGTTCTGCCTGTTGAACGGCAACGCGGTGTTCATCGGGATCGCGCTCAACATCGCGCTCGTCACGCTGGTGTTCATGATCGTCCTGCGGGACATGCATCGGATCTTTGAAAATCTCGTCGCGTCGCGCAACGCGCTTTTCGCCGAACGCCAGCAGGCGCAGCGGCTGAGTGACGAGAATCGTGCGCTCGCGCATACTGATCCGCTGACCGGACTGCCCAACCGCCGCTATTTCTTCGGCGCGCTGGAGGCATTGCTGGGGTCGCGCCAGGGCACCGCGACGCCGGCACCCCCCGAGCCGTTCTGCGTCGGCGTCCTCGACCTCGATCGCTTCAAGGCGATCAACGATACCTACGGCCATGTCTGCGGGGATCGCCTGCTCGGCGCGATCGGCGCGCGGCTCGCCGCCGATACGTTTGCGCCGATGACCGTCGCGCGGCTGGGTGGCGACGAGTTCGGCGTGCTGTACGACGGCCCGCCGGAGCAGGCCGAACCCGCGATCCGCCACCTGTGCGAGTCGATCCACCGCCCGATCGCGATCGACGGCCTCGAGGTCACGCTCGGCTGTTCCGCCGGGATCGCGGTCTATCCGGAAGCGGGTACCACCGCGCACGCGCTGTTCGACCGGTCGGATTATGCGCTGTACCACGTCAAGGCGCATCGGCGCGGCGGGTGCGAAGTGTTCTCGCACGAACAGGAAGCGCTCATCCGGGTCGAGCAGCGAGTCGAGGCGGCGCTCCAGGTCGCCTGTCTCGAGCGCGAGATCGAGGTTCATTACCAGCCGATCTTCGACACGCGGACGATGACGGTCAGCAGCGTCGAGGCGCTGGCGCGGTGGAAGTCGCCGGTGCTGGGCGAAGTCCCGCCCGAGACCATGATCGCCGCGGCGGAACGGCTCGGAATCATCAACGCGGTCACGCTGACGCTGTTCGCGCGCGCGCTCGAGGGGCTCGCGGTGCTCCCCGATCCGATCTCGCTGTCGTTCAATCTTTCGGCGCAGGACCTGATGTCGCGCGCGACGATGCGCGAAATCGTCCGGATGATCCTCGCGACCAACATCTCGCCGACGCGGATCATCTTCGAAGTGACCGAGACCTCGCTCGTCACCGACATGGCGACCGCACGCGAGGCGCTGGAACGCGTCCGCAGCGTCGGCGTACGGACCGCACTCGACGATTTCGGAACGGGCTATTCGAGCCTCGGGTCGCTCCAGGAACTTCCGCTCGACATCCTCAAGATCGACCGCACCTTCGTCAACGGCATGGCGACGGGGACCGGGCGCAGCATGGTCGCGGCGATCCGCAACCTCGCGCAAACGCTGTCGCTCGAATGCACGATGGAGGGGATCGAGACCGAGAGCCAGCTGATCGAGGTGTCGCTCGCCGGGTATCGCTATGCGCAGGGGTATCTGCTCGGCCGCCCGATGCCGATCGATGCGCTGCTGATGACGCTGCGCGAACATCATGTGCAATTGCCCGACCCGGTGCCGCACAGCCTGAACGTCGCGCGCGTCGGCTGAACGGCGCGATACTCGTCCTGCCCGTTCGTTTCGAGCGTCGTCGAGAAACCGGGCACAGCGCAGGTTTCTCGACGACGCTCGAAACGAACGGAAGGGGACGGTGTGAGTCCCCTAGCCGAGCAACGCGGCGACATGCCGCGCGATCTGCGCATTCTCCTGCGACGGCAGCACCCGCACCGGCACCTCCCCCGCCCAGCGCAGCTCCGCCAGGATGGCATCGCGTACCAACGCATCATGCTCGCCGATCCCCCCGGTAAAGACGATCAGCTCCGCCCCCCCCAGCGTCACCAGCATCCCCGCGATCTGCTTGGCGACCGAGCGGCAGAAGATCCGGATCGCAAGCGTCGCCGCAGGCGTATCGGCGGCATGGAGCACGCGCAGGTCCGCCGATAATCCGGACAACCCCAGCAACCCCGAACGCCGGTCGACCAGATCCTCGAGCGCATCCGCGTCCAGACCCTGTTCGCGCATCAGGTACAGCAGCAGCCCGGGGTCGATATCCCCGGTCCGCGTCCTGCGCGATCATCGCGAACGCGGCGGGCCCATGCAGCGGCGCGAATGCCGCCGGGCGGCGCAGTTGCGCGATCACGCCGGGATTGATCACCACCGGCGCGAACAGCCCCGGCCCGCCGTGGACGATCCGGTGACCGATCGCGTCGGGCACGATTCCGTCGATCGTGTCGAACAGCGCCTTGTCGGCGCCGCCATGCTCGACGTCGCCCGAGGTGATCTCGCGCACCGCGTCCCTGCCCCGCGCATAGACCCCGTATTTGACCGAGGACGACCCGCCGTTGAGCGTCAGGATCGTGACCGTCACCGCGACCAGCGCCAGTCGCGGATTTCGGGAAGGTCCCCGCCATGCTCGGCGATGTAGAGCTTGTGCCGCTCCATCGTCGCCCAATAGCGTTGCGTCTCGGCGTCGATCCGGTCGCGCAGCTGCGGAATCCGCACGATCGCATCGAGCGCAAGCCGGAAACGGTCGAGATCGTTGAGCACGACCATGTCGAACGGCGTGGTCGTCGTCCCTTCCTCCTTGAACCCGCGGACATGGGCACCTGATGCGCGCGCCACGTTCCCTCGACCGGCTTGCCGTCGACGTCCTTCGTCCCGGTCCAGCCCTTGGGGGTCTTGAGCACGACCACCGGCCAGCGCGGCCGCGCGCCGCCATCCGACTCGTCCCGCGCGGCGTGCTGGATCTCTGCGATCCGCGTACACACCGCGTCGAGCGTCGCGGCGAGCAACTGGTGGACCGTCTCGGGATCGTCCCCCTCGACGAACCACGGCTCATGCCCGTAACCGCGCAGCAGGTCGGTCAACTCATCGCGCCCGATCCGCGCGAGCACCGTCGGGTTGGCGATCTTGAAGCCGTTGAGATGCAGGATCGGCAGCACCGCGCCATCGCGCGCGGGGTTGAGGAACTTGTTGCCGAGAATTGCCGGAACAGCCGGTCCATCTCGCCACGGCTCCGCTCGATCGCGGGATAGCGTTCGGTGTACGACCCTTCGAGATAGGTGTTCGCGACGATCCCCGGCCCGCCATGCCCGGGGCCGACGATCAGCATCATGCCGAGATCGCGTTCCACGATCACGCGGTTGAGATGGACGTACAGCAGGTTGAGCCCCGGCGTCGTCCCCCAATGCCCGAGCAGCCGCGTCTTGACGTCGGTGATCGCGAGTGGCTGGTCGAGCAAGGGGTTGGAACGCAAGTAGATCTGCCCGACCGACAGGTAATTGGCGGCGCGCCAATAGCCGTGCATCCGCCGCAGCAGATCGGGCGAAAGCGGCGCCGCCGGGAGCGGGACCGAGGCGATGGGGTCGGTCATGCGGGTTCCTGACGATGGCTGGCCTAGTCCCTGCGCGCTCGCGGCGGACGCGTCTCTCTAGGAAACTACGGAGAGCGCGGTGCGCATTCCCTTGGCGCGCGCGCTGCCCTAGGGAACGGAAATGCCCGCGCAATTCCCCTGGCAATTCGGCTCCGTGCTGCCGTGGCTCGACCTGTTCGGGATCGCAGTGTTCGCGATCACCGGCGCGCTCGCCGCGATCCGCCACCGCCAGACGCTCGTCACCGCGACCTTCTTCGCGCTCATCACCGGCACCGGCGGTGGATCGGTGCGCGATCTGCTGATCGGCGCGCCGGTGTTCTGGGTCCACGACCGGCTCGTCGCGGGGACGTGCCTCGCGGTCGCGGTGCTGGTGTGGACGACGCCGGAACGCTGGTGGAAGGGCACCGCGCTCGACTGGCTCGATGCGGTGGGCCTGGCGGCGTATGCGGTGTTCGGCGCGGCCAAGGCGCTCGCCTTCGGCATCCCCCCCGTCCCCGCCGCGCTGATGGGCGTGGTGACCGCGTGCATCGGCGGCGTCATCCGCGACGTGCTCGCGGGCGAACCGTCGATCCTGATGCGGCCGGAATTGTACGTCACCGCGGCGGCGCTGGCGGCGGGCTCGTATGTCGCGCTGGTGACGCTCGGCGTGTCCCCCAACCTTGCCGCGCCCGTGGCGGCAGCGTGCGGCTTTGCGTTGCGGGCCGCGGCGATCCAGTTCAAACTGGCGCTCCCGGCGTATGGCAAGCTGCCGGACTGACCCCGCGCAAGGGAACCCTCGTAACCGGCTACGCGCTTACCTATTTCCCACTCTGGCGCTTCCATCAGAACAGAAGTAGAACTCGCTCTTATGCTGACTCATATTTCCGTGCGCGGCGCGCGCGAGCACAACCTCAAGGACGTGTCGGTCGATATCCCGCGCGATACGCTGACGGTCATCACCGGCCTGTCGGGGAGCGGCAAGTCGAGCCTCGCGTTCGACACGATCTACGCCGAGGGCCAGCGCCGCTACGTCGAATCCCTGAGCGCCTATGCGCGCCAGTTCCTCGAACTGATGCAGAAGCCCGACGTCGACCATATCGAGGGCCTTTCCCCCGCGATCAGCATCGAGCAGAAGACCACCAGCCGCAACCCGCGCTCGACCGTCGCGACCGTCACCGAGATCTACGATTACATGCGCCTGCTGTGGGCGCGCGTCGGCATTCCCTACTCCCCAACCACCGGCGAGCCGATCGCCGCGCAGACCGTCAGCCAGATGGTCGACCGCGTGATGGCGCTGCCCGAGGGCACGCGGCTATACCTGCTCGCGCCGGTCGTGCGTGGGCGCAAGGGCGAATACAAGAAGGAGTTGCTCGAATGGCAGAAGGCGGGGTTCACCCGCGTCCGCATCGACGGCGAGATTTACGAGATCGACGAAGCCCCCGCGATCGACAAGAAGTTCAAGCATGACCTCGAGGTCGTCGTCGACCGCCTCGTCATCGGTCCCGACATCGCGACGCGCCTGGCGGAAAGCTTCGAGGCCGCGCTGAAGCTCGCCGACGGGCTGGCCTATGTCGACCCGGCGGACCCGGTCGAGGTCCATACCCCCAAGCAGGAAGTGCTCGGCGACAACGCGCCCCCCGGCCGGATCGTGTTCAGCGAGAAGTTCGCCTGCCCG
>CAZNQA010000031.1:0-7419 GCA_964575105.1 uncultured Stakelama sp.
TGTAGCCGCCGCCCACATGTCCCTTCATCTAAAACCAACAATGTCAAAGAGCGCAAAACGCCGACGCCTTGCTCAACCCTTCTTGCAAAGGGCGAACCGAGCGCCGAAGATCTGGTAACTGCAGAAGCGAACCGTCCGGTCCGTCGCTGCGGTGACACCCCTCTAGGCGGGGGCCCTGATTCGGTCAAACGCTTTTTTGCACTTTTCTTTCAATCGCGCGTCGAAAGTGTCTCAGGGACGTTGTAGCCGCCTTGTGGAGGGGAATGAGACCCGGACTCCCCTTGCCGTCTTCCCGCTCGCTCAATGCACCAACAGGACCGGGACCGGACTATGATCGACCATCGTCGCGGTCGTCCCGCCAAACATCGATTCGACCCAGCGGGCGTGGTCGAACCCGCCCATCACGAGATAATTCGCGTTGCGCGCCGCGATGACGGTGCGCAGGATGTCGCTGACTTTCTGCCCGCGCCCATCCTCGATCTGGACCGTCGCAACGATGTCGTGCCGGGCAAAGTACGTCGCGGCCTCGGCCGCCTGAACCTTGACCGAGCCGTCGTCGACTTGAAGTACGGTCACTGACTTGGCGAACCCCAGCAACGGGAGCGCCTCGCGCATTGCGGATCCGGCGAGGTCCGATCCGTCCCAGGCGATGACGACATTCCCGGTAACATCCAGCCGCCGAGCGTCACCGGGAACAGCCATTACCGGGCGACCGCTCCTGGCAACGAGCTTGCTCGTAATTTCGCTCATGTCGGGGTACCAGCTTCCATCGAGCCGCCGGTTGACGACGATCAGGTCGGCGAGCTTCGCCGCGGCGCGGATGCAGTCCGCCGGATCGCCACTCGAATCGATCCAGTCGTACGGCACATCCTCATGGCCGAGGCGCTGCTTGAGGGCGGTCGCATTCGCGGTCTCGCGTGCCTGCTCGTCTGCGAGAAGCAGCGCATCACCCCCCGCGCCAAGGTAATCTCCGACGAAGACGGGGATTGCGACCACATCGACACAAGTCAGATGACCGCGGACAGCCCGGACGAGATCGAACGCGACCTGCAGACGCGCTTCCTGGCCTTCGTCGTCATGGACCAGAACAAGAATATTCTTCATCGACCGTCTCCCACGCTGCGAATGGGAGCAAGGCTAGGTCCTACCCGAGGGTACGAGAATCAGGAAGAATACGGAGGACGTTTGCGCTCAGCGCTTGCGGCGACGGAGCCTCCGGAGCAGTCCGCCCTTGGCGATTCCTTCCAGCGCAGCCCCCGGTCCTTCGGCGTCGAGCACTTCGTTGTCGGCAAGCCACGTCTCGACCTCGTTGAGATCGGGCGTCTCATACGGCCGAAGCGTCTTTCCCGTCCCGCGCAATGCCTCGATCGTCGCAATCAACGATCCGCTTTGCCCCAGATGCGCAGTTACCTCCGCAACCTCGAGCCCGAGATGCTCGGCAATCAGACCGTCGCGGATCCCGGTGATGACCGGGCCGTAGCTTTCATTACCGGGACTCGCGGTCGTGATCGTCACGTCGCATTCGGTATCGAGCCGCATCGAACGATTGTTCATGTTCGACGAGCCGACCCGCAGGCTGACGTCGTCGACGATCATGATCTTGGCGTGGACATAGATCGCCTCGCCGCCCGCAGTGTATGCGTGGTAAATGCGGAAGCGATGCCTGGGGTCGCGCCGACGCAGCGTCTCGTACAGCCGGGCGCGCGCGGTATCCATCGCGAGCGGTTCGAGCCACCCTTGCGCGCACACCGGGTTGATCAGCACGATCTCGGGACCGTCGGGCTCCTCGAGCCGCTTGGCGATCGCCTCGGCGATCTTGCGCGACGCGAAATACTGGCTCTCGGCATAAATCGAGCGTTTCGCCCGCGCGATCTGGTCGAGGTAGAGCCGCTCGATCTCGATGATCGGTTCACAATCCGCCATTTCGGGGGCGCTTCGCGCGATCGCGACCGTCACTTCGCCAAAATGCCGCTCAAGCGCGTCGGGCCAGCAATCCGCCCCCCCTTCGACTGCCTTGATCGGATGCCCGCCTGCGCGCTCCCACCGCATCCGCGCATGGTCGCCGAGTGCCGCCGCGACAGGACCGGTCAGCGCGGTGGTGGCATCGTGCCACGGCTTGTACGGCTTGCCGTTGGGTTGGTGGCGGCCCGGTTCGTCGTCCAGATGCCCGCGTGTATCCCAGCGGTCGCCGGTCATGTCGATCCCGCCGCAAAAGGCGAAGCAATCGTCGATCACGACGATCTTCTGGTGATGCGACCCTGCGGGAGGATGCTTGGCGTCGAGCTTCGTGTGGATCCGCGGATGCCGCATCCATTTCACCATCGTGAAGATCGTCCGCCCCCGGAACAGTGTCTTCATCGCGCCAAGATCCCAGCGCAGCAGGAACACCTCGAGCTCAGGGTTATTGTCGACCAGCCAGAGGACGAAATCGCCGACCCGCGACGGCGCATCGCGCGCCTCGTCGCTGGTGCCGAGCTCGATCCGCGCGTCGAAATCCCAGCCGATCAGCATGATCCGCTTGCGCGCCTTGAGCATCGCCGAACGTGCGTGGCGGAAGTAATCATCGGCGTCGACGATCACCGCAGCGGCGTTCGCCTGCTCGATCCGCCAACAGGTATCGCCCGGTCGCAGCGAGTCGGTGCCGCTGTCGCTGTCGGTCATGGTCGGCGCGGAGCCAAAAGCGGGTAAGCAAGACGATACATCACCTGATCCTTACGCGAAAGCGCCGCGCTCGAGTCAAGGATTTCGATCCAAGCGCCGTTCGTGCGAGAAAGCCTCTCCATTCGGGGACCGGATTGGGGGTTCGCGTGTTTGTCCGCCTGACCCCACAGCTGACGCTGCTTTCCAAGGACATATCATGGATATTACCGACCTGATTCTCGACGACCATGCGCAGATGCGAAAGCTGTTCGCGCAGATTGAACAGATCGATCGCAGCGACACCGACTCGCTCGGTGCGATTTGGGGGCGGCTCAACGCGCTGCTCGACACGCATGCCGAGGCGGAGGAGCGCTTCTTCTATCCGCGGCTGATGCAGATCGGGACTGGCGGCAACGACGCGGACAGCGCCGAGGAAGAAACCGAGGACGCGATCGAGGATCACAACGAGATCCGCGACGCCGCCGCTGCGGTGAACAAGGAAGAGGTCGGGTCCGACGCATGGTTCGAGGCAATCGGCAAGGCGAACGAGGAAAATGGCGACCACCTTGCCGAAGAAGAACGCCAGGGCCTGACCGATTTCCGCGAGCATGCGACGCTCGAGGAGCGGCATGATCTCGCGGTCAAGTTCGCGGCGTTCAGCGCGGCGCACATCACCGGGGTCAAGCCGGTCGACAAGGATCCCGACCAGTGGCTCGCGGATCACGCCAAGAAGTAACCCCTGCCCTGCCCTCCCCCCGGAGAACCCCGATGTCGAAGACCACGATCGCCGATTTGTTCGCCCAGACGCTCCATCTTGCGGGGGTCGAACGGATCTACGGCGTGGTCGGCGACAGCCTCAACGGGCTGACCGAGGCGATCCGCGCACAGGGCAAGATCGAATGGATTCATGTCCGCAACGAGGAAGCGGCGGCGTTTGCGGCCGGAGCGGAGGCGCAGCTGACGGGGAAGCTTGCGGCGTGCGCGGGATCGTGCGGGCCGGGGAACATGCATCTGATCAACGGGCTGTACGACTGCAACCGGACGCGCGTGCCGGTGCTCGCGATCGCGGCGCAGGTGCCGAGCGGGGAGATCGGCTCGAACTACTTTCAGGAGACGCGGCCCGAGGCGCTGTTCCGCGAGTGCAGCGTCTATTGCGAGACGATCAGCGATGCGGACCAGATGCCGCGGACGCTCGACACCGCGATCCGCGCGGCGGTGGGGCATCGCGGGGTTTCGGTCGTGGCGATTCCGGGCGACGTTGCCTTGCGCACCACGACGGGGACGCTCGCGCGATCGGAGGATGCGTTGCTGCCGGCCGCCCCCGTCATCACGCCCGCCGCGGCCGAGATCGCGAAGCTGGCGGCGCTGTTGAATGACGCGGGCAAGGTCACGATCCTGGCGGGCCGGGGCTGCCGCGACGCGCATCCGCAGCTGATCCGGCTGGCTGCTGCGTTGCAGGCGCCGGTGGTGCATGCGCTCGGGGGCAAGGAATGGGTCGAATACGATAACCCCTATGACGTCGGGATGACCGGTCTGATCGGTTTCGCCTCGGGCTATGATGCGATGATGGCGTGCGATACGTTGCTGATGCTCGGCACCGATTTCCCCTATCGCCAGTTCCTGCCGAACGATGCGAAGGTTGCACAGATCGACCTCCGGCCCGAGAATCTCGGGCGGCGGACCGCGATCGACCTTGGGCTGGTCGGCGATGTCGCCGCGACGATCGAGGGGGTGTTGCCGCAACTGCGCGATGGGCGGGATCGGGACTTTCTCGACAAGTCGTTGAAAAACTATGCGAAAGCTCGCGAGGATCTCGATGGGCTGGCGGATGGAACGCCCGGCAGCGGGATCCTCCACCCGCAGCATGTCGCGCGACTGGTCAGCGAGATGGCGGCGGAAGACGCTGTGTTCACCGCCGATGTCGGGACGCCGACGGTGTGGGCGGCACGTTATTTGAAGATGAACGGGCGGCGTCGGCTGATCGGATCGTGGAACCACGGGTCGATGGCGAACGCGCTGCCGCAGGCGATCGGGGTGCAGGCGGCCTCGCCGGGGCGGCAGGTCGTGTCGCTGTCGGGCGACGGGGGCCTCGCGATGCTGATGGGCGAATTATTGACGGTTCGACAGCTCGAATTGCCCGTGAAGATCGTCGTTTTCAACAACGGAACGCTCGGTTTCGTCGAAATGGAGATGAAAGCTGCCGGTTTGGTCGAGACCGGGGTCGCGCTCGACAACCCCGATTTTGCGGCGATGGCGCGCGCGATGGGGATGCACGCGGTCCGCGTCACCGACCCGGGCGATCTCGCGCGCGGCGTGCGCGAGGTGCTCGATCACCCCGGGCCCGCGCTGCTCGACGCGGTGACCGCGCGCGACGAGCTTTCGATGCCGCCGAAAATTACCCTGGAGCAGATGAAGGGCTTCACGCTGTATATGGCGAAGGCGATCCTCAGCGGCCGCGGCGACTCGGTGATCGAACTCGGCAAGACCAACGCCGGCCTGCTCCGCAACCTGTTCTGAAGGAAAAAGCGATGGAATATCTGAAGCTTGGCATGACCGGCCTCGACGTCTCACGGCTGTGCCTCGGGTGCATGACCTACGGCATTCCCGACCGCGGCAACCATGCCTGGACGCTCGACGAGGCGACCAGCCGCCCGATCCTGCAGAAGGCGGTCGAGGCGGGGATCAATTTCTTCGACACCGCCAACGTCTATTCGGACGGCACGTCGGAGGAGATCGTCGGGCGCGCGCTCAAGGATTTCACGCGGCGCGAGGAGGTCGTGATCGCGACCAAGGTGCATGGCCGGATGCGCCCCGGACCGAACGGCGCAGGCCTCAGCCGCAAGGCGATCATGACCGAAATCGACGCCAGTTTGACGCGATTGGGGACGGATTACGTCGATTTGTACCAGATCCACCGCTTCGATCCCGAGGTGCCGGTCGAGGAAACGCTCGAGGCGCTGCATGACGTCGTGAAGGCGGGCAAGGCACGCTACATCGGTGCGTCGTCGATGTATGCGTGGCAGTTCGCGACGATGCTCCACGTGTCGGACGCGAACGGCTGGACGCGTTTCTCGACGATGCAGGATTATCTCAACCTGCTGTACCGCGAGGAAGAGCGCGAGATGCTCCCGCTGTGCGAGGCGGAGGGGATCGGCGTGATCCCGTGGAGCCCGCTCGCGCGCGGACGGCTGACGCGTGACTGGGACGAAGCCACCAACCGGTCGGAAACCGACCAGTTCGGCGCGACGCTTTACAGCCACACCGCCGAGGCGGACCGCCGTGTGGTCGAACGGGTCGCCGAGATCGCGACCGAGCGCGGCGTGCCGCGCGCGCAGATCGCCCTGGCGTGGGTGCTGGCCAAGCCCGAAGTGACCGCGCCGATCATTGGCGCCTCCAAACCGGGGCATCTCGACGATGCGATCGCAGCATTCGAGATCGGGCTGACCGAGGATGAGATCGCGCGGCTCGAGGAACCGTATGTGCCGCATGCGGTGGTCGGCTTCGCATGAAGACGGTCGCGCTGCCCGATGGCACGATGGTTTCCGCGCTCGGGCAGGGCACGTGGAACATGGGCGATTCCGCCACCACGCGCGCGGCGGAGATCGCCGCGCTGCGCGAGGGGATCGAGCGCGGGATGACGCTGATCGACACCGCCGAAATGTATGGCGACGGCCGGTCGGAGGATCTGGTCGGTGAAGCGATCGCGGACGTCCGCGACCGGGTATTTCTGGTCAGCAAGGCATTGCCGCAGAATGCTTCGCGCGCACGGTTGCGCAAGGCGTGCGAGGCGAGTCTCGAGCGGCTCGGGGTGGAGCAGCTCGACCTGTATTTGCTGCACTGGCGGGGTCCGGTGCCGCTGGCGGAGACGGTCGAGGCGATGGAGCGGCTGGTCGCGGACGGGCTGATCGCGCGCTGGGGGGTGAGCAACCTCGATGCCGACGACATGGCGGAACTTGTCGCGGCGGGGGGGGCGGCGTGTGCGACCGACCAGATTCTGTACAATCTGACGCGGCGCGGGCCGGAGCTCGATTTGCTGCCGTGGCTTGGTTCGCACGGGATTCCGGTGATGGCGTATAGTCCGGTCGAACAGGGGCGGTTGCTCGGGAATGCGACCTTGCGGGCGATCGCTGCCGAGTTCGACGCGACGCCTGCGCAGGTGGCGCTGGCGTGGGTGCTGCGTGATCCTGCGATGATCGCGATCCCCAAGGCGGGGTCGGTGGCGCATGTGCGGGACAATCACGCGGCGCTCGATCTGGCGCTGGATGGAGTGTTGGTCGATCGGCTGGAGGCGGCGTTCCCGCGACCGACGAAGCGGCGGGCGCTCGAGATGCTGTAAGGGCGGCGGGAGAGACGGATTGGGGGGGTGCCCCCCCTCCCCTTCAGGGGAGGGGCTGGGGGTGGGGCCGTGCCTTTCTCCCCACGATGATCCTGCTGGACGGCCCCACCCCAACCCCTCCCCTAAAGGGGAGGGGCTTTTAGGTTCTTGAGCGGGGTCCTTTGAGAGGGTGCAGCTCGGCCAACGCTGCGACGGCCGAGGGTCTCCCCTCCCCTTCAGGGGAGGGGCTTTTAGGTTCTTGAGCGGGGTCCTTTGAGAGGGTGCAGCTCGGCCAACGCCGCGACGGCCGAGGGTCTCCCCTCCCCTTCAGGGGAGGGGCTGGGGGTGGGGCCGTGCCCTTTTCCCACGTTGGTCCTGCTGGACGGCCCCACCCCAACCCCTCCCCTGAAGGGGAGGGGCTTTAGCGTTCCGAGCGGCACTTCGGCGCTGGCCACCGCTCCAAC
>CAZNQA010000031.1:7519-34601 GCA_964575105.1 uncultured Stakelama sp.
AGGGGAGGGGCTTTAGCGTTCCGAGCGGCACTTCGGCGCTGGCCACCGCTCCAACCGACGGTGGACATTCCCCGCGCAATCCCGGAACAATCGGCCCCATGATCCTCACCGATATCGCGACGCGTACCTACAACCACGGCTGGCGGCTCGACCCGATCGTGCGCAGCCTGCTTGATACCGATTTCTACAAGCTGCTGATGTTGCAGATGATCCGCCACCTCCACCCGGACGTGAGCGCGACCTTTTCGGTCATCAACCGCACCAAATCGGTCCGCCTTGCCGAGGTGATCGACGAGACCGAACTGCGCGCGCAGCTCGATCATGCGCGCTCGGTCCGGTTCGGGAAGAAGGAGCTGATCTGGCTCGCGGGGAACAGTTTCTACGGCAAGGAACGCATGTTTGCGCCGGATTTTCTCGCCTGGCTCGCCGATTTCACGCTGCCGCCGTACGATTTGCGCATCGTCGACGGCCAGTATGAGCTGCATTTCGACGGCCCGTGGACGCACACCACCATGTGGGAAGTCCCCGCGCTCGCAATCCTCAACGAACTTCGCTCGCGCGCCGCGCTTCGCGGGCACGGGCGGTTCGAGCTGGACATCACCTATTCGCGCGCCAAGGCGCGGCTGTGGGACAAGGTCGAGCGGCTGAAGCAATTGCCCGGCCTCGTTCTGTCGGATTTCGGGACGCGGCGGCGGCACGGGTTCCTGTGGCAACGCTGGTGCGTCGAGGCGCTCAAGGAAGGGCTTGGCAACCGCTTCATCGGGACGTCGAACGTGCTGCTCGCGATGGACACCGACCTCGAGGCGATCGGCACCAATGCGCACGAACTCCCGATGGTCGCCGCCGCGCTCGCGACCGACGATGCCGCGCTTGCCGCCGCGCCGTATCAGGTGCTCGAGGACTGGCGGCGACATTATGCGGGCAATCTGCTGATCGCACTGCCCGATGCGTTCGGCACCACCGCGTTCCTCGCCAACGCGCCGCACTGGCTGTCCGAATGGAGCGGCTTTCGCCCCGACAGTGCGCCGCCGATCCCGGCGGGCGAGCAGATCATCGCCTGGTGGCAGCGCCACGGCGTCGACCCGCGCGAGAAACTGCTGATCTTCTCGGACGGGATGGACGTTGCCTCGATCGAGCAGGTGTACCGCCATTTTCATGGGCGGGTGCGGCTGAGCTTCGGCTGGGGGACCAACCTGACCAACGACTTCCGCGGTTGCGACCCGCGCGGCGGCGCGGGGCTCGAGCCGATCTCGCTGGTGTGCAAGGTGACCGCGGCGAACGGGCATCCGGCGGTCAAGCTGTCGGACAATCCCGCCAAGGCGACCGGCGACCCGGCGGAGATCGAACGGTATCTACAGGTGTTCGGCGCGGAAGGGCGGGTGCCGAGCGTGGTGAGCGTTTAGGGCGAGGCCGGGTGGGACACGCGACGCGTCCCACCTGCCACCCTCCGTCATGCTGAACGCGTTTCAGCATCCACCGTCCAACCGGCGCGGGCCGGACTCGCTGCGCGATGTACCCTGAAACAAGGTCAGGGTGACGCCGGATTTATGAGTACCGCCGCCCCCCCTCGCCGCTCGCTTCACCCCTGCGCGATCAGGCGGCGGACGGTGCCGACGAGTTCGATCGGGTCGAACGGCTTGAGGATCACCCCCGTCGCCCCCACGAGCTGGGGGCGAATGGCGTCCGACTCGTGGCCGCGCGCGGTCATGAACAACGCTGGCGTATCCGCCAGCCCGGGCCGTTCGCGCAACGCGGCGAGGAGCGCGATCCCGTCCATCTCGGGCATCATCACGTCGAGGATGATCGCATCGGGGCGCCACGGGTCCGAATCGATCAGGCGAAGCGCCGCCGCCCCCGAAGCCGCCGCGCGGACGGTGACCGCCGGATCGAGCGACAGCGCCATTTCGACGATCGTGCGGATGTCGCCATCGTCGTCGACATAGAGGATCCGCAGCGTCTCGCTCATGAACGCTCCCGCACATCCAGGATCCGCCGGACGGTCGCCCTGAGATCGGGCAGCGATCCGCGCGACTTGACCAGCACCGCATCGACCATTCGCGCCGCATCGGGGGCGATTTCGTGCGCGGAGAAGATGATCGTCGGGATCGCGAGGCCATCCGCGTCGACCAGCATCGGGAGCAGTTGCAGCCCCGAACCCTCGGGCAGATGCAGGTCGAGGATCGCGATATCGGGCCGTTCGGTCTCGAGCAGAACGCGCGCGCTCGCGAGATCGGTCGCCTTGAGCACGCGGGCGTCGCGGTGCAGCGCGGTTTCGGTCAGCGACAGGACGTCCGGGTCGTCGTCAACATGCAGGATCGTCGCGCGGGGGCTGCCCGAGCGACCGGTAGCAGTATCAATTGCGCGTGCGAGCAACCGGGGATCGACCGGCTTGACCAGCCAGTCGACCAGATCGAACGGAACGGGATCGTCTACCTGAGTCCGATCGAGCGCGGACACGATGATGATCGGGAGCGAGGACCCGCCATCGGCGGTGCGCAGCGATTGCGCCAGCGCGAGGCCGCTTTCGCCCGGCAGGCGGAGATCGAGCAGCAAGGCGGCGAAGCAGCGGCGCTCGAGTGCGGCGCGCGCGTCGCGCGCATTGGTCACGCGCTCGGCGCGATACCCGAATTCTGCGACCATGGACTCGAACGTAGCCGCCATCACGACATCATCCTCGCAGATCAAAACGCACGGGTGGTCGGACTGCTCCGCGACCGTCGACTCTTTTCCCTGCAGATCGACCGCGAAGGCGAAGCGCGAGCCGCCCCCCGGACGATCCTCGAACCAGATCCGCCCGTAGTGCCGCGCGATGATCTCGCGCGAGATCGCGAGGCCGAGCCCGGTGCCGATTCCCTGCTCGCCATCGGCGCGCTCGAACCGGCCGAAGATGCGGTCGCGAAACGCGGTGGGTACACCCGGTCCCTCGTCCTCGACGCTGACGATCGCCTTGCCGTTCGCCTCGTCGGGGCCGAGCGTGATCCGCACCACGCCCCCGGTCGGGGTCGCGCGCACGGCGTTCGAGACGAGGTTGGTGATGACCTGCAACAGCCGGTCGGCATCCCCCAGGATGGGGATTTCGCCAGTGGGCAGGTCGCAGACGATCTGCACCGATTCGACCGCGGCGAGCCCCTGGCTCCCGACCTGCGCGCGATCGACCACCGCGCGCAGGTCGATCGGGCTGCGCGCAAGCTGGAGCGTACCCGAACGGATCCGGTCGATATCGAGCATGTCGTTGATCAGCCGGATCAGCCGCCGCGAATTGTTCTCGGCGATCTCGACCAGTCGCGCCGCCGCTTCGGGAATCGCACCCGCCGAACCCGCGCGCAACAGTCCCAGCGCGCCGACGACCGAGGTGAGCGGGGTGCGCAACTCGTGGCTGACGGTCGACATCAGCGCGTCCTTCATCCGCTCGAGTCGCTTGCGCTCGGTCACGTCGCGCGCCGACACGACGAGATAGATACCGTCGGGCAGGTCGATCACCCCCAGCGCAAAGTCGACCGAGACTTCGTGCCCGTCGCGGTGGAGAAGGATGCGGTCCGACCGATAGGGTTCCTGCAATTCGCCGTCGACGAGCTTGACCCGGTCGCGCAGCGGAACGCCCGTATCGGGCAACCGCACGATCTCGGTCACGTGGCGGCCGACCAGTTCGCCCGGGGCATAGCCGAGCAGCGTCGACGCGGCGCGGTTGATCGTCTCGATCCGGCCCGCCGGGTTGACGATTGCCATCGCGTCGATCGTGCTGTCGAGGATCGTGCGGTTGCGTTCGGCACTCTCGAACGCGTCGCGCCGCGCGGCATAGCGCGCCCTGCTCTGCGCCCAGAAGGCGCTCGCCGCGGCGAAGGCGATCAGCGCGATCAGCGCGATCCCGAGCCAGATGCTGCGCAGGTTCGCTGCCGTTGCCTGCCGGAAGGCCATCACGCTGCGATCGCGCGAGACTCCAGCCGACCGCACGATGTCGGCCGAGACGCCGCGCATCTCCTGCATCAGCCGATCGCCGTTGCCGCGCGCGACCAGCGTTGCGGCGCGGGTGAAGCCGCCGGTGCGGCGTTCGGCGAGGACCCGGTCCATCTCCGCGAACTTGCGAATCGCGAGCGCGCCCATCCGGCGCAGTCGCGCGCGTTGCTCCGGGTCTTCCGCGAGATCGCGTTCGAGCGACGCGAAACCGACGAACACCGCTTCGCGCGCCGACGCGTAGTTCTTCAGGAAGCGATCCTCGCCGGTGATGACGAACCCGCGCTGCCCGGTTTCGGCATCCGCGATCAGCGGGATCAGCGTGCTGGCGACCAACTTTCGATCGAACGATTCGTTCGCTTCGTGCCGCAGCGTCTCGCTGGCCGAATATTCGTGATCGAGCCCGATTACCATCAGCCCGAGGAGCACGGGCACGAGCAGCGCGACCAGCCCGAAGCGCAGTGCGTTCGGCCGCTGCGGGACGGCGGGATCGAGCAGCGCCGCGTCGGGCTTGCTCACGGATTGGCGATTCGGTCGGCCTCACCCAGCAGCGGCTGCATCGCGAGCAGCGCCTGTGCGCGATTGGTGACGCCGAGCTTGCGGAAGATCGCGGACATGTGCGCCTTGACCGTCGCCTCGGTGATGCCGAGGTCGCCCGCGATCTGCTTGTTGAGCCGCCCGTCCGCCAGCGCGAGCATGACCTTCAACTGCGCCCCCGACAGCGTCGCGATCAGGTCGCGCGCGGATCGCGTGGGTTGCGGCGTCGTGTCGGCAACCGGGAACACGCGTTTGCCCGCCATGATATCGCGCAGCGCCGTCGTCAGTTCGTCGAGCGGCCAGCTCTTCGACAGGAACCCGACCGCGCCCAGCGCGCGCGCCGCCTCGATGATCGCCGGATCCCGATTTGCCGAGACGAACGCGATCGGCGTCTCGCCCAGGACATGCTGCAACTGCAAAAAGCCCGAAAATCCGCGCGAATCGGGCAAGACGAAGTCGAGCAGAACGAGCTTATGCCCCTTCTTGCGCAAGAGTGCGGCCTGTTCGGCTTCAGCGATCGACCCAGCGGTATCGATCGCGATACCCGGGGCGGCAAGTTTCACCGCGAGGGTCAGGCCCTCGCGCGTCAGCGGATGATCATCCGCGATCAATATATGTCCCGCCGTCATTCTTGTCGCGTCCTCCGAAACCAAGTCTCGCGCCGCTGCGTATTACATTTGTCTAGGACGAAGCGTATGGACATTTGACAGGGAGATCAACGTCTTCACACGAAAGGTCAGAAAAATCAGGCCGCGCCCGTTCACAGTCCTTGTCGTCGATGACGAACCTGCCAACCGGCTGGCGATCGGGCATGACCTCGCGGCACAGGCGTATATCGTCCACTATTCGTCAAATGGTGCAGACGCGGTTGCCCTCGCGCGCGAGATATCGCCGGATATTCTCATCATAGATCTAGAAATGCCAGTTCTTGACGGCTGGGCGGCGACCCGCGCGCTGCGCGCGCTGCCGCCGCCGCTGGGGGATGTCCCGGTGTTGTGCTACTCCGTGCATCGCCCGGATGCAGCGCGTCTGCGCGCGTCGGGCTTCGACGGCGCGCTGCCCAAACCGTGCGATCCCGCCACGCTCGCGACGACGATTGCGCCGTGGACCCCGGACGGGACGCTGGCGGGCGTCGAACGGCTGGCCGGCGTGTTCGGCGCGGCGGAAATCGCCGTGCTGGTCGCGCGCTTCCGCGACCAGCTCGCCGAGGCGCTCGACGGGCTCGACTACGCCACCGATCGCATGGCCGCACATCGAATCGCAGGGCTTGCCGGAACGCTGGGATTCGCGCGGGTGGGGCAGAGCTGGCTGGCGCTTTCGGAGGGCGATGACGCGATGCGCGAAAGTGCGCGCCGCGCGGCGCGGGCGACCTTGCGGCAGATCGACCGGACCGGCCGGGCCAGCGACGTTTACTAACCGCCTGCGGTCGCCGCCACCGCCCTGCACGATTGTTGCGCCCGCCGCCTGTGTCGGGGACGATAGAAATAGCGAAGCGATCCATAGCGTTAGACTTTGGTCTGAGATCATACCCCGGCTCATCCGCAAGTAGGATCGCGTTAACCGCAGTCCGTTTGAGTGCCCTCACAGCAACGAGTGGGCAACGAACGTGCAGGCGAGGAAGGACAGCGGCGGGAGGATCGGGCGGAAGGCGGCGCTGCGCGTCGTCGTGTCCGCCACCGCGCTCGTGGCGACGCCTGCGTTCGCCGCAACGCCCGCCGGGACGCCGATCGCCAACACCGCGACGCTGACCTTCCAGGCGGCGGACGGCAGCAGCCCGGCGCTGACGTCCAACACGGTGACGCTCCAGGCCGCGGAGATCCTCAACGTCACGATCGCCGCCGATGCCGAGGCGCGCACGACGCGTGGGAACGAGACGGTCGCGGTCGGCTTCGTCGTCACCAACACCGGCAACGGGACGGAAGACTATACGCTCGCGATCGGCAGCGCGGCGGCGGGGGTCGCGGTCGACCGGCTCGCGGTCGATAGCGATGGCGATGGCGTCTATTCCGCGACCGCCGACCAGGCGCTCGCCCCCGGCGCGGCGCTGACGCTGACGCCCGGGCAGGTCGTCCGCGTCTTCGTCCTCGTCGATGCGGCGCAGATCGGCGGCGGCACTGCGATCTCCGCGCGCGTCACCGCGCGGACCGGGAGCGGCGCGGCGGGGACGACCTTCCCCGCGGCGGGCGATGGCGGTGGCGATGCGATCGTCGGCGCGACCGGCGCCACCGCCTCCGCCACGTCGCAACTGTCCCCCACCGCCGGCCTGCCGACGCTGACGAAGTCGCAAAGCGTGCTCGCGCCCGATGGCAGCGCGCGCGCGATCCCCGGCGCGATCGTCACCTATCGGCTGGTGGCGGGCTTCGTCGGCGCGACGCGCGGCGTGGTGATCGACGATCCGGTCCCGGCGGGCACCAGCTATGTCCCCGGCAGCCTGCGGCTCGACGACGCCACGCTGACCGACGCGGGCGACACCGACGCGGGCACTGCCAGCGCCACCGCGATCCGCGTCGCGCTCGGCGACGTCGCGGCCGACGGCGCGGGCAGCCGCACGATCCAGTTCAGCGTGAAAATCCAGTGAGGAGCACAGCCATGTTCAAACCCCTACGTCTCGCCATCCTGTCGACATCGGCCGTTGCGCTGCCCGCGCTCGCCGCCGGGCCATTACAGGTCGAATCGAAGGTGTTCGCCGAGCAGAAGACGCGTGCTGCCGACGGGACGGTGCGGGTCGCGCTCGCGCCGGTGCGCCGGGTCGTGCCGGGCGACCGGGTCACCTTCATCCTCGCCTATCGCAACACGGGCGCGCAGCCGATCGGCAACGTCGTGCTCGACAACCCCGTCCCCAAGGGGATCGCGTATCGCGCGCCCGCCGCCACTTCCGCCGCGCCCGAGCTTTCGGTCGACGGCAAGACCTATGGATCGCTCGCGAACCTGCGCGTCGCCACTGCCACCGGCACGACGCGCGCCGCGACCGCCGACGATGTCACCCATGTCCGGTGGCGGCTTGCGCGTCCGATCACGGCCGGCGCGCAAGGCCAGCTCGCGTTCGAGGCCGTGCTGCGATGATCCGCCAGACCACCGCTGAACTCACCACCACCAAGACCAACGGGTACAACAGGGAGTATTACATCATGTTACGGAACAAGGTACGCAATTTGCTGCTGACGGGGTCCGCCGCCGTCGCCAGCATCGGGATCGGCGGCGCCGCGCAGGCGCAGACCGCCGCGCAAAACACCACCGCCGGCACCAGCATCAGCAACACCGCCTCGGTGACCTACACCGTGAACGGCACCGCGCAGACGACCAACTCGACCACCGCCACCTTCGTGGTCGATCGCAAGGTCAACTTCACCGTGGTCGCCGACCAGGGCGGGACCAAGACGCAGGTCAATCTCGGCCAGGCCGACGCGGTGACCACCTTCCGCGTGACCAACACCACCAACGGCATCCAGGATTTCCTTCTTGATGCCGATCAATCGCTGATCGTCAACGGACTCGTCACCGGGATCGACGATTTCGACATGCTCAATCTCAAGGTGTTCGTCGATTCGAACAACAACGGCGTCTATGACGCGGGCGTCGACACCCGGACCTATATCGACGAACTCGCGCCCGACACATCGGTCGCAGTGTTCATCGTCGGCAACGTTCCCGGATCGGGCACGCTCAGCCAGGCCAACGTCGATCTCCACGTGACGGCCGCGGTTGGCGGGCAGGTCAATACGCAGGGCAACGCGCTGATCCCGACCGACCTCAACCTCGCCAACGCTGACGCCACCGTCGACATCGTCTTCGCCGATGACGATAATGACGGGATCGGCGTCGACATCGTCCGCAACGGCCAGGGTCGCGCTTATGCGTCGTATGAAATCGGCACGCGCAACGTCGCGCTGACGGTGACCAAGTCGGCGCTGGTGCTCGCGGACGGGGTGAGCGTCGGCAATCCCAAGTCGCTCCCCGGCGCGACGGTGCAATATTGCCTGCTCGTCCGCAACGCGACGCTGCTGACTGCGGCAAACGGAGTGCAGCTCAACGACATCGTCCCCGCCAACACCACTTATGTCCCGGGATCGATCACGATCGGCACGCCGGGCGGGACCTGCGTGCTGCTCGGCTCGACCGAGGATGACGATGCCGACGACGCGGGCGAGACGGACGGCGTCACCGCGTCGTTCAACAGCACCACCAAGAACGTCAACGCGATCGTTGGCACGGTCGGGGGCGGCGGTGTGGTCGCGGTCGCGTTCAAGGTGACGATCAACTAGCCGCCCTCGCGTCCATCCCTACAGGAGAAGTGTCCCTCCGGCGCGCGAGACCCGCGCGCCGGGGAACGCACCGCCATGTCCAGATTCAGGCATATCGCGCAGTTTGGCGCCCTCATCGGGCTTGCCGCCGCCACCTCCGGGTTGGCGGCCGATGTTTCGCGTATCGCCAATACGGCTACGCTCGGCTTTGATGCCTCGAGCGGCCGACAATCGGTTTCCTCCAATACCGTGACGCTCGACGTCAACCGCACCAAGCGCCCGACTACGCTCAGTTTCCGCCTGCTGCCCGTCGGGTATCAGTTGACCGGACTCAAATGCGAGACGTCGCCGCAGAAATTCACCCCCGCGCCGATCGACGCCGCGGCGCTCGCAACCGCCCCCAAGCTGGCGGCGATCGATACCAGCGCGCCGCTGATCCTGGTGCTCGACAATGCGGGGGGCAATCATGACCCCGCTGTCCGCGAGACGTCGCGGATCACCGTGACGACGCCGACCACGACCGGATCGATCGAATTGCTCGAAACCGGACCGGACACCGGCGTGTTTGCGGGCGGCGTTCCCGAAAAGGGCGGCGGCAGTCCCGAGATCGCGCCATGCGACGTAACGCGCGGGCGCGGTGCGAATTTCACGCTGTCGTTCGACGAAGATGATTTCAGCCTCGCCTCGACCGCCTCGGTTCTGGTCGATCCCGCGGGCTATGTCTTCGATTCGGGCACCGGTGCCTTGGTCGATGGCGCGGTCGTCACGCTGCTCGACGATCTGGGGCAGCCTGCGGTCGTGTTCGGCGACGATGGCGTCAGCCGTTACCCCTCGACCGTCACCAGCGGCAGCGGCGCGACCGACGCGGGTGGGCGGGTCTACAAGTTCTCGCAGGGCAATTACCGCTTTCCGTTCGTCGCGGAGGGGACCTACCACCTCCGGATCGTCCCGCCCGGCGCCTATACCGCGCCGAGCACGAAATCGCTCGCGGAGCTGACCGCGCTGCGCGACCCGACCGGGGTGCCGTTCATCCTCAACGACGCCTCGTTCGGCAAACGCTTCACGCTCGACACGCCCAACCCGTTCTTTTCGGACATTCCGCTCGATCGCGCAGGCGCGAGCGCGCTGCTGATCGCCAAGACCGCATCGGTGCGCGAGGCCTCGCCGGGCGATTTCGTGCAATATCTGGTGAGCGTCACCAATCGCGGGACCGATACCGCGCGCAACATTCACCTGACCGACATCCTGCCGACCGGGCTGCGCTATGAACGCGGGTCGACGCGCGGGGCTGCCGAAGCGGTGCCCGCGGCGGACAGCCGGACGCTCGATTTCGCGGTCCCGCCGATCGCGCCGGGGCAGCGCGTCGACATCCGCTACGTCGTCTCGGTCGCACCGGGCGCGCCGACCGGCGAGGCGCTCAACCGCGTGCTTGCCGCCGGGAGCGCGGGCGCGACGAGCAACGAGGCGGCGGCGTCTGTGCGAATCACCCCGTTGCTGTTCACCAGCGGGTTCAATTTGATCGGGCGCGTGACCGAAGGTGGTTGCGGCGACCCCGACAGCGGGCGGATCGGCATCCGCGGGATCCGCCTGCTGCTCGAGGACGGCACTTTCGTCGTCACCGACAAGGACGGCTATTATCACGTCGAGGGGATCCGCCCGGGTCGCCACGTCGTCCAGCTCGACACCAACAGCCTCCCCGCGTCGCACCAGCCGGTCGCGTGCGACAGCGACACGCGGACCGCAGGTTCGGCGATCTCGCGCTTCGTCGAGGCGCAGGGCGGATTGCTCAAGCGCGTCGACTTCCAGCTCCGCCCGACCGGCGTGAAGGCCGCCGCCGCCGATGCGCTGCCGATCACGGTCGCGAGCGACAGCATCGCGGCGGGCGACCGCGACTGGCTTGGCGGGCAGGCCGCGGGGACCGCGATCCTGTTCCCGACCGCGGACACCAACCCGCGCGCGCCGGTCACCCGCGTCGTCGTCAAGCATCTGCCGAACCAGCGCGTCGCGCTCAGCGTCAACGGCACGTTGGCCGAGGCACTCAATTTCGACACGACCGAGACCGCGGCCGACAGGAGCTTCGTCGTGTCGCGCTGGTCGGGGCTTGGCCTCAAGGATGGCGACAACCGGATCGTCGCGCGCGTACTCGATGCCGATGGCAAGCTCGTCACCACGCTCGAGCAGACCGTCCACTCATCGGGTGCGGCGGTGCGCGCGGTCTATGCGCCCGACAAGAGCCGCCTCGTCGCCGACGGCCTCACTCGCCCGCTGATCGCGGTGCGCGTGACCGATCGCGACGGTCGCCCGGTCCGCGACGGGACGGTCGTGCCGTTCACGGTCGACCAGCCCTATGCCGCCGCGATCGACGCAGACCTCGCGCAGCGCCGCCCGCTCGAAGGGCGTGGCCGCGCCGCCGCCACCGCGCGCGTCACCGGCGACGACGGTCTCGCGTTCATCGCGCTCGAGCCGACCACGCAGGCGGGCGCGGTCCACGTGTCGCTCGCGCTGGCCGAGAAGGAGCAGGTCCGCACCAGCGACATCCGCGCGTGGCTCGCGGGCGCGCAGCGCGACTGGGTGATCGTCGGCTTCGGGTCGGGGACACTTGGGTATGACACGCTCAAGACGCGCACAACTCGGCTGCCGCGCGGAATGCGCGAGGGTGTCGTCACCGACGGGCAGCTCGCCTTCTACGCCAAGGGGCGGATCAAGGGGTCGTGGCTCGCGACGATCGCCTATGACAGCGACCGCAAGATCGATCGCACGCGCGGGCTGCTCGGGACGATCGACCCCGATCGCTATTACACCGTCTATGGCGACGGGTCGCAGCAGGGCTATGACGCCGCGACGCAGCGCAAGCTGTACCTCCGGCTCGAGCGCCGCAACCTGTATGCGATGCTCGGCGATTTCGAGACCGGGCTGACCGACACGCAGCTCACCCGCTACAGCCGCACGCTCAACGGGGTGAAGGCGGAATATCAGGGCAATCGCATCCTGTTCAGCGCGTTCGCGGCGGACACCGACCAGCTGTATGGCCGCGACGAGATCCAGGGCAACGGCCTGTCCGGCCCGTATCGCCTGTCGGGGCGCAACGTCGTCCCCAACAGCGACAAGCTGCGGATCGAGACGCGCGACCGAATCCGCCCCGAGCGGATCCTGGCGACCAAGCAGATGACCCGCCACATCGACTACGACATCGACGCAAGCGCAGGCACGATCCGCTTCCGCGAGCCGATCCTCGGGCGCGATGCCGCGAACAACCCGGTGTTCATCGTCGTCGATTACGAAACCGAAGGCCGCACCCGCCAGCTTGCCGCCGGTGGCCGCGCCGCGCTGCGCCTCGCAAAGGGCCGCGCGCAGATCGGCGCGAGCGTGCTGCGCGACGAGAGCGTCGGGAATGCGACCGTCGCGGGGCTTGACCTCAAGGCCAAGCCGACCGCCAACACCGAAATCCGCGGCGAAGTCGCCACCGGGGGCAAGCTCGGGCTGCGCACCGGGCGCGCGTGGCTCGCCGAGGGCGAGATCCACACGCGGCGGATCGACATGCTCGCCTACGGCCGCAGCCAGGACCGCGGCTTCGGGCTCGGGCAGCAGAACATCGTCGAGGCGGGGACGCGCAAGTTCGGGATCGACGGGCGCGTCGCGCTGCTCGACAAGCTCGCGCTGACGCTGACCGCGTGGAACGCGACCCAGCTCGACACGCCGGGGATGCGCACCGCCGCCGAGACCCGGCTCGAATATCGCCGCACGCGCGGCACGCTGTTCATCGGCGGCACCTATGCCGACGATACCGGGATCGACGGCAAGGCGCGCCACTCGCGGTTGCTGACGCTGGGGGGCACGCAGGACCTGTTCGGCGGCAAGCTCACGATCGGCGCGCAGGCGCAGGTCGCACCCGGCGGCGACAAGGAAAGCGTCGACTTCCCGCTGCGCCAGCAAGTCACCGCCGCACTGCGGGTCAGCGACGGGGTGCGCCTGCTCGCCGGATACGAGATCGCGCAGGGCCGCGACTTCACCGCCAACACCGCGCGTGTCGGGTTCGACGTGGCACCGTGGTCGGGCGCGAAGCTGATGAGCACGCTCAACCAGCAGGCCGCGAGCCAGGCCGACGTCGCGACCGGCAACACCGCCTCGACCGGCGGCGAGAACGGGCAGCGCACCTATGCGCAATATGGCCTCAACCAGTCGCTCAAGCTGAGCAAGCGGTGGAACCTCGACCTGACGCTCGACGCGAACACCACGTTGCGCGGGCGGGTGCCGACGGGCGCTCTCGTCAACGCCTTTGCGAGCACCGCCAACACGCCGATCGCGGGGCAATATGGCAATGACGGTGATTATGTCGCGGCGACGCTCGGCGCGGGGTATCGCGCGGAGTTGTGGTCGTGGAACGGCCGCCTCGAATATCGCCGCTCGGACCAGAGCGACCGCTGGACGATCAACAGCGACGTGCTCCGCTCGCTCGGGGCTGGCCGGACGCTGGCAGCGAGCGTGCGCTATTCGGACCTGACCGACACGCGCGGCGCGAAGGCATCGTTCGGCACCGCCGACCTCGCGCTCGCGCTGCGGCCGCAGGACAGCCACTGGTCGCTGCTCGAGCGGCTCCAGGCGCGGAACGAACGTGCGGATGCGGGGATCACCGACCGGAATGTCATCGGCGTCCCCGCGTTCGGCGGCGGCTTCCAGTCGACGCTCCGCTTCATCAACAACCTCGCGGTCAATTATCGGACCGGCCCGGAAGGCGCTGGTCACGGGTTCGAGGCGACCGTCTATTACGGCGCGAAATGGGTCCGCGGGAGCTTCGGCGAGGACGACTATACCGGCTTCATCGACGTGCTCGGGTTCGACTTGCGTCGCGATCTCGGCCGCCGCTTCGATGTCGGGGTGCAGGGTTCGGTCCAGCACGCGTGGGACCGCGGCAGCGTCGCGTTCAGTGGCGGGCCGTCCGCCGGGGTGTCGCCTGCCAGGAACGTATGGGTCTCGGTCGGCTACAATATCACCGGCTACCGCGACCGCGATTTCGAGGCGGATCGCTACACCCGCTCGGGCGGCTATGTCACCGCGCGGCTCAAGTTCGACCAATGGTCGCTCGGCCGCGCAGGCCGCACGATCTTCGGGGGGGCGAAGTGATGCGCGCCGCCGCCTGCTCAAATGTATTCCTGGGAGAGACCCGATGACCTTCATGGCCCCCATCGCCGTGCCCGCCACCATCACCGAGCGGCGCGAGGACGAGCGCTATCGCCGCGTGCTCGCGACGGGGAAGCTGATCCTCGACGAATGCGAGATGTTCTGCTTCGTCCGCGATCTGTCGGTGGGTGGCGCGAAGATCGAGACGCTGACCGTGCCGGTTATCGGCCAGCGACTCCAGTTCGAGATGCGCGGGCTCGGGCCGTGCAGCGCGCGCGTGGTGTGGAACCGCGGGTTCCTCGTCGGGCTTGCGTTCGATACGCCGCAGGATCTCGCGACCGTGTCGGATCGCGGTACGCGCCAGGGCTATTGCGCGCGGGCGCCGCGCTTCACGTCCAACCGGCTCGCGCAGTTCCGCGTCGCGGGGTCGCTGATTGCGGTCGAACTGATCGATCTCAGCGCGGGCGGCGCGCGGTTGCGCGGTGCGGGGGTGATGCAACCGGATACGCCGGGATGCCTGATCCTCGACGGAATCGCACCACGCGCCGGGTTCGTCCGCTGGGCACGCGACGGCGACCTCGGGTTCAAGTTCGCGCCGATCCTCGACTTGCCGACGTTGATGCAGATTCTGACGTGAGCGGGGTTACGGCGCGTTCGGGAGCAAGCGGGCACAGCCGCCATGCAAGACCTCCGTCATGCCAAACGTGTCGCGGTGACCTTGGCTAAAAGTCCGCGCGCACCCCGGCGTCCAGCAGATCGGCGAGTTCGGTCAGCGAACCCGCGGTATAATCCCAGTCTTGCGCCGCCGCGCGATCGGGCTTGGGCGCGCCGCCGAGTTCGTCCGGCCGGTCGACATACGCCGTCCGCAGCCCGCACGCCCGCGCCGCCGCCAGATCGCTGTGATGCGCTGCAACCAGGCACAGCTCCTCGGGCGCAATGCCGAGGATGTCGGCGGTGCCGAGATACGCCTGCGGCAATGGCTTGTAGACCCCGGTCGCCTCCGCACCAAGGATCGTGTCCCACGGCAACCCGCCGAAGCGCGCAAGGTGAAGCATCAGCGCGACGTTGCCGTTCGACAGCGTGACGATCGGGAAGCGCGCCTTGAGCCGGGTTAGCCCCGCGACCGAATCCGGCCACGGATCGAGCCGCCGCCACGCCAGTGCGAACGCCGCAACGCTGTCGGGATCGGCAACGACATCGTACTTCGCCAGCACCGCATCGAGCGTCTCGCGGTTGAGCACATCGAGCCGCGTATAGGGCCGCCGGCCAGAGCGACATTCCTCCATAGCGGGCTGATACAGCCCGCGCCACGCGTCGGCGAAGGCATGCGGGTCGATCCCCGTTACCCCCGCCACCGCGAAGAATGCGGTCGCCTCACGCGCGATGCTCGTCCGCCAGTCGACGACGGTGCCGAACACGTCGAAGGCGAGTGCCTTGATCACCCCGCGACGATCTCGCGCAGCGCCGCGGCGAGTCCGCGCGTTTCGGTTTCGGTGCCGATCGTCATGCGCAGCCCGTTGGCGAGCCCCTGCCCCGGCAACCAGCGCACGATATAGCCGCGCTCGAGCAGCGCCTTGTACGCGGTCTCGGCGGTGACGCTGCCCTCGAACAGCACGAGCACGAAGTTCGCCTCGCTCGGGACGGGACGGAGGCCGGCGTTGCCGAGCTTCGCCATCTCGTTCGCGAACCATGCGCGCCACACACGGTTGTGCTCGCGCGACTGGGCGATGAAATCCGCCGCGCCGAGCGCCGCGATCGCCGCCTCCTGCCCCGCGGTGGTGCAGCAGAACGGCGCACGGATGCGGTGCATCGCGGCGATCGCCTCTTCCGATCCATAGCCCCAGCCGATCCGCTCGGCGGCGAGGCCGTGGATCTTGGAGAAGGTGCGCGTGACGATAACGTTCGCCTGCGTGCGCGCGAGTTCGAGCCCGCCGTCGTCATCCTCGGGCGCGAGATATTCGGCATAGGCCTGGTCGAGCACGAGCATGACGTGCGGCGGAAGCGCCGCATGCAGCCGCGCGATCTCGTCCTTGCGCGCGAAGGTGCCGGTCGGGTTGTTGGGGTTGGCGACGAACACCACTCGGGTGCGGTCGGTGACGCAGGCGAGGATCGCGTCGACGTCGGTCGCATGATCCTTGTCGTCGGCGGTCACCAGCGTCGCGCCGACACGGCGCGTGGCGATTTCATAGACCGCGAAACCGTAGCGGACCTGGATCACCTCGTCGCCAGGGCCAGCATAGGCCCCCGCGATCAGGTGCAACACTTCGTCCGACCCGGTGCCATAGATGACCCGCGCCGGGTCGAGATCGTGATGCGCCGCGATCGCCTCGCGCAACGCGATCGCGCCCGCATCGGGATAGCGCGCGAGATCGCTCGCGTGGCGCGAGAAGGCGGAGACCGCCTGCGCGCTGGTGCCGAGCGGGTTCTCGTTCGACGACAATTTGATCACGGGGGCATCGCCATCCGTGGTCGAGCGACCCGGGACGTAGGGAGCGATGGCCATGACCCAGGCCTTGGGAAGCGGTGCGTTCATGCTGATGGCGTTAGCGTTTGGCGCGCGGGATGGAAATGGCTGTATTTGGTTTGCCCGGGCGAGACGATGCGTGAGACGTCACGCACCGTCGAGCGGCGCGCCTTCGTCGATCATGCGCGACAGCTCCTCGCGCGCGGCATCCAGCGCGATCACGCGGGTGCGCGCATGATGAATGTGGTCGACGTCCGCGGGCTCGCGGCTGGTCGACGTGTCCTTGCCGACTTCGCGCGTCGCGAGTTCGACCACGGCTTTGCGGTATTCGGCGCGGGCGGTGACGAGCGCCGCGTCCAGGGCCGTCGTCAGTTCGTTCGATGAAACCATTGTTGCCTCGCTTGAAATTTGGGGCCGGGGTGAACCGGCGTGCGGAGGCTGAACACGCCAGCAGGGCGGTGGTTGCTACCGGCGCGGGATTAACCGGCCGTGCGATCGATCCGGCGCTGAGGTCGCCCACCCCCCCATTTTGCAAAGCGCCTCCCCGGCGAAGGCCGGGGCCCAGTAGCGGGCCGCCGATTGGCGCGTGCTGCGCTTCGTAACAACGACCTTCACTCCTGGGCCCCGGCCTTCGCCGGGGAAGTGCCCGTGGAGGGGACCGACCTTACGAGCGCGGACGCCGCGTCGCGCCACCCGCCGGACGCAGCGTCGGGCGCGGGGCGTGGCGGACCGGCGCGGGGCCGTTTGCGCGACGGGGCGCGCGCTCGGCCTGTTCGGGGCCGCCCTGGACCGCCTCGAACTGGACCGCGCCTTCGGCTTCCTGGCCTTCGGTGCGCTTGACCGCGGACATGAACTTGGCAGCGATCGCGCTCGGCACCTGGAACATCGTCTCGTTCGCGGCGATGCGGATCGCACCGACCTCGTTCTTGGTGATGTGTCCGCGACGGCAGATCAGCGGCAGGATCCAGCGCGGATCGGCATTCTGGCGACGGCCGATGTCCATGCGGAACCACACCACGTCGTCGAAGCCATCGCGGTGATGCTCCTTGCCCGCTTCACGCGACGCGCCACCGGCACCCGAACCGCTCGCCTCGATCATTTCCTCGGGCGCGGGCATCCGCGCGCGATAGCTGCGGACGAGGGCTGCGGCGATCTCCTCGGGGGTCTTCTTCTCGAGCAGCTGCGCGCCCAGTGCGCGATCGTCCTCGTCGATCTCGACGTCTTCCATCAGCATCGTCATCAGCCGCGACTTGTCGGCCTGGCGGATGTCGTCGACGGTCGGCGCGTTCATCCATTCGACCGCGATCCGCGCACCGCGCAGCATCATCTCGACGCGGCGCTTGCGCTGATACGGCACGATCAGGATCGCGGTGCCCTTCTTGCCCGCGCGGCCGGTACGGCCCGAGCGATGCTGGAGCGTCTCGGCGTCGCGCGGCAGCTCGACGTGGACGACGAGGCTGAGCGACGGGAGATCGAGCCCGCGCGCGGCAACGTCGGTCGCGACGCAGACACGCGCACGCTTGTCGCGGAGCGCCTGCATCGCGCTGTTGCGCTCGTTCTGGCTATGCTCACCCGACAAAGCGACCGCGGCGAAACCGCGTTCGATCAGCCCGGCGTGGAGGTGGCGGACGTTGTCGCGCGTCGCGCAGAACAGGATCGCGGTCTCGGCTTCGTGGAGGCGGAGCAGGTTGACGACCGCATTCTCGATGTCCGCGGGGGCGACGGTGACCGCCTGATAGCTGATGTCGCCGTGGCCACGGTCCTCGCCGACGGTCGAGATGCGCAGCGCATCCTTCTGGTAACGCTTCGCCAGCGCGACGATCGACTTGGGCATCGTCGCCGAGAACAGCAGCGTGCGCCGTCCCTCGGGCGAGGCGTCGAGGATCAGCTCGAGATCCTCGCGGAAGCCCATGTCGAGCATCTCGTCGGCTTCGTCGAGGATGACCGCCTTGATGTTGGACAGGTCGAGCGCGCCGCGCTCGATGTGATCGCGCAGACGGCCCGGCGTGCCGACGACGATATGCGCTCCGTGGCTAAGCGAGCGACGCTCGCGGCTGGCGTCCATGCCGCCAACGCAGGTCGAGATGCGCGCGCCGGCCTTGGCGTAGAGCCATTCGAGCTCACGGCTTACCTGGAGCGCGAGCTCACGCGTCGGCGCGATCGCGAGCGCCAGCGGCGCACGCGGCGGCGGGAGGCGGCCTTCGTCTTCGGTCAGCAATTGCGGGGCGATCGCGAGGCCGAAGGCGACGGTCTTGCCCGACCCGGTCTGCGCGGAGACGATCAGATCGCGGCCTTCGGCCTGCGGTTCGATGACCGAGGCCTGGACGGGGGTCGGTGCGGCATAGCCACGGGCGGAGAGCGCTTCGGCAAGAAGCGTGGGGAGGTGTGTAAAGGGCATGGTATTCCGAATATGGGGGCGGCGGGGGCGCGCGCCAGATCAGGCCCCTAGCACGGCTCGCAGCAAAACGCACCCCGCCAGTCGAAACACGCCGGAATGCCGCCTGCGCATGGCGAAACGGGCGTGCTTCCGCAAGTTTTCAAAATGGTTCCCTCAAAGTCGCGGGCGCGGGATCGTAAAATATTACAATCGCGCGCTAGAACCCTGGAAACAGGAGCATTTCGGCGGCAACCCTAATAAGGATGTTTGCGCCGTGATGACCCAAAGGGTAAACCTTCCGTAACGACTTGAGACCTGGCCAGCACCCCGAAGCCGTTATCCATCAATAGGGATAAAGCCATGTTTATGCTGCGTCTTGCGGCCGCTGCCGCCGCTTTCGTCATGCCGTGCGTCGCGCACGCCAACAGCGCTGCCGCCTCTGATTCGGACTGCTGGTCGTCCGACGAGATCGCCGCCGCGCACATCCATCTCCTGCAGATCAAGCTGATGGTCGACAGTCTGAAATGCCAGGATACGATCCCCGCGACGCTGCAGAGCTACAATAGCTTCATGAACATGCGCCGCGACGCGCTGGTCGCGCACAAACGCCGGGTCGAGGCACATTTCGTCCGGCAGGTCGGCGGTCAGGACGGGATCAGCGCGTCGGACGCTTATACCACCAGGGTCGGCAATCAGGTTTCGAGCCCGGTGATCGATGTCGTCCAATGCGAACGCGCCGGCACGATCGCGCGACTCGCGACGACTGCGTCGGACGCAGATCTGCTCGTCCTTGCGGATACGATCGTCCCCGATCGCCCGATCAAGGACTGCCCCGATGCAGCGCCGGTCTCGGATCGTCCGCGCGCGATGGTGATCCCGGTCTGGGCGAAGAAGACCGAACCCGCGGTGGTCGACACCGCGAACGCCCCCCCGCCGGTGGCGGCGGCGCTCCCGGTTCCGCCAGCCGAGCTTCCGCAGGTCGTGTCGCCGCCGCCGCTGGACTCCGCTCCGCTTCCGGCGATCGTCATGGCCAGCGCCACAACCACGCCGACGGCGGCACCATCGGTGCAATTGACCCAGGCCAGCACGCTCGAGCTCGCCCCGGCGCCGGCCCGTACCGAGCCGACGACGGACCCGGTCACCGCGCTCAAGGCCGCCATCGCCGCACTTGCGCAGGCCGCCGCCGCGCTGCCGGCGACCGCAGCGGGCGCACCGAACCAGTGAAACCGGCGGCAGGGGGGCGAACCGGTATCGCGCCCCCGTCCGTCGGCCCGGTCAGATCGCCATCCCGGCGGCCCAGCCGCTCGCCCACGCCCATTGGAAATTATACCCGCCGAGCCAGCCGGTGACGTCGACCGCCTCGCCGATCGCATACAGACCGGGGACCTTACGTGACTCCATCGTCTGCGACGACAGCTCGGCGGTCGAGATCCCGCCCGCGGTCACCTCGGCCTTGGCGAAGCCCTCGGTGCCGTTGGGGGTGAAGCGCCAGTCCGCGAGCTGCCGCGCCGCCGCGTCGATCGCCTTGTCGGTCGACGCGCCCATTTCGCCCTCGACGCCGAGCCGGTCCGCGAGCGTCTCGGCGAGCCGCCCGGGGAGGTGATTCGACAGCGCCGACGCCAGCGACACGCGCGGGCGGGCATGTTTCGCGGCGACCAGCCAGCCGGGCTTGAGCGCGGGGAGGAAATCGATCCCGACCGGCTCGCCGTGCCGCCAATAGGACGATACCTGAAGGATCGCGGGGCCGCTCAGCCCCTTGTGCGTGAACAGCGCGGCCTCGCGGAACTGTGTCTTGCCGACCTTGGCGACCACCTCTGCGGCGACCCCGGAAAGCGAGCGGAACAGCGTTTCCTCGCCGCCGAGCGTGAGCGGGACGAGCGCGGGGCGCGGCTCGACAATCTTCATTCCGAAGCGACGGCCGAGATCATAAGCGAAGCCGGTCGCACCCATTTGCGGGATCGACGGGCCGCCGGTCGCGATCACCAGCGCGGGGGCGGTGGCTGTGCGCTGGCCGAAACTGACCCGGTAGAGGCCATCGGCATGGTCGACATCGCGCACCGCGCCGCCGAGCGCGATCTCGACCGCGCCCCCGTCCCGCGCCGCATCGCATTCGTCCTGCAGCATCGCGACGATCTGCTTGGCCGAGCCGTCGCAGAACAATTGCCCGAGCGTCTTTTCGTGCCATGCGATCCCGTACCGATCGACCAGCGCGATGAAATCGGCGGCGGTGTAGCGCCCGAGTGCGGACTTGGCGAAATGCTTGTTGGCGGAGATGTAGCGGTCGGCCGCGGTGTTCACATTGGTGAAATTGCACCGCCCGCCGCCCGAGATCAGGATTTTTTTGCCGATCTGGTCGGCATGGTCGATCAACAGCACGCGCCGCCCGCGCTGGCCCGCGATCGCGGCGGTCATCAGCCCGGCGGCACCGGCACCGAGGACGATGGCATCATAGGATTGGGGTGAGGTCATGTGGGCTGCCATAGGGCCACTGCGCTTTAAACAGAACCCGGTGCGTGGCCGGTGTGCGTCCCGCCTGCCCACGATGCCGCCCCCCGTCATGCTGAACGCGTTTCAGCATCCAGCGCGCGACGGGCACGGACCGGACTTGTGCTGCGGTGGACCCTGAAACGAGTTCAGGATCACGGCGGTCATTAAAATGCCAGCGGCCCAACGAACGGAAGCTCTTTACGCCACGACGCCTCCGCCTCTAGAACCCCGCCATACCCGATCCTCGAAAGGTCCCCTGTCATGCGTGAAGCCGCGATCGTTTCCACCGCCCGGACGCCGATCGGCAAGGCGTATCGCGGCGCGTTCAACGTGACCGAAGCGCCGGTGCTCGCCGCGCACGTGATGAACGCAGCGGTCGAGCGCGCCGGGATCGACCCCGCGCGGATCGACGAGATCTTCTGGGGCGTCGGCAACCAATGGGGCAGTCAGGGCGGGAATGCCGGTCGGATGGCGACCTTCGCCGCGGGGCTGCCGCAGACCGTCCCCGCGTTCACGCTCGATCGCAAATGCGGCTCGGGGCTGACCGCGATCGCGCTCGCCGCGCGGTCGATCCTGTGCGACGAGATCGACGTCGCGCTGGCGGGCGGGATGGAATCGGTGAGCCTCACCGTGACCAAGGATGCGCCGCGCTACGTCAACGCCTCGGTCACCGAGCGTGAGCCCGCCGCGTACATCCCGATGATCGAGACCGCCGAGATCGTCGCGCAGCGGTATGGCATCAGCCGCGCCGCGCAGGATGCCTATGGGGCCGAGAGCCAGCAGCGCGCCGCACGTGGGCTCGAGACGGGCGCGTTCGTCGAGGAGATCGCGCCGATCACGGTCGAGAAGGCGCTGTTCGACAAGGCGGGTACGCGCACCGGGAGCGAGACCGTCACGCTCGCGCAGGACGAGGGCATCCGTGCGGGGACGACGCTGGAAGCGCTGTCGGGCCTGAAGACGGTGTGGCCGGGAGGCGAGTTCACCGGCCCGGGCGAGAATATCACCGCGGGCAATGCGAGCCAGCTCTCGGACGGCGCTTCGGCGCAGATCGTGATGGATTACGCGACCGCCAAGGCGGAGGGGCGCGACGTGCTCGGGCTGTACCGCGGGTTCCAGGCGGCGGGATGCGCGCCCGACGAGATGGGGATCGGCCCGGTCTTCGCGATCCCCAAATTGCTCGCGCGCGCGGGGCTGAGCGTCGCGGATATCGGACTGTGGGAACTCAACGAGGCGTTCGCATCGCAATGCCTCTATTGCCGCGACACGCTCGGGATCGATCCGGAAAAGTACAACGTCAACGGCGGCGCGATCGCGATCGGGCATCCGTTCGGGATGACCGGGTCGCGGCTCGTCGGGCATGCGTTGATCGAGGGGCGGAAGCGCGGCGTGCGCTGGGTCGTGGTGTCGATGTGCACCGCTGGCGGTATGGGCGCGGCGGGGTTGTTCGAGATCGTCTGACGGGGATTCCGGTTGGCACCACCCCTTCCCGTTCGTTTCGAGCGCAATCGAGAAACCTGCGCTGTGCCCGGTTTCTCGGCTACGCTCGAAACGAACGGGTTGGGCTGGAGCGGACGATGCCGCGCCGCGGGGTCGTTAGACCTCGGCCAAGGACAACTTCACTCCGCCAGCCGCGTCTCGATCCGGGGATCCCCCGCGAGTGTGCGATGCACCGGGCATTTGTCCGCGATGTCCAGCATCCGCGCCCGCTGCGCTTCGGTCAGCGCGCCCTGCAGCGTCACCACGCGTTCGAGCACCTCGATCTGCGGCCGCCCGCCTGCCGCTGCAGCGCAATCGTCCGCGTGGCGGCGGCTGTGGTGGAGCGTCACCGCGACGCCCTCGAGCGGAATCCGCTCTTTCGTCGCGACCAGCCGGAGCGTCATCGCGGTGCAGGTGCCGAGCGCGGCGAGCAGCAGGTCGTACGGCGTCGGGCCGAGATCGCTTCCGCCCATCTCGAGCGGCTCGTCCGCAAGGAAGCTGTGCCCAGCCGATTCGACGATCTGGACGAACTTCGCCTCGGTCGAGGTGACGCGAACGTGCCCCTCGGGCACCTCCCCCACCGGCATCGCCGCGCCGAGGAACGGCTGGACCCATGCCGCGATCAGCTGCGCGACATAGCTTGCCTGCGCGGGATCGGTGAGCAAATGATCCGCGCCGTCGAGCGCGACAAAGCTCTTGGGATGTTTCGCCGCCTCGAAGATCGCGCGCGCATTCTCGACCCCGACGGTCGCGTCGGTCGCCGAGTGGAGCACGAGCAGCGCACGCTTGAGCTGCGCGAGCCGGTTCGCCTGATCCTGCCCCTCGACCGAGGCGAGGAACTCGCGCCCGATCCGGAACGGACGCCCGCCGATCGAGACTTCGCGCGGGTCGTCCCCTGAGCTATCCCCCAGATCCTCCGCGCCCTTGATGAGATGGAGCACGTGGCGCGGATCGAACGGCGCGGCGATCGTCACCACCGCGCGCGCCGCCGGGATATGCTCCGCCGCCGCGATCACCGCCGCGCCGCCGAGCGAATGGCCGATCAGGATATCGGGCGCGCCGATATTGCCTGACAGGAAATCCGCCGCCGCGACCAGATCCGCGACGTTCGCGCTGAAGTGGCTGTCCGCAAAGGCGCCTTCGCTCTCGCCCAGACCGGTGAAATCGAACCGCAGCGTCGCGATCCCCTGCTCGGCGAGCGCGAGGCTGACGCGGCGCGCGGCGTGGCTCTGCGCGGTGCAGGTAAAGCAATGCGCGAACAGCGCGACCCCGCGGACGCGGCCGGGCGGACGCTCGAGCGACCCGGCGAGCATGACCCCGTCTGCGTTGGGGAACCGAACCTCGCGCTTCATGGTGTGCCTCCGTGCCGGACCGGGGATTGTCCGTGATCGGGCGCGCTATAGGACCGTAGGCGCGCCGCGTCATTCCCCGGAGTGGGATGACGGATCTGAGCGTGGGGCAGCCCGCGCGGCCACCCCATCCCATTCCTCAGTTCGCGAAGAGCAGAACCGGCGTTTCCAGATACTTGCGCAGCGCCTGAACGAAGCTTGCGGCATCCCAGCCGTCGACCACCCGGTGATCGCAGCTGATCGACAAGTTCATCAGCTTTGCGCGCACGATCTCGTCGCCGACGAAGATCGGCCGTTCGACGATCTTGTTCGGCCCGATGATCGCGACTTCGGGCCGGTTGATGACGGGCGTCGTCGCGATCCCGCCGAGCGGGCCGAGCGACGTGACGGTCAGCGTGCCGCCGCCCATTTCATTGGGCGCGAGCTTGTTCGCGCGCGCTGCCTCCGCAAGGCGCACGATCTCGGTCGCGAGCTGCCAGACGTTGCGGTCCTGCGCGTCGCGGATGACGGGGACGGTGAGGCCCGCGTCGGTCTGCGTCGCCATGCCGAGATGCACGCTGCCGTGGCGCGTGACCACGCCAGCTTCGTCGTCGTAGCGCGCATTGAGCATCGGGAAGGCCGGGATCGTCTTGCAGATCGCGACGATCAGCAGCGGGAGCAGCGTCAGCTTGGGCCGCCCGCCGCGATTGGCGTTGAGGTCGGCGCGCATCGCCTCCAAAGCGGTGACGTCGATCTCATCGACATAGGTGAAGTGCGGGATCGCGCGCTTCGACGCGGCCATGTTCTCGGCGATGCGGCGGCGCATGCCAATGACCTTGATCGCCTCGTCCGCACGCGCGTTGGCGGCGTGCGGGGCGTGATAGCCCTGTGCGCCACGGTAGCGGAGGAACGCGTCGAGATCGCTGTGGCGGATGCGGTCGCCCTCGGCCTTGATCTGCGAGAGGTCGACGCCGAGGTCCGTCGCACGCGCGCGGACCGCGGGGGACGCGAGGACGCTCTTCTTCTCCCTCTCCCCTTCAGGGGAGAGGGGCGGGGCGAGGGGCTGAGCTGGGTTACCTGGCGGAACGCTTGTTGATGCGTCCCCCTCCCCCTGACCCTCTCCCCGGAGGGGAGAGGGAGAAGAAGTGACGACCTCCTCAACCCCTGGATTCTCCGCCTCATATTGCTGCGCGACTTCGACCTGCTCAGCGCGCGCCGGTGCGGCCTTCAGTTCCGCAGGCTCGTCCACGCGCAACGCGGGCGCTTCCTCCGCCGACACATCGGCATCGGTCTCGATCACCACCAGCGCCGCGCCGATCGACACCTGGTCGCCGACTTCGCCCGCGAGTTCAACGACGATCCCCGAAACGGGCGATTCCATCTCGACCGTCGCCTTGTCGGTCATCATGTCGGCGACCTGCTGGTCCTCCTCGACGCGTTCGCCGACCTTTACGTGCCATGCGACGATCTCCGCCTCGGAAATCCCTTCGCCGATGTCGGGGAGCTTGAAGGTAAAGCGTGCCATTATGCGTCCTTCATGATCTTCTTGAGCGCCTCGCCGATCCGGACCGGACCCGGGAAATACGCCCATTCAAGGCTGTGCGGATACGGCGTGTCGAACCCGGTGACGCGCTCGATCGGCGCTTCGAGGTGGTAGAAGCAACGCTCCTGCACCTGCGCCGACAGTTCCGCGCCGAACCCGCTGGTCCGCGTCGCCTCGTGGATGATCATGCAACGCCCGGTCTTCTCCACCGATGCCGCGATCGTCTCGATATCGAGCGGGACGAGCGTGCGCAGGTCGATCACCTCGGCATCGACGCCCGCTTCCGCGATCACCGCGAGCGCGACGTGGACCATCGTGCCATAAGCCAGGATCGTCAGCGCCTCGCCCGGGCGGACGACCTTCGCCTTGCCGAGTTCGATCTTGTAATAGCCGGTCGGCACCTCGCCCGCGGGATGCTGCGACCAGTTCTGCGTGGGCTTGTCCCAGTGGCCGTCGAACGGGCCGTTGTAGATTCGCTTGGGCTCGAAGAAGATCGTCGGATCATTGTCCTCGATCGCTGCGATCAGCAGGCCCTTGGCGTCATACGGGGTCGAGGGGATCACCGTCTTGACGCCCGAGATATGCGTGAAGATCCCCTCGGGGCTCTGGCTGTGCGTCTGCCCGCCGAAGATGCCGCCGCCGAACGGCGAGCGCACCGTGATCGGCGCGGTGAATTCCCCGGCCGAACGATAGCGCAACCGTGCCGCCTCGCTGACCAGCTGGTCGAGCGCGGGGTAAATGTAATCCGCGAACTGGATCTCCGGGACCGGACGCAGGCCATACGCGCCCATGCCGACCGCGACGCCGATGATGCCGCATTCGGTGATCGGCGTGTCGAACACGCGGGTCTTGCCGTATTTGCTCTGGAGCCCCGCGGTCGCGCGGAACACGCCGCCGAAATAGCCGACGTCCTCGCCCATCACGACGATGTCGGGGTCGCGGTCCATCATCACGTCCATGGCGGAATTGATCGCCTGGATCATGTTCATGCGGGTCGAATCGGTCATGCTGCTGCACCCGCCGCGACTGCGGCTTCAAAAGGCCTTTTTGTGCCTTTGTGGCTTTGTGTGATCAGATATTTCTCACACAAAGCCACAAAGCCACGAAGGAAGACGAAGGACGTGTTGGCTGCGCCGCTTGGCCGGGTACCCATCACTTGCGCGCCCATGGGCGGCCGCTGGCGGTTTCCTCGGCGATCATCTGCGCCTGCTGTTCCTTGAGATGCCACGGCATCTCCTCGAACACGCCGTCGAACAGTGAATCGAGCGGCTGGTGCAGGCCGTGGCCGAGCACGCCGTTGGTCTCGGCCTGCTTCTGCGCGGCCTTTACCATTTCGGCCAGTTCCTTGTCCTGCGCGGCGTGGCGTTCCTCGTCCCATTCGCCGAGCGCGATCAGATGCGCCTTCAACCGCGCGATCGGGTCGCCGAGCGGCCATGCGGTCAGTTCGCCCGCCGAGCGGTACTGGCCGGGATCGTCCGAGGTCGAATGGCCTTCGGCGCGATAGGTGAAATGCTCGATCAGCGTCGGCCCCTGGTTGGTCCGCGCGCGCTCCGCCGCCCA
>CAZNQA010000032.1:0-19722 GCA_964575105.1 uncultured Stakelama sp.
GCGCGACGACATAGCCCTGGATCAGCTCGGTCACTTCCGCGCCGACCATGTGCGCACCCAGCAGCTCGCCGGTCTTGGCGTCGAACACCGTCTTGACGAAGCCTTCCGCCTCGCCGAGCGCGATCGCCTTGCCGTTGCCGATGAACGGGAATTTGCCGACCTTGAGCTCGTAACCCGCCTCCTTGGCCTTCGCCTCGGTAAAGCCGACGCTCGCGACTTGCGGTCGCGAATAGGTGCAGCCCGGGATGTTCCACTTCTCGAACGGATGCGGCTTGAGACCTGCGATCGCCTCGACGCAGACAATGCCCTCATGGCTCGCCTTGTGCGCGAGCCAGGGTGCGCCGGTCACGTCGCCGATCGCGTAGATCCCCTCCACGTTGGTCCGCGCATAACCGTCGACCTTGATATGGCCGCGCTCGGTCTCGATCCCGAGCGTCTCGATCCCGATATTCTCGGTGTTGGGCACGATCCCGATCGCGACGATGACGTGGCTGAACTCTTCCGACGTGACCGTGCCGTCCTTCCCCTTGATCCTGGCGGTGACGCCCTTGGCCGACGTCTCGATGCCCTCGAGCCCGGTCCCGACCAGCAGCTTGATCCCCTGCTTCGTCAATGCCTTGTCCATGAACGCAGAGACTTCCTCGTCCTCGACCGGCAGGATCCGCGGGAGCATCTCCACGATCGTAACGTCCGCGCCCATGTCGTTGTAGAAGCTCGCGAATTCCACGCCGATCGCGCCGGATCCGATGACCAGCAACTTGGTCGGCATTTCGGGCGGGACCATCGCGTGGCGATAGGTCCAGATGCGCTCGCCATCCGCCTTGGCGAACGGCAGGTCGCGCGCGCGCGCGCCGGTCGCGACGATGACGTGCTTGGCTTCGAGTTCGGTCGTCTTGTCGCCTTGGCGGACCGTCAGCTTGCCCTTCCCGGTCAGCGCGCCGACGCCCTCGAACACCTGAATCTTGTTCTTCTTCATCAGGCCTTTGACGCCCGCGTTGAGCTGGCCCGCGACCTTGCGGCTGCGCTCGACCACCTTGTTTAGGTCGAAACTAACGTTGTCCGCGCTGAGCCCGTAGCTCTCGGCATTCTGCATGTAGTGATAGATTTCGGACGTGCGCAGCAGCGCCTTGGTCGGGATGCAGCCCCAGTTGAGGCAGATGCCGCCCAGGCGCTCGCGCTCGATGATCGCGGTCTTGAGGCCAAGCTGCGCCGCGCGGATCGCGGCGACATAGCCGCCGGGGCCGGAACCGAGGATGACGAGATCGAACGTATCAGCCAAGGGAGGATCCTTCTTCTTGCAAGGGCTTCGGACGATCGTCCGCGCCCATCGAAACCAGGGTAAAGCGCCCGCTCGCGGCGCGCTCGGTATGTTCGCCGTGACGGTCGCGGCGCCAGACCGCGACGGAAACGGTCATCGACGTGCGGCCGGTGGCGACGATCTCGGCATGGAAACTGACCTCGTCGCCGACCGCCACCGGCGCGGTGAAGCTGAAGCCGTCCGCCGCAACGACCGGCGCGCGCCCGCCGCAATGCCGCGACGCGACCGACCCGGCAGCCAGTGCCATCTGCCCCATCAGCCAGCCGACGAAGATCTTGCCGTACGGGTTGGCATCGCACGCCATCGCGGTCGCGCGGATCGCCGGAGCGGCGGCGGGCGGTGCCTCAGCCATGCCGGGTACCGCCCCGCGCCACACGGTCCCGCGCCCACGCCTGCCGGATCGGGCCGATCCCCATCAACACCAGCACGAGCATCGAGACGTAGGCGACACCCCAGATCGAGACACGTGCCGCCGGGACCGACCAGGTCGCAAGCCACGCGAACACCGCCGCGCCGATCAGCCCTGCGACGATCCACAGCACCTCGATCAGGGTGCGCCACATCGGCATGTCAGGCCAGCATGCCGAGCGGGGATTCGACCAGCGCCTTGAACGCCTGCATCAACTGCGCGCCATCCGCACCATCGATCGCGCGGTGGTCGAAGCTGCCGGTCGCCGACATCACCGTCGCCACGCCAAGTTGGTCGTCGACGATGTACGGACGTTTCTCGCCCGCGCCGATCGCCATGATCATGCCCTGCGGCGGGTTGATGACCGCCTCGAACTGCTTGATCCCGTACATGCCCATGTTGCTGAGCGACGCGGTACCGCCCTGATATTCCTCGGGCTTCAGCTTGTTGTCGCGAGCTCGCGACGCGAGATCCTTCATCTGGGTCGAGATCGCGGCGACGCCCTTGGTGTCGGCATGCGAGATGATCGGCGTGATCAGCCCCGACGGGGTCGAGACCGCGACCGAGATATCCGCCCGCTCGAAACTGATTAGCTGGTCGGGCGTGAACATCACGTTGCACTTGGGCACCTGCATCAGGCTGGCGGCGAGCGCCTTGATCAGCAGGTCGTTGACCGACAGCTTCACGCCGCGGCTTTCGAGACCCTTGTTCATGTCGCTGCGCAGCTTGAGCAGCGCGTCAAGGCGGATGTCGACCGTCAGGTAGATGTGCGGAACGGTCTGCTTCGATTCGGTCAAACGCCGCGCGATCGTCTTGCGCACGTTGCTGAGCTTTTCCGCGCTATGCGGGATATCCGGGATCGCAGCGGGCTTGGGCGCGGGAGCCGGAGCAGCAGCAGTCGTCGCCGGCGCCGCTACGGTTTCGCTCGGTGCCGGGGCGGCAGCCTTGGTCGCCCCCGTCTTCGCACCCTCGAGATCGGCACGGACGATCCGACCGTTCGGGCCCGAACCCTGCAACGTCGCCAGATCGATGCTCTTTTCAGCCGCAAGACGGCGCGCGAGCGGGCTTGCCTTGACACGCTCGCCATCTTGGCGCGCAGCGGGAGCGGACGTCGGCGCGGGCGCAGCCGACGTCGGTGCGGCACCGCCCTCCGGATTGCCATGATCCTCGGCCTGTTCAAGCGTACGCTCGACTGGCTTGGCTTCGCTGCCGGTCTTGTTGGGGTCGGCGGGCGACGGCTTGGGCTCGGATTCCTTGGCGGCGGGTTCGGGCGTCGTCGCGCCGGCGCTCTCGCCGTCCTCGAGCAGCGTCGCGATGACGGTGCCGACCTTTACGTTGTCGGTTCCCTCGGCGACGAGGATCTTGCCGATCGTCCCCTCGTCGACCGCTTCAAATTCCATCGTCGCCTTGTCGGTCTCGATTTCCGCCATCAGGTCACCCGATTTGACGACGTCGCCTTCCTTGACCAGCCACTTCGCCAGCGTACCTTCCTCCATTGTCGGGGAAAGCGCAGGCATTTTGATCTCGACCGGCATCGACACGTCCTTGTTTTGACCGAATCCTATAGCCGCCGTCCTTCGCGCCCCATCACCGCCCGGTCAAGACCGCCGCTTGCGTCCTGCGGCAGTTAGCCCCACTTATCCGCAGGGGAGAAGAAGCAACATGCGCATCTATCTGGTGGTGATCGACGAAACGCCCGAGAGCAGCATCGCGCTGAGATTCGCCGCGCGGCGTGCGGTCAAGACCGGTGGTGGCGTGGAGATCCTCGCGCTGGTGCCTCCCACCGAATTCACGCCGTTCGGCGGCGTTCAGGCGACGATCGAGGACGAGGCGCGCGACCATGCCGAGGCGCTGGTGACTGGCGCGGCGGGAACGCTGATACAGGAATCGGGCCTGCGCCCGGCGATTACGGTGCGGCAGGGCGAAGGCCCCAAGGTCATCCGCGAGATGATTACGGCAAATCCGGAGATCGCCGCGCTCGTGCTCGCGACCGCGGCCTCGGGCGCACCGGGGCCGCTGGTGGCGCATTTCGCGGGTCAGGACGCGGGCGGACTGCCGATCCCGTTGATGATCGTGCCCGGGTCGCTGGACCGCGAGGCGATCGACCGGTTGAGCTGACCGACCGAACGCTCCGCGGTTTCGGTCAAACGCTCAAAAGCTTTCCGGCATCATCGGCCCACCGCGCGCCTGCGCGCGCTGGAAGCCGGGTTCGGCCTCGAGCCGGGCGAGATAGTCGACGAGCTTCGGATGCCCGTCGAGCAACTTCGCCATCCGCGCCATCGCGAGGAAATAGGTCATCTGGATGTCGGCGAGCATCGGGCGTTCCCCCATCAGGAACGGCTTGTCGCCCAAGCTGTCCGCAATGTAGCCGAGCGTAGTATCCGCCATCGGACGTGCACGATCGGCGGCCGCCTGCTCGCCCGCGCGTTCGGACAAAAGGATCGTCAGCACCGGACCGGCCGCGGTGCTTTCGACGAAATCCAGCCATTCGTCGTGGATCGCATGCTCCGGCGTACCGGCTTCCGGGGAAAAGCGATTTTCGCCGTAGCGACCGTCGAAATAGCGCAGGATCGTCGCCGACTCCGCGAGCGTCAGGTCATCGTCGCTCAGGACCGGCGATTTGCCGAGCGGATGGACGGTCTTCAGTTCGGGCGGTGCGCGAAATTCCGCCGTCCGCTCATAGCGGATGAGGTCGACCGGGAGGCCGAGTTCCTCGATCAGCCACAGGATCCGCTGCGACCGCGAGAAGGCGAGGTGGTGGAGAGTCAGCATCGGAGAAAGTCCTTTTCAAAGCAGGGTACGAGTCAGGCGCCGGGAGGGGCACCCTGATCGCGCGGCGGCAACGGCGCGTGGACCTCGTGACAGATCGCACGAAGTCCGGCCTTGAGCCCTTCCTCGAGCGTCGGGTGATAGAAGGGCAGTTCGAGCAGGCTCGTCGCGGTCTCGCCACGCATGATCGCGAGCGCGAGCAAATGCGCGATATGGTCCATCCCCGGCCCGATCATCGCTGCCCCCGTCAGCAACCCGTCCGGCTTGCTGGCATAGATGCGAACCATCCCCTCCGCGCGCGCCATCACGCGGGCGCGCCCCTGATCGTCGTACGGCGCACAGCCGATCACGCTCTCGTCCTCCGCGGGTGCGCCGAGCATCGCCACAGGCGGATCGGTAAAGGTGATCGTGAACGGCAGATCGCGTTCCACCGGCGCGACGTTCGGGAACCGCACAGCGTTGCGCCCAGCTATCGTCCCTTCGTTCGACGCCTCGTGCAGCACCGGCCGGTCCGCATCCGCGTCGCCCGCGATGAAGATGGGGGCATCGCCGCATTGGAGCGTGTTCTTGTCGAAACGGGGAACCCCATGATCGTCCAACGCGACGCCGGTCTTGTCGAGCCCCAGCTTATCGAGATTCGGCGCACGCCCCGTCGATACCAGCACGCGGTCGAACCGCGCGCTGCCGCCGTCCCAGCTGAGCACGACTCCACCATCCCCGGTCGACGGCGTCGCCTTGACGCCGAGATGCACCGTCATGCTGGTTCGCAGGATCCGCAACAATTCGTCATGGACGACCAGGTCCTTGACCCCGCCGATGCGGTCGCCGCTTTCAAACACCGCGACGGCAACCCCCAGGTTGGCGAACGCCTGCGCCAGTTCCAGCCCAAGCGCGCCACCCCCGACGACGCCGAGCGACCTGGGCAAGGTTTCACGCTCGAAGATCGTCTCGTTGGTGTCGATCAGATCCCCCAGCGCACGAAACGGCTCGGGCACGATCGGGGTCGATCCCGTCGCGATCACGACCGATTTTGCCGAAATCGTCCGCCCGTCTTCCAACGTCAGCGTCGACGCGTCGCTGAACCGCGCGCGGCCATGCACCGCGACGCCTTCGGGGAGGTCATCGAATCCCTTCTTGGTCGCAGCGACGAAATGGTCGCGTTCACGGCGAACGCGCGCCATGACCCGCGCACCGTCGATTTCCGGCGTGGCATCGATCCGAAAACATGCGCACGCCGGACCGATTCCGCCGCCATGCCGGCAGTGATGAGCAGTTTGGAGGGCATGCAGCCAACCGTCGCACATGTCGTTCCGGCGAAGCCGTCGTCGATCAACAACGTGCGTGCGCCTTCCGACCGCGCAACCCGTTCCGCCGCCAACCCCGCGGTCCCCGCGCCGATCACGGCGACGTCGCACGTCAGGTCGGCTGCTTGGGTGTCGGTCATCGGAACTCCTTGGAAATGCTTTCGTGGTCGGCATAACGCCGGGCACGCGGGATGGGGCCGACACAATCCAGATTAATGACGTCGCCTCCACCCTGGCGTGGCATGAGCACACAAGCCCTTGATGCCGGGCGGCTTCCCCGTCACCATGCCGAAATGCGCACGCTCCCCCTCCTCGCCTTCGCGATCCTCGCCACCCCCGCTTTCGCCCAGAGCAAGCCCGGCCCCGCGCCCGACCCTGCACGGCTCAAGGCATCGGTCGAAAAGCTCGTGAGCTTCGGCACCCGCCACACCCTCTCCTCGCCCGATGACCCCGCCCGCGGGATCGGCGCGGCGCGAAAATGGGCGGGCGGCGAACTCACCCGCATCGCGGACGGGTGCAACGGCTGCATCACCGTTGCCAACGTCGCGCAGACGATGACCAACGCGCGCGCGCCCAACGGCGTCAACATCGTCGACGTGCTCGGCTTCCAGCAGGGGCTCGACCCCAAGCGCGTGATCATCGTCGGCGCGCATATCGACAGCCGCGTCACCGACGTTATGGACATCACCAAGGACGCCCCCGGCGCGAACGACGATGCCTCGGGTGTCGCGCTCGTGCTCGAGGCCGCTCGGCTGCTGTCGAAGGAGAAGTTCCGCGCCACGATCGTCTATGCGATCTTCTCGGGCGAGGAACAGGGGCTGATGGGCGCGTCGCTGCTCGCCGATACCGCGAAGCAGCGCGGCTGGACCGTCTCCGCGATGCTCAACAACGATATCGTCGGCAATACGGTGGGGCAGAACGGCGTCCGCGTCGCCGACCGGGTCCGCGTCTTTTCCGAAGGCATCCGTGCGTCGGAGGACTTGCCCGCGCAGATCGCCCGCCGCAGCAATGGCGGCGAGGACGACGGCCCGTCGCGCAGCCTCGCAAAAGCGATCGACGGGGTCGCGCAGGGGATCCCCGGCGGGCTCGACGTGATGCTCGATCGCCGCCCGGATCGCTTCGGACGCGGCGGGGACCATGAGCCGTTCCTCAAGCTTGGCTATCCCGCGGTGCGCTTCTCGGTCGGTGCAGAGAATTACACGCAGCAACACCAGGACCTGCGCACCGAGAACGGCATCCCCTACGGCGACACGGTCGACAAGATGGACTTCCCGTATCTAACGAAAGTCACCGCGATCAACGTCGCGACGATCCGCCGCCTCGCCGCCGCCCCCGCCGCACCCGAGGGCGTGACGATCGCGGGAGCGGTGGCGACGGACACGACCGTGACCTGGCAGCCGGTCGTCGGAGCGGTGCGGTACCGCGTCCACCTGCGCCGCAATGACGCGCAGGACTGGCAACGCGTGGTGGAAGTACCCGCGCCCGCAGTCATGACCGTGCTCAAGGACGTGATCGTCGACGACACGTTCGTCGGTGTCGGCGCAGTCGGCGCGGATGGCGCGGAGAGCCTGGTGACGTTCGCCGGACCGGAGCCGCGCAAACGCTGAGACGGGGGATTGCCGGGTAGGTCGGTTTCAACGATCGCTCGCGATACACCCCTGACCGCTTCCCCGGCGAAGCCCGGGGCCCAGCAGTGAGGACGGTGGTAACGAACGCGCAACCGCTGCCATTCGCCGGTCGCTACTGGGCCCCAGCCTTCGCCGGGGAAGCGGAGATGCTCGGTCGGGCTGTCAATCTTCGGTAGAAATGCGATCGCTACCGCCGCGAACGGCTGCGGTGACGGCTTGCACGCCGCGTGCGTACCGAGACACGGCCGTCCGGATCGCCATAGGACGCGCCACTCTGCACCGTGACAACGCTGCTGCCCCCGGCATCATACCGCCGCGAAGCTCCGTCGCGATACGCCCCGTTGGTCGCGTACGTCGTCACCCCGCCGCGCGCCACGACCGGCGGCAGGACGACCACGGGCGGCTCGTCCACCGTGCCGTACCCGCCATTCCGATCGGCGCGTTCCGCCGCATCCCGCACGATCTCGCCCGCGTCGACATAGACCGACGGCGCGGCATCCTGTTGCGGAGCCGGCGCGCGCACCCGTTGCGCCGCGCTCGCGGTCGCACCGAACACTGCGGCAATCATCATTGCCATGACATTCAGACGTCGCATCCATCACTCCCAGCAAAGCCCTGTCTGCCGGAGCGGGATGAAACTTCGGTAAACCCCGCCCCCTTCAACCAGCGATGCGCGGGGCAAGCAACGCCATCAGCGCTTCGCACCCCTTGGCATCCTGCGCATCGAACCGCGCCGCGCTCGGGCTGTCGAGATCGAGCACGCCGATCAGGCGGTCGTCATGGACGATCGGCACGACCAGTTCGGATCGGCTCGCCGCATCGCACGCGATATGGCCGGGGAAGGCGTGAACGTCCTCGACCACCTGCGTCTCCCGGGTTTTCGCCGCCGCGCCGCAAACCCCGTCGCCGAGCGCGATCCGGATGCACGCGGGCTTGCCGAGGAACGGCCCCACGACGAGTTCACCGCCGACCATTCGGTAGAACCCCGCCCAGTTGAGCTCGGGCAGGTATTGCGAGATCAGCGCAGCCGCATTCGCCATGTTGGCGATCGCATCCGGCTCGCCCTCGGTCAGCGCGTCGAGCGCCGCATGGAGATCGCGGTAAAGGTCGGCCTTGGAACTCTCGTCGATCGTAAAGGCGTACATGGCGGGAAACTCCGGAATCGTCGCGAGGGTGTGGCGGTGGCTGTAGAACGCTCCACCTGAAATTGGTATCGCTCACGCTGCCATGCCACCCCGACGCGCGTGATCGCGCTGGGCACTTGCTGTGATCGGAAAGTTCCGTTTCGGTTTCATTGCCCCGTCCCGCAGGGGGCTGCGCTGCACGGTTCGTCGCCTGCTCCGGTGCGACGGGCGGATGCTGCCAACAAGGGATCCGATTTTGATGAACTTCACCCCACGCCATCGTTTTGGCGCGCTCCTCGTCGCCGCCGCCTCGACCAGTGCGATTGCCGCACCGCTCGCGGCGCAGACGCTTTCGCCCGCCGACACGCAGGTCGAGACCCGCATGACCACCGCCGCCGCCCCGACCGGCGCGGACAAGCCCGCCGCCGCACAGGCCGGCGTCGACGGCACCGTCGATGCGAAGGCCGGCGCGCGCACCACCGCGCCCGTCCAGATGACGCGCGACAACGGCGCGCCGATCGGCGAGAACCGCCACAGCAAGGCAGCCGGCGACCTCGGCCCCGTGCTGATCGAGGACACCACGCTGATCGAGAAGCTCGCGCGGTTCGACCGTGAGCGGATCCCCGAGCGTGTCGTCCACGCGCGCGGTACCGGCGCGCAGGGCGTCTTCACCGCGACCGGCGACATGGCCGGCCTCACCAGCGCCTCGCTCTTCACCGCGGGCAAGCAGACCCCGGTGTTCGTCCGCTTCTCGACCGTGATCCATCCCTCGGGCAGCCCCGAGGGCCTTCGCGATCCGCGCGGGTTCGCGACCAAGTTCTACACCGACCAAGGCAATTGGGATCTCGTCGGCAACAACCTGCCGATCTTCTTCATCCGCGACGCGATTCAGTTCCCGGACATGATCCACTCGCTCAAGCCGTCGCCGGTCACCAACAAGCAGGATCCCAACCGCCTGTTCGACTTCTTCTCGGCGACCCCCGAGGCGACCAACATGCTCGCGCACGTCTATTCCAACCTCGGCACGCCCGCGTCGTACCGCACGATGGACGGCAATGGCGTCCATGCGTTCAAGCTGGTCAACGCCAAGGGCGAGGTGGTCTTCGCCAAGTTCCGTTGGATCAGCCGCCAGGGCGTCCGCAACCTCAACGGCGCGCAGGCCGCCGCCGCCGGGTTCAACTATCTGACCGACGACCTGTACGGCGAGATCGCCAAGGGCAACTTCCCCATCTGGGACCTGATGGTCCAGACGATGAAGCCCGCGGACTTCGCCAAGCTCGACTATAACCCGTTCGACGACACCAAGGAGTGGCTCGGCGTGCCGTTCCGCAAGATCGGCGAGATGACGCTCAACAAGGTGCCCGACAACTTCTTCGAATACACCGAGCAGTCGGCGTTCGCGCCGTCGAACATGGTGCCCGGGATCGAGGCGTCGCCGGACCGGATGCTGCAGGGCCGCCTGTTCTCCTACGCGGACACGCAGCGGTATCGCCTTGGCGCCAACGCGCTGCAATTGCCGGTCAACCGTCCGCTCGCGCCGGTCGCGAACAACAATCAGGACGGGTCGCTGAATGCGTCGCAGCGCAGCTCGGACGTCAACTACTTCCCCTCGACGACCGAGCCCAAGACGACCGACGCACGGTTCCGTGCAGCGCCGTATCAGGTCAACGCGATGGTCGATGCGAAGGCGATCTCGAAGACCAGCAACTTCGCGCAGACCGGCGATTTCTACCGTGCGCTCAAGCCGCAGGACAAGGCGGACCTGATCGCCAACCTCGCGGGTGACCTCAACGTCGTCACCTCGGCGCGGACCAAGACGGTGATGGTCAGCTACTTCTACCAGGCGGACGAGGACTTCGGCACGCAGCTCGCGACCGCGGTCCATGTCCCGATGGCGGACGTCAGCCGTGCGGTCAGCGAGTATCGCGCCGCCAACCCTGCCAAGGCCCCGCGCTGAGCGAACGACCGGCGGCAGTTTCCGATGGAAGCTGCCGCCGGTACGCCTGTTCCTGAACGGAAAAGACCCAGATGATCCTGACTGCGATGCTTCTCGCCGCTGCCACCCCACAGGCGGCGGCTACCTCTACCCCCGCGCCATCCCTGCCCTCGCCCGAGCGGCGGGAGCAATTGCTGTTCGAGGCGGCGCGGCTCGGCCGGACCGATCTGATCGCCCCGCTGATCAAGGCCGGCGCGAACGCCAATGCCTATGACGACCGCGGCTTCACCCCGCTGATCCTCGCGGCGTACAATGGCCAGCTCGCGACGGTCGAGACGCTGATCGCGCAGGGCGCGGACCCGTGCCGTGCGGACCGTGACCAGGGCAATACCGCGCAGATGGGCGTCGCGTTCAAGGGCGACGACGCGGTCGCGGCGCGGTTGCTCAAGGCAGGGTGCAACGTCAATGCGCGCAACGGCGCGGGGCAGACCGCGCTGATGATGGCGTCGCTGTTCAACCGCACGAAGCAGGTCGAGATGCTGATCGCGGCAGGTGCGGATAGCACGATCACCGACCAGTCGGGTCGCTCGGCAGCGTCGGTCGCGGCGGATCAGGGCAATGCGGCGATGGCGAAGCGAGTCGCGCGATGAAGCTTCCGGGGGTTCTCCAGCTAGGGCTCCCGCCCCTTACCCCAACCGTTCGAGTGGCGGTCGTTACAGCAGGTCGTCAGTCCACGCTGACCCGCCCCCGCCCCGCCTTCACTACCGCGCGCCCCTTCTTCGAATCGACCCGGCGTGCCTTCGCCGCCTTGCTCGGCTTGGTCTTCACCCGGCGCGCCTGCCGCTCGTGTGCGCGTTCGAGCAATTCGACGATCCGTTCGCGCGCATCGGCCCGGTTCGCTTCCTGCGTGCGGAACCGCCGCGCGGTGACGACGAGCGTTCCCCCCGCGGTCATCCGGCTCCCGGCGACGGTCTTGAGCTGCTGATACGCCCACGGCTCGAGCCCGAGCTTGAACACGTCGACCCGCAGCTGGACCGCGGTCGCGACCTTGTTGACGTTCTGCCCGCCCGGCCCCGAGGCAGCGAGAAACCGCTCCTCGATCGCATCCTCGGGCAGCTCGATCCTAGCCATCGGACGGCGTTTCGGGCGCGGGAGCGGGTACCGCCACCGCATCGGCCTCAGTGAACCCCGCCGCGATGAACCGCGCGGGGAGCGGCGCCTTCGCCACGATCGGCTCCTTCCCCGCACGCGGGATCGTCAGTTCGGCGGCGTGGAGCAGCGTCTCGCCGCCGCCCGCGCCGTAGACCGGATCGCCGACCACAGCCGCGCCGAGTCCCTCGAGCGCATGGACGCGGATCTGGTGGGTGCGCCCGGTCTCGGGAATGAATTCGACGAAGCTGCGTCCGTCCTTGACCGCGAGCACGCGCCAGTGCGTCCGCGATGCCTTGCCCTCGGGGCTGCCGACCATTCGCCAGCCGTCCTCGACCGTGCTCACCTTGGCGAGCGCGAGATCGATCAGGCCACCCTCCCCCTCGACCACGCCGTCGAGCACCGCTAGATAGCGCTTGCGCACCAGCCCCTGCTCGAACGCCTGCTGCAACCGCGCGTGCGCCTTAGGATTGCGCGACAGCAACAGGCACCCCGACGTATCACGGTCGAGCCGGTGGACCGGCACGGGCCAGCGCTTGAACCCGAAGGTCAGCCCGTCGAGGTGGTTTTCAAGGCTCAGCGAGCCGTCGCGGGGACGGTCAACCGGGAGCCCGGCGGGCTTGTCGATGACGAGCGCCTCGCCATCGAGGAAGAGAACATGGTTTGCCAGCATGGCCGCCTCTTGCCACCGCAAGCCCGCGCATGCCAGAGCCGCCGCGTCGACAGTGAAGAGAAGACGTGTCTTGAAAAGTGTGACGTCGACGATTCTCGCGCTGGCGCTTCTGTTTCCGAACGTCGCGATCGCGGCCCCGCTCCCGCCGCCGGGCGCCGACGGTCGTCTGTTCGGGCATTTGCCCTATGGCGACATCGCCGCGGTCGACCTCGTTCCAGCCCCACCCGGTTTCTCGATCGGCGCGACCTGCCGCATCAATCGCGATGCCGCCGCGGACCTGGCGCGCTTGCTGGTTGCCGCAGCGGACACGCCGGGGGTCGGCAACAGCCTGCGGGCGATTTCCTGCCATCGCGGCGTCGCGCATCAGGAAAGCGTCTTCTGTCGCGGGCGGCATCATGCGCCATGCGCCGATCCGTCGTACCGCGCGCGCTCGGTCGCACCCCCGGGGTATAGCGAACATGCGACCGGCTATGCGATCGACTTCGGCGTCCGCCCGACACGCGGGTGCGCGGATGTGGATTATTGCTTCGCCTCGACCCCGGCGGGACAGTGGCTGATGGCACATGCGCCGGAATTCGGGTTCGAGCTGTCGTTCCCGGCAGCAAACCGGCAGGGCGTGACGTGGGAGCCGTGGCACTGGCGCTGGGTCGGAACGCGGATCGAGGAACCCGGCGCGGCGGCGGCGCGGCTGCTGTTCGCGCGGGCGCGAAGCCTGTATCCCGCGCTACCGGCGGCGCGCGATGTACTGGGCACGAATGCGGCGGCGGTTGCGATCCCTGCGCGCCGGATCGTCGCGGTTGGTGTGAAGCTACCCGATATCAGCAGCGCGCGCGTACGCCGCCGCTAGCGTATCGACACGAAACGGTCGGGGAGCGGCGAACCGCCCCCCGAAAGTGTCAGCCGAACAGCTTCGCTGCGGTCTCGGCGATGCGCTTGCCCTGATAGCGGGCGCCGTCGAGTTCCTCCTGCGCGGGCTGGCGGCTGCCGTCGCCATCCGCGATCGTCGTCGCGCCATAAGGCGTCCCGCCGAGGACCTTCTCGACGCCCATCTGGCCCTTGAAGCCGTAATCCAGCCCAACGATCGTCATGCCGTGATGCAGCAGGTTGGTAATGATCGAGAACAGCGTCGTCTCCTGCCCGCCATGCTGGCTCGCGGTCGAGGTGAACGCGCCGCCGACCTTGCCGATCAGCTTGCCGCCGAACCACAGCCCGCCCGTGGTATCCCAGAACGACGCCATCTGTGCGGGCATCCGGCCATAGCGAGTCGGCGCGCCGACGATGATCGCATCATAATTGGCGAGCGCATCGGGGCTTTCGATCAGCGGATGCTTGGTATCGGTCTTGAAATGCGCCGCCTCGACGACGTCCTGCGGCGCCGTCTCGGCAACCCGACGGATGTCGACCTCGGCGCCGGCACCGCGCGCGCCCTCGGCAATGGCGTCCGCCATCTGCTCGACGTGACCGTAAGACGAATAATAGAGCACCAGAACCTTGGCCATGAGACTTTCCTTCTTGCTGAATGGAATGCGTGGAACGCTTTACTGAGAATCGACCAGAACGAGTTCGGCGTCCTCTAGCGCGGTGATCGTCACGGTCTGCCCGCCATCGATCGCCGCACCGTCGCGCGCCTTGAACGTCTCGCCTTCGATTTGGATCAGCCCGGTCGCGGGGACGAGATAGGCATGCCGCCCCGGCAGGACTTCATGCGTGATCGTCTCGCCCGCCCGCACCATCGCCGCGAGGACGCGCGCCTCCGCCCGGATCGGCAGCGCACCGACATCCTCGGTGAACCCGCTGGCGAGCGTCACGAACTGGCCCGAACGGTCGTCCTTGGGGAACGGCTTTGCCCCCCAGGACGGCGACCCGCCGGTGCGGCTCGGCTCGATCCAGATCTGGAAGATCGTCGTCTGCTCCGATTCGAGGTTGTATTCGGCATGGCGAACCCCGGTCCCCGCGCTCATCACCTGAACGTCGCCAGCGCCGGTCCGCCCCTCGTTGCCAAGCGAGTCCTTGTGCGTGATCGCACCTTTGCGGACATAGGTGATGATCTCCATGTCGCGATGCGGATGCGGCGGAAAACCGCTGTTCGCGGCGATCTCGTCGTCGTTCCAAACGCGGATCGCGCCCCAGCCCATGCGGGCGGGCTCGTAATAATTGGCGAAGGAAAAATGATGCCGCGCATTGAGCCAGCCGTGGTTGGCATGGCCAAGACTTTCGAAAGACCGTTTCTCGATCATCGTGGATCTCCTGCAGGAACGCCCTGTTCCGTTGCGACCAAGATAAGCGATTGCATCAGATCGTAAATGGAAACACTGGAAACCGATCGTTTCCGTAGCTAAGGATTACGCGACCGTACCGACCGGAGCTTCCACCATGCGCCTCCCCGACCTCGAAGCCTGGGCGATCTTCGCGAGCGTCGTCGAATATCGCTCGTTCAGTGGTGCGGCGGAGGCAATCGGCGTTTCCAAGGCAACGGTTTCAAAGGCGGTTACGCGGCTCGAGGCGCATCTCGGCCAGTCGCTGTTCCATCGCACCTCCCGCCGCCTGACGCTGACCGAGAACGGCAAGGCGCTCGCGGAACATGCCGCGCGCATCCTCGCCGAGGCGAATGCGGCGGAGGAAGCCGCGCTCGATGCCGCCAGCGCACCGACCGGCCTGGTCCGGGTCGCCGCGCCGATGTCGCTTGGCCTGCTCGCGATCGCGCCGGTCATCGCCGACTTTCTCGTGCTCAATCCCGGGATCGAGATCGACCTCCACCTGTCCGACGCGCGAGTCGATATCGTTGCCGAGGGGTTCGACATCGCGCTGCGAATCGCGACGCTCCCCGACAGTTCGCTGCGTTCGCGCAAGCTCGCGGACATGCGGATGCACGTCGTCGCTGCCCCCGCCTATCTCGCGCTGCACGGTCGACCGGCGCATCCCGGGCAGCTCGGCGAGCATCGCTGCTTCGCCTATACCAACGTCACATCCCCGTGGCGTTTCGTCGGGCCGGACGGAACCGAGGTTTCGGTCCGGCTCAACGGACCGCTCGCCACCAACAGCGGCGAGGCGATGCTGCCCGCGCTCCGGCGTGGTCTCGGGATCGCGATGCTCCCCGAATTCATCGTCGCGGAAGACCTGCGCGCCGGGCGGATCGAAATCATTCTGGCGGACTGGGCGCCGCACACTGGCGCGCTCCACCTGATGACGCCCCCGGGCACCTTGCGCCCCGCCCGCGTCGAGGGCCTGATCGCGTTCCTGACCGATCGGCTGAAGTCGATCTGCGTCCAGCCGTGACCCTCTGCAACACCAGATGACTCATCTTAATCCCGGATTAATCGCAAATTAACCTTTTGCCTTCATTTGTGTTGAGGTTAATAGTTACTGCGAAGGTCGGTCGGGCCAAAGGAGGTACCGACGCCTTGAAACGGGGAACAGCAAGATGCGTGTGCTGCTGATCGAAGACGAGCCGACGACCGCAAAGGCGATCGAGCTTATGCTGACGGCCGAAGGTTTCAACGTCTACACGACCGATTTGGGCGAGGAAGGCCTCGATCTCGGCAAGTTGTACGATTACGACATCATCCTGCTCGACCTCAATTTGCCCGACATGCACGGTTACGACGTGCTCAAGCGGCTTCGCGTCGCGCGTGTCCAGACTCCGGTGCTGATTCTCTCCGGCATCAACGAAATGGACTCGAAGGTCCGCTCGTTCGGTTTCGGCGCGGACGATTATGTCACCAAGCCGTTCCACCGCGAGGAACTCACTGCGCGGATCCACGCGGTCGTGCGTCGTTCGAAGGGGCACAGCCAGTCGGTCATCCGCACCGGCAAGCTCGCGGTCAACCTCGACGCCAAGACCGTCGAAGTCGACGGGTCGCGCGTCCACCTGACCGGCAAGGAATATGCGATGCTCGAGCTGCTCAGCTTGCGCAAGGGCACCACGCTGACCAAGGAAATGTTCCTCAACCACCTGTACGGCGGGATGGACGAGCCCGAGCTCAAGATCATCGACGTCTTCATCTGCAAGCTTCGCAAGAAGCTCAGCATGGCGTGCGAAGGCGAGAATTATATCGAGACCGTGTGGGGTCGCGGCTATGTGCTGCGCGAACCTGACGAGCTGCTGGATTCTGCCGAAGTCGCCTGACACTCGCGACATCGTTCCACGACCGTGACAGTGCCGAGGCCGTAGCAACTGCTGCGCGCCTAGCCACGTCCCGCGCCCGTCTCAAGCCCCCGGGCTTGACTCAAGTGACGTGAAAACAAGTATTTACGTTACACTTCGTTTACCATACGTCACGTCTTGGTCATTTAAGCCATCTAACTGCACTGTCATACGGTCGCTGCCGGCGCACGACCCGTCACTCGTGGGGTTCCTATATGAAGATGCATTCGGCCGTCGCTGCTTTGTGCGCGACCAGTCTCCTCCTCTCGGCCTGCAGCGGTGGCGGCGGCGGTGATACCGGCGCGACGCCCGCGCCGACCCCCGCCCCCTCGCCCACGCCGACCCCGACTCCGGTCGCAGCTGCAACCCGCACGATCGTGATGGTGTGGGACGGCCTGCGCCCCGACGACGTCAACGCGACCGACACACCCAATTTGTACGCGCTGCAGCAGAGCGGCGTGAATTTCCAGGACAACCATTCGACCTACCCGACCTTCACGATGATGAACGGTTCGTCCTTCGCGACCGGCTCGTTCCCGAAGACCTCGGGCTTCTATGGCAACACCTTCTGGACCCCGCCGCAGGGCGCCGGCAACACGATCCCCGCCGGCAAGACCGCCGCAGGGGCGACGCAGAGCTATACCGATCCCGTGTTCACAGAGGATTATCAGGTCCTCAATACGCTCAACGATTATTACGGCGGCCAACTGCTGCTGGTGAAGAGCCTGTTCGCGACCGCGCAGGCCGCCGGGCTGACCACCGCTGCGATCGGCAAGTCGGGGGCTGCCTATATCCAGGATCTCGGCAAGGGCGGGATCTTCCTCGACGAGAATACCGTCCAGCCGCGCAGCCTCGTCACTGAACTGCAGGCCGCCAACATCGCGCTGCCGACCAATGTCGTGAACACCTATTCCGGTGCCGATGCGGTGACGCTTTCGGGCAGCAACGGCACGCCGACCGCGCGCGCAGGTTATGTGACGTTCGACACCAACGCCTATGATCCCAACGGGACGATCACGATCCCGGCACGCGACTCGAGCGACACGACTCAATCGACGCCCGAAGACGCCGCCAACAAGTACATGTTGAACGTCTTCACCTCGTACATCCTGCCGCAGAAGAAGCCGATGTTGTCGGTGATCTGGTTCCGCACTCCCGACAATGTCGAGCACGGCTATGGCCCGGGCTCGAGCAACGCCCGTGCCGGCCTCAAGTCGCAGGACGCGCGGCTTGGCGAACTGACGGCGGCGCTCAAGGCACAGGGACTTGATACGACGACCAACGTCGTCGTCGTTTCGGATCACGCACATTCGAGCGTGTCGGGTCCGCTCAACATCTATCCGCTCCGCTCGATCAACCCGTCCGCGACCGCACCCAATGGCCCGACCGTCAACGGCTCGACCAGCGGTACCAGCGCGGCGAGCTTCGGCGGGATCAACCCGTCGGGCTATTCCTTCTCGGGCGACGTCCGCTCGGCCGATCTGCTGACCTACCGCGGGTTCAAGGCGTATGACGGCAGCGGCTGCTCGGTCAGCGCGATGTACGGCATCTCGGCGACCGGCACCCCGACCGTCCCGGTCCGGCTCGACACCAGCGGCTCGGTCTGCGGTGCTGCGAACACGAAATATCAATCGATCAGCGCGACCGGCAGCTTCCGCGTCCCCGCCCCCGGCAGCCTGCCGACCAACGGCATCGTCGTCGCGGCCAACGGCGGGTCGGATTACTTCTACGTGCCGAGCCACGACCTGACGACGATCCGCAACCTCGTCACCTTCCTCCAGCAGCGCGAGGAATATGGCGCGGTGTTCGTCGACAGCCGCTACGGGTCGATCCCGGGCACGCTTCAGATGAGCCAGGTCAACCTCGAGAATGCGACGCGGAGCGGCAACGGCCAGCCCGATGTCGTCGTCTCGTTCAACTGGGACGATCAGGCGGTCGTGCAGGGCAAGGCCGGGATCGAGTTCGAGAGCACCGGCGGGCAGCGCGGGATGCACGGCAGCTTCAGCCCCGTCGACGTCCACAACACGCTGATCGCGGCAGGACCGTCGTTCCGCAGGGGCGCGACCGTCACCACCCCGACCGGCAACGTCGACGTCGCGCCGACCGTGGCGTACCTCCTCCGCCTCGCGATGCCGCAGGCGGACGGGCGGATCATCAACGAGGCGCTTGCGACTCCGTCGACCGGTTCGACCCCGACCGTCGCCGCCTCGGCGATCTCGCCGACCGCGCCGGCGACCGGCCTGTCCTTCGAGACCGCGCTCGATCCGACCGGCGTCCGCAAGAATACGGCCCTGACGCAGGGGACCTATTCGATCACGCTGCAGGTCAAGGATTTGACGATCGACGGCAAGACCTATCGCTACTTCGATTACGCCAAGGCTGTCCGCCAGTAATGGCGAGCGTGCTGACGACGGTGCTCCGCCGCTCCCTCCCGCTGCTCGCGCTGGCTACCGCGCCCGGGCTGGCGGCGGAAGCACCCCGCCCGCTGTCGTTCGACCGGACCTTCAGCGCGGCGGGGGAGCCTGCGTTCCTCCATTATCAGGTGCTGTTCGCCACGAACGGCGCGGTTCACCGGATGGAGCTGTGGCGCGACCATGACCGCCACATCAAGCGCGTCACCGACGCCGCGCTCGTCACCTACGCTTCGCGCAAGGGCAAGGATGCGGGTTATACGCTCAAGGTGCTCGACCTGAGGCGGCGGATCAGCACGGTGATCGAACGCACCAATCTCTACCGGATCGGCGCGTTCACCGACTGGTACGATCTCGGCCACGGACTGCGGCACCCCAAGGGCGCGTATCGACTCGTCGTCGCCAAAGCGCCTGCGGGGATGCCGCGGATCGGGCGGGCGTGTCGCTGGTACGATCTGGTCGAGGGTCCGCGCACGACGCACGTCTGCTGGGACGAGACGCTCAAGCTGCCGCTGCTGATCGCCCCCGCAAGCGGCCCGCCGATCTGGCGCGTGACGTCGGTCGACCAGCGCGCGATCCCGGCGGCGACGTTCGTCGCGGATGATCGCGGGTTCATCAAAAACGATGCCAATCGCGATATCGAGGCGGATTGAAACGCAGAAAAACGCAGCGACAGTCTGAGCTAAGCCCCTCCCCCTCGGGGTAGGGTTGGGGTGGGGAAGTCCAGCAGAACAAACCCCTCTGCGAGGCACGCCCCACCCCCATCTCCTCCCCTGAAGGGGAGGGGCTAATGAACATAGGCAAGAACCGGTTTCTTACGGCCGCACGAACACCTTCTCCCCCCCGACCCACGTCTG